>PLXJ01000023.1 GCA_003151395.1 Actinomycetota bacterium | reverse complement strand
TCACTTCGCCCTGTTCGGTCATCTTTACTTGGCCGTCGATTGAACCCCAAGGAAGCGCGATCAGCGCGTCATACGTTGGCCCACCACCACGGCCAACCGAACCACCTCGACCATGGAAGAGCCGCAATTTCACGCCGTGGGAAATAGCAACGTCACGAAGTTTGCGTTGCGCTTTGTGAATTTCCCATTGTGAGGTCGCGATTCCCGCATCCTTATTTGAATCGGAATAGCCGAGCATCACTTCCTGGACATCACCACGACTTTTGACGATTTGGCGATAGTTGGGATCGGAGAGCAAGTTATTCAAAATGGTATCTGCGGCTCGAAGTTCTGCAACGGTTTCAAGGAGCGGCGCAAATCCAATCATTGAACGGCCATCAACAACTAATCCGGCATAGGTTGCAAGTTCAACCGCCGCCAAAACATCCTTATGGGATTTGGTCATTGAGATTATGTAGGTCTCAATAACCTCTGATCCAAATTTTGTGATGAGATCGTTTATTGTCTTGAAAGTATCGATCGTATTTTGAGCGCGCGTATCGATGTTCAACGGATCGGCCGCCAACTGCGCGAGGGCATGGTGGTGCGCATCTGAATGCTCGCGAATATCCATTGTCGCGTGCGTCAATCCAAAACTCGAAACAGCGCGGATGACACGTTCGAGGAGTCCGTGAGCGATCAATTCGCCTTTATACTCGAGTAAAGAATCGCGCATGATGATTAAATCTGCTAAAAGTTCCGCGGTATTTTCATAGTCACGTCCCGCTTCATGTGGGCGATCAGCTGCATGGCGGCGTTGCGTCAGAATTAAGCGGTGACGAATTGCGGTGGCCTTTAAGCGATAAGGCTCCTCGACGTTGAGACGGCGAAAGCGAGCTTCAATTTCTGGCAAATTATCTAGGTCCCACGCGACTGATTCTTCGAGTTCGGGAGATGCACCAGCAATTCGGGTAGATACCGAAAGCGCTTGTCGCAGTGGATCTAAGGCGCCCAACATGGCTCGAATAAAATGGCCGATTTGCAGGGTTATTGCGCCCCGCGTGATCGCAGCCGTGATGTTTGGGTTGCCGTCCCGATCCCCACCGATCCAAGTTCCAAAGGAGAGCGGCCGCGCGGTTGGTGAAATTGTTACCCCGAGTCGCGCTAACTCGCGCGCAAAATCATCCAGAACTTCTGGGACCGTCATCGCAAAGAGATCATCGAGGTAATAAAGCGCGTTTACCGCTTCGTCCAGCGGTTCCGGTTGACCTAATCGAAGCTCATCGGTCTGCCACAAGAGATCAACGGTTTCGGCGAGTCGACGTTCACGTACGGCATCTTTCTTGTCATCGAGTAAATCCGCGATTGTTCCGAGTTTGCTCAAGACCGAACGTCTGGCAGCTTCTGTTGGGTGGGCAGTAAATACTGGTCGGACTGAAAATTCATCCATCCAACCCTGCAAATCTTCTTTAGTAAATTCATTGGTGGTTTGCTGAACTTCTTCAATGCGATTAACGGCGCGAGATATCCACGACCCACTCGCATCTCTTTCGTCTTGTAAAACGCGCGCGCGGTGAACTTGCTCCGCAACATTTGCTAAATGAAAATATGTACTAAATGCTCGAACGAGTTGAACGCTCTCTTCAACTGAGAGCTTTGAAAGTATTTCCTCACCGCCGCCTTCGCGAACCGCTTTTCGAACTGATTCCACAAGCTCAAGGAGGTCTGCTCCCTCTTGGCGCACGAGTGTCTCACCGAGTAATTCACCGAGCGATCGGACATCGCTACGAAGCGCCTGGTCATCGCGCGCAATGGCACTCTTTGGATCGGCAGCAGGTTTGGAAGTGTCCATAGGGGGTAAATCATCCCATCTGCGCCGGGTTAGAATTGACCTTAGTTAAGTACCCCCGCCTCTTTGGAAATCGGGGGCTTTTGGCGTGGAGGGGGTGGATGTGACCGCGCTCTACCGTGCTTTTTCTAACCTCGAGATTGATCAATCTGCCGATCATCTAGTCGCACCTAATTCGGCAATAGGACTGCTCCTCGCGGCGCGTAGCGAGCGAGCGCCACTAGTCATCGTGACCGCCTCATCGCGTCGAGCAAATGAACTCAAGGACGAATTGGAGACCTATCTGGGCCCAGATTCAGTGGTGGAGCTTCCGCCCTGGGAGACCCTTCCACATGAAAAACTTAGCCCCAAGAGCGATACCGTCGCGGCTCGAATAAAGGTTCTCTCTCACCTAGATAAGGTCAAGATCATCGTGACCTCAGTGCGGGCTTTGATTCAACCTATCGCGCCTGTTGAGGTGCCGTTATTAACCCTCGATGTGGAAGATGAAATATCAATGGAGCGCCTCTTGGCGCACCTCACTTTGCTCGGATATTCACGGACAGATTTGGTGGAACGCCGTGGTGATTTTGCGGTTCGCGGCGGGATATTGGATCTATTTCTACCGGATCGGGATCATCCAGTTCGCCTTGATTTCTTTGGGGATCAAATTGAAGAACTCGCTTGGTTTACCGTCGCGGATCAACGGACTTTTGAACCAGTAACCAACGGGATCACTATCTATCCCTGTCGTGAAATCTTGCTCACCGAAGCGATCAAAGAACGCGCTCGATACCTGACCGTCGCATTTCCGGAAGTTGCAGAAATTACCGCAAAACTGGCGGAGGGTATTTATGTTGACGGCATGGAGTCACTTCAAGGATTGCTCCGAAGCGACCTGCACTCGATAGTTGACGTTATTCCAAATAATTTTGAGATCGTACTTATCGATGAACCACGAATTAGATCACGAGCGTTGGATTTAGTCGCAACAAATAAAGAGTTTTTGGATGCCTCATGGTCAAATGCGGCGCACGGCGCAACAACCCCTATTAACCTGACTGCGGAACTTGCAGGTGGCGGGTACTTCACCCTTGATCAATTACACGAACGCGCCAATCACTGGAGTTCTATTGATCCCTATGCTGGAGATTTTGGTGAGACCCCGCAGAATATTTCGCTCCAAGGGATTCCCGAGTATCGCGGCAACAGCGCGGGACTTATTGCAGATCTGCAAGAGTGGCTGACAGAGAACTATCTCTTGATCTTTACCGCTGCCGGACCTGGACTTGTCGAACGCTATGCAAAACTCTTTCAACAGGCGGGACTCCCAGTCAGACTTCTAAAAAGCGTCTCCTCTGGGTTAACCCGAGATGCGATTTATGTATTAGCAACCCCGATTGAGCACGGATTTATTTCCCACGAATTTAAGAGCGCGCTGATAACCGAAAAAGATATTACGGGCGTGCGCAGTTCCAACAAAGATCAAGCCCGCATGCCTTCCAGGCGAAAAAAATCGATTGATCCACTGGAACTGCGACAAGGCGACTATGTCGTTCATGAACAGCATGGCGTAGGACAATATGTAGAACTTGTAGCTCGCACCGTAAATGGTATTTCGCGTGAATACCTTGTTATCGAGTACGCGGCCTCCAAACGCGGTCAACCGGGTGATCGTCTCTTCGTTCCAACGGATACGTTGGAGCAAGTTACAAAATATGTTGGTGGAGAAACGCCCACCATTCATCGAATTGGCGGCGCAGATTGGCAGAACACAAAGCGGAAAGCTCGTAAAGCGGTCAAGCAGATCGCTGCGGAGCTAATCCAGTTATATGCCGCTCGAATGAGCGCTCCTGGTTTTGCCTTTTCACAAGACACTTCCTGGCAGCGAGAACTGGAAGCGGCATTCCCTTTTGTCGAGACGATTGACCAACTTTCAACGATCGAGGAAGTAAAACGCGACATGGAGCGGAGCCACCCCATGGATCGTGTGGTGTGCGGCGATGTGGGTTACGGCAAGACCGAAATCGCCATTCGCGCCGCATTTAAAGCGGTTCAGGATGCAAAGCAAGTGGCAGTTCTTGTCCCGACCACGCTATTAGTGCAACAGCATTTAAAAACTTTTGCGGAGCGTTACGCAGGCTTCCCGGTTCGCATCGCTGGGCTATCGCGTTTCAATACGCCCAAAGAAACGAAAGACGTCATCGCTGGGCTGGAATCAGGAAGTATCGATATTGTGATTGGAACTCACCGTCTGCTCTCGAAGGATGTGGTCTTTAGGGATCTTGGACTCGTAATTGTTGATGAGGAACAACGTTTTGGTGTCGAGCACAAAGAAGAGTTGAAGAAAGCTCGTACCAATATCGATGTCTTGTCGATGTCTGCAACGCCAATTCCGCGGACGCTAGAAATGGCGATTACGGGGATTAGAGAGATGTCCAACATCACGACTCCGCCCGAAGAGCGCCACCCTGTGCTGACCTATGTCGGACCGTATGACGAGAAACAGGTAACCGCAGCGATTCACCGTGAACTACTCCGCGATGGACAGATCTTCTTTCTTCATAATCGAGTTGAGAGCATTGACCGAGTAGCGCTTCGCCTTAAGGAGTTGGTGCCAGAAGCACGTATCCGCGTCGCCCACGGCCAGATGAGCGAGCGGGATTTAGAAGAAGTCATTCTTGGATTTTGGCAGCGCGATTTTGATATTTTGGTCTGCACAACAATTATCGAAAGCGGAATTGATATTCCAAATGCCAACACTTTGATCGTAGATCGCGCTGATGCCTTTGGTTTATCGCAACTTCATCAACTGCGTGGTCGCGTCGGTCGCGGTAGAGAACGCGCCTACTCCTACTTTTTGTATTCCCCGGATAAACCATTGACTGAAGTTGCGCACGATCGCCTCACAACGATCGCCACCAATACAGATTTGGGTTCTGGAATGCAGGTTGCCCTAAAAGATTTAGAAATCCGTGGCGCGGGCAATATGTTGGGCGGCGAGCAATCGGGTCATATTGCCGAAGTCGGTTTTGACCTTTACATGCGGATGGTTGGCGAGGCGGTTGAGGATTTCAAAGTCGGCTACGTTGATGTGAACCCCCGAATTAAAGAGTGCAAAGTCGAGTTGCCCATCACGGCGCACCTTCCCGTCGAATACGTTCCATCAGAGCGGCTACGTCTGGACCTATATCGTCGAATGGCCGATTGTGTCGATGATGCTGGGCTCAGTTCAATTGTTGAAGAGTTGGTAGACCGGTTTGGCGAACTACCGCTACCTGCCCGGAGTTTGATCGAAGTTGCCCGAGTACGGACCCTCGCAAAATCCATGAACCTGACAGAAGTCATCTGGCAGGGAAAGTTCCTTAAAATTGCGCCAATTCTGCTCCCAGAGTCGGCGGGGCTACGGCTTCAGCGGATTTACCCTGGGACTTTGCTTAAACCAGCGACTTCTAGCCTTCTCGTCTCTCGCGATGCCGCCCCCAATTGGCTAGAAAATGGCTCCGTAGGCGATACTTCGGTTCTGTCTTGGACTATGGAAGTCCTGCGAAGTCTTTAGGGAGTTGTAGCGTGAAAAAGATAATTGCTGGCGTCGTTGGCGCAGTGGTCGTTGTTGGAGCCGGTATCGGTCTTTGGTTTGTAATGGACGGAAACACCTCCGCAGCCACAGTTGGTAAGTTCAAGATTTCTGCGAGTGATGTTGATGGCAGTACCAAAGCAGCAATCGCCGATCGCAAGAATATTTCAACGACTGGCATGCAACTTGCCTTTGGTTCCACGCTCGCCGCCAATGAACTCGATTTGTACATCCTTCGAGCTCTTTACAAAGATACGGCAAACGCCAACAAAGTTTATATTTCAGCGGCTCAAATAAAGGCCGCGCAAACAAACATTTTGAAGCAAGCAGGTAGCGCCAAGGCTCTGCAGACTTTTGAAGTACAAAATGGAATTGCGGCGAAGGACTTCCCGCTTTTTGCAGAACTCAATTTGTATCATGAAGGACTCATGACAGTAGTGACTAAAAACGGAACTTCAGCTGCAAATGCGAATACCGCGGTTTCAGCACTCGTTGGTGCGCAAGGTATTAAAGAAGGTGTGACCGTTAACAAAAAGTATGGAACATGGGATTCAACCCAGGTTGCCGTCGTTCCACCGGCAGCTGCTCCAGCTACTAAGTAATTTTATTCGATCATGACCTCAGAGCTCATCCGGCTTGCAGAGGTCATGCAGCGCTTGCGTTCCCCTGGTGGTTGTCCGTGGGATGCAGAGCAGACGCACGAGTCGCTTCTTAAATATTTGCTCGAAGAGTCGTACGAATTTTCGGAAGCGGTTGACGAAAAGGATCGCACTGCGATGCGGGAGGAACTGGGCGATGTTTTGCTCCAGGTCTATTTTCACGCCGCTATTGCGCAGGAGGATCTAGCGGATCCATTTACCATTGAAGATGTCGCTCGCGGAATCGCCGATAAGTTAATTCGACGACACCCCCATGTCTTTACCGACTCGGAAATTACTTTCGATGATGTTCTAGAAAATTGGGAAAAGCAGAAGCGGGAAGAAAAGGGTCGAACATCAGCGACCGACGGCGTGCCGACTGCTCAACCGGCGATGGCGCTCGCGGCCAAGGTGATCTACCGCGCCGACAAATATGGATATTCACTCCCCGTTGCCCATCCCGTTATCATCGACCCAGAGACCGACCAGGCGGGGTTTGGCGCCGTATTGCTGGGAATAATCGACCAGGCAGAAAAATTGGGGATCGATGCTGAAATTGCACTCCGATCAGCCACGAAGGCGTATATCGCGCGTATTCACGAGTACGAATCCCAAGCCGAACCAGGCGGAATGACTGGTTAGAATTAGCCATTAAAGCTTTCAAGAAAACAACTAAAAGGAGAACCCAATGGCGCTAATTGATGCGGTGCACGCGCGCGAAATTCTAGATTCTCGTGGAAATCCAACCGTCGAGGTAGAAATACTTCTTGAAGACGGAACGATCGCTCGCGCCGCGGTTCCAAGCGGGGCCTCTACAGGTGCCTTTGAGGCCGCAGAGCTCCGCGATGGCGGTAAGCGTTACGGCGGAAAAGGAGTCGAAAAAGCCGTCAAGTTCGTCAATGAGGAGATAGCTCCCGCAGTCACCGGTTATGACGCCCAGGATCAGCGGTTGGTCGACGCTGAGATGTTGGCCCTTGATGGCACCAAGAACAAGTCACGGTTAGGCGCCAATGCGATCCTCGGGGTTTCACTCGCCACTGCTCGCGCTGCAGCCGAGAGCGCCGATCTCTCATTCTTCCGTTATATCGGTGGCCCAACGGCTCACACCCTTCCAGTTCCCATGATGAATATTCTCAATGGTGGCGCTCATGCCGACACCAACGTTGACGTCCAAGAATTTATGATCGCGCCTATTGGCGCCGAAAACTTTAAAGAGGGTCTCCGTTGGGGCGCAGAGATTTATCACGCGCTCAAGGCGGTTCTCAAGAAGCGCGGTCTTGTCACTAGCGTTGGTGATGAAGGTGGATTTGCGCCCAATCTCGATAGCAACCGCGCAGCACTAGATCTAATTCTAGAAGCGATTGACGCGGCCGGATATAAGCCTGGAACCGATATTGCCCTCGCCATGGATGTTGCTGCAACTGAATTCTTTAAAGATGGCAAGTATGCCTTCGAAGGAAAGTTAAAGAGCAGCGATGAGTTGATTGCATACTACGCAGAGCTCGTGAATTCATATCCGATCGTTTCTATCGAGGATCCGCTTGATGAAGATGATTGGGCTGGCTGGTCAAAGATGACAACCGAACTAGGCGGCAAAATTCAGATTGTCGGAGATGATCTCTTTGTAACAAATCCTGAGCGGTTATCGCGCGGTATCAAAGAAGGCGCCGCAAATGCCTTGCTTGTAAAGGTAAACCAAATTGGAACTCTGTCAGAAACCCTAGATGCCGTATCACTTGCGCATCGCAACGCATTTCGCACAATGATGTCTCACCGGTCCGGTGAAACCGAAGATACGACGATTGCCGATCTTGCGGTTGCACTTGAGTGTGGACAGATCAAGACTGGTGCACCTGCTCGCACCGAACGCGTTGCTAAGTACAACCAATTACTTCGTATTGAGGAAGAACTAGCTGATTCTGCGGTTTACGCCGGGCGCGGGGCATTCCCACGTTTTAATGGCTAAAAAATGTTAAAGAGCATGTCGGGGCGGAGCTTAGCCTTCGCCACGGTGCTTTTAGTTTTGGCAATTACCTTGGCACCACCACTGCACAGCTACTTTGCACAACGCGCACAAATAAATGCTTACAAGGTTCAACTCGCGGCTAGTCAGGAATCACTGCAAGCCGCCGCGAAGGAATTAACGCTCTGGAACGATCCGACATATGTCGCCTCGCAAGCCAGAATTCGTTTGCATTATGTCTTCCCAGGGGAACGTGAATACGTGGTACTTACAAATGAAACGACCGCCCCTGCACAGTCGGTTCCCGTCGCCCCAATTGAAGGTGTCGCTCCAGGGAGCGTTCCTTGGTACACCAGATTGATTTCAACTATTACGAGCACTAGCCAAACTCCATGAGCGAGAAACCAACCGCTGCGGATTTACTCGCAATTGCATCGCAACTTGGCAGAACGCCGCGAGATGTCGCTGCGATTGCTCACCGCTGTCCCTGCGGAAAACCCGATGTAGTGCAGACCCCACCCAGACTCTCAGACGGCACTCCTTTCCCAACTTTCTACTACGCAACCTGCCCACGGCTCACTGGAGCGATCTCCACGCTTGAGAGTTCTGGGATGATGGCGGAAATGCAAGGACGCCTTGAGACCGACCCCGTGCTCGCCAATCACTATCGCGCTGCTCACGATGCCTATCTGACCGCGCGCGCTGCCCTTGGAATAGAAGTTCCTGAAGTTGAGGGAATAACCGCCGGTGGTATGCCCGATCGCGTGAAGTGCCTGCATTCATTAGTCGCCCATTCTTTAGGTGCAGGCCCGGGTGTGAATCCACTCGGCGATGAGGCGCTCGCCGCCCTGCCCGACTGGTGGAAAGAGAACCCATGCGAGTAGCGGCAATTGATTGCGGCACAAATTCATTGCGTTTACTTATTGCAGATGTCGATGGAAATAACTTTCGCGAAATCCATCGCGAGATGCAGATTGTCAGGCTCGGACAAGGCGTTGATAAGAACAAAGCATTTGCTCCAGAAGCGATTGAACGAACTTTGGAAGGAACCCGCGGATTTGCAAACGCGATTCGTTCTAGAGGCGTAGAGAAAATTCGATTCTGTGCGACAAGTGCAACTCGTGATGCAACCAACCGAGCGCTATTTATCGATGGTGTGCAGCAAATTTTGGGGATAACCCCCGAAGTAATCCCAGGTAGCGAGGAAGCTGCACTCTCTTTTATCGGTGCCACTAGGGAACTTGGCCAAGAGCTTGCGCCCTTCCTGGTCGTAGATATCGGTGGCGGATCGACTGAATTTGTTCTTGGAAGTACAGAAGTGCAATCTGCAAAGTCGGTCAACATTGGCTGCGTTCGAATGTCCGAGCGTCACCTCACCTCCCAACCTCCAACGCAAGAACAATTATTGGCTGCGACAAGTGATATTGATGCCGCGATTCTTGATGCAGGATCCCATGTGGATTTTTCTGCGGCGCAGACACTTATTGCAGTTGCAGGAACTGCAACTACCGTTGCCGCTGCTGCGCTCGGTCTAGATCAATATGATCGCTACGCGATTCACCTTTCTCGAATTCCGGCTGCGAAAGTGCACGAGGTAGCTGCAATGTTCGCCACCATGAACCGCGCAGAGATTGCAGCGCTTGGATATATGCATCCGGGTCGGGTAGATGTGATTGCATCAGGCTCCTTAGTCTTGTCGCGGGTTATTGATCTAACGGGCGCTTCAGAATTTGTTGCATCAGAGTCCGACATCCTCGATGGAATCGCGTGGAGCCTTGCCAAAATATAAGTCAATTGCGGCGCTAGATAAGGCGATCACCGCATGTACCCTCTGCCCGCGGCTTGTCTCTTGGCGCGAAGAAGTGGCGCTGACAAAGCGCAAGTCTTATGCAGACCATGACTATTGGGGAAAACCGGTATCGGGCTTTGGTGATCCAAAGGCATCCATCATTATTGTTGGACTAGCTCCGGGAGCCCATGGGGCCAATAGAACTGGGCGAATTTTTACTGGTGATAGTTCTGGTGATTTCTTGTTCTCATCACTCCATCGAACCGGCCTAGCAAAAATCCCGACCAGTGATTCTCGCAAAGATGGCCAAGAGCTTTATCGCACCCGAATTCTCTGTGCCGTTCGCTGCGCTCCACCCGGCAACAAGCCCACCAATGAAGAGAAAGCAACATGCGCTCCATTTATGGCCAATGAGATAGAGCTACTTATGCCAACTGCAAAAGTCTTTGTTGCACTCGGAAACTTCGCGTGGACCGGACTTATTGCTCAACTCCTAAATTTGGGATTTGAAGTTCCAGCGCCGCGCCCGAAGTTTGGTCATGGTGCAACATTTAGTGCCACTTCGCGTGACGGCAAAACCATCAAAGTTATCGGGAGTTATCACCCCAGCCAGCAGAACACCTTTACAAAAAAGTTAACGCCGCCAATGTTGGATGGCATTTTCAAGATGGCGAACCAGACCTAACCAGATCGCAATCGAGTTACCGATGAAGAGCGCAAAAAAGAGCGTACCGATTCCAACTCGTCCGCCGATGAACCATCCGACGCTAAAGACAACTATTTCGATAGATAACCGAACTCGACTGACGCGAATTCCGGTCACGCGGTGAATTCCCGTCATCAGCCCATCGCGCGGACCCGGTCCCAAACCACAAGTAATGTAAAAGGAGGAACCACAACCGATGATGATGATGCCACCGAATACATACGCCAGGCGGATCCACATGTTGTGATATTCGATTGGAAAGATATCGGTACCCAACTGAATGGTGAAGGAAATGATGACGATATTTGTGAGCGTCCCAAAGCCAGGGCGTTGTTTGAGCGGGATCCAACCCAGAAGTACGACGATGCTGATGGCAAACATCGACCAGCCGAGAGAGAGCGGTGAATGTTTACTCAGGCCTTGAGCTAAGACGGCCCATGGTGTGTTTCCGAGGGTGGACTGGACGAGTAGTGACTCGCCGAAACCAAAAATCGAAAGCCCAAAAATCAATATGAGAAAGCGCGGAATAGTAACTGACCACTGTGATGGCGCAGTCCAACTGGTTCTAGGGATAGTTCTGTGCGGCTGAAGTAAAGTTTTTATATCCATTACTTTGAAACCAATTCTGCACACATCGCGCGAAATGCATTGGTGTGGGCGGCAATATCTTCCTTTGTTGTAGCGGGGGAGACTAGCGCCATATTATGAAATGGAGTGATCAAAAACCCGTCGTTAAGCAGGCGCAGGTGTACATACTGTTCTAGTTCGAAATCTCCAGCATCGGCCGCTTCTTTCCCTGTTGTGGGCGCGGTTGGCTGGAACAAGTATTCTCCACGTGCCCCAAGCCGGGAGCAATGCCAAGGAAGATCGAACTCCTTGATTGCAGCATCGACTCCATCGCACCACATTGATCCGAGTTCTACCATCCGGGCAAATGCTTCCACGGTCAATACTTCAGTTAGGGTCGCACGCATCGCGGCCAGACTCAGCGCGTTACCTGCCAGCGTGCTTCCTATCCCACCGGTATCAATCAGTTCGCGCTCCACTTTGGCCTTTATCCGAGCAGCGATCTCGGTGCGCATTCCAAAAGTGCCAGTCGGTATTCCACCGGCGATTGCTTTACCGATTGTCAGCACATCCGGGTGCAGTCCATAAAGTGCGGTCATTCCACCGGGTCCAACGGAGATCGTGTGCGTTTCATCAATGATCCAGACCGCTCCATATTTCTTTGCAAGTTCACAGACCGCATGCAAGTAACCCGCATCGGGAAGCACAATTCCGATATTGGTCATTGCGGGTTCCATCAAAATAGCTGCGACGTCGCCGTGCGCCAAGGCAGCCTCCATGGCAACTAGATCGTTGAACTCAACGACTCGCGTTGTTTCGGCCAGGTCGACCGGAGCGCCAAGATTCCCTGGTCGCTTAATTGTGTTTCCGGCCTCATCAAGCGTTGCAAAAGTTTCATCAACAGAGCCGTGATAGCACTTATCAATCACGATGATTTTGGAGCGATCTGTTATCAGTCGCGCGTAGCGGATCACATGACGGTTGGCATCAGTTGCTGTAACAGTGAACTGCCATAGTGGCAATCCAAATCGACGTGCCAGTTCGGTGGCCACAATTACTGCGTCTTCTGTGGGAAGCATCGCTGTGAGTCCACGTTTGAGTTGTGCGTTAATCGCTTCAACCGTTGCCTTTGGGGAGTGACCGGTCATCGATCCTGTGTCACCGAGACAGAGATCCACGTATTCATTGCCATCGACATCGGTGAAATGCGCTCCTTGCGCGCTATCGACAAATATTGGGTAAGCCCCCGGCCATTTCGCCATCCATGACATCGGTACTCCTCCCGGCATGACTTCCTTTGCCTTTTGAAATAATTCGCCACTCTTTGGGTGGAGCGCTAAAAATCTGGCTTCTTCATGTGCAATCAAATTTTTCAGATGCACTCTATCTATCCGGGACATATGGCGAACTCTACGGGATGTTGATATGGGCTCGTTCTTGATAACATCGCTTTATTGCCGCCAAGTATTAGGGACAAACTCAGTGGAACTCTTTGACTTACGAATTGTGGTCGATCGCATTGAGGGTCGTTCTGTCTGCGGCTTAAAAGTAGGCGACTATTTTGAAGTGACCAATAGTTCCGAACTCAGAATTCCAGACGGAAAACACTTTTGTATCTTTGCTATCGCCTCCGTTTTGCCTCTGCTTCCAGCAAAACAGCGAAAATTACCGGCCGATGACTGGCTTGAAATGGACTCATTTGTCGCTTGCCCAGATCCCGATGAGAGGGTTGTTATGCGCATTGAGCAAGTTCGAACCGTGCAACTGGAAGCGGGTGATCTCACCTAATTGTTATTAGTATGCATGATATTTCGATGCCGTTCGCTCGTTCTTTCTAGCCCATAAACCGGTCCCAGCGGTCCCGGCGCCTTGCTAATTATATTTTCAATTGCTGCGACTTCTGTAGCGCTCAAAATTATTGATGGAATAAGCAGATTGTTCTGCAGATGATCCAGATTTCTAGCGCCAACTATTACTGCACTCACTCCACGGCGGCCCAGTGTGAATGCGGAGGAGATTGTTGCGATATCGGTTTGATGAGCGAGAGCAATTTGATGTAAGCAAACGAGTAATTCTTGAAAGAGTTCCCAACCACCAAAATCATCAATAATTAATTTGTATTTAACGCTCGAACGAGTTTCAAAGGCCGTTGGTTCTGGACTGTGCAAATAGCGTTCAGAGATAAATCCTCCAGCAACCGTTCCATAGCAAAGAATTCCAATTCCATTTGCTAAGCAGTAATCAAGCAGTCCTTGTTCGGCTCGGCGATCTAAAACCGAATATTGAAGTTGGATACTCGCTGGTTTCAACCCTGCCTCAACCATTTCTTGTAATCGCGTGAGGTCAAAGTTTGTTACGCCAACTTCCCGGATCTCACCGGATTCCTTCAACTGGAATAACTCTTCTAGCGCTTTCAGATAGTGTTTGACCTCATAGCGCCACCAATGAAATTGCACCAGATCAACTTGTTGCACCCCTAAACGAGCGAGTGACCGCAGGACCGTCGCCCTCGCATCCTTTGGGTCATAAGATTCGAGAGAACTCTCATTGGGAACGTATTTGGTGTGAAGTTGAACTTTCTCCCGAGCGCCAGCCCCGTCGCGTTCCTCAAGTATTTTCAACGCTGCGCCAACGATGACTTCGACCCCGGTATAAATATCTCCAAAATCCAAGGTTGAGATTCCGGCATCTACAAAGGCCAAGATGTCTTCTATCGCCTGTTTCGGGTCGGTACTCTCATTTAACGAATGACCAGAACTCAACTGCCAGCCACCTTTGATGACGGGGGAAATAAAATAGTTGGGAGCCAACTCCACTTTCTTCACAGAACCACGGCTTCTGCCTCTATTTCGACCAGATATTGTTTCCCAATTAATTGTGCGACGACCAGCGTATTAGCTGGCCGGATCTCACCAAAGCGCTCACCGTGCACTCTAACGACGGCTTCGCAATTCGCTTCATCAGTTACATACACTCGAGTTCGCACTACATCGGTGAGTTTTGCACCGAGTGATTCTAGGGAAGCCTCAATCTTGTCAATGACAAAGTGAGTTTGTGCAATGGGATCATCAGTCCCGATCGACACCTGACCATGAGTCGCTGTCGTCCCTGAAATTAGGATCCGATTGCCAACTCGAACCGCTCTGGAATACCCCGCGATCGCTTCCCACTTTGTTCCGGAGTCAATAAAAAGTTTGCCGCGTTTTTCGTATGGCTGGTAAACCGCTGGAAATTCCTCCACATGATGAGTCAGATCTCCAGAAGCGGTGAGAAAAGGTGGCTTGCGATATTCATCGCCACAATCACCAGGGATGGGAGTCAGGGTGGAAAGCACCTCCGCAATTATTTCCTTCTGATTGCTATTGAGTTCGAAGGTAAAGAGCGAAGTTGCATCTTTGATATGCGCGTTCTCACCTAGCCGCGCTCCAATAATTACCGCACCAACCGCTTTCTGTTCGAGTTGGAATTTACTCGCTATTGTTGAAATCGATCGGTTGGTTTCCTTTGCAACCTCATCAAGCACGCCAAGTACATCCTGGAATTTGCCCCACCCACCAGCGGCATCGATAAACCGCTTGTACTTCATTAAGGACCAGTTCGATAACTCAGGAGGTGTTGGTTCGGATTTACCCAACCACTTTTGCGAAATAAAACCGCCGCAGAGCGTGCCATAAGCCAAAATAGCTATTCCGTTAGCGGCGCAGAAGTCGGCCATCTGACCACCGCCACGTTGGTCGACGAGTGAATACGAGATCTGATTTGAGATTATTTCTATACCCGAACTCTTTGCGATTCGCAGATGCGCCGTATCAAAATTGGTGGTCCCCAGCGCTCCAATCAGCCCCTCCTCCTTTAATTCTTGGAGGTAGATCAAAGTATCTAGCCAGAACGGATTCGCAAAGCTCCACGAGTGATACTGCAGTAAATCAATTCTCTCTGTTTGTAAACGCCCCCGACGCTCATTAATTGCCAAACGAACCTGGTCGCGGGTCACTGGCCCCGGTTTAGGTACCCACTTGGTAAAGAGTTGAACCTCGGCTCCGAGCGCGGCGTGCGATTTAAAGTAACCCGCAATTAACTCTGCAGATCCGTAGTGATCGGCCATATCGAAGGTCGTTAGCCCTTGTTCTGCGTACTCCTCCATGAATTTGGAAGTTGCAACAGGATCGAGAGTCGTCCCGTCTTTCTCCATGTCTGCTATCTGCCAGAGCCCGGTGATGGCACGGGAAATTTCTAAATCGGGGGTTAGTTGAAAACAATCGCTTTTCATCGAACGAGAGAACCACCTTGATAGACGCTTGTTATATTTCGAAGCGTATCAAGGCTCTTCAAGGGATTTTCGGTCACGGTAATAAAGTCGCCGTAAAAGTTAGGAGCGATCTCTCCAAGTTTGTCGGATTGCTTGAGGAGCGCAGCTGCGGTCGTGGAAATCGAACCTAGGGTCTGCAGCGGAGTTAGCCCGGCTTCATGCATCAAATACATTTCATGGAGCGCGGCTGGGAGCCCATCAACTATGTCTCCGGGTGGGTAGTCCGTCCCGTTCACCATTGGAATATTGGCGGCAATTGCGCGCTTTACACTCACCAGGTGCTGTTCACTGGCACGCAACGCGTTTTGGATCGAGTGCTCTTCAAATTTATTTTTGCGCATCCAGGATTCTGATCTGGTTACGCAGAGCGTTGGTGTAACAAAGGTTCCGTGCGAAGCTAAAGATTGCGCCGTTGCTTCATCCAAATTGTAGATATGTTCAAAGCTACGAACTCCTTGCCGCAGCGCTTGCATGATGGCACCTGACTCACCGGAGTGAGCAACAACGTATGAGTCGTGTTCGTGTGCGGCTTTGACCGCTCCTGCGATCTCCTCATCGGTCATTTCGGGAATATCTGGGCTTTCACCGGCGTGAGCCAAACCGCCATTGATAAAGATCTTTATATGATCCGCGCCGGCGTCGAGTTCGCCGAGCGCTGCTTGGTAGAACCCTTCGAAGCCTTCGGCGTAAGAACAGTCGGCACCTGAACCGTGACCTTGTGGGCGCGATATCGCGCGGCCGGCTCCAAAAATTCGCGGTCCTGCGGCCCAACCTCGAGCAATGGCGCGACGCAACAACAGGTCCGCCTGATTCTGTTCGTGGACGCATCTGATCGTAGTGATGCCCGCTAGAAGCGCATCGCGAGCCCGTTGCCCAGAACGGTAGGCGGTGAGCGCTGGGTTTTCGTTCTCGTCGGTCTGGCTAAATGGGAAGACCACCGACAAATGGGTGTGGCAAGAAATTATTCCGGGCAATACATACTGCCCATTGAGATCTGTCGCCTGAGCACCTGCTGGTGGAGCATCGAGTTGGATTCGAGTGATGATGCCGTCCACAATTTCGAAATGACGATTTTGGTAGATCTCACCAGAAGTAACATCTACGATTTTTGAATTACTAAACCACATTTTCTGACCTCTTCTCCTTTAGTTCATTATTGAGGAGGCACGAGCTAAGCCGATTATTGGTAAGCGCCATCTGAGGTTCAAGGACGCTGCACTCTGCAATAGCAATTGGACAACGCGTATGAAAACGACATCCTGATGGTGGTGTTCTTGGATCTGGAACATCCCCGGGAAGTTCCAGCGGCAGGAAGCCCTTTCCATCTGGTTTTGGAATCGCTTGAATGAGCGCCTTTGTATAAGGATGGCGCGGGTCATCCCAGATTTCGTGAGTGTTCGCGACCTCCACCATCTTGCCTAAATACATGACTGCAGTTCGATCCGATATTTGCCGGACAACCGAGAGATCGTGGGAGATAAAGATCATGCTCATTCCAAGTTCTTGGACGAGTTCTACCAACAAATTTGCAACCTGAGCTTGCGCAGATGCATCGAGTGCACTGATGGGTTCATCGGCGATGATGACTTCTGGTTGCAACGTGAGTGCGCGTGCGATAGCAATTCGCTGCCGTTGACCGCCGCTAAATTGATGCGTGTATTTGGTAAGCGTGCTGCGAGAGAGGCCAACTCGTTCTAAAAGTTTGGCGCTGTTTTCGCGCGCCTCTTCTGCGCCCACCCCATAATTCACAAGACCATCGATCAATTGATCACCGATCTTGCGCCGCGGATTGAGGGAAGAGTATGGGTCTTGAAATATCAGTTGTAATTTAAGGAGTTCACGCGAACGGACCGACCTACTCAAGGGTGCTACCGGAGTTCCGTTGAAAAGAATTTCGCCCCCAGAAGTTGGGAGGATTCCAACCGCCGCCTTGCCAAGTGTGGATTTGCCGCACCCTGATTCACCCACGAGACCCAATATTTCGCCACGATTGAGCGTCAAATCAACGCCGACCACCGCGGTTAACTTTGTTCGATCTGCTCGTTTGTATGTAACGCTGACGTCGTTAAGAGTCAGGATTGGCTGTGGCTCGTTCATGCGCCAACCTCCCGAGACTCGGTAAAAGCAAATGGATCCACGGCGCAGTAGAACTTGTGGTCGTCAGCTGCGAAAGTTGGCTGCACCTCGTGACCAGTACAACGTGGTTCTGCAAATTTACATCGTTCGGCAAAGGCGCATCCAATGGGTTGCTTGCCAAGTTCTGGTGGGAATCCGGCGATAGATTTGAGGAGTTTCTCCTTGGAATCTGGTTGTGGCAGTGAGTCAAGCAGACCTTGGGTATATGGATGGCGCGGGTGTTGCAAGATTGTGGAGGTCAAGCCGGACTCGACTTCACGGCCAGCGTAGAGAACCAAAAGTTTGTCGGTGATGGAAGAGAGAACTCCTAAGTCATGGGTAATAAAGATGATTGATAAATGGTGTTCCTCGCGCAAGCGATTGAGGAGTGTGAGGATTCCGGCCTGCACCGTTACGTCAAGCGCGGTTGAGGGTTCATCGGCTAATAAAAGTTTTGGTTTGCAGGCGAGCGCCATCGCAATACAAATCCGCTGCCGCATTCCACCAGAGAACTGGCTTGCATATGAAGATAGCGCCTTCTTTGGATCTGGAATTCTGACATCGATCAGTAGCTCTTCGGCATCGACCAACGCCTGCTTTTCAGTGATCCCCAAATGAGTGATCATATGTTCGGTCATCTGCGTTTTAATGCTTAACATCGGGTGAAGAGAAGTCATCGGATCTTGGAAGACCATTGCAATGTTCTTGCCCCGGATTTGTTGCCACTGTTTATTTGTCATGCCAACAAGTTCTTGGCCATCAAATTTCGCAGATCCAGTTACCTTGGCATGTTGTGGTAATAATCCAAGCAAGGTGAGCGCTGACATCGTCTTGCCGCTTCCACTCTCACCCGCGATTCCTAAAATTTCACCGGTATCCAAAGTAAAAGACAATCTGTCGACCGCTGTGGCAAACCCAGTTTTGGTCTGCAATTGAACGCTCAGGTTGTTGACCTCTAAAAGTGCCATCAGTTACTCCCGCAACGCTTTCGCGGTCCGCGGATCCAAAATATCTCGCAGCGCATCACCCAAAAAGTTAAAGGCGAGTACGGCGGTCAATATCGCCAAGCCAGGGAAGACCGCGATCCACCACTTATCGAAGTTGTTGGCTCCAGCGGAAACCATCGCGCCCCACTCTGCAGAAGGCGGCCGAGCGCCGAGTCCAAGGAATGAGAGGCCAGATAAAAGGAGCATGCCGTTACCGGCTTCGAGCGCTGCCAGAACAAAGACCGGGCCAGAGATATTTGGCCGCAAGTCGACGAAGAGCGCCCTCGTGGTTGATGCTCCAAGCAAGCGGCTAGAGGTGACGTAGTCGGCGTTTTTGCTAGAGAGGATCAATCCTCGAACCAATCGTGCATAAGTCGGCCACGCCACCAGGACGACCGCAAAGACCGCGTTTCGAAGTTCAGCGCCAAGCGCTGCCGCGACAGCCATCGCGAGGATGATCCCAGGGAAGGCGAGGACGACATCGGTGAGGCGCATGAGGGTCGCATCCACCCATCCGCCAAAATAGCCAGCTATTGCTCCAATGACGGTGCCAACGATCATCGCCAGAATTACCAACATGATCGAGAGTGGCAAGGTGATCCGCGCCCCGTAAATGACGCGACTTAGGATGTCGCGCCCGACTGAATCTGTTCCAAACCAATTGTGCGCATTAGGAGGTAGTAGCTCTGGATAATTTTGGGCGATTGGATTAGATGGAGCGATGAGCGGGGCAAAGATCGCGACAAGGACCCAGATCGCCAGGATCGTCACGCCGATAACCGCCAGTGGCTGGCGCCAAGGTGAGTCAGGATTCCTTTTCATCCGTGCCTCAGGCTTGGATCAATAAATCGATAGGCGATATCAACTAGCAAGTTCATGGTGATGAAAATCCCCGCGACAACGATGCTCACTCCCATAATGCCCGGCAGATCAAGTCCGATGGAACTTCGATAGGCGTATTGACCGATTCCGGGCCAAGAGAAGACATTTTCGACCAGGACCGACCCCGCCAATAAATTACCAAAGGCAACTCCTGCGATTGTGACTATAGAGAGAAGTGCGGGGCGCAGTACGTGACGCCGGATGACCAAGGATTCGGGTAAACCTTTTGCGCGCGCCGCGCGAACATAATCGTTGTTCAGAATTTCAAGAATAGAAGCCCTCGTAAATCGAGTCAGGACCGCGATCGTGTAAATCGCAAGGACAATTGCCGGCAACATTATGTGCCGGAGCGCCTGCCAGGCGAGGGCAAATTGCCCGTGAAGCACCGCATCCACGGTGTACATCCCAGTAATTGTTGATGGCGAATCAACTCCAGGATCGAGTCGTCCGTTGGACGGGAACCAGGAGAGTTTGAAGTAGAAGAGGTAGAAAAATACGAGCGAAAGCCAGAACGTAGGGACGGATACACCAGTCAGTGTGACAAATCTGATGACTTGATCGGGCCAGCGGTTTCGAGTTACTGCCGCAATTATTCCAAAGAGCAATCCAAAAATGAGTGAGAAAAAGATGGCAACGGTCGCCAGTTCTAAAGTCGCTGGAAAGTATTCGGCCAGGTCCGTTGATACAGGTCGCCTAGATTGTTGTGATAACCCTAGGTCGCCATGGATTAAATGATTGAGATAGATGAAGTACTGCTCTGGGACTGGTTTATCTAATCCGTACTTTGCACGCCAAGCGGCAACAATTGTGGGGTCACTCATTGCGCTCTGCCCAAGATTGAGTGCTGCAGGATCACCAGGAACTAATTGGGTCACCGAAAATGAAATAAAGGTGATCCCGAGCATGAGGATGATTCCGATGGCGATACGCCTGATGATGAAATTTCCCAATGTATTGCGTCGCAGCCCACCAGATTTCTCTGATGGGCTGCGACGACCAAACATTTCTTTCAAGTTAATAACAGATCCTTACTTCAGCTCTGTTAAGTTAACTTTCCAGATTGGGTTGGATGCAATTCCGATCACGCTCTTGGTTGATACCAAGATAGCTGGAGATTGAATCAAAGGAACGAATGGTGAGTTCTGATTAAGGTCAAGTTGGAATTGACGATAGAGAGAAGCACGCTTCGCTGGATTAGATTCGATCGCAACTGCGTTGATGACCTTGGTGACTGCAGCATTTGTTGCCCAGCCGGCACGAAGACCAACCTTTTCACCAGGACCGAAGTTCTGGCTGTAGTTGCTTGAGTCTGGCCAATCTGGACCCCAGAACCAAAGTCCCATGGTGTCAGTTCCGTTGCGGTAGGTAGTAAGCGCATCTCCAACAGGAGTTGGCTGCAACTTGAGGTTGATACCTACAGCAGCTAATTGTGATGAAATAACGGTTGCGAAGTCATCAAATGAGATGCCCTCCCAAGCGCCGCCGCCCCAATAGCGAAGTCCAATAGGTTCGCCCTTATAAGCGGTCTTAGCAAGATCGGCCTTTGCAAGGGCGATATCTTGCTTTGTTGCATCTGCTGGCTTGAGCGCTCCTTGGAAAGCTGATGGAATAATTCCAGCAGCCTGAATTGAGCCCTTACCCGCAAATGTCGTCAGAGCCTTGTAATCAAGGGCGTAACGAACTGCGTTCTGGAAGTTTGGATCAGATGTAACCGCAGAAATCTGCGGATTAGCATTCGAGTATAAGAAAAAGACCGTGGTGCTTACGCCTGCAGTTACATTGACGCCAGTCAGGCTATCAACTTGCTTTGGCGAGAGATCGATGGCGATATTTGCAACACCCTTTTGCACATCAAGCGCTTGAACTGCCTGAGTCACGTTGCGAATAACGATCTTTGAGTAGCCAGGCTTAGGACCCCAATACTTAGGGTTTACAACCAAATCAACTTCGGTTGTAAGACTGAACTTGGAGAGCATGTATGGACCGCTACCGGCAGATGTTGTGTTGAGGTAATTTTCTGCCTTGTCTTTTGTAACAGCGCCAACAAGTGCGTAACCGCCATGAGCAGCAACTAGTTTACTGTTAACGACGCCGAATTCAGGACCAGCAACCTTGACTGGAACTGCAGTGTCAGGTTGATCTGCGGTGATAACAACTGTGTAGGGATCAGTTGCGGTTGCGGTGAGACCGGCCATCAAGGATGAAGGGTTACCTTGAATGTTCTTTAAACGGTCGAGGGAGTACACAACATCAGCTGATGTCAGTTTTGTACCATCAGAGAAACGAGCACTCTTACGCAACTTAAAGGTGAAGACAGTTGAATCGGCATTTGCCTTGTAAGACAACGCCAAAGATGGAACTGGCCGTGATGCGTCGCTACCTTTGAAAGTCAGCAAGGTATCGTAGATGGCGCGGTCCATCATATTTCCGCCATCTTCAAATTCACGTTGTGGATCTAAAGTTTTATGATTGAACTCGGAATCAATCACGAGGATTTTTCCAGAAGCAGCGTTGCTTGAGGTGGTTTGAAGGATCAAGGAAGAGGAGACAAGTGCTACTGCGCCAGCTACTGCTGCGAAGCGACTCCTACCTAATTTAATTTTTCCCAATTAATTACTCCATTTCGCTAGCTGCCCAAATTATTGGACTGCGGGTATAGTAAACGTCGGGTAGTTGAAAAGGCAACAAATTTAGATTAAGTATCAAATCCGTTATAAGCCGTTATAAAGCCAACTTGTCCTCATGATTATGAAATACCTTCCACTCCGCGCCTTCGCGGCGCCAGACCGCGGTATTTCGAATAAATTCATCGTGTTCCCCGTTTGGAGTCCGAACGTGGAGTTCATAGCGCGCAATAGCGAGGTCCCCATGAACCGTGATGACGGGTTTGATGTTACCGATTCCCAGTATCACAGGGCCACTACCGTCGGTCGGCCTGCGATCTCGAAGTTGATTGAGCCCCACTAAAGTATGAACTAGATCACGTTCCTCAGAATCCCAAAGCGTGGCATCATCACAAATATACGAGTCTGCCAGTGGCCGATTCATCGCCATGAACGCATCCAACATTTTGCGGACGTTCTCCCAAATTATTTCTTCATCGATCTGGTTATTTATACCTATTAATTGTTTAATCTCACTTGCATCGTTCAATAAGTCGTATCGCAATAGAGAGATCGGTACATTTCCATTCAGCCATAAGTAATCATGGAATTCGCGCAATGAAAAACCTTTTTCTTGGCTACGAATTGCGTCAGCTAGCAACTTTACGATCTGAGTCTTTCCGATCTGGTAAGTCATGCCCTGTCCGGGAAAACCGGCAAAAAAGAGCGCTTCCTCGCGCGCAGTTTCCAGATCCATGGGCACTTTGTTTGCCAAGTATTGCGTAGCAGTTTCTATATCCATCTGGCCCGTAGCAAGAGAGACATCAATAATGACGCGCAAAGCCCGCAAACGCATGAAGTTATACATCAACACCTGGGAATGTGGCTTATCGGCAAAAAGTCCAGCTGCCAGCATCAGCTCTTCATTGTAAAAAGCGATGCCTTCATTTACGCCAGAGTCATAGTAATGACGGCGAATCGGATTCTTATTTCCCCAAGAGAGCGAAAGTTGTTTGTAATGCGCCCCTTCATGAACGATTCCGGCACGTGGATCCCGCGCGTTGGCTGCATAAAAATATGGCATGTCAGCGTGCGGTGCCGGAACGTAACTCACCCCATCAACATCAAGGCGGGAAGGACCAGTCAAATCATCGGTTACACCTAACCACTTAATTGGTTCCAAATACTTAGGTCGCGGTGCGTTGAGGTATCTTCTAAGAGTTGGCGGTTGTGTCAACAGATCTTCGGCCTCGTAGAAGTTCCGTACTTCTACTTCAAGCCTGGCTTCATCCGTGCTTTGTGCTTCTGCTGACGTTGGAAGTCCGGGCACTTCAATGCCGGAGTAACGATTCGTGGAGACAGTCTCTAAAAAGATCGCTCGATCAAACTCAATGTTTCCGATGTCGATCAACTCACGCCGAGTGAGGGGATTGAGCGCAACATTGGTCAAGAACCAGTTGAATCCGACTTCTCCAATCGGTTCAAAAGCCGGAAAGTTCGCGAGCTCTGCGACTAGCCAATCCCGAAAACCGACTAGTTCATCACCAGCAGCTTCAATTTCTGCCAAGAAGCCACTCACCTCCGACTTTTCCACGTAAGAAGTGAGGCTTACACCAACCTCCGTTATTTGATCTTTGATAGCGCTCAACTGTTCGATAGAGTCCAAAGCCAGTTCTTTATGGGCAGAATTAGCCAGATTGACCCGAGCGCTTTGAAGCGTCATTTCAAAACTTTTGAGAACCCTTCTCACATTTGAAATTGTTAATGAATCAATTTTCTGCGGCAATAAGTAATCAAAGACGACCCCGATAGTTTGGTCAATATAGAAACCTGGTTGTCTCCGCCAGATTTGTAGGTGATCCAACTCCCATTTCACTCGAGATATTGCCGAGTGCAGCAAGCAATGATCTACCCAATCCGATGGCGACAGACTTACATCAATACTTGTAAAAGAAAAAATCTGAGCCAGCGCAACTTCAAACTCAGTGATTTCTGCCCGATACCTCGCAACATCAGCTTGCGACCACTCGGGTACCCAATCAGATGGCCGTTCTATTCTCGGAATGTCATCATGTGATCTCGGCTGCTCCGACGCTCTCCACGTCCAGAATTTTTCACTGAGTTCTAAAATATTTATGTTCTGCGGCATGAAAGTAGCATAGACACATTTAATTGGTGCCCATAGCATTTCCGCATGAGATGGGTTGAATACGTTGGACTAGCCCAATGACTAAGCGAAACAATTGGATTCTGATTGTTTTACTGAACTCGGTTTTGGTTCAAGCGAGCACATATCTCTCCCGCCCCATGATTACTTATCGCCTGCTTGAGTTACATTCAAATAATATTTTAATTGGGGCATTTGGTGCTCTCTATGTCCTCTTTCCACTCGTGCTTGCAATTCCTTTAGGCCATTGGGTGAATCAGTTTGGTGAAGGAAAATTTGTCTTTATGGGCACGGTTTGCGCCATCGTTTCAACTTTGGGACTCATGATTTCACACTCAGCCTGGACGTTAGCTATTTTTGTCATCGCGCTAGGCACTTCGCAGTTTCTCTGCATGGTCGGTGCGCAGGCGATGGTCGGAAATAAGAGCACTCATTCCAATTTTGAAAAGAATTTCGGTTACTTCACCTTTAGCGCCGCGCTGGGCCAAATGATTGGTCCAGCGATTGGATCTGCGGCCGCCGGTTCAGCGGGGTTGCTACCCAGATCCTCTTCACATGGATTTCTGGCGGCCGCCATTATTGCTGGGATCGCTTTAATTCCAATATTGCCCTGGATCGCAATGAAACCAACCGTTGCTATGACTGCCAAAGCATCCAAAAGTGGGATGAGCTTCAAATCCGTAATGTCCAATCCGGGTATGAAGATCGCAATGTTTACCAGTCTTGCGATCTCATCAAGTATCGATGTTCTGACCGTCTTCTTACCCGTTTTTGGAAGGGACAAAGGTTTCACTTCCACAGCCATAGCTGGAGCGCTCGTTGCCCGCGCAGCCGCTTCAATGATTTCGCGCTTTTTCCTCGGAATTTTCACCGAAAAATTTGGTTACCAGCGGCTTCTATTTGGCAGCATCGTTTTGTCCGGCATCGCCTGCGTCATTGCCGCATTCTCTACTACCTTCATTTTTTTGACCGTAATCATGTTTATCGCTGGCTTTACCTTGGGCGTTGGTCAACCGATGACTATGGCTTGGGTTTCCAGAAAGTCCAAAGAGGATGAGCGCTCCTTTGCAATTTCGATTCGATTGGCTAGCAATCGTCTTGGCCAGTTTCTCATGCCGGCAATTGCTGGACTCATCACAGGACTGGTCGGGGCAGGAGCAGTATTTTTGGTGCTAGCAACGCTCATTGGATCGACAGCGCCGCTAGTCAGGAGAGCTCTCAAATAATTTAGCGCAACAAGTTGCGGCTATTTTCTTGCTATGACCTCAACGTGCGGAATGAAAAAGATCGCGCTCTCATCTTTCGCCCAGCGCTTGAAGGTTTGAGAAATGCTCTCAAGTTGGGCAAGATCTGCGATTCCATATGAAAGCGCCTGAACTGCAAAACTACTCTCGACAACGCGTTCGGCCCAAGAACCACCCCACCACTGTCGATCTTCCACAGTTGAAAATGTCCAAACCGAACTCGATACAACTAGTGATGAAAATCCGGCCTCACTAACCCAACCTTTGAGATATCTTCCGCCATTGGCGGTAGCGCCATTTTGTCGAGTGACTTCTTGATATATCTTCATCCAGAGATCAAATTCCGCAGCTGGTGGTGCCCAAGTGAAAGCGCCATAATCCGCATCTCGAACCGCGAGGATTCCATTTGGTTTTAAAACTCGACGCATTTCCACGAGGGCCTCGACTGGGTTTGCAAGGTGCTGAAGTACTTGATGCGCGTACACGATGTCAAAGGTGTTATCGGGATATTTCATCCGATATACATCTCCACTATCAAAATTGAGGTTGGGATAGTCCTCCAGCGGATGACTGCGTCTAGCAATTTCAATTACCTCGTCTGATAAATCAATGGCGGTAACTCCACCTTGTGGAGTCAATAGTGAGAGTTCGGCGCTTATTGTTCCTGGTCCGCACCCAACATCGAGCAACTGTGAACTAGTGGTTAGATACGGGAGTAGGAAGGCCGCAGAATTGGCCACGGTTCTCCATTGATGTACGCGTAAAACTGACTCGTGGTGTCCGTGAGTGTAGTTATCCATAGCTGAAGGTTACTTGCCGGCGATATGAAAGAGGTGAATCGGCCGCCCGGTGGATCCGTATCTAAGTACTAGTTCAAGTTGTCCATTTTCGACCATCTGCGAAAGATATCTTTGCGCTGTAGCCCTACTCAATCCAAGTTCCTCGGAGACTTCATTTGCAGATACTGGCTTCTTGCCATCCTCAATCATTTTAAGAATTGATGAGGCAGTCGGACTCCTTGGAGCATCTGACGAGCTTCTACCGTTGCGTGGTCCACGTAACAACCCAGATAGTCGATCGATTTCATCCTGCGAAATCTCCTCACGCGTTGCCAATTTTTCGCGCGCGGATTGGTAAGTCAACAATCTCTCTGATAATTGATTTTTGTTAAAGGGTTTCGTGATGTACTGAACGGCGCCCAGCTGCAGAGCCTCGCGAACATTTGCGACATCCTTTGCCGCAGAAATTACGAAGACATCGGCTCGCATTTCGCGGGGCAACTGTTGTAACCGTGAAAATAAATTTAGTCCGTGATCATCCGGTAGATATAAATCCAAAAGAACCAAGTCCGGGTGCTTTTCAACAATCATGTCATAAGCCTGTGCGCAGGTATGGGCCTTACCAACTACCTGGAAACCCGGAATGTTGGATACATAAGCGGAGTGGATATCGGCAACGCGAAAATCATCTTCCACGATCAAGGTATTAATCATCAGACATGGGCCTTGAGTCGAACACTTTGCGCTATAGGTATGTTGACCATAAAAGTGGCGCCATCATTATTGCTTGCTGTGATAAACCCAGATGATTGCTTGACCAATCGATGGACTATTGCCAACCCGAGTCCTCGATGTCCCGCTCCATTCGATTCCTTTGTGGAATACCCATCTTGGAAGACTATTGACGGGTCAGCCTCGGGAAGCCCGGGACCGCTGTCGTGAACCAAAATGCATTTCATTCGATCACTTGATTTAAGAAATGAAACTTCCACGGTCGCCAACGGGGATCCGGAGGCGGCATCAATTGCGTTGTCTATCAAATTTCCTACGACGGTTACCAGCGCATTCGGGTTGATACTTAGATCATCAAGCGAAGTTTTTGCGTCGATTGTCATGGTGACGCCCCGCTCTTTGGCAATGGTTACCTTCGCTATTAGCAGCGCAGTGATTAAAGAATTTCCGAGTTTGAAGGTCAACTCCTCGGCTAGATTCGACTGAACATGGGCGATCTCCCCAAGGTATTTTGCTGCCTCTTCATAATTTGAGAGTTCAAGAAGCCCATTGATTGTATGGAGACGATTGGCAAACTCATGTTGTTGGCTTCGCAACGCTTCGGTCAAATTCCGGACGCTCTCTAATTCGCGGAGTAACCCAATATGTTCGGTTCGATCTCGTAAAATGATGACATAGCCAATTGGTGTCTGATTGTCTAAGACTTCTCGGCGATTGATAACAATAGAGTGATTCTCGGTGAGGACCTGTAGGTCATCCTCATTCTCGACCGTACCGAGTAGCAATTCACTTATGCGACCTGCTCCGACAACTTCGTCAATCCTCTTGCCGATTACATCAACTCGCAGCCCCAGAAGTTTGCGCGCTTCATCATTGATGAGGGTGATCTCGTTAGCTAAATTGAGGGTGATGACGCCTTCGCGAATCGAGTGAAGCATTGCTTCTCGCTCCTGGATGAGGGCCGTGACGGCTTGCAACTCTTCACTTAACTCACGTCCGTGTGCCAGACGAACCAGTAGTTCTGAAAGCAATAGACCGACTAGTAACAATCCAATTCCATAGAGCAGGAAGCCGTGGACTAGGTACCAACTTCCGGTGGAGAGGGCACTAAGTAAAATACCTGCAGAAACCATTCCGACTATTTTTCCATTCGGAGCATAGATCGGAGTCTTTCCGTTAACAGAGACACCAAGCGTTCCGGCTTTATCAATAGTTGTGTACGAGCGACCCTTGAGAGCTGGTTGTGTTCCATCTAGTTTCTTGCCTATCAATTTCGGATTCGGGTGCGAAAATCTAATTCCCTTGATATTTGCAATCACTACGTAGGATGCATGAGTATTAATTCGAAGCGTGTCACCAAGTACTGCAAGTTTATGTTGTGGGTCCCCGCTTTCTAATAAGGCAGGAATGGTGGGTATTGAGGCGGTTGCCTGTGCAATAGCCAACGCCCGCAACTCGTATTCATTGGTTTGGCTAGCTTTTGCGGAGTTGTAGGCAAGAAGTAAACCGAGCATTCCCGCAATAACGACAATAAAAATCCTATGAGTAGCTACTCGAGTGAGGATTTTCCGATGGGACATGACCGCAATTGTGCTGCTTGTTCGGCGCTTTGTCTCCACCCTCCACCTGAGATTAATGAGCAAAACGCCGAAAAACCAGCAAAAAAACGAGTAATGGTCACAAGCATTGTTTTGCAGGGGGTCGCCCCTACAGTTCCACTCAATTCGCAGATAGTGATGCGAATACCGATATAGCTAACGGCGTGGTTAGGAGAAGATGTGCATCAGTTTGTACTGTCAATTGCCTTCGGATTAGTGACGGCATCAGTGCTAGCAATTGCTTCAGTAGGTTTAAGTTTGCAATTCGGTATCACGAATTATGTAAATTTTGCTTACGGCGATTTTATGGCCCTTGGAGCTTTCTTTTCATACGACCTCAACAATCTCTATCTTCATCTCAACATCTGGGTTGCCCTGGTGTTTGGTTCACTCCTTATGGGAATCCTCGCGGTGGGTATAAACCGCGCTTTACTTTCTCCTTTTGCACGTAAGTTTGATAAGCCGTTCTATGTATTGATTGTGACCTTTGGTCTCTCCCTAGTAATACTCAATGTGATCTACTCGTTCTGGGGCGCAAACATTCGTTCATACCGAACTCCGGTTCAGTATGTAAAGCATGTCGGCCCATTCCTACTCACGATTAATCAAATGATCGTGATGGCTATCGCTGTTGTGTTAATGCTTCTGGTTCACGTCTTATTGAAGACAACGCGACTGGGTAAGTCGATGCGCGCCATGTCAGACAATGCATCGCTGGCAATGACTAGCGGTATTGATACGCAACGCATTACAACAATCACCTGGTTTCTTTCCGGCACGATGGCTGGCTTAGCCGGAACGGTCCTTGGAATTTCTGAAGGCAATCTGACTCCGGCATCTGGCGAGCTCTTCTTATTCGTAATCTTTGCAGCTGTGATCGTCGGTGGCGTAGGAAGTATTTATGGCGCTATGGCAGGTGCGCTGATTATTGGATTGGCAACTGAAGTTTCGGCCTCCTTTATCAATGCATCCTACAAACTCGATGTCGCCTTTGCGATCTTGATATTGACCCTGCTCTTCAAACCAAGTGGCGTATTTGCCCGTTCTGGAAAGGCGTAATCATGTCCTTTTATGTCTATACGCTCTTCTTCTTTTTCTTCGTTTACTTCATCCTGGCGATGGGGCTCAACATTCAGTTTGGTGAAACTGGAATTCTCAATTTTGCCTACATCGGCTTTGTTGCCATCGGTTCTTACGTGACCGGCGCTACAAGTCTTCCTAAAGCGAACACCGGGATCGCTGCTGGTCAGCATTTCATCCTTGGTCTCAACTTGCCCTTCCCCTTTAATTTACTGGCGGGTGGCATAGTTTCTAGTTTGCTAGCGGTAATAGTGGCCTTTATCGCCCTTCGCCGACTGCGGACCGATTACTTAGCGATGGTTCTGATCTCACTTTCACTCGTGCTCTATGACGTGTGTAATAACTTTGTTCCACTCTTTAACGGTCCAGATGGTTTGTATAACATTCCAGAGCCAATGTCTGGCGTCTTTCATTTAGATTCCAACCAATTTGTCGGGTTCTTTGCCGCGGTGACGGGAATCATCGCGCTCATCATGTATCTATTTATGAACCGAATTATGAGTTCCCCACTCGGTCGTACCTTTAGGGCGATTCGTGATGATCCAGGCGTTGCTTCAACACTGGGAAAGAACATCTTTAAGTATCAGATCACCTCGATGGTGATCGGCGCGTTCTTCGCCGGTATCGGTGGCGGACTCATCATCCAGTTCGGAGGTTCGTTCAATCCCTCGGCCTGGCTGCCCGGTGAGACCTTCGTGGTGTTCGCGGTGATCATCGTGGGCGGCGTCGGCAACAACGTCGGTCTGCTGGTCGGTGCGTTGCTGGTGGAGACGCTGCTGATTCACCTCCCCGCCTTTTTGCCAGATATTCCGGGCCGCCCCGGACTCATCGAGTACTTCAGCGCCATGGTGATCGGCATCGTGTTGATGGCAATGCTGTGGTTTCGCCCACAGGGAATGTTGCCCGAACGAGTTCGTAAGTTCCCGGCTCCGGCCGGCGAGCTTCTGAATCGCGACGGACACTCGGTCGTAGCCCCTACTCCGGTTGAGGCCGTCGCGACAACTAATTCTGCCGCGCAAGTTGCGGACGCACACGAAGGGAATGACGCCTGGTGATGACCTATAAAGATCTGTCGACGACGCCCGCGGGTAGCGAAGGTCCGATTCTTCGTTGCGAGGGACTCACCAAGGCCTTCGGCGGCGTGAACGCCGTCAATGGGGCCACCTTCGACGTCCCGAGGAATAAAATCACCGCGCTGATTGGCCCCAATGGCGCCGGAAAGACCACGGTCGTCAACATCCTCTCGGGCGCGATGAAGTCCGACTCCGGAACCGTCCACTTAGGTTCCACCGATGTGACTAACATGGACCGCGCAAAGATCGCCCGACTCGGACTGATGCGCACATTTCAATTGTCGCGCGAGCTCGGTGGCCTCTCGGTGCTCGAAAACCTGCTGGTTGCTCCCAAGGTCCAGGCGGGGGAGTCAATCTTCAACATCTTCTTTCGTCCTCGACTCGTCAAGCGCGAGGAGCGTCAGAATATTGAGCGAGCGACCGAGATTCTGCGTACGTACGGCCTCTACGACCTGCGCGACAACTGGGCGCGCGAACTATCGGGCGGTCAGAAGAAACTCCTCGAGATTTCGCGCGGCGTCATGGCGTCGCCGAGTGTGTTCCTGCTCGACGAGCCAATGGCGGGAGTCAACCCCGCGCTGATCGAGCGCATCGGGGGCTACATCCTCGACATGAAGGCCCAGGGAGTCACGGTGCTGATGATTGAGCACAACCTCAATGTCGTTGAGAGAATTTGCGACAACGTCATCGTCCTGGCCGAAGGAAAGACCCTGGCCACGGGAAAACTGAGTGAGCTGCGCCAAAACAAGGAAGTCGTCACGGCGTACCTAGGAGAGGTCATCAATGCCAGCACTGGTCACTGAGAACATCACGGCCGGCTACGGCCGTAACGTCATCATCTCGAACATCTCGCTCACCGCCGACGTGGGCACGATCACCACCATCATCGGTCCCAACGGCGCCGGAAAGTCGACGTACGCCAAGACCCTGGTGGGTATCTTGCGAACCCAGACCGGCAGCATCAAGGTGAATGATCACGACATCACCAAGATGCCTGGACACCTGATCCCGCGCAACGGCTTGGTCTACGTGCCCCAGAACGACAACGTGTTCGTCAACCTCTCGGTACGCGAGAACCTCGAGGTCGGTGGTTTTGCGGCCAAGGGCGATACGTCGCAGAGAATGGTCGAAATCCTCGACGCCTTCCCCGACCTCAAGAAGGCGACGGGCAAGCGGGCCGGTAACCTTTCAGGAGGCCAACAGAACCTGCTCGCCATTGCGCGCTCGCTCATGGTCGATCCCACCGTCATCGTGCTCGACGAACCGACGGCGGGACTCTCGCCGGCGTACACCGACGTGGTGTGGAACCAAATCGAGTTGATCAAAAATACCGGTACAGCGGTACTGGTCGTTGAGCAGAACGTCGAGCGCGCTCTCACGCACGCCGACTTCGTTCACATTTTTGTGGCGGGGACCAATCACCTTCACGGAACGACAGATGAGATCGCCAAGCACGACCTCGCCGCAATCTTCTTGGGTCGCGCGGAGCACGCACAATCGTAATGGTGGGAGATTCCCACGTTCACGAAGGAAAAAAGCAAAAANNAAAAAGGGGGAATTACGGAATGAAAACTAATGGAAAAATGAGGAGTCGCCTGAGGGGCAGGGTCGTCCTGTCGCTCGCCATGGTGACCGCTCTGGCGGGCGTTGGTGTCTCTGCGGGAGTCGCGAACGCGGCCCCCAAGAAGTTGGCACCGCTGGTCGTCGGCGGCATCTTCCCGTTCACGGGTTCGAAGTCATTGCTGTCAAGTTGGGGAACCCACGGCGTCGCGGTTGGTATCTACGAGGTGAATCAGCACGGCGGAGTACTGGGACACCAGCTCACCGCGAAGTACGTGGACGACGCCGCCGACTCAGTGGACGCATTGCCGGCGTTTCGCAAGT
>PLXJ01000054.1 GCA_003151395.1 Actinomycetota bacterium | reverse complement strand
ATCGTTCCTGCTTTAAGGGGTTTACAACTCAGAAAGCATTCGTCCCCCACGCGGCGTTGCTGCGTCAGGCTTTCGCCCATTGCGCAAGTTTCCCCACTGCTGCCTCCCGTAGGAGTCTGGGCCGTGTCTCAGTCCCAGTGTGGCCGGTCGCCCTCTCAGGCCGGCTACCCGTCGTCGCCTTGGTGAGCCATTACCTCACCAACAAGCTGATAGGCCGCGAAGTCATCCTCCACCGAAATTCTTTCAAAACTCAGTGATGCCACTTATGTTTCAATATTCGGTATTAGCCCCGGTTTCCCGGAGTTATCCCAAAGTGGAGGGCAGATTCTTCACGTGTTCCTCACCCGTTCGCCACTAATCAGTCCCCGAAGGAACATCATCGTTCGACTTGCATGTGTTAAGCACGCCGCCAGCGTTNNTGAGCCAGGATCAAACTCTCCATAGAAAGTTGTGATCTGGCAAAAAACAAAACTAGCGTTTATAGCTATTTCGTTTTACCAATTGCTTTTGTTTTGTAATGATCTCAAAAAGAGAAAATACAAAGGAATTTGGACTTACTACAGACATGCGAGCACGCCTATATAAGCCCTTTTATTGGCATTGATTTTTGCACGTTGTTGAGTTCTCAAGGTACGAGCGCGCTCCACGCACGACGATTTCTCGCCGTTTGCAGGGCAGACTGCCAAACTTAATGCAATATGGACTTGAGGTCAATTTCGCATAGACCAGGACCAAACACACGCTATCTTGCAGATTGTCGTCGCACGGCCTCTTTCAGTCCGTTACGCGAGCGAGGTAGAACCTTAACCCGCGGACGCCTACAGGGTCAAATCGCAACCTGATCCCGATTATTTCAATTCCTCAGATAGGGGGGGAAGTAACAAAAGCCCTATAACCCTTATAAATCAAGAGTTATAGGGCTTAGGAGCCAGCAAAATGTTGGAAGGGTTGGAAGGGTCAGAGCACCTCTACGGCCGCTAGATCTCTTTTCCCCTTCCTGAGGAGCAGAAAACGGCCATAAAGTAGGCTTTCTACGCTTGGGACGAACTCTTCGCCAACTACCTTGGAATTGTTGAGATATGCGCCACCTTCTTTTACGATGCGACGCGCGGCTGATTTCGAGTCGACGATGCCAGTAGATGCTAAGAGGTCTACCCACGTGGGGAGCGGATCTCCTGCCTTGATCGTGGTTCGGGGTAACTGCGAAAGTGCAGATTCCAAGGTTCGTTCATCGAGTTCGCTGAGTTCGCCTTGTCCAAAAAGTGCCTTTGCAGCGCGTTCTGCCGCTTCGCACTCCCCTGCTCCATGAACCAAGGTAGTAAGTTCTCGGGCCAGTTCACGATGTGCATTGCGCAACCCTGGATTGGTTTCGTGTTGATCGATCAGCGAAATTATCTCGTCATGACTCTTGAACGAAAAGACTTTGAGATATTTTGGAATATCCGCATCATCGCTATTGAACCAAAACTGATAAAAAGCGTAAGGAGATGTCATCTCGGGATCCAGCCAAATGTTTCCTCCGGCACTCTTTCCAAATTTTGTTCCATCGCTCTTGGCAAGAAGAGGAATAGTTAAACAGTGTGCCGCAACACCTTCAACCTTTCGGATGAGATCCAAACCCGCGACTATATTTCCCCATTGATCACTTCCTCCTAATTGAATTTTGCAATCAAAGCGACGGTACAACTCCAGAAAGTCAAAAGCTTGTAAAACTTGATATGAGAATTCGGTATAACTGATCCCACCGCTCTCCAATCGCGAGGAAACACTATCTTTAGCGAGCATCTGATTGACACTAAAATGTTTACCAATCTCGCGGAGAAAATCGAGAGCGCTAACCGGCGCGGTCCAATCCAAATTGTTAGTCATCACCGCTGCATTGGGACCAGATTCGAAATCCAAAAACTTGGAGAGCTGTTCTCGAATTCGAATTACCCATTGCTCCACTAATTCTGTTTGATTGAGGGAACGCTCTTCGTTTCTGCCGCTTGGATCGCCGATCAAACCGGTCGCACCGCCTACTAGTGGAAGTGGCTTGTGACCCGCAAGTTGAAAGCGACGCATCACCAAAAGCACCACGAGATTTCCAACTCCTAATGAAGGAGCGGTTGGATCAAAGCCAATATAGAACGCCGTCGAACTGCCGTTGAGTTGATCAAGCAGCGCCTGTCTATCAGTGGTTTGTGCGATTAAACCGCGCCATTCAAGGTCGGCTAAGAGTTCAGAAGTCATACGCCCATCATGCCCGAAAAGCGTTTACGCTCGCTGGCAATCCAGCTGGAATATCCCCGAATTTTCGCCTCAAGTTGGCCAAGTTGGGCAGTAACGCTCTTTGGGGATGTGCCATTGATGGAAACCCGTGATGCAATTGCCGCTTGAGAGGAGAGCATCTCCCGCACATTTGGAGTCAGGCGACTATCAATCCCTAGTAAGTCCGTATCGCTCAATTGATGTACCTCGATCCCGTTGGTTTGAGCTAGTGAAACGGCCCTGCCAGCGATCTCGTGTGCCTGTGAAAACGGGACTTGGGCTCGAACCAAAAAATCTGCAATTTCTGTCGCTAATGCGTGACCATCCGAGACACCCGCGGCAATCTTGTCGCCATTAAACGTTGCGGTCTTGATCATCCCTCTCATCGCTGGAAGCAATGTGAGAAGTTGTTCGACTGAATCAAAAACTGGCTCCTTGTCCTCCTGCAGATCGCGGTTGTAAGCAAAAGGTAGGCCTTTTAACGTCACTAGCAAGCCGGTTAAATTTCCGATAAATCGACCCGACTTACCACGGGCCAACTCTGCGATATCAGGATTTTTCTTTTGAGGCATAATCGATGAACCAGTGGAGAACCCATCATCAAGCGTAACCCAGCCGAATTCATAAGTATTCCAGATCGTGAACTCTTCTCCGATCCTTGATAGGTGCACGCCGAGCATCGCAAAATTAAAGAGCGCTTCCGCGACAAAATCACGATCACTCACTGCGTCAATACTATTTCTTGCGACGCCCTGGAACGAGAGTTCTGCTGCAATGATTTCAGGATTCGGGACAAGTGCTGATCCGGCCAGCGCCCCGGAACCAAGTGGCGAGACAGAATTTCGCGTTAACCAATCTTTCATGCGGTCAACGTCGCGTAAAAGTGCATGCGAGTGCTTGGCAAGTTCATGCGAGAAAAGAATTGGTTGCGCATGTTGCAGGTGCGTAAAGCCAGGTGCGATTTGGTCGATTAACTTTGCAGCAGCCTCATCGATGGTCGTTGCTAGAAGGATCGTTTCCTGTGCAACTTCGAGTAAATGGTCGATGAGATAAAGTTTGAAATCTGTTACTACTAAATCGTTACGAGAACGACCAGCACGAAGCGCCCCACCCAGTTCCCCCAACTTTGCGACCAATCCGCGCTCGATCGCGCTATGAACATCCTCATCGCTTTGATCATAGAAAAATGTTCCCGCGGCTATCTCTTGACCAAGTTCTTGCAGAGCATCTGTAATCAGCGCTGCATCGTCTGCAGACATGACTCCAGCGCGCTTTAATCCCGCAACGTGTGCCTTGTTTACGCGAACATCGTAGGGTGCGAGTCTCCAATCAAATTCGACGCTCCTCGATAGTTTAAGGACAGATTCATCCGGCCCCTTTGCAAATCTTCCACCCCAGAGCGCCATTACGCTTCCTTTCCAAACATTATTGAAATTTCTTTTGCAAGATTTGAACCGCCAGTTGCGCTAGACGCGATCACGAGAACCGTGTCATCCCCGGCGACTGTTCCGATCGCACTCGGTAAGTTAGCGGCCAAAATTGCAGCATCGATCGTGCTGGCAACAAATTGGGCTGCAGCAGGTGGAGTGCGCAAGACAACGGTATTACCGCTCGCGACTATAGATAGGACAAGCTCGCCAGTGGAAAGTAACATCTGCTTATCCCCCAGAATATAACGTGATTCACCATTAGCACCCTTGGAACGCATCGCTCCAAGTTCTTGCAGGTCCCTACTTGCAGTTGCTTGCGTGACAACCATTCCCTTGGCAGCCAACTCTCGAACAACATCGGCTTGAGAATGGATCTTTCCTGCTCGTATCAATCCGATGATCAACTGTTTGCGCTCCCGGGTCGAGACACTTAAAGACTTAACCATTTTGAACCTGGTCAATAGTTTTAGCGAACAAATCGACAAAATCATGAAGTTGTTTCTTGCTCACGATGAGTGCAGGGGCCAACCGAATAACGCTCTTGCTCGGGGCATTAATGAGTAATCCATTTGCCATCGCTTTTGTTGCCACTGCCGATGACAATTTAGATTCAAGCACAATTCCTAAAAGGAGTCCGCGGCCCCGCACTTCAGTAACACCTGGAATCTTTCGCAATTGCTTTTTAAGATAGGTACCAGAATCCGTTACCCGCTCGAGGAGATCCTTTTTAACGATGTAATCAATTGCCGCATTCGAGGCGGCACACGAAATCGGGTTCCCTCCAAATGTTGAGCCATGTTCTCCCGGCTTAAACGAAGGAGCGTTATTTCCCAGAGAGATCATTGCACCCAAAGGCAGCCCACCGCCCAATCCTTTGGCTAAGGTAATTATGTCGGGGCGAATTCCCTCCTCCTCAAACCCGAACCAATTTCCAGTTCTACCCATTCCGGTTTGAACCGCGTCTATCGCCAACAAGGCGCCGTAACGATCGCAAAGCTCGCGAACTTCTTGTAGGTACCCCTCCGGAGGAACTACAACTCCGTTTTCGCCTTGAATTGCTTCGAGAATCACCATCGCGGTTCTACGCGAAAGAGCCTTCTTCATAGCTTGCGTATCGCCATACGGAACAAATGAAATATCTGAAAGTAACGGTTCAAAAGGAACTCGTTTTGCTGCTTGCCCAGTGATGGAGAGCGCACCAATTGTGCGTCCATGAAACCCGCCTTCAGCCGCAATAATTTCTCTCTTCCCTGTAAGGCGAGAAAGTTTGATAGCGGCCTCATTTGCTTCCGCACCCGAATTGCAGAA
>PLXJ01000021.1 GCA_003151395.1 Actinomycetota bacterium | reverse complement strand
GGCACTCGAATATGTTCTGGGCGAACACCGTCAAATTCGAGAGCAAGTTCTCGCAAAGTTTCTTCGCTTCCATTTTCGACCCGGTCCAAGATAGGGGCAATCAACTCCATGGCTCGCGCGACGTCGAGCGGGGCCCGTGGAATCACGCGCTTATATTGCGCTCTGCTTAACTTTTTTCCGCGCAAATCAATCAGCGGAATGGCAAGACCTGGATTCACCTAGGTATTCTAAAGCGTGACGGCAGGAGGCAGGAGCCATTTAATGGGCGCCATTGACCCGCCAACTAGGAGACGAGACAGTCGGGACCCAGCACCGATTTGAGATCAGCGCTCAAACTTGGAGATGCGGTTACCCGCAATTCATCATCAATTTTCATTACCAATCCCTTAATCCCATCATCCAAGCGAAGGTGAACTTCTCGTGGACCAGGGTGTGATCGCAATATCTCCTTCATGCGGTCTACAAGTGGCGCTGTAACCCGGGTTGCGTCCATCGTTATGACGAATGGACCCGTGGGCGCTCCCGATACATCTGGGATCGTCATGTCGAGCGCAGTGATGCGCGGGGCCTCTTCTCGTTTATCAATACGGCCTCGTACGACAATGACGCGATCTTCGATCAAGTTCATGGCGTGGGTTTGGTAAGTAGCCGCGAAAAAAAGCACATCTACTGCGCCTTCAAGGTCCTCGATAGAAACGATTGCCCAGGAATTACCCTGTTTGGATACCTTGCGCTGTACCTGGGTTATCAACCCTCCAATATTTACGATCTGTTCGTGTCCGACCGAATCTTCGATAATTTGCGAGAGCGGCATGTCAACGGCGGCACGAAGTACATGTTCGATTCCAAGGAGCGGATGGTCAGATACATACAGTCCTAGCATTTCACGCTCATAACTCAAAAGTAGAGATTTATCCCACTCTTCAGTCGGGATATCTAGATCGACTCCTGTTACTGTCGTTGTGACTTGGCTCTCCAAACTTCCAAATAAATCAAACTGGCCAATCGCTTCCGCTCGTTTGGTCTCACTGATTGAATCAATAGCTTCGAGGTAAACCATCATGAGGCCGCGTCGCGACGCACCGAGTGAATCGAATGCACCTGCTTTGATGAGTGATTCAATAGTTTTCTTGTTGCACACGTGTTGATCAACCTTCGCCAAGAAATTTCCGAAGGAGGTGTAGCGACCTTTACTCTCTCGATTAGCAACAATTGAAGCGACGACGTTATCTCCGATATTTCGGATGGCGGTTAATCCAAATCGAATGTCTCTACTCAGTGGTGTGTAGTCGGAGGCTGACTCGTTGACGTCGGGCGGCAGAACCTTGATCCCCATACGTCGGCATTCGTTCAAGTAAAGCGCGCTCTTGTCTTTATCATCCCGCACACTTGTGAGTAACGCCGCCATATATTCAGTTGGAAAGTTGGCCTTAAGGTACGCGGTCCAATAGGAGACCAATCCATAACCAGCAGAGTGAGCGCGGTTAAACGCATAGTCCGAGAATGGGATCAAGGTATCCCAGAGTTTCTTTATGGCGTTTTTACCGAATCCACCACTAACCATTCCGGCTTCAAAGTTTACATATTCTTTATCGAGAATCTCCTTATTCTTTTTTCCCATAGCCTTGCGCAATAAATCCGCTCGTCCAAGTGAAAATCCAGCTACTTTCTGTGCGATAGCCATTACCTGCTCTTGATAAACAATCAAACCGAAGGTATCACCGAGGATTTCTGAAAGCGGTTCGGACAATTCTTCATGTATTGGTTCCACCGGTTTGCGACGATTCTTTCGATCGGCATAATCAGTGTGAGCGTTTACCCCCATCGGACCCGGCCGGTAAAGCGCAATCACAGCCGAAATATCTTCGAATGAATCTGGCGCCATCTGGCGAAGTAAGGCGCGCATCGGCCCACCATCTAGTTGAAATACTCCGAGAGTTTCACCTTTCCCAAGGAGTTCAAAGGTCTTGAGATCATCGAGCGTTAAAGTGGAAAGATCTAAATCGATCCCCCGATTTCGTTTGATGTTTATCAAACAATCGTCGAGGACCGAGAGGTTTCGCAGTCCTAAGAAATCCATCTTTAAGAGGCCAGTCGCTTCGCAGGCTCCCATATCGAATTGAGTGATTATCGCGCCATCGGATTCCCGCCGATGAATTGGAATCACCTCAAGCAGTGGCTCTTTACTCAGAATGACTCCAGCAGCGTGAACTCCCCATTGGCGCTTGAGTCCTTCAAGCCCGCGAGCCGTATCAACAATTCGTTTCGCGTCACTATCGGTCTCATAGACGGTACGAAATTCGCCGGCCTCTCCATAGCGTTCGTTTTTAGGATCAAAAATTCCAGAGAGGGTGATGTCTTTACCCATAATGGTTGGCGGTAAAGCTTTTGTAATTTTATCCCCGATTGCATACGGGTAACCCAATACGCGAGTAGCATCCTTCAAAGCTTGCTTGGATTTGATGTTGCTGTAAGTAATGATCTGAGCGACTCGATCCTCGCCATACTTATTCGTCGCATAAGCGATCATCTCCGAGCGGCGGCGCTCATCAAAGTCCAAGTCAATATCTGGCATGGAGATACGTTCTGGATTCAAAAAACGCTCAAAAAGTAATCCATGCTTTATTGGATCTAGTGCTGTGATCCCGAGGGCATATGAGACCAATGAGCCAGCTGCGGATCCTCGACCAGGACCAACGCGGATACCGACGTCTCGCGCATGGGCACATAAGTCAGCGACCACAAGAAAGTAGCCCGGAAAGCCCATCTTGATCATTACACCAAGTTCGTAATCAAGGCGCTCTTGATAGGGCGTAGGAATATCGTTATGAAGTCGTTCTGAAAGCCCGATATTGGCCAACCTGGTGAGCCAAGAAACTTCACTCTCCCCCGCAGGCACTTCGAATTGAGGTAAGAGATTTTCGCCTTCACGAAGCGTGACATCGCACCTTTCGGCAATAATCAATGTGTTATCACATGATTCGGGATGTTCTTTAAAAAGCTCGCGCATTTCTGCGGCGCTCTTCAGGTAAAACTGGTCATTATCAAATTTAAATCGCTTGGGATCTGCCATCGTCGAACCAGACTGCACACATAGAAGCGCCTCGTGCGCCACCGCGTCGGAATTTTTTGTATAGTGCAAATCATTTGTCGCCAAAAGCGGCAAACCTAACTCTTTCCCAAGTTTGAGTAGATCCTTCTTGACGCGAGTTTCAACATCGATTCCGTGGTCCATAATTTCAAGATAAAAATTCTCGGCGCCAAAAATATCTCGTAGTTCACTCGCCGCAGTCATCGCCTCTTTGTATGCGCCCATCCGGAGCCGAGTTTGGATTTCTCCACCAGGGCAACCAGTCGTCGCTATCAAGCCCTTGGAGTAGGTCGATAATAAATCGCGATCCATTCGCGGCTTGTAATAAAAACCTTCGAGTGAGGCCAACGAGGAGAGTTTGAAAAGATTTGAGAGTCCCAGATTATTCTCTGCGAGCAGCGTCATGTGAGTGTAAGCGCCGCCGCCCGAAACATCGTCCTCACCGCCTTCAGCCCATTTCACCCTTCGCTTATCAAATCTACTTTCGGGGGCGACATAGGCTTCTATGCCAATAATTGGTTTTACACCTGCTTTGCGCGCTTGTTTATTAAATTCAAAAGCTCCGAATACATTTCCGTGGTCGGTGATTGCAATTGCGGGCATCTCCTGGCGAGCAACTTCTCTCACTAATTCTTCAACGCGCGCAGCCCCGTCCAACATCGAATATTCGGTGTGGACATGGAGGTGAACGAAATTAGGATTCTGGGACACGATTAGCGAGATTACTACTGGGACTAATTCTGGAGGCTATTTTGCTCAAGCTGTGCCAATGAGCGTGTCAGGTCTTCGGGGTATTCGCAGGAGAAAGCCAGATGCGCACCTGAAATGGGGTGGTTAAATTTCAGTTCACGAGCGTGGAGCCAAGGTCTATGAATATTTAAACGGTCAGCAATCGTGTGATCCGCCCCATATGTGAGGTCGCCAACTAACGGATGGTGAAGCGCGGCAAAATGCACTCTGATCTGATGAGTTCTCCCTGTCTCAAGTTCAATCTCAAGAAGCGAGACTGCGGGAAATGACTCCAGCGAGGTGTAATGCGTGATAGAGGGTTTGCCATCAGCAACGACAGCAAATCGATAATCTTCGCGGGGATGCCGGTCAATCGGGGCGTCAATTGTTCCTTGCGAAGGATCCATATGCCCCTGAACCATCGCGTGATAAACCTTTGTCACGGTGCGATCTCGAAATTGATCTTTGAGGTTTGAGTAGGAGGCTTCATCTTTTGCGATAACCATGAGACCGGTCGTGCCCACATCGAGGCGATGTACAACCCCTTGCCGTTCGGCGGCACCGCTTGTTGAAACGTTATAGCCCGCAGCGATCACAGCGCCGATGACGGTAGGACCTTGCCACCCCGGACTTGGATGAGCAGCAACCCCAGCAGGCTTATTGATGACAATAATATGATCGTCGTTATACACGACTTCAAGTCCTTCGACAGGGGTCGGCGTCAACGAGGGAGCGCTCTTGGCGGGTGGCATCAAAATTTCTAGAACATCAGCGGTCGAAACCTTGTCCGATTTGGTCACGGCTTTCCCAGAACGCGATATCTCCTCATTTTCAATCAGCGTAACCACCGCCGAACGGGATAAACCAAGCATTCTTGCCAGCGCCGCATCAACCCTCTCTTGGTCTAAGCCTTCAGGGATAGAGATCACCTTTAATTCACGTTCAGGGAACGTCATTTCGGGACCTCGGTTTCACATCGTTAATCAGCAGAATTGCAATGGTTACGGCAGAGACAACAATAGAGGTATCTGCAAGATTAAATACCGGCCAATGGGGCAACCGAATCCAATCGATTACCTGCCCGTGAAGGAGAAAAGGCGCTCGAAAGGTTCTATCCACTAGGTTTCCGCAGATTCCACCGAGTAATAGTCCGAGTGCAATCCCCCACGGACGCGAAGTGATGGATTTAGAAAAAATGAAGATCGCGACGATCGCTAGAAATGAGAGCAAGGAGAGAAAAATAGTTGCACTTTGCGCGAGGCTGAAGGCAGCGCCAGAATTTTTTGTCAGTTGAAATTGCAGATATGTACCAATTATTTCCTTAGGGGAAGTAGTCAACGTTCGAAGTGCAAGAGATTTGCTCGCGCAATCAATGACGATTACCGCGAGCGCAGTAGCAAGTAAAGAATTAGCGGCTCGTTGATGTGTATTTTTGGGTGCTGATTTTCTCAGCGTCGTTCCTCTTTTTGTTTGCATGACATACAAAGCGTCGCGCGCGGGAATACTTGGAGTCGAGCCTTTCCAATTGCATTGCCGCACTCCTCGCAACGACCATATGTTTTATTGTCAATCCGGTCAATTGCCCGCTCGGTCTGCAAAACCATGTCACGAGCGTTGTAGACCAATGACATTTCGTGTTCCCGCTCAAAAGTTTTTGTTCCAGCGTCTGCCTGATCATCACCAGCTCCTACCCCAGCGGCAGAGATGAGGTCCTCCATCTCACCCTCAGCATCAGTCAGTTCGGATTTGAGTCGCACTAGATCTTTGGAAAGTTCGGTACGCATCGCCTTGAGTTCAGCGGTCGTCCATGGGTTCTCGTTCTCATTAACAATTAGCGGTGCCGGTGCACCCTTTATCGGTTTGAGTAAATGAGTGCGTTTTCCACTTTTAACCGGACGTGGCGGTGGTGGCATCACTAGGCGTCGCTCTTCGATGACCACTTCAGGGCCAGCATTGACCTCATGAGGCGTTACCGTAATTGTTGTTGAGTCACCGGTAGTAGTACTTTGTAGTTTGGCTGGAAATGGTTTACCTGGAACTTTTTTTATCGGAGCGCTTTTGGCTACCGATGGTTTCACTACTTTCGGTGATCGGACCGCTGCTGGCTTTGCAGGGGCGGACTTCTTACTCACAACTTTCGGAGCAACTTTCGGAGCAACTTTTGATGTAACAGCTTTTTTAGCTGAGCTCGCCACAGAGGCTTTTTTTACTGGCACTGTTTTCACTGCTTTCTTAGCAACTTGTTTTTTGGCGGGAATCGCCTTCTGGGCTATCGGTTTTTTTCCCGATTTTGGCGCTCCAATTTTTGATGTGGTCTTCGTCGACTTCTTTGCCGTAGGTGCCATGTTCATAGCCACTTTTCTAGTCACCCCACAAGGAGTGAGCCTTCAGAGCCCGCCTTGTGAGTTACTCGCCTTGTGAGTTACTCACGTATGTGAGTTACCCGCGTGTGTGAGTTACCCGCGAGCGAGAAGGCTAGAGCGAAGAGCGCGGAATTACCAACTTCGCCGCGCTAGACTCGCGCATTCACCATGGTTTCTGCACAAATTGATCTTNNATCTGAATTTGGCAGCCTGATCGATAGCGAGGGTAATAAATGGCAGCGCCGGGGTCTCACGTATTTAGGAGCCTGCCTGCCCAGATCGACCTACCCGCGACTGAGCATCAGATTCTTGGTTTCTGGGAATCGGCCAATATCTTCGAAAAGAGCGTCTCGGCTCGAGACGGAGCCCCACGCTGGACCTTTTACGAGGGTCCACCTACTGCAAATGGCTCTCCTGGAACCCATCATATTGAGGCACGAGTATTCAAAGATTTGTTCCCGCGCTACCAAACCATGAAAGGCAAGCAGGTAATTCGGAAAGCGGGATGGGATTGCCACGGCCTACCCGTGGAAATTGCTGTCGAAAAAGAGTTGGGCTTTGCGGGTAAAGGCGATATCGAAAAATATGGCATTGCCGCTTTTAACGAGAAGTGTCGTGAATCGGTTGAACGACACGTCGATGAATTTACCGCTATGACCAGGCGCATGGGATTCTGGGTGGACTTTGACGAGGCTTACTGGACCATGTCCCCAGAATATGTCGAGAGCGTATGGTGGTCACTCCAGCAGATTTGGAAGAAAGGGCTCTTGGTCCAAGACCATCGGGTTGCGCCATATTGCCCGCGTTGCGGAACTGGTCTCTCCGACCATGAGCTTGCACAAGGTTACGAGACCGTTACCGATCCATCTGTATATATTCGATTTCCAGCAACTTCGGGAGTTTTAGCAGATCTTGGCGCCTCCTTCTTGGTATGGACTACAACACCTTGGACATTGGTTTCCAACACTGCAATAGCCGTGAATCCCAAGGTCGAGTATCAAGTATGCGAGATCGTCCACAACGATCGAGTAGAGCGATTGGTTATAGCGAGCAACCTCGCTCACGTGCTGGGTGAAGAGCGCATAGTCATCGCCACTTTTATGGGCAAGGACCTCGAACACATCACATATCAGCGACCACTTGATCTCATCGAAATTCCTGATTCCCATTTCATCGTCCTTGCAGATTACGTCACCGTTGAAGATGGAACGGGATTAGTACACCAATCTCCGGCGTTTGGCGCAGATGATTTAATGGTCTGTCGTCGCTACGGCCTGCCAGTTGTTAATCCCATGGCGCCGGATGGAAAATTCTTAGCCGAAGTCCCACTAGTAGGCGGCGTCTTTTTTAAAGAGGCCGATAAGATTTTGGTTAAAGAGTTGAAATCTCGCGGTGCACTTTTTCGCCAACTCCAATTTGAGCACTCCTATCCCCACTGCTGGCGGTGCCACACCCCGTTGATGTATTACGCACAACCGTCGTGGTACATCCGCACCACTGCAATCAAAGAAGAGTTGCTTGAGCAGAACGCCAAAACCGATTGGCACCCACAAACCATTAAAACTGGCCGTTATGGCGATTGGCTCGAGAACAATATTGATTGGGCGATTTCTCGAAGTCGCTACTGGGGCACCCCGCTACCTCTATGGCGCTGTCCAGAAAATCACCTCCACTGTATTGGATCACTTTCTGAACTTGCAGCGCTCTCTGGGCAAGATGTCGCGGCAACTGATCCACACCGCCCTTTCGTCGATGAGATCACATTTCCCTGCCCCGAATGCTCTCAAACAATGAACCGCGTGAGCGAAGTAATTGATTGCTGGTACGACTCTGGTGCGATGCCCTTTGCGCAATGGGGGTATCCGCATAAGGAAGGGTCGGTCGCGCAATTCGAAACTTCCTACCCGGCCGATTTTATCTGTGAGGCAATCGATCAGACTCGCGGTTGGTTTTATACACTTATGACAATCGGCACTCTGGTGTTCGATGAATCTGCATACAAAACTGTGCTCTGCCTCGGCCATATCTTGGATAAAGACGGACGCAAGATGAGTAAGCACCTTGGAAATGTTTTACAGCCGGTCCCATTGATGGATCAGCACGGCGCTGATGCTGTCCGTTGGTACATGCTTGCAGCAGGTTCACCTTGGAGTGCCCGCCGCGTTGGGCATGATGCGCTATCAGATGTGGTACGAAAGACGTTGCTCACTTACTGGAACACCGTCTCGTTCTTCTCCCTGTACGCCAATGCTGCCCAATTTACACTTCCCCCTAACGCGAGCCCATCTACCGTCACGATGGATCGTTGGATTATCTCCGAACTCAATAACTTAGTTGCCTCCACAGATGCAGCCTTCGCTACCTTTGATTCCCAAGAAGTAGGTCGTTTGCTAGCAACATTTATTGACGACCTCTCAAATTGGTACGTGAGACGCTCACGCCGTCGTTTCTGGGACGGAGATGAAGCGGCTCTGACCACGCTGCATCATTGCCTTAAAGTTTTGACTCAACTTATGTCACCACTCGTACCCTTTATCACTGAGCATGTGTGGCAGACATTGATCCGCGTGGGTGATCCTGGAGTCCCAGAATCAGTCCACCTTTCAGATTTTCCGATCGCGGATTCATCGCTCATAGATTCAAAACTTTCTACCTCAGTTGCACTCTCTCGGCGATTAGTTGAGTTAGGTAGAGCCGCACGCGCCGAATCCAAAGTCAAAATTCGTCAACCTTTGGCTAGAGCACTAGTTGCAGCAGCTGGCTGGAACGAAATGGATCTAGAAATTCGAAGTCACATCCAGGACGAACTCAATGTCCTCAAACTAGACCTACTCTCAGCTGGGAGTGATGGCCTCGTGAGCGTTTCAGTCAAGGCCAACTTTAGATCTTTAGGCGCGCGCTACGGTGGGGATGTGCAAGCAATTGCCGACGCCATCGTGATGGCCGATGCTGCGGAACTCGTTCGTTCCTTGCGCCAAAACAGTTATTACTCCCTTTCATACGGCACAAAGGTTGCTGAATTAAACTTAGAAGATCTTGTCATTACCGAGAGTCCAAAAGAGGGTTGGTCTGTGGCAAGCCATGCAGGTGAGAGCGTCGCCTTAGATCTCACCTTAACTCCAGAACTCATCGAAGCGGGGTTGATGCGCGAAGTGATACGAGCTATCCAGGAGCAGCGTAAGAACTCGGGCTTTGATATCAGCGATCGCATTCATATTTTATGGAACGCACAGGCTGATGTAGCCGCTGCAATTACTCGATATAGCGAGCAAATTTCCGAAGAAGTTTTAGCATATTCAATTGCCCGCGACGAATCTTTACCTGAAGTTGAAAACGAGATCGGCCTAGCACTCGCTTTGACGAAAGTTTAAAAACCGCGATCGGCGTCAATGAATCCTTCGCGCAAAAGAAATTAATATTTCCGTAACAAAAAATATCAAAATAAACGATATGTCTACCGCCACTGGACCGATGCGAAGTGGTGGAATAAATTTCCGTGCAAATTTCATCACGGGATCGGTCACTCCATAAACAAATTCGGCAATAACTAGCACGATTCCGCGGGGACGCCAGGAGGGTGAAAAGATTCTGACGTAATCAAGTATGACGCGTGCAAATAACGAAATTAGAAATAATTGCAAAACAAAGATTATGGCCGTTCCAAAACTACTCATTGGTGCGCTCCAAATCTAGCGAGTGTTTCAATCAGCTTTGATTGAAGAAACTTGCTTCGGCGGCAGCTGTCTTGTGCTCTGAGCTGACGCGAACATTCGCCGGAGTGAGTAGAAACACTTTTGAAGTAACACGTTCAATACTCCCATGCAATCCGAAAACCAATCCTGATGCAAAGTCAACGAGCCGCTTACGCTCTGACTCTTCCATATCAGAAAGATTCATGAGCACTGGTTGAGCCAAACGATACCGCTCCCCCACTGTACGAGCCTCGTTGTAAAAGCGAGGATGAATCGTAAAAATTTGATCCATCATTGGATATGACTCCGGTGCGGAGGCAGGAATTGGAACTTCCTGAAAATTTCGAGATGGTGTTAAACGAGCTGGCGTTGGAATTGGATTAAAGGTCGGACGAACACTTTGAGTAACGGAACGGACACCGCGATGTGGCTCTTGTTGGGCAACTACAGGTTCTGACTCTTCCTCTTCATCCACAAGTCCGAGGTAGTTTGCCGCTTTTTTAAATACGTTAGCCATGGAGTAATTTTAGACGGCAAGTCCACGAGATCCAAGGATTGAACTGCCCACCCGAATATGTGTCGCGCCACATAAAATTGCCGCTTCGAAATCCCCGCTCATGCCCATTGATAGCCCAGCGAGAGAAGGGTATTTCGTCACACGGTCATCTCTTAATTCTTGCAATTTGCTAAAGGCTTTTGTTGGCTCCATATTCTGTGGGGCCACCGTCATAAGGCCAATCGGCGCTAACCGAGTTTCTGAGAACAATATATGTAAGAACTCATCAAGCTCAGCAATTGGAACTCCACCCCGATCAACACGTTGTGGCTCTAAATTAACCTGAACAAAGAACTCCTTGTTTCTTCCCGTGCCTGACGAAGAGAGGTGCTCAGCGCCATCAAATTTTCGCGCATGATCCAAGGAATCCAGTGAGTGAATACAGTCTGCCCAACTCGCTATAGATTTTATTTTGCGGCCCTGAATCTCTCCTTGAAAGTGCCAAATGGTGTCAGCGGGTAACTGTTCAGACTTTAGCGCCCCCTCTTGATCACGGTTTTCACCCAAGTGTCGTACCCCAAGGTCGTAGAGAACCTGAGCATCGCTCACGGGGAAATTCTTAGAGACAACGACGAGCGTTATATCGCCTGGATCTCTCTCGGCGATTTCCGCAGCTCGCATAACTCGCTCAGAAACGGCGTTCAAATTCTGTGAAATTTCCTCGTTGCGGTTCATAGCGAAATGATTCCTGCTTGCCGAGCACTTTCTCCTCCACGTCGAAAGGAGAAGTACAAGGGATTTTCAAGGGTACAAAGATTTAGATTAATCACAGTCACACTGTTTGCTTCCAACTGGGCTCTCACTCCCCGCTGTAGATCCAAACTGTGTTGCGCTTGCGAAGTGGAGCTCGCCGGAGTGTGCAAGATGAACTCTCGGTACATATCAGATGAGACTTCATAACAATCTCTGCAAATGCTCGGGCCGATAGTGGCCACAATTTCTTGGGCACCCAACTCCCGCATCGCGCGAACGGTTTTTATGGCGATTGCACTGCCCAGCCCGACTCTGCCGATATGAGCAACGCCAACCACACTCTCAGCACTAAACGTAATCGGCATGCAATCAGCTGCTAGCGCCGCAATTCCAACACCAGGAGTCGATGTAACCAAGGCATCGCATTCAAAATTCTCGCCCTTTTCATCGACGACCATCACGAGATCACTATGAGTTTGGCGCATGAAATGTAGGGTAGTCAGCGATATAGCTTGTCCAAGCGTTTGGCGGTTAGCCGGCAACTTAAGGTCACCGCCAGCACGAGAAGTAAAGAGTGTTCGAGACATTTATTTCATAAAGTCAGGAACATCTATTTCATCCTCATTCACGAGTTCTTCAAAGGTGATACGGCGTCGTTGCGTGGATGTAACAGAAATCTCGACGGTCTCTTCCATTCCGGCAAGGTCTTCAAGTTCTAGCGCAACGGCTATCGGATCATTTGCGGCAATCGGATCCGCCTGACCACTTAATGCAGCTGCATTAATGGATGGCATAGGAGCTCGCTTTGGGGCGCCACCATCGAATCCTGCGGCAATTACCGTGATTCGTACTTCATCGCCAAGAGCATCATCTATAACCGTTCCGAAAATAATATTTGCATCCGGATGGGCGCACCTTGCGACAAGCTCGGCGGCCTCGCTGAGTTCGAAGAGTCCAAGGTCTGAACCACCAGCAATCGAAAGAAGGACTCCCCGCGCACCATCAATGGATGCTTCCAAGAGTGGACTGGCGATGGCGAGTTCCGCGGCCCGTGTTGCACGCGCCTCACCGCGAGCTGAACCAATTCCCATCAGAGCAGAACCCGCGCCTTGCATCACGCTCTTTACATCGGCAAAGTCGAGATTAATAAGTCCTGGCGTTGTTATCAAGTCTGTAATTCCTTGGACCCCAGAGAGAAGAACTTGATCAGCACTTCGGAATGCCTCGACAGCGGTGATCGAACGGTCGGAAATTGCAAGCAGGCGATCATTAGGAATCACGATGAGGGTATCCACTTCCTCTCGCAACAGATCGATTCCTTCCTCTGCTTGCAGGGTGCGGTGTTTGGCTTCAAAGGAAAATGGTTTTGTGACGACGCCAACGGTCAACGCTCCCAGATCCTTTGCAACTTTTGCAACAATTGGCGCGCCACCTGTACCGGTACCGCCACCTTCACCCGCTGTTACAAAGACCATGTCTGCTCCGCGCAAAACTTCTTCAATCTCTTCAATGTGGTCGAGTGCAGCTTGACGACCAACTTCTGGTGATGCTCCAGCACCAAGTCCTCGTGTTGACTTGCGTCCAATATCCAATTTCACATCGGCATCGCTCATGATTAACTGTTGCGCGTCGGTATTGATCGCAATGAATTCAACACCTTTGAGCCCTGCCTCAATCATGCGATTTACTGCATTTACCCCTCCGCCACCGATACCTACTACTTTGATCACTGCTAAATAATTTTGCGGGGTTGCCACGGTTAACCTCTCTTTGGACCCTAAATCTTTGGTCAAGACTTAGAGCTTGATCTGCATCTGGTACCGTAAAACTAGGGTTCGCCCCTACGCCAAGCAAACACCGACACGATTATGACGAGAGCAATGTCTAAACGAAATGTTGAGAGTTGTTACTTAACTACCGGCGTCAGTGGATTTGATACATCAGCGACTGTGATCTTTCCATTTTCAGGTAAGGTTAAAAGTTGGCGTAATACCTTTACTTTGAGGGAGATATTGCTATCGCTTCCCCAATGAATCTCTAATTGCGCAAAGCCCGGAAGTGCCGCGGTGAGGACTATTTGTTCGGTTGAATCAATACTCAAATTAATCAATTTGGCAGTGATGTCGCTCGGTATTTGAGCTAAAAAGTTGGCAATAGCAGACCGCGAGGCATCACTCGGGTCGCCAAAATTAATAACAGGTAATCCCGTGGGAGGGTTGGGAGAGATAAAACTATAACCTTTTGAATCGAAATAATTTGTGGTTCCGGCGCTATCGAAATACTGTGCAATTGGATGATGTTCGGAAATGGTGATGCGGACATCATGGGCTAACCACCTACGATTAACTTTAATTTTTGAAATCCAAGTCATTCCCGAAAGATCTTGAACGATGCGTTGAGAACTGACTCGCGCAATAGGCAAACCAATGCGAAGGTCTTTCGGAACTATTACTGGTGTGACGAGGGCTTCGTTGCCTTGCGCGGAAATTTCGATGGTTTTTATCTCTAGAGCCTTTGACCACCCCAAAAAGTAACCGAGCAAGCCAATCAGAAGTACGGCAAGAATAATTCCAGGTGCATTTCTAAATCGGCGTTTACGCATTTTTCTCTGGTAATTCCTGGTGCCACCGCTCCTCAAGTGCCTGGATCAGGACTGGTGCTAATGAATTTACATCTCCCGCTCCTAGCGTCATGATGAGATCTCCCGGCAAAGCGACCTCAACCACTTTTGCAACTACATCGAGCATAGATGGTTCATAGAAAATTGTTCCAGAATCCGAGTGACGAGTTATAAGTTGCGCCGTGACTCCAGGAATAGGCGCTTCACTCGCCGGATAAATTTCTAGCACAAATGCTAAATCGGCCAGTTCCAGCGCTTTGGCAAATTCTGCCGAAAAAGCTTTTGTACGTGAAAAACGATGAGGTTGAAATATGACGATCACTCGACCCGGCGCTGCATAAGCCTTCGCGGTTTCGAGAGTGACGCGGAGCTCCGTTGGATGGTGACCATAGTCATCGATAACTTCTATTTGATTTACGACTCCCTTGTGTTCGAAGCGTCGCCTGGAGCCGCTAAAGGATTCTAGTCCACTCAATAGATCACCAACGCTAGCCCCGAGGCGCTCCCCAGCCGCCAACGCAGCTGTTGCATTAAAAACGTTATGCAAACCGGGAATGGTGAGGTGAAGTTCAGGCAAAATAGTTCCGGTCTTGCTTACCCGGGCATATGACGAACGGGGCTCCAAGACGACTCTGGAAATCTGGAAATCAGCTTCTCCGGTACCGTAACCGACGATAGAAATATCAGATCTCGTAACCCGACGTAGCAGTTCGACGACCCCGGGATCGTCGATACACGCGATAACAAATCCACCACTTTGAATGGTCAAAATGAACTCCTCGAAGATAGCAAAGAGATCTTCGAGAGTTTCAAAGTGATCAACGTGATCTAACTCCAAATTTGTGATTATTGCGCCAAGGGGCTGGTACGCGGTGAAAGAACCATCGGATTCATCTGCCTCCGCTACAAAAATGTCGCCACTTCCCAAATGAGCGTTCACTCCCGAACTGTTGATCAAACCGCCAATTGCAAAGGAGGGATCAAGCCCCGCGCTTTGAAGCGCAACAGTGAGCATGGAAGTAGTTGTGGTTTTGCCATGAGTTCCAGCCACCGCAATAGAACGTTTGCCTTCCATCAGAAGTGCTAGCGCCTGGGCTCTCGACAAGATTCGGGCACCGGACGCAATGGCAGCCACCAACTCAGGATTGTTAGGAGAGATTGCACCCGATGTAATTACAACATCTACACCAGCGATATTTGAAGCGCTGTGACCAATAAAAATATTTGCTCCCAGTACGGCTAATGACTGGGTGATTGCCGTTTCTTTGACATCACTACCGCTAATTGAAAAACCCGCAGAAATCATGATTCTTGCAATCCCAGACATTCCAGCGCCACCGATGCCGACAAAGTGAATCTTCTTTCCGGTTAATTCGGTTGCACTAGTCATGAGCTAATACTTTCAGAACTTCAGCGACAATTTTTTCACTCGCATTGAGTGGAAAATCGATTCGAGAACCCCCTTCTTCCCAGCTTTCTGCTTTAGCCATTAGTCTGGAAATATTGCTGCGAAACCACTCAGCGGTGAAATCCGAATTCTTAACGATCTCTCCTCCGCCGCGCGAAACTACGACTTGGGCATTGTGCGCTTGTTCGCCATTTCCGATGGGGAGCGGAACGTATAGAGTAAAAATTCCTAACACCCCGGTTTCAAAAACGGTCACTGCGCCGCTTCTAGCGATCACTAGATCACAGGCCGCGTACGCACGAGCCATATCGTCAATATATGGAAGGGGGAGATAACCCGCTTGAGCTAGTGGCAATTGATTCTTTCCGCCAACACCATGAATGACCTGAAAACCTAATTGCGAGATTTCTCGTTGGATTTGCCCAATAGTTTCATTAAATTTTGCCGAACCCAGAGATCCACCGAATACCAATATCGTGTCTGCCTCTGGATCTAGATTGAGTGCTAATCGAGCCGCTATTTTTGCCGCAACCCGCTCTGCGGATTTTAAGCGCGCAAGTTCTACAATCGAATCGCGCAACGGAATCCCAACAGAGTTATCACCTCGATCAGAAAGTGCTCGCAGCATGGTCGCACCACACCATGAACCCAATCTATTAGCCAGTCCCATTTTGGCGTTCGCCTCGTGAGCCAAAATTGGTATCCCGACTCGTTTTGCGGCTAGGTACGCCGGAGCAGCGACATAGCCGCCAAATCCAATCACAAGATCCGCACCGCTTAGAAGTGACTGTGTAGCGCGTACCGTTGCTCGAAAACGAAATGGCCATTTAAATAGTTGGCTATTAATACGCCTCGGAAAGGGAGTTTTATCAATCAGGTAAAGGGGGAAGTTGGCGGCGGGTACAAGTGAATTTTCAATGCCCGTTTCTGTCCCTAGAAAAATCGATTCGATTTCGGGATGCAATTCTCGAAGCAATACCGCGACGGCCAGTGCAGGCTCAACATGGCCAGCAGTCCCAGCACCAGCAAAGATAACCTTCATCATTCTTAAGCCTTTTTGCGCGCTCTGATTAAAAAGCTTACCCGCGGATCTTTCCGCGAAACATTGAGGACATATCCCACACCCAAGAAATTAGCGATGAGAGACGAGCCGCCATAGCTAATAAATGGAAGCGTGACTCCAACTACTGGAAGCACTCCAATATCTGATCCGATATTGATAATGACTTGCATCATGAACCAGGCGCCGATCCCCGCGCAGGCGTATCTCGAGAAAAGATCTTTCGTTTGCATGGCGGTGCGAAAAATTCCATATATCAACGCAGCGTAGAGGAGCAAGACGAGGATCGTTCCCAAGAGTCCAAGTTCTTCGCCAATGACTGAAAAAATGAAGTCGGTATGGGCCTCAGAGAGATTCCCCCACTTCTGTCTACTCGCACCTAACCCAACGCCAAATATCCCACCGCTTGCCAGTCCCATGACAGAGTGCGCTGGCTGCCAGCCTGCGAGTTTATAAACAGATGGAGCAAAGGGATTTAACACGGCAGAGAACCTGTGTAGACGATAGGGAGCAACTGCTACTAGTCCTACAACTCCCAAAAGCGCGAGCCCACCTAACACAATAAAGTGGCGAAGTTGCAGGCCACTGACAAAGAGCATCGCCGTGATGATTCCCACGATGATGACGGTCGTTCCAAGATCCCCACCTTTTAGAATCAATGCCAATACAGGAATCGTTCCTACCAGGACAAAGCTGACATGACGAAGCGCAGTTCGATATTCCACTGTTTCATCAAATTTTCGGAGCTGTCCGGCGCACCAGAGGATCAGACCTATTTTTGCAAATTCTGAAGGTTGCATAGTGAATCCTGCGAAGTGAACCCAGTTGGTATTTCCGTTCACCGTCAATTTGATCCCCGGCACCAAAGGCAGGCAGAGAACGATCAAAGAGAGTGGGAGCGAATAGCGGGTTACTCGATCCCAGACGCTGGATTTCCAATGCGAAACGAGTAAGAGTGCGACAATCGAAATCCCAAAGAAAAGTAGTTGCCTAAAGAATATTGAATAAGTAGATCCAGATTGTTGCAATGAAACAACGCTTGAAGCCGATAACACCATAACGATTCCAAGAGCGGACAAAAGCGTCAACGCGCCGATCATTAAATAATAAGGTGCATCTGCGCGTTGCAAAGAGTTCGAGTATTTTTGGCGCCGAGTCGGTGGTTTAATGCTCATCGGCCAACCACCTCTCGGACCATCGCCACAAACTTTTCCCCGCGATCGGCGTAATCCGTAAATTGATCCATGGAGGCGCAGGCGGGAGCTAACAAAACTGTGTCCCCGGCGATAGCAAGTTCTTTCGCTTTTTGAACCACACTCCGCATCAACTCTTCGGAATCCCCATAAAAAGGCATTATAAAATAGGGAACGCTTGGGGCAATTCGAGAGAGCGCAGTCGCAATGATCGGCGCATCTTGACCGATAAGTATCGCTGCTTTTATTCGCAGCGCGCATCGCTCTACCAAAGGTCCCATCTCGGCTCCCTTTGCCAAACCTCCAGCAATCCAGATTGAGGATAGATGGGCTAAAAGTGCAGCGGCAGCAGCGTGAGGATTGGTGGCTTTTGAATCGTTAACCCAGGAGATCCCATCGTGTTCAAGAACAAGNNGCCATTGCGTTGGATACATTGTGTGGAACGGTCGGGTGAATATCCGATAACTGCGCAAATTCAATTGCATGGTTTGGGTTCTTGGTAAAAGCTCTATCGATGAGGAGATTATCAACAAGACCAATCTCACCCTCCTTGGGGGTATCGAGATTATAGAAGACCTTCTCACCCGGCCATGAAATGGAACGAAGAACACTTTCGGTATCCTCGCCGTTGATAACTGCAACCTTTCCGGCCGCCAATAACTTTAATTTTGCTAGCGCATATGCATCAAAGGAACCGTGCCAGTCAATATGATCTGGCGCAATATTTAAAAGGGCGACTGCCTCGTAACGAGGTAACTCGCTCCATTCCAGTTGAAATGAGGAGAGTTCTAAAGCCAAAAAGTCAAAGTGCTCCCCAGTTGCAAGAACCGAAATCACCGGATCGCCAACATTGCCGCATGCAATGCCTGTTTTGGAACTAAAGTCAAAAATAGATTGCACCATTTGAATTGTGGTCGTCTTGCCATTTGTTCCTGTTAGAGCAATCCATTTTTGATACGGAGCAACTTCTTCTTTTACCAGCCAGGCGAAATCAATTTCGCTTAATAACTCGCAACCCTTACTGCGCAAGGCAAGAACGATTGGATGATCAGCCCTCCAACCCGGTGAAACAATGGCAAGGTCATAAGGCAACTCAACGCTACGCAAGGCTCCAGGAGCTCTTTCATCAAAAATATCGGCATTGATCCCGCGCGTGACCAAAAAGTCCAACACCGCCGAACCTGTGACGCCAGCACCCACAACAGCAATTTTCTTCGTGGCTAGAGTCGCTAGATAGGACATTTAAGAGGTCACCCACTGCGCGTAAAAGAGTCCAAGTCCAGCAGCAACACTTAACCCGGCAATAATCCAAAAGCGAATAACGATTGTGACTTCGGCCCAACCTAACTGTTCAAAATGATGTTGGAGCGGCGCCATTCGAAAGACTCGTTTGCCTCCCGATATTTTGAAATACGAGACCTGAATAATGACGGACATGGTAATGATAAGGAAGAGTCCACCTAGTACCGCCAAAAGCATTTCGATTCGCAATGTAATTGCTAAACCTGCCAACGCGCCTCCAAGCGCGAGGGAACCGACATCTCCCATAAAAATACGGGCCGGTGAGGTATTCCACCATAGGAAACCAGCGCATGAACCGGCGAATGCTGCTGCCAGTACCGCGAGATCAAGTGGGTCACGAACTTGGTAACATTTTGAAACAAGTACTTCCCCACCGACGGCGCCGCAGCTTTGGCCNNCCCAAACTCCGATTAAAACAAAAGCTAACAAGGTCATGATTGACGTTCCGCTCGCCAATCCATCCAATCCATCTGTCAGGTTCACTCCATTGCTGGTTCCCAGCACAAGGAAGACAACCCAGACGATGACGAAGAGAGTCCCAAGGGCAAGTGATGTGTCCCGCACCGTCGACAAATGAAAAGAGATTGGTGTGAGCTTAAAGCTGTCTTTAAAGTGGAGGCCCGCATATCCGAATCCCCCAGCAACGAGTACCTGTCCCAAGAGTTTTTCTCTCGCCCTTAACCCAAGAGAGCGTTGCTTTACTATCTTTAGCCAGTCATCTAAAAGTCCGATGCAACCCAATCCGATGACTAATCCGATGACCAACATCGCCGAAGTACTAATGCGCACTCCATTGACTAGATGCGATGCAAAATATCCGGTGACCGCCGCAATAATGAGAATAACTCCACCCATCGTTGGAGTGCCGCGTTTAACGTGATGAGTAGTTGGACCATCATCGCGAATATGCTGACCGTATCCGCGAGCAGAAAGAAAACGGATAAAAATCGGGGTCAGCGAAAAACTCAAGATGATCGCAACGCTTCCAGAGAGAAGAATTTCTTTCATTCGTGGGCAACCTGCCAATTCGCCAAAAATTTCTCGGCGAGCTCGTCGAGATGCTCCGCTCGAGAAGCCTTGACCAACACTACGTCCCCAGGTTGCACATGGTCCAACATCGAGAGCGCCTCTTCTTGCGTCAAAAAATAATAGGTGAGCAAATTATCTCCTGCTTCGGGGTCGAGTTGGAGTCCTTCCAGATATAAGTCAGTTCCAACGGCAACCAAGTGATCTACCCCCAAGTCAGAAGCGAGTCTGCCAATGCGAAGGTGTTCGGAGGTATCTGACTCGCCGAGTTCATGCATCTTCCCGAGAAAAGCCCACGATGAACCACCGCGTTCCTGTGTCAGAAGGGTCAATGTACGTAGCGCTGCTTGCATGCTCTCGGGATTGGCGTTGTAGGTATCGTTGATGATGAGCAATTCATCCACATCATGGAGCTCCATCCGCCATTTACTGGTTGGTTCCGCTGTGGATAGCGCGGCCGCCACTGATTCAATAGAAATTCCGACTTCCAGTGCAGTGGCTGCTGCTGCCAAGGCATTAGCAACTTGATGTGCGCCAAGCAGGCGTAGCGTTACTGGAGCGCGACCCGATTCGCAGACGAGGTCGAAGTGCGCAAGACCTTCTCTGAAATTTAAATCAGCAGCGCGTACATTGCAATCACTTCGTTCACCAAATGTGATTCGCTTTCGTCCGCTACCCTCACCCATTCGCGGAGTGAGTGGATCGTAGGTGCCAAGAATTGCAACTCCATGTGGAGGTAAGGAATCAATTAATTCACCTTTGGCACGTGCAATAGCCTCACGACTTCCAAATTCCCCTAAGTGAGCGCTCCCGACAACGAGAACAATTCCAATATGCGGTTTGGCGAGCTGACAAAGTTTTCCAATATCTCCAATATGACGCGCCCCCATCTCTATTACACAAAAGCGGGTGCTCTCTTTAGCGTGCAATATGGTTATAGGAACCCCAATTTCATTATTAAACGATCCAATTGGAGTTACGCACTCTCCCGCAATGGAAAGGATATGTCCAAGCAAATCCTTCGTCGTGGTTTTGCCATGAGATCCAGTAATTCCAATGAAAAGACATTGCGTTAATCTTTCGCGAGCGACTGATGCAAGCCTCGACAATGCGACAGAGGCGTCCTTCACTAGAAAGGAGGGAACGTCTACATCAATCGTTGTGATTGCAAACCGTGCTCCGTTTTCCATCGCCTCTTTAACATGCAGATTGCCATTTGTCCGCTCCCCGGGAAGTGCAACAAAGAACGAACCTGGCGCCACTTTTCGAGAATCTATCTCGGGAAATTCCGTAATAACCTCCGAGGGATCTAAGTTGATAATCTCGGCATCAATAATTGACGCAAATTCGGCTACTGTCATCGCGATCATGAAATGTCTCCGAGTCCCTCAATCGCGCTGGCAAGTTCTATACGATCATCAAAAGGGTACTTGATCCCATTGATCTCTTGGCCACGTTCATGACCTTTTCCTAAAACGATGACGCAGTCACCTGAGCGTGCTTCTACGATAGCCACAGCAATCGCTCCTCGGCGATCGGGCTCAATGAACTCGTTCTCGGACTTTTGACTACCCACCATCTCAGCAAGAATCTGCATCGGATCTTCGCTACGCGGATTATCTGAGGTAAAGATGGCAAAATCTGCGCCGGCTCGAAGCGCATTTCCCATGATTGGACGCTTAGTTTTATCTCGATCTCCCCCGCAACCGAGAACTGCAATAACTCTCCCAGATGTCAGCGAACGTGCGGTTGCAAGTGCTCTGACTACTGCGTCGGGAGTATGGGCATAATCGACTAGGGCCAGGAAATTCTGACCGACATCTACGGGTTCCAACCGACCGATCGGCGCTCTCAAATTACGCATGTAGTAGGAGATTGCAACTGGATCGACTCCACTTTCGACTGCGAGAGCAGTGGCGAGGAGCGCATTATCTAAATTATGTAGCCCAAGCAGCGGCAGATACCCTTCAATGAGTACTCCACCAACTCCACGAATTGCAACATCGAAACCAATGCCCGATTGTGAAACTTCGTGGCTTTGGTAATACCAATCGGCTTTTTGATTTGTTCTCGAAAGAGATTTGGTCGGAATCTGAGCGTCTTGAAAGAGTCGCAGCCCATGAGGATCGTCGATATTGACGATCGCACTTTCCGAGTATTCGTTGGTAAATAATCGAGCTTTGGCGTGGAAGTATTTCTCCATATCTCCATGGAAATCTAAGTGATCCTGCGT
>PLXJ01000006.1 GCA_003151395.1 Actinomycetota bacterium | reverse complement strand
CATGGAAATCTAAGTGATCCTGCGTAAGGTTGGTAAACCCAACAATTTTGAAGTGAGATCCCGTTACTCGATGCATCGTCAGCGCATGACTACTCACTTCCATAACCATATTGCGAACATTTCGTTCTCGCATTGTTGCCACAATGGATTGTAAATCGGTTGCTTCTGGAGTTGTAAATGTTGCATCAAAAGCTTCACCATCGATTGAAATTCCAATCGTGCCGATAAATCCCGTGGTTCGTCCGTCCATTCGCCACAATTGTTCCAAGAGGGAAGCCGAAGTAGTTTTACCGTTTGTGCCAGTGATTCCTACGCAATCGATGGAAGAAAATGGGCTGCGATAAAACCAACTTGCAATTGCCCCGACAGTCATACGGGGATTAGAAACAACTAAAACGGGAGCAATCCCCTCAATCAATCTGGCACCTTGTGGGTCAGTAACGAATGCCACCGCACCACTTGAAATAACTTCCGAAGCAAAGTGCGCTCCATGAAACTTTGAACCCGGTAGAGCAATAAAGAGGTCTCCGNNGGAGAACATCGCGAGAATCGAGCGTCACGCCCGTAATTAGTTGATCCGCGGAATCAAAGGAAGTGCCAAGGAAGGCGGCCAAGTCCTTGAGCTCTTTGTGAAACTTTTCGATTGGAATTAGCGCTGCTCGGTTAAAACTCATGGCTTCACCATGCCTGAGGTCACCACGCGAGTGGGAGATGCGCTCTGGAATTTGAAAAGCGCGGCTTGCGTGAGTGGATAAGCAATTTGTACCGACCGGATCGGTTGCACTTGCTTTTCCTGAAGAACAAAACTCATTACCTTTTTGAAGACAGGTGCCGCAATCTCGCCTCCGAAGTGCATCCCTTGCGGATTTTGAATTACAACACTGACAACATATCTCGGAGCCGCGGCAGGTGCCATCCCAATAAAGGAAGCGGTGTAGCCCCGATAGCAGCCACACCTAGTATCCACACGCATGGCTGTGCCTGTTTTTCCAGCCACTTGGTAGCCTGGGATTTCTGCAGCCGGCGCGGTTCCTTCATTTGATACCACGCCTTCCAGCATCGTCCGAATCATCTGAGCGGTTCCAGCGCTAATAACTTGTACCTGCGTCGATGGCTTCGATGGCGTGTAACTTCCCGCTGCATTTAATGTCCCAGCGACCACATTGGGAGTTACCCGAACTCCATCATTCGCGATCGTTGCAAAGACATCTGTGGCTTGCATCGCTGTTACCGAATATCCCTGACCAAAAGCCATCGTCGGCGCAGATGAGTTTGACCAATTGGCAACGGGATGCAATATGCCGGCAGATTCTCCCGGAAGATTTGATCCCGTGCTCTGACCGATTCCAAATTTTTGGAGATAAGAGAAAAAAGTATTTTTAGAAAGGGTGGCTCCGATTTGAATAGCTCCAATATTGCTCGATACTGCCAAAACTCCCGCTGTCGTCAGCATCTCAGTTTTGTGGTTCTTATCGTCGTGAAAAAGCCGACCACCAGCTTTAAGAGTATTGGGAATCTTGTAAACGGTCGTTGGAGTTGTCGACCCTTCTTCGAGCGCAGCTGCAACCGTAATTACCTTTCCGGTTGAACCCGGTTCATAGACATCCTGAACCGCTGGATTCCGCATTTCTGCGAGTGTGATCTTTGAACGAACCGCTGGATTAAAAGTAGGCGCACTAGCTTGTGCAAGTATCGCCCCAGTTTTGGGATCCATGACAATGACGGTTCCAGAAAGCGCTTTGGCGCTTTTTACAGCAGCGGTGATGGCGTCTTGCGCCACCCATTGAATGTCACGTTCGATGGTCAACCTCACTCCTGTTCCAGGTTTAGCTGCAGTAATGAACTGCTGTGACCCTGGAATGATTGCACCATCTCCATTCACGTAGTCGTACTCACCATTGGATCCGGTCAGAACGCTATTCATACTTGCTTCAACTCCGGCGGCACCTTGATTGGCGGAATTTGTTAAGCCCACTAATGACGCCGCTAACTCTCCTGTCGGATACGAGCGGGTGTAAGCGTTCTCACTAAAGAATCCCACCAGCCGTTTGGCTAGCCCGCCAGGTTTCGCTTCCACCATGGTGTTGTAAGTGTGAAGCGCACTTTGCAAGTTATCCCAAACGATAGGAGCAACCGCATTTTCGATCACTTGGTACCGCTTTTTTCCAGTTAACAGGAGTTGAAGCGTCCCGATTGGCATTGCCAGCGCCGCCGAAGTTACTTGTGCCGTCTTTGCTGGATCAGAAATCATAGTTTGATCCACGATAATATTTTTTGCCGCTTCGCTTCGGGCCAACACTATTCCATTCACGTCGGTAATAGTGCCGCGTGGAGCAAGCCAAGCGGATTTATTGACCATTTCATTTGCAGCACGTTTTGCATACCCACTTGCTTGCACCGCTTGAACGTCAACTAAACGAACTCCAAAGAGAATAAATACGATGATGAAACCGACGAGAAGGAAGCGAATTCGCTTTCCGAAGGCTTCGGTCGTCATCACTTGTTGGATCCACCATTAATGTTGAGGAAATTAATTGTTATTTGCGGTTGCATGCCCAATTTTGTGGCCGCTACCGCCAAAGTATCTGGTGAGGAAAAAGAAGCGACCTGATTGAGAAGTGCATCGCGGTGATCGTTGACCTCCGCCAGATGTAATTTCATATTTTCGAGGGTAAACGCGCCAGAAGTAAGTGCGGTATTAACGCTCAGCAAGATAAGCAGACCTGCGGTAAAAATTCCGATTAAAAATCCGATAAATGCTCGGTTGCTCACCGCCTGGCTATTATCAACTGTTAGATCCGGGACTAGTTTAAGTGCGGATCGAGTTTGATCAGCGAAGGTCCGAGCACGCGAACGCTGCGGCGCACGAGATGCTAATTGATCGATCTGGGCGATCGCCACTATGCGGCCAACCTTTCAACAGCACGCAATCGCATTGATTGCGCACGGGGGTTAACCAAAATCTCCGACTCTGAAGCGGATTCACTTCCCCGCATGACAAACGCATACTTTGCGGCGCTGTCGGGAAGATCAACAGGAAGTCCTCGCGGAGTCTTTGACGCCGTAATAGCCGTGAAGGCTGACTTCACGATCTTGTCTTCAAGGGATTGGTAAGCCATAACAACGAGGCGCCCATGTACCTCAAGGGCAGATAGCGCCGCCGGAATAGCTCTCTCTAGGATGGCTAACTCTTGATTGACTTCAATCCGCAGGGCCTGGAAAGTTCGCTTAGCTGGATTTCCACCTGTGCGCCGTGCCGCAGCAGGGATCGCGCTCTTGACCAGATCTGCTAAATCTTTTGTCGTGTTCAGATTTCCGGCGGCGCGTGCATCGAGGATGAAATCTGCGATTCGGGGTGCAAATTTTTCTTCACCGTAGATCCGCAAGATACGTACCAAGGCGGGGTGATCGTAGGTTTGTAATATCTCATAAGCGGTTAAGCCACCGCTTTGATCCATGCGCATATCAAGTGGTGCATCGTGAGAGTAAGCGAAACCCCGCTCCCCGTCATCAAGTTGCATCGAGGAGACCCCAAGATCAAAGAGAATTCCTGCAACCCGCGCCAAGCCATGTTCGTGAAGCACCGAATCAATTTGATCGTAAGTCGTGTGAGAAATCAGCAATCGATCTGCAAATGGAGCAACGCTTTCACGAGCAATTGCTATTGCGTCCAGATCCCGATCAATGCCAATAACAATGAGTGTTGGGTACTTGGCGAGTAAAGCTCGGGTGTGCCCGCCAAGACCCAAAGTGGCATCGATGACATAAGTCGATGGATGGTTCTTCAATGACAAATCGATAGCTGGGGTCAGCAGTTCAATACAGCGGTCAAGTGCGACTGGTATGTGCTGCCGCGTCATCTGCTCCCCCTTTCTGTCGCTACAAATAACAAAAAATTAAATAACCAAATAAGTTGTCGGCCCTCACCGACTTTTACTTCTCTGGTTAGGTCACCGCCGACCGACGGATCTAGGGGGAAACGGCGCCGGGGAAGTGGCGTCGTTAATATGAAGTCGGCGGTGGCCTAACCGGAGAGGTCAGACCCGTTTGAAGGAATCAGAATCGAAGGGAATTGGATTCGAGGGAATTAGAAAAGTCCCGGTAGCACCTCCGTCGAAACATCCGCGAAACCCGCTTCGCGATCGGCGAGATAGGTGTTCCAGGAGATGGCGTCCCAAATTTCAAGTCGGGTATTTGCACCGATTACGACGCATTCTTTTTCTAGTCCGGCGTAACTCCGCAGTCCGCTAGGAATTGTTACTCGTCCCTGTTTATCTGGAATTTCATCGTGCGCCCCTGCAAACATGACTCGCATGTAGTCGCGAGCTCCTTTTTCGGTTACCGGCGCCTGACGCATCCGTTCGGTTATGGCGGTGAATTCACCCATCGGAAAGACGTAGAGACAGTGTTCTTGACCTTTAGTAATGACCAATCCCTTGGCCAATTCATCTCGAAATCTGGCGGGCAGAATAAGGCGACCCTTCTCATCGAGCTTTGGCTCGTGGGTCCCTAAAAACATTCATCTCCCCCTTTTAACCACTTTCACGCTCACAATTCCCCCGAATTATGAACATTCACCACTTTACTCCACTTTTCCCCTTTTTCAACCACATTTGCCCACTTTCTTCTCTATCTCCCCCACTCCCACCCTTACCGTTTAAAACGGCTGGTGAAACTGAAAATAGGAGACCAGGTTGCGCTCGAACTAATAGGATTGCGCCCTTATGGGTAAAAACGAGGTACTAATCGAGGCCAAGAAGCTGGTCAAGCGCTACGGCGACTTCACCGCGGTCGATGGGATCGATTTTGAGGTCCGAAAGGGCGAGTCTTTTGGGTTTCTCGGGCCAAACGGCGCCGGCAAGTCCACAACCNNCGACAATCCTGGGCAAGGATCCAGAGAAATTTGGTCCAGAGATCAAGGCCCATCTTGGAGTCGTTCCTCAGGCCGACAACCTCGACCAGGCCCTCACGGTCGAGGAGAATCTCTACATTTATGGTCGGTACTTCGGACTCTCAAAGAAATTCATCAAACCAAAGATTGAAGAGCTCCTCGATTTTGCTCAACTAACGGAGAAGCGATTAGTCAAGGTTGATGCTCTCAGCGGGGGGATGAAACGCCGCCTCACTATTGCCCGCGCTTTGATCAGCGAGCCAGAGATATTGATGCTCGACGAACCCACTACTGGGCTTGATCCGCAAGCGCGCCACATTCTCTGGGATCGTTTGTTCCGCCTCAAGGAGCAAGGTGTCACGCTACTTATTACTACCCATTACATGGATGAAGCTGAACAACTCTGCGATCGGTTGATGGTTATGGATAAGGGTCGAATTATGGCCGAAGACTCTCCCACCGGATTGATCAAGAATTTTTCGACCAAAGAGGTCTTGGAAGTTCGCTTTGGCTCAGATCGCAATGCACTTGTTGCACCTCAACTACAAGAATTAGTTGAACGGATCGAGGTTCTGCCAGATCGCATCTTGATGTACGCGGATGATGGCGAAGAGCTCTTGCACCAACTCAATCAAAAAGGCTTACACCCACTTACCTCATTGGTGCGCCGGAGTTCGTTGGAAGATGTCTTCTTACGCCTCACTGGTCGTACGCTGATCGATTAAGTGGTGAAATAATTATGTCCACTCGTCAAGGATCTCTCGTCCTCGTAGATGTTCGCCGCATAAAGTCGCGAGGCGCGCTCTTCGTGACAGAGTCTCGGATTTTGAATATGCGCAAATTTATTCCAATCGTGATTTCCCTAGCAGTTGCAAATCCAACTCTGTATCTGGTTGCCGTTGGTCTAGGTGTAGGAAAATTAATTAATATTCACTCTGGCGGGGTTGACGGAGTCAAATACCTAACGTTCTTAGCACCTGCGCTACTCGCTACCGCGGCAATACAAACTGCCATGGACGAAGTCGTCTTTACCACTATCCAAGGATTTAAGTGGGGCAAAGTTTTCTATGCAATGAACGCAACACCTCTAACGGGGAAGCAGATTGCTAACGGAGTTTTTTTGAGTGCACTTCTCAGGACAGCATTCTCAGTGGTGGTGTATGGAGTCGTCATCGACCTCTTTGGTGGATTTACAAGCGCGCGGGGCTGGATATCAGTTTTGATTGGACTCCTAGCCGGAGCTGCATTTGGAGGGCTGATGTTGGGAGTATCGGCGTGGATTAGGAACGATGATCAATTCTTTAATATTCTGGGTCGCTTCATCATGATGCCCCTCTTCCTTTTCTCTGGAACCTTTTACCAGCTATCCACTCTCCCCTTATATCTTCGCTGGGTCGGTTGGCTCTCGCCAATTTGGCACAGCACCGAACTTGGTCGTTACTTCACTTACGGCCATCACATAAGCCCACTCATGTTTGTGGTTCATTTCGGTTATTTATTTGCCATGTTGACCTTTGGAATCTTGCTTGCTTACAATGAATTTGAAAAGCGGTTAGCCCAATGATTATCGAGAACGCAGTGACGATCGCACAATCAAGACACGGGCATTTGGCTGAGGGAAGTTACGCAGGTCGTCCTCAAGTGTTACTTCAACGAAGTTGGATGGCCTTTAAGAATTCTGCCTGGATCGCGGTGCTCTCGGGATTCTTCGAACCCGTTCTCTACCTACTCTCATTTGGATATGGACTTGGCCATCTTATTGGCACCATCTCCTTGCCCAATGGTCACGTCGTTAGTTACGCCATGTTTATCGCACCAGGACTTTTAGCATCGAGTGCGATGAACGGCGCGATCTATGATTCAACGTGGAACGTTTTTTTCAAACTCAAATTTGATCGAATTTATCAAGGAATGCTACAAACCTCGTTAGGTTCACTTGATGTCGCACTTGGTGAAATAGGTTGGGCGCTCCTGCGGGGGTTGGCATACACAATCGGATTTATGTGTGTTGCGGTTCCAGCCGGGCTGATTCCAAGTTGGTGGGGAATTTTTGCAATCCCTGCTTCAGTTTTGATTGCGTTCGGCTTCGCCTCCATCGGAATGGCTATCACCTCCTGCTTTACTACTTTTCAGCAGATGGATCTGATTAATATTGTGATGCTTCCGCTCTTTCTCTTCTCCGGCGCTTTCTACCCGCTCACTGTTTATCCAGGTTACTTGCAAGCGATCCTCAAACTTTCGCCGCTATGGCAAGCAATTGAAATGGTTCGAGACTTAACCCTTGGGGTAGTCGGCCCAGGAATTTTGTGGCACGTACTTTATTTCGCAGTGATGGTTGCCATTGGTGTAACAGCAACAACGAAGCGGCTCACAAAACTTTTCTTACGTTAAATTTTTAATCGGCTATCTCTTCGCGAAAATTAGCTTTGCTAATTATCGTAGTTACGACGATCCCAACGTCCCTCTAAGCGGTCACTCCATTTTGGCTTCTTCGGCTTAGTCGAACCTTGCGCATTACGCCCCGCTTTACCAAATGAAATATTGGTAAAAATAAAGAAGGCACCTGCAAGTGCAACGAGGAATCCCAGAAGTCCCACTGGAGTCGTTTTTGAAATCAATCCACCAAAAAGAATTGCCATACCAGCGAGTAGGGCAAGCGATCCGTAAAAAATTCGGCTCCCCTGTTTTGTGCGTGCGCTACCCGTCAGCGTCGATACGAGGCGAGGGTCTTCCTGTTCGAAGGCCGCTTCCATCTCCGCAAGAAGTTTGCGTTCGTGTTCTGATAGGGGCATGGGCAAAGAATAGAGCAGGCTTAGTCAACTTCGCCATCCAAAGGTGTGACGGCTATCTCTCAGTTGTTTGGTCGCCGGACCCCTCAAAGAGCCTTGCCGGACGGACCGAACCGTCGCCAAAGCGCGCGCGAGCCTGATCTATCGCGCGCGTCGCCTCGCGCCAGCCACTTTCACGCTCACCCAGCTCAAGTTGGACTGGAGATCTGGACGAATCCACAAGACTTTCTAAACCAATTCCAATTAATCGAATCCGCGCGCGGTCTAATTTGAGCGCCTCATACAACTTCCTTGCAACTTCATAGCATTCCTGAAAACCGTCTATCGGGAGCGGAACGGTTTTGGATCTCGAAATAGTTTTGAAATCCGCAAAACGCACCTTGATGGAAATTGTCTGCGCCGCCATCTCTCGTTCGCGTAGCCGAGCAGTTGCCTTTTCGGTGAGGCGCAAAAGTTCGCGCAAAATCTCCTCAGGGTCTTCGAGGTCGCGCGCAAAAGTTTCGGCGGCGCTAATACTTTTATCCGGTTCATCGGGAGTAACGGGTCGATAGTCACGCCCCCATGCAAGTTCATATAGATGTATACCGTTTGCTTCACCAAGTGCGCGAATCAAAGTCTGGCGTGGAGTCTTTGCAATATCTCCCACCGTGCGAAGCCCGAGTCGCAATAACTCTTCATTTGTCTTTGGGCCAACACCCCAGACCGCACTCACGGGTAGCGGATGTAAAAAATCCAATACTTTTGCTGGATCGACTTCTAACATGCCGTTAGGTTTACATTTTTGTGAAGCTAACTTTGCGATGAACTTTGTGGTTGCGATACCAACAGAGCAAGTGATTCCTGCTTGTGCATATACATCAGCGCGTATCCTTCTGGCGATTTCTGGACCATCTCCAATAAGTTTGCGTGAACCCGTTACATCAAGGAAGGCTTCATCAAGTGAGATCGGTTCAACGAGCGGTGTATAGCTGCCAAATATTTCCATGATGCCATGTGAGACTTCGCTGTAACGATGGTGGTTGGGCACCACAAAGATTGCATGAGGCGCCATCCGCTGCGCCCGACCAACTGGCATGGCTGCGCGAATTCCAAATTTGCGTGCCTCGTAATTAGCCGACAGAACTACGCCGCGTGCACCAGCTCCAACAACGACGGCTTTCCCACGGAGCGTCGGATCATCTTTTTCTGCAACAGAGGCATAGAAGGCATCCATATCGACATGGAGGATCGTTGCGATCTCATCCATGCTCTGGCTCATAAACTCGCAGATTACGCCACTTATCGTAAGAGTCGGTCAGTTCCCACGCTTGCGTCGCCCGCAATGAGATCCCCCGCGGTCCAGTACGCCTGATTTCTCCGCGGACCAAAAACATTGATGAGGTAAAGAGCAGGTTGCCACTGCTCTGTTGAATATCCTCAAAGAAGGTCACATCGTTGCAACCGTGGCCATCATCCAAGGTCAGGAAGATGACGCGCTTTCCGGAGCGGATCGGCGGCATCTGCAGCGCAACTTTGACCCCCGCAACCAAGACCGATTCACCAGAGCGTTTGTGAATTAGATCCGATGAGCGCACCGCCCCTACATGATTAAGGAATTCACCGTAGAACTCCATCATATGTCTAGATATATCCATGCCAGTCAGATCTAATTCGTGGCGAACCTCTTCGGCCGATGACAACTCTGGCAAACCGCTCGCCTGGAGTGGTGGCGGAGTAAGACCAAGCACCATCTGATTGGTAGCAGTCCCACGAACGCTCGTGCTGGATAACTTGTAAAGGTCTTGTAGATGCAAGAGCAGGTCGCGACGATTAAGCGCACCTTGATCTAGTTGATGCAACTCATCAAGAGCGCCAACCATAATCAGGGCTTCACAGATCGGACGACTTGCACCAGAACGCGCAACGAAATCTGCCAGATCGAGGTAAGGCCGCGAAAGCAGGATCCCCGCAATCTCTGCGCTATTGATTCCTGCAATATCGCGCAACCCCATCCTGATCGCATATCCACGTGCATCAGGCAAGACCAGACTCTTGCCAGTACTAATCAGATCAGGAGCTAGGTACGGAGCGCGCGTATCGTCATCTGTATCCACACGCTCTACCCGATAGTCGCGATCGGATTTATTGATATCTATCGGCAAAATGGCAATCCCCCACTGCCGCGCCTCATCCAAAATCAAACGCTTGGGATACATCCCCGGATCATGTGTAAGCAACCCCGCAATAAATGGCGCGGTGTAATGCGTTTTAAGCCATGCCGATTGATAAGTAGGAAGTGCAAAAGCGGCGGCATGTGCCTTACAAAAACCAAAGGAGGCGAACGAGCGCAAGATTTCCCAAACTTCATCGACAACGCCGCTGGCATAGCCGCGCGCGAGTGCTGCGGGATAGAACCAATCGCGCGTCTCTATCTGACCTTCGGGGCTACCCATCAAACGCCGGCGCTCATCGCCTTCCGCCAAAGTAACGCCGCCCATGATCGCAATAACCTGAATAACCTGTTCGTGAAAGACAACAACGCCTTCGGTTTCGTGCAACACGTCATAAAGGTCCGGATGGATCATCGACCGCCCCTTAAGTTCTTGCCGTCCATTGAGGAATGGCACGATCATGTCGCTTTTAACGGGACCCGGTCTAAAGAGTGAGATATCAATAATCAGATCGGTAAAGGTATCTGGCGCAAACTTTCCGACGAGTTCGCGCTGCCCCGGACTTTCGATCTGGAAGATACCAAGGGTGCGCGTGGATTTAATCAGATCAAAGGTCGGTGCATCATCGAGTGCGATCTGATCGATATCAAGATCAACGCCATCGACGCGTTTGATTTCATCAAGTGCGTAGGCGATCGCAGATTGCATCCGCACTCCGAGAATATCTAGTTTGAGTAAACCAATCGCCTCAACATCATCCTTATCAAATTGCAGCATCGGGTAACCACTGGCATTTATTTCTAACGGTGCATAATCAAGCAAGCCTGGATCTGATAAGACAACAGCGCATGGATGCATCGCCAGATGTCTTGGCAGACCATCGAGTTTGGCAGCAAGGCTAATCGCCATTTTAAGAATTGGACTATTGAGATTAAGGCTACGCAGCTCTGGCAAGTTTTCTAAAGCCTTTTGGATATTACGTGATCTAACATGCGGCATCGACTTTGCAATCAGATCAATCTCCATCGGTGCAATCCCGAGCGCCGCACCAACATCACGGATCGCATGGCGCGCCTTATATGTCTCTACCATCGCAACAGTCGCCGTCGAACTGTCATTGCCAGCAACATACTTTGCACTCTTAAAACCATAACGCTCAAAGACCGCGCTATATATTTCTAGTCGCCGATCTGACTCCACATCAATATCAATATCGGGTAGTTCTGCCCGCAATACCGAACAAAAACGCTCCATTATTAACCCTTGGCGGATTGGCTCTACGCCAGATATACCAAGCAGATAACAGATCAAAGAACCTGCGCCAGATCCCCGCGCCGCGACCCTGATCCCGCGCGCTCTAGCCATATCGGCAACCGCAGCAACGCTCAAGAAATAAGGCTCAAAACCCAGTGTTGTAACGGTTTCTAACTCTTCCTCTAATCGCACTGCAGCTTTAACGGATAACTCACCGGTGTAACGCGATAAAGCAGCCCGAGTACGCCGACGTAACTCCAAAGGATCTGCAACATGTGGCAGATGAATCGCACCCAACCCAATATCCCGCCGCGCAGACAATCGCAATCGCTGCGCCAAATCTTCGGTATCGGCGAGCAAGCGATTGCCGTTGCGCTCCCCCGCTGCTCGCGCGATCTCATCACCCACCCACGCCATTTCTGCCGGGTTCTTGAGGTATGCCTCGCTATTACTACGTTCTACATGTTTGTAATGCAACGGCACCAACTTACGTGCCGAATCCAAAACATCTGCAACCGGTCCATCACTGCGATCGAGCATCCGCACCTCATTAGTCAAAATCGCCGGCAGATTGTGATCCCGCGCAAAGCCCAGCATCCGCGCCGCATATGTCGTCGATAACGGCCCAGTACCAGCGCGCAGATGCGACGTACACTCAATCACCTGCCCCGCAAATAAATCATTAGCAGAACCATAAATAGATAAGGCCTCCTCGATACGCCTTGCATTAATCGCCCCAGCCAACTGCGAGTGCACACCATGCGCCACAATCAATTGCGATGAGTACCTTGATGCCTCATTCAAAACTTTATAAGTAAGCAACTTGTCATCACTCAAATTAATACTGGTGATCAACCGATAGAGCGCACCTAATCCATCGCCTTGCGCAAAGATCGTGACGCGATACTTTTTCTGCAAAAAACTTAAATTGACACCAAGGATCGGCGTTACACCAATCTCTTCGCAACTCTGCGCGAACCTAATCGCACCAGCAGCACCATCGCGATCAGTCAGAGCGATAGCCCCAGCACCCTGCTCTGCAGCCCTTTCAACTAAACGATGCGGCAGCGCAGTCCCATACTTAAAGGAGTAACCGCTAGCAACACTCAAATGAGTAAACGGAAGTTTCATGACGGTCTAGATGTTGGGCGGATCTGCCATTTATTAGTGATCTCGTCTAACTCAATCTCAAAGGTTGCCAGCGCCCCCTCGGGAGCTGCCTCAACCCGCCAGATCGCCTTGCCACCATCATTAAAGATGACATCCTCCAGTGGANNGACCATCATCAATCCGGTTCCACCATCCACCAGATTCACGCCACCTAGAGACAATGGCGTGAACGTGGAAGCGTCGCCCCTTATAGATGAACTCCAGTGGCTCACCCTCCGGTGCGATAACCCGTGCCCCAGGCGTTACCCCTGGAGGCTCGCCAATAGCCCCTGGGACGGATCCAGGGACCGCAAAGGCGGGCGGGTTAATGGCTGATTCGAACATATGTTCGAAAGATAGTCCGAGCCAGTGACAGGGGCAAGTGAGATTGAATTTAATAGAAAGCATGAAATAGAATTAATTATGCATTACAATACCTAATATAGTTTTTAATAAAGGGATTAAAGTGCATTATATTCACTTTTGATTATGTATTAAAATACATAATCAAAGCACATTAGGGAGGGAATATGCCTAAAACTTCAGCCGCCAAAATTCGGCGCCAAACACGAAGCGTTTTGGATCCTCGATTGAACCTAGCTCGAGAGGCCGCCTCAGCATTCGAAACTCCTCGTAGTGGATGGATCCGAGGAATACGGACTGCACTAGGCATGTCTGCATCAGATCTTGCTGCCAGAATCGGAGTCGACACCTCAACGGTTCTTCGGATGGAACGCGGCGAATCTCGCGGCACAATTCAAATATCTACTTTGAAAAGAGTTGCTGAAGCCCTTAACTGCGACTTGGTCTACGCATTGGTTCCAAGAGAAAGCCTTGCAAAGTCAGTTCGAGTACAAGCGGAAAAAAGGGCTGCAAAGATGATGGCCCCAATCGAACACACCATGAAACTTGAAGATCAAAGTGTGCCTGAATATTTGGCCGAAGACAGCAGGGAAGAATTAATTGCTGCTTGGCAGCGCAAAATTGGTCTTTGGAGTGAGTAAGAATGATGATTCTTGGCTTAGCCAGTGAACCGGACGGAGCTACTCCCCTAACGCCAGATGATCGTGAATTCCTGAAGCCAAATTGGGTTGTGACACGAGCAGAGTTGAATGCAGTTGAGCAGAACAATATTTTGAAAGCTCAACTGCAGCCCAAATGGAATCGGATGACCACATCAACTCTGCTCGATGATATGACCATTCGCAACTTACACGAGTCAATGTTTAGTGACGTCTGGGACTGGGCTGGCAAATATCGCTCTCGAGAATTAACTATCGGTGTTGCTCCTGATCAAGTTTCGGTGGCAGTCCGGCAATTGGTAGATAACGCCAAATTCTGGTTCAACACTACCGATCCAATTGAAATTTATGAGACAGCGTGCAAAGTACATCATCGCCTCGTGGAAATTCATCCATTTAACAATGGAAATGGCAGGCTCGCGCGCGAATATACCGATTTAATTCTACATTCAATGAAACAAGACAAATTTACCTGGGGTATCGGTTTAACAAAATCCAATGTCAGGGAATCCTACATTTTGGCTTTGCGAGAAGCTGACAAAGGAAATTTTGTTCCGCTTTATCAATTTGTGCGATCTTGAACTGAAACATCGCGACCAGGTTTTTGATCCATCTCCACTCTCCAAATTGATCGCCAAAATTATGTTACTCCTAAGGGATCCGAGTGGGTAAGAGGCAGAAGTGAGTTCGAATCCCACGAGGCGCACTAGCATCCAAAATCTCAAGCAACAGTAGACGAACTGAACTCTTTTTATATAACCGATACGCATTTCGACAATTTAGAATTTCTTGATATCGCCTTCAATTCTTTTTGCTCTTAGCAGTTCTTGTAAAAGTGGATCGTCCATAACAATTGCCACTAACGGGCAATCTTGTGGCCCATTGTAAGCGTCCGGATGACACAAGTTGCATGGTTGACCTGGTTGTAAAGGGCATTTGGCACGACTACTAACATTCTTAGCCATTCCTGGGAAATTATCCAAACCCGCCATCCTAGTAACACTACTCCAGATGATTGCGGATTGTGGGGCGAAGTGATGCTAGAAGAGAGAGATTAAAGATTAACGACAATGTAATCAGTGCGCCACCGAATAGGAAAAAAAGACGTGAGATATCCACGACCAATAATCCAAGACCTAAATTGAGAGTGACCAATCGAGAAATTTTCAATTGCTCCGATATATTTGCATTTCGACGAGCTTTCGCTGATCCCCCTCCGAGAACAACAGGAATAAGGTACGAGAGAGCTCCGAGCCCGATTTGAAGGGCAAACCCAATACCCAACATATAGATTAAATTTTCAGCTCGATCAGTGACTAATTCCCAGGTATGACTGATAGCAAAATCAACCGCTAGGTTGATTAGAGCGATGATCAACCAAATAATGGCAAAGATGATGCTATAAAATGAGAATGGACTTCGTTTTTGGAAAACAAATCGCAGGTGTGATGATAAGAGAAAAAACCACGCACCGAGGTAAGTAAGAATTCCAAGGAGAGCGATACTGCGGTTGTTTAGGAGTGCGCCTGAAACGAGAGAAACTACCGAGATCATTAACCACGGAAGTGATTTGTAACCGCGATTTTCGGCCGATTCAGGAAGTTGTGTCCGCAGTACAGTCGGAATAAGTGTGATCAATGTGCCAGCTACTGTGATGCCAATCCATCCAAAAATATTGGAAGAATAATGAGCAACCAAAATTTGATATTTCATCTCCCCATGTGGACTTTGCGAAAGAACTCCACCCAATATTCCACCTAAGATTAAGAAGACTGAACTTGCAATATAAAAACGAGGAATCTTCTTAAATCGAGTTGGCAACGCCTTCGATATCTGTATTTGGATGGAACGTGCATGGAGGCCAGCGCTAGTGACAACAGCCACTGCTCCAAATGCAATCAGGTACCTGAGCCCTTGAATTTTACCAATAACAATGCAGATGATACCAAGGTTGAGAATTACTACTCGAACCAGGTAGCGCTTGTGGTCAGACTCTGTGGGTAACCTCAACATAGTCGCCGTAAAGTGTGAGCTCCATACAAAAATTAAATTTGTTATTGCTCCCAATAATAATAGATGAACCAGAATCCACTTTGGGTTGCTATTAGTGCTGATCCAAGGTAAACCGATGATGAGGGTGAGAAGATACAGCGGAGCGGGGATGTTAGCGTATCTATGCCATGTATCTCTTCGCATTGGTTAATTCTAGTTTGAGGTATGACAGATTGAATCCAAACTTCGCACTGTCGATTGACTTGCCGCATTGGCTGCCCCCCGTTGAAAATGATCTTTCACCTAGTTTTGCATGGGTAATTATTGCGAGGGATGCAATTACAGATCCAACGCCAATCAGCAAATCGGTAGCCCAAGGAGCTTAATCTTGAGACCTTCTCTGAATATCTCGATATCCAAATTCACCTTCAGAACCTACTGACAACTTGTTTTTTTGACTAGAAGAACGATTGATTCCCCGTGCCCAGTTTCTTCCTACGAGGCGCACTTTGCCAAAAAAAAGCAATGGCATAACTTCTGGCAATTTGAATTTGT
>PLXJ01000025.1 GCA_003151395.1 Actinomycetota bacterium | reverse complement strand
CTAATTTTCCGCAACCACATGCGTGACCATTTGGCACGACTCGCATATGGCCGAATTCTGCTGCAACTCCAAACGCGCCGCGGTAGAGCGCGCCATTGTTTACGAGGCCGCCTCCGATTCCGGTTCCCACCGTTACCATCATGAGTTCACTTTCCCCGCGTCCAGCTCCATAAACAGCTTCACCCCAGGCCGCAGCGTTGGCATCGTTTTCAATGACAATGGGTAGATTAATTTCACGAAAAATCTCTTTTTTTAGATTAATGCCATTCCATCCGGCAATGTTGGGGGTTGCGAGCATTGTCTGACGATCTGAGGACACGAAGCCTGCGGCGGAAATGCCAACACTCGTTGCCTCGTGTTGCGCAAGCAATTCTTGGATAACTCCAATGATGGTCTCGGTAAGGGCAGCCCCACCCACCTTAGGTGTATCTTCACGATGAGTCGTCAGGATGTTTCCTGCAGCATCAACAACGCCACCTAATACCTTGGTACCACCTATATCGACGCCTATGCTGAAGTTTTCCACCTGCGAAGGTTACCCTGTGTAGATAATCTTGTGAGAAGCGGTGAAAGTTCGCTCCTTTCCCACTAGCGTTCTCGCATGATCGAGACTTACCTTCCGGCTCTCGTGCCGCACCCAACGTCGGGCAATATCACCAACATAATTACCAACCGAGCCGAAAATGAGCCAAACCGCGTCCTTCTCTCACGTCCGGTAGGAAATGGGTGGCAGCCAGTTACGGCAGTAGTACTCGACCAAGAAATCCGAAGTGTTGCAAAGGGACTGATTGCACACGGGGTTGCGAGAGGTGATCGCGTCGCCATCATGGCGAAAACGCGTTATGAGTGGACTATTTTGGATTTTGCGATCATCTATTGTGGCGCGATTACCGTACCGATCTACGAAACTTCCAGTGCTGAACAGGTGCGATGGATCCTCAGCGATTCAGGAAGCGTGATGTTAATCGTCGAATCTCCTACATTGGCACAAATGGCCAAGACGGTGCTTCCAACTACATGTTCAGAGGTTCTCACTATCACAGACGATGCACTCCCCATCTTGGTCGCTGCGGGACGTGAAATTCCAGACTCCAAAGTCGATGAACGAATCAATTCGTTGGGTCCAGAGGACATAATGACGCTGATTTACACCTCAGGAACGACCGGAAATCCAAAGGGCGTCACTTTCACACATGGTAACTTCATTTCAGAATGTTCTAACGTCGTTCAATATGCTTACGTCGAATTTCTAAAACCTGGCGGCTCTACTCTTTTATTCTTACCGATCGCACATGTCTTCGGAAGAATGATCCAATTCGGCGCGATTTATGCTGGACTCCATCTCGCACATTGCGGTGACATCAGTCGCCTCCCCCAGGATCTTGGAACTTTCAAACCAACGCTAGTACTCGCCGTTCCACGGATATTTGAAAAGGTGTACAACAGCGCAGAAACCAAGGCCCATGAATCCGGTAAATCGAAATTATTTAAAAAGGCCGTCGACATTGCTGTTCAATATTCGCAATCACTTGATACTGGCAAAATGCCAGCACGCGATCGCGCACTACACATCGTTTTCGATCGCCTCGTCTATTCAAAAATTCGCGCTGGCTTGGGGGGTCGAGTAGATGCGGCGATCTCAGGAGGAGCGCCATTAAGCCCACGCTTAGGTCATTTCTTCCGAGGTGCTGGGATAAACATCCTTGAGGGTTACGGGCTTACTGAAACAACTGCTGCTTCTTCTCTGAATGTGCGGAGTGCCCAAAAAATCGGAAGCGTAGGGCGCCCGATTCCAGGGACGCGAATCAAGATTGCGGCCGACGGAGAGGTACTTATTAAAGGTGCCGTGATTATGCAGGGCTATTGGCAGAACCCTCCAGCGACCCGCGAGTGCATGAGCGAGGATGGCTATTTCAAATCTGGCGACCTTGGAGCTATCGACGAAGACGGCTTTCTTTTTATTGTTGGGCGTAAGAAAGAAATAATTGTTACCTCTGGCGGAAAGAATGTAGCTCCGGAAGTTCTGGAGGATCGACTCCGGGCGCATCCACTCATTAGCCAATGCATGGTTGTCGGAGACAATCAACCATATATCGCAGCGCTGATAACGCTAGATCCAGATGCCATCAAATCTTGGGCACACACAAACAAAAAGAGCGGAGCAGTTGTTGCCGATCTCACTGAGGATTCAACCCTCAAAGATGTCATTCAAACCGCTGTAGACGAGGCGAACAAAGCAGTAAGCCGTGCGGAATCTATTAGAAAGTTCGCGATCCTACCGGTGGACTTCACAATCGCGGATGGCCAATTGACCGCAAAGCTCTCGGTAAAACGTCATGTCGTTAATCAACAGTTTGCCAAAGAGATCGCCGACTTGTTTGGCTGATCTCTCTGAGGAGCGTGCGCGAATTGCTCGCGAGTTACATGATGAAATAGCGCAAGATTTAGCGGCAATTGGATACGCTCTCGACTCTGAAATCGGTCGCACTGATGTGACGGATGGGGCTCGAAAAAGTTTGCGATTGATCCGCGACCAGATTACCTCACTCAATTCTACGGTGCGCAAAGAAATTTTTCTGCTTCGCTCCCCCAGGGGTATGACTCCGCATGAGGCCTTAGAAGATTCTTTAGAATCCCTTGGGATTCAGGTCAAGATTTCGGGATCGCTACCGGAATCGGAACCAGGAAATGAACTATTTAAAGTAATCCAAGAAATCTCCCGAAATTCAGCGAACCACGGTAAAGCCTCAAGAATCCAACTTCAAATCATGCCAACCAGAATCACTTTCGATAGCGACGGAACGAAAGAAGCCGCACCAGGTGTAGACGGCTTTGGATTACAGGGGGTCAAGGAGAGATTGCAGAGCATTGGCTGGAGAATGGTCCCGAACTCGAATTTTCAACATATCGAATTGGTTTTGGATTCTTAGATGTTGGTTCTCGTTGTCGATGACCATGAACTCATTCGCCAAGGTTTAGTGCAAGCACTCCGAGGCGCGGGTCACAACATCATCGGTGAGGCAGCTACCATCGCAGAGGCCCGTGCCGCCCTCCTTTTTACCAAACCAGATCTCATGATATTGGATGTAAACCTTCCTGATGGCTCCGGTCTTGAACTCATCACTCCATTGATTAAATGTGTCGTTCTCACGCTGGGAGATGATCCAGATTCACTTCGCATCGCGCATCAACGAGGTGCATCTGCCTATGTTCTGAAGGGTGAACCGGTTACTCATTTACTTTCAGTGATAGAACAGTTAGAAAATTCTAGCTACCACTTTGCAGCACCGGCGTTTCCCCACAATCGATTTGATCTGACGCAGCGCGAACTAGATGTCATCCAGATCCTGCAGACCGGATGGAGCGCAAAGGAAATGGGCTCCCATCTTTTCCTATCGGAGGCAACTGTTAAATCGCACCTAGCCGCCATTTATCGCAAATTGTCCGTTAAGAATCGAACTCAAGCTATCGTTGTTGCGTTAGCCAATCGCCTCATCTCCGAGTAGCACATTGCCGAGTAGCACGCTTTTAAAACGATCGCCCCAAATTTGCCATCCCCACTTCTCTGCGGTCCACGCTCTTCCCGCCAGACCCATTTCGTGTAAACGTGCTGGGTGATCTAAAAGTTCAGTAATCGTTGCCGCAATGACACTGATGCTTGTGCCATCGACAACTACACCTGTTGTTCCATCTAGAACCGCATCTGGGGCGCCACCCGATCCACCCGCAAGGACTGGTACTCCGCAAGCGCTTGCTTCTAAATAAACGATCCCTAGTCCTTCGACTTCTAGTCCCGCGAGCCGCGAACGCGATGGCATTACAAATAGGTCACCGAGGCGGAAGTACTCGGGCAAATTTTTATAAGCGACGCGACCGACGAAGCGAACATATTCAGATAGGCCAAGCTTCTGAATTAATTGATCGAGTTTCCTCTGCCGCGGCCCAACTCCGACAAAAATTAGAACTACATCCGGATGGTGACG
>PLXJ01000014.1 GCA_003151395.1 Actinomycetota bacterium | reverse complement strand
CAGGTGATCCCCAGAGCAAGTTGATCGGAATCGGTGTCTTCCCGCTGCCGGCAGTTGGATACCATTTCTTCACCAGTGCCAAGGCTGCTGCGGTACGAGAAACTTGCGTGCCTAAGTTGTAAGCACCCATCCCATTGAGGCTTGTAACGTGCGCATAGAGCGCATTATCTGGGAAGTACACAACAGATCCCAATACAACGGTATTTGGATTGATTGGTTGGACTAATTTTGCAACGATATCTGCACGCGGGTAAGCAAGTAGAAATGCTTTGCGTAGATCAGCTGCCTTTTGACCCCCTGCGATCGCAAATGGTCCGTTGTATGAGGCGCCACCACTGCCGGCGAGTCGTAGTTCGATATGTTCATAAGCATATGAACTTGTCGTCGNNGCCTTCAGTTGTGCCACCGCATCAGCTGTTGGTTGACCTTGATAAACATCGGCATCTCCATTAGCTAGTGCCTGGGCAGAGGGCGAACCATCGGCAATGCCCTGTTTTATTACCATCGTAGTAATGCCTGAAAGGGCAGGACCCGAGTTGTACGTAGGGTTGGCGGTCAAAGTGATCTGGTTGGTATCGACTGCGTTGATTAGATATGCCCCATTGTTGACAAGCAAAAGTGGATTGGTTGTGGCATCGACAGTCGCTCCATCATAACCAGTGCTAAAAACCGCACCCATTGCCTTGAGAGATGCGGTGTTCTTTGAATCCACATCAGAAAGGAACTTCGCAGTGGCGGCAGTATTCTCGGCAGCTGTTCCAAGGGTAGTTTTACCGGCCGCAATCTCCTCGAGCGCATGCACCGGAAGGGTCAGATTCGGACCGTTTAACTCAAAATCCGGAATTGAAGCGTTGTACTTAACAGTCATGCTCATGTTGTCAGCACTAATTGTGGGGATACCAACAACGTGTTGATCATAGACAGCGCCATAGAGGCCAGAATCAAATGTGGGCGTCACATTGGGATTAGTTGGATCAGCAAGACCAGCCGACTTTGCATAAGCGGAACTTGAAATAATATGCGAGAGGAGTAGGTCCACGGCTGTAATGGGAGTTCCATCAGACCAGACGCGTCCCGGTGCAATCGTGTAGGTAACTTCAAAATCACTAGGTTTATTCAGTACAACCTTGAGTGAGCCGAGCGTTGTATTTTGGACGATGTTGATCTTGTCGTCGTAGTGGAAAAGACTCATCCCGGTGAGATACGCGACGTCTCCGTTAATCACAATATTGTTTGCAGGCGTCAGATTATTAATTGAAGTGAATGTGTTGCTCTCAATCACAACCGCGGTACTTCGAGTCACATTGGAGCCACCATTTGTGGTTGAATGAATGGATTTAATAACTATAAATCCAATTGCCACAAGTGCTATGACAATCACCCCCGCAATTAGCGAACGCGTTTTTGTGCGTGCATCCATATTTTTCCCCTTAATAGTCGACGACTTGGAGCGCCTTTTTGTTCTATTAAGAGAACACCAGAAAGCTCTATCCGAATCAATTTATTAAAGGCTAGATGTACCGCCTTACGAATTACTCAACATCAATTGCCATTCATTGCTCGCTTTCAACAATGACAGATCTATGGTTTTTAATTGCGCATTAGTACTTAGCTGCTAGGCGCGCCTCGCGGCGAAGTCTCTGTTCTGCCGGATCGGGGACTGGAACCGCACCAATCAACCTTTGGGTATACGGGTGTTTAGGGTGCTTGAGAATTTCATCACGGCTACCGACTTCTACAAGTTTGCCATTCTGCATTACGGCGATACGGTGGGCCAGAATGTCAACAACGCCTAAATCATGGCTGATGAAAAGGCAAGCAAATTTCAACTGCCCCTGCAACTCTTGTAGTAACTCAAGGAAGCGGGCTTGAACTGAGACATCAAGGGCTGATGTAGGTTCATCTGCAATTAAAATATCGGGAGTCAGCGCCAATGCGCGAGCAATTCCCACCCGCTGGCGCTGACCACCTGACAGTTCGTGGGGGTAACGGTTACGGTAACTTCGTGGCAATTCCACGCTGGCAAGTAGGTCTTCTACCCTCTTATCGAGTTCTTTATCCTTCGCAATCTTCGCCAAAAAGATTGGCTCTCCTATGCTCTCTCCAATAGGAAGACGGGGGTTGAGCGAACTCGCAGGATCCTGAAAAACAATGCCGGTGCTTCGACGAATCCGCCTCAGATCCTTTTGGGAAGCTCCACTGATATCTTGCCCAACGACTTCAAGATTTCCAGATTTGATAGGAAGTAAACCGATAGCGGCGCGACCAACGGTGGTCTTGCCAGAGCCAGATTCACCGACGAGACCTACAATCTCTCCCGGAAAGATCTCGAGTGAGAAATCTTCTACTGCGACGAAGGCGGGTAACCGTCCCCGCTTTGGGTATTCGATAGTTACATTACTTAATTTTAGGACTGGCTCTCGAATCGCCTGGCTTGGTTCCAAAATACGCATTGTGGTGCTACCTAATTTTGGCACCGATGCGAGAAGTTGTTGCGTGTAAGGATTGGTAGGGCGGTTAAATATTTGATCCGCAGTTCCATATTCAACTGTGTGCCCGCTCTGCATCACCATGATCTCATCGGCCATGTCGGCGACAACACCCATGTCGTGGGTGATAAGCAGAATTCCAGAATTTAGTCGAGTGCGTAATCCACGCATCAGATCCAAAATCTCAGCTTGAACCGTCACGTCTAGGGCGGTGGTCGGCTCATCTGCGATCAGAAGAGCTGGGTCGCAGGCTAAGGCTTGAGCGATCATGGCTCGCTGACGTTGCCCACCAGAAAGTTGATGGGGGTACTTATCTACCGACCGCTCCGGATCTGGAATTTCAACCATAGTTAACAATTCAATCGCGCGAGCCTTTGCATCCTTTGGACCCATATCGAAATGGTTGCGCAAAGTTTCTATGATCTGGAATCCGATCGTATAAACCGGGTTCAAGGCAGTCATAGGCTCCTGAAAAATATACGCGACTTCCTTACCACGGTACTTCTGGAGCACTTGAGGGGATGCGCCCAATACTTCTTCGCCTTTAAGTTGGATGCCACCGCTGACGCGAGCATTGGAGGCAAGAAGGCTCATAATTGCCATGGCTACGGTCGACTTCCCCGAACCAGACTCACCAACAATTGCGACGGTCTGACCTGCTTCAACTTCGAAATTAATATTGACGGCGGCGGGATACCAGACTCCATCGACCCAGAACTCAACTGTGAGGTCTGAAACTTTAAGTACAGGTGAGGACATTTAACTAACCGCCTTAATTGAGTCTGGTGCCAAATATGAAAGGATTGAGGTGTGAATAACAGAGAGATTTACCGTCCGCGGGCTAATCTCGTCTTTGCCGGGTTTGGAGTTGTACTCTGCGGATTCTTTATATGGTCGAGTTTCTACCAAGGTGGTGCCGTCAGCGAAATAACGACCGTATTCGTTGCCCTCTTTGTGCTGATATGTATTTATATTTTCCTGATCTGTCCGAAGATTTCCGTTAGCGACGAGGGTCTTGTCATCACTAACCCGTTCGAAGAAATCACCGTCGGTTGGGCAGATGTCATACAACTCGACACCCGCTGGGCTTTGTCGGTTGAAACGAAAGATTTTACGGTCAGTTCGTGGGCGGCTACCGCTTCTGGTCGCCACCGCCGTCGGAGTATCCATCACACGGAAATCAGAGGTCTGGGTATCGAACTGGCGGGCAGCATTCGACCGACTGATTCGCCCAACTCGGATAGCGGAGCAGCCGCCTACCGTGCCAGGGTTCGTCTCAAGCGCTTCCAGGACTCTGGCGCTTTCCAATCGCTTACCACGGGTCGAGTACGTCATTTGCAACCTTTGATCTTCGCTGGAGCAAGCCTTGCAATCGCACTTGTAATCAATACCTTTGGTCATTGACGGCACTACTTTTTTACGATCGGTTGGCGCTCCGCGGCACGATCTTTTCGCGAAATACGACGTCGCTGACGTGGATCAAAGGCATCGCGTAAACCATCACCAATAAAGTTTACGGAGAGGGCAACGATAATAATTATCAACCCGGGGTACCAGAAGAGCCAAGGACGCGTGGTGAATGAGTCTTGGTACTGACTAATCAATAGCCCCAGTGATACATCCGGTGGCACAACTCCAAAACCAAGATAACTTAGCGCCGCCTCCAACAAAATTGCACCAGACATAATGAGAGTGACGTTAACGATGATCACGCCAATCGCGTTTGGCAGAATATGCTTAAAAATAATGCGACGATTACTCGCTCCAGCTACCCGGGCGGCATCAACAAATTCACGTTCCCTAAGTGTCAGGAAATCACCTCGAACAAGTCGCGATAAACCGCCCCAAGAAACTAATCCTAAAAAGAGGGCTAAGAAGAGCACGCCTTTGCTTCCAAAGTGGTAACCCAAAACTGATCCGATCACAATAACTGGGATGGTGATGATGAAATCGACTAAACGCATAAAAAACGCATCAATCACGCCGCGGTAAAAACCAGCTATCGATCCGACCACAATTCCTAAGAAACCCGCGACCAGTCCAATGACAACCATCACTTCAATAGAGCGCTCAGCTCCACGCATAACCAAGGCGAAGTAATCTCGACCCAAGTCATCTTGCCCAAAGGGGTGGTCTCCCAACCCAAAATTCTTTCCCGGAAGTAGATCAAGCGTTGGGCACCCCGGAAGTTCGATAGAACAACCTGTTGTGCGAAGGTTTGGGATGTCAGTAATCTTGTACTTCCACCATCCCCCATAACCAATCCCAAAAATCTTGAATCCTAGGGCGCTAAAGACAAAAATAATTAGCGAGAGCAGGACGACTAACGAGATCATCGCCCCGCGGTGGCGAACAAATCGCTTTCGAACTATCTGCCCTTGGCTTAGTCCATCTGTCTCTTTATTAAAAATATCACCATCAATTTGTTCCTCGACCGGTTTTGTTCTGCGTCCAAAAATACTCATTATTTCTTACCTACCACTCTGATCCGCGGATCTAGCGCTGAATATAAAAGGTCTGCCACTAGGTTTGCCAAAATGACCAGAGTTGAGGTCACGAGGATGAACCCCATCAGCAAATTTAGATCTTGAGTATGGATAGCTTGATTAAACTGTGAACCCATCCCGCGCCATCCAAAGATCTGTTCTGTAATAATCGCACCACTCATGATTCCGGCAAAATCCACGACGAGGATTGTTGTAATGGGGATCAAAGTATTGCGAAAGGCGTGACGCATGATGACAGTTCGCTCCGAAAGTCCTTTAGCGCGCGCGGTGCGAATATAATCTTGATTGAGCACTTCCAACATGGTCCCGCGCGAATATCTAATATAAGCCGCCATAGTAATCAAAATGAGCGCCAGAGTGGGTAGTACCAAGTGAAGAATGGTGTCTAAAGAACTAAACCAAAAATTTCCGGATGGAAGTAGATTGTTTGACTCACTGATCGTAGGAATTGGCCGTTGGTGGATTGCGTCGGTATTTATATATGGGACCCAGGTCTTCATCAACTTGTCGATGATGAAGAGCAAACCAACAAAGATCGAGGTGATAACTGACGTTCGGATAATTGGACGGCGATCAACCTTGGCGAAGAAATAACCCGTTCCAATTGCAATTGCAAGAGTAAGTAGAAGCATCACAAAGACGGTCGACAAACTGGCGTACTTCTTTAAGAAATATTCGACTGGGAAATATAGAACAAATCCAATTACCACAACGGTGATCGAGGCGCGGAGCGCGGCCTTATTTCCAATGCCCGTGGATAAGTATGTAACTCCAACGGCGAAACCAAGTCCTAGAACTAACATCATGATTGGACCCAGCCCTGGATGAGTAAACCATTTGGTAACGCTTAGGAGAACGAGAACAAATGCAGTGGCTCCGGCAGCTATTGCAAAGATGGAAACGACCTTCTTTCGAGTACCGCTGATAACTGCTGCCCAGAAGAAACCAGAAACTGCAGACGCGGAGAGGATCCAGATTGGGGCAATCGTTCCATTAAGCAAGAAATTATTGAAACTAATCGCCAGGTACTCCTTCAGTAAAACGGCGACCCAAAAGATAGGGAGGGAGTACATCAGGAAGGCGAGGAAGGTGAGCGCGTAATCAAAACGGCTATATTGACGCAACGCCGAAACGATGCCAAATCCAATACCAAAGAGGACGGCCAGAATAAAGGAGAGCAAAATAAGACGAATCGTCACTGGGATAGCCGCGGAAATATGGGTACTAACTAGCGTGCCATCGCGTGCTCTCCCAAAGTCAAGGTGACCGGTAAATACTCTACCGATTCCCTTTAGCCAGATAAAATATCGAGCGGGTGGTGGAACATTTAAATGCAAAGTGCGAATTAAATCTAGTACCTTTGCATGCACCTTGGGGTCAGTACTCGTTCGTAACCCCTCAAGTGGATCTCCCGAATAAGCGGCGGCGTTGTAGATCAGGAAACTTGAGCCAAAAAGAATCACAAGCATGACCGCAATGCGCCGTCCGATATAGGCGAGCATGAGTACCTCTGTTCTACTTTGAAATATTGAAAAAAGCTTAATGACGCGTTAAATCCTAAATTTAGAAGAAGTGGTGCTGGAGTTATCCAGCACCACTTCTCAATCCCCGCGAGGGGTAACTACCTATGAGAACATAACTTTGATGTCCTCAATTTTCCAAGAAGTTGCTAGTGAGCGACCGCTTAGAAGTGCCAGCTCTGGAAGTTCCAGAACAGGCTTGGTGACAATGGAGCAGGAATCACGTTTGCGAGCTGCGAATTATAAGCAGTCACATTCGGGTTCTGGAAGATACCCAAGAAGAAGGCATCCTTTGCAGCAGCTTGTTCGATCTGAATACGCAAGCGTGTGACTGTCGAAGCAGGCAAAGTGCCAGCTTGAAGTGCTACGCAAGCCTTATCGATCGCTGGATCGCTGATACCTGTGTAGTTAGAACCACCATTTGACTGGAAGATTCCGCAAGCTTGTGCATCTTGTGGGTTAGCAGTCTGATCGAAGATGAAGAAGTGAGCATCATATTGAGTTGCTCCTAGCTTTCCACCCCAACCAGCTGTTGCTGGTGCAGTCACCTTGAAGCCAACTGCGGCTTCAGCGGCAATGATCAGCGCTGCTTCAGATGTACGACGAGTATTTCCAGGTGATCCCCAGAGCAAGTTGATGGCAATTGGTGTGTTTCCTTTGCCAGCAGTTGGATACCACTTCTTTACCAACGCAAGAGCTGCAGCGGTACGAGAAGCTTGGGTGCCCTTGTTGTAAACACCCATCCCGTTAAGGGATGCAGTGTGTGCATACTGAGGGTTTCCAGGAAGGTTAATAACTGAACCCAAAACAACAGCATTTGGATTAATTGGCTTTAACAGCTTGTCGACGATGTCAGCGCGTGGGTAAGCAAGTAAGAACGCCTTGCGCAGATCAGCGGCCTTTGCGCCACCAGCCATTGCAAATGGACCACTGTAGGTATCGCTTCCACTTGAAGCTACTCGAAGTTCGATATGTTCGAAAGCAAGTGAGGCAGTGGTAACAACGGTGGCCGTTTTAATTGCCTTGAGTTGAGCGACGGCATCAGCTGTTGGTTGACCTTGGTAGACATCGGCATCGCCGTTTGCAAGAGCTTGTGCTGATGGAGATCCGTCAGCAATTCCCTGCTTGATGACCATTGTGGTGATCCCCGAAAGTGGAGGACCATCGTTGTAATTTGGACTGGCCACCATGGTGATCTGGCTGCTATCAACTGACTTGATGCGATAAGCGCCGTTGTTAACGAGCAACAGTGGGTTAGTCGAGCTGTCAACCGTTGTCGTGTTGTAACCAGTGCTGAAGATCGCGCCCATCGCCTTAAGTGAGGCGGTGTTCTTTGACTTAACATCAGCGATGAATTTTGCATCTGCTGCTACGCCATCTGCTACAGATCCCAAACTGGTTTTGCCAGCAGCCAACTCTTCTAGAGCATGAACAGGCTGTGCAAATGAAGGACCATTGAGTAGGTAGTCAGGAATCTTTGAGTCATACTTGAAAGTAATGCTCATCTGATCAGCGCTGACAGTTGGAATACCTGCGATATGTGAATCATAAACGCCGCCAAAGTTGACGGAGTTAAATGCTGCTCCAGTTGAACCAGCAGGATCACCAAGTCCGGCAGCCTTTGAATAGTCGGAACTTGTGATGACGTGCCACAAAAGGAGATCTGCAGCGGTGATTGGGACACCGTCTGACCAGACACGTCCAGGAGCTACCGTGTAAGTAACTTCGAAATCGGTTGAGGTGTTCTTTGTGATTTTATAAGTCGCAAGCTTTGGATTTGGGACAATATTCAACTTGTCATCGTAATAGAAGAAATTCTGTCCGGTGAGGTACTCCACATCGCCATTGATTACGATATTCGTATCAGGAGTGATGTTATTTATGGAAGTAAAGGTGTTGCTCTCGATTGCGACGACGGTGCTTCGGGTGTCAGCGTGTGCTGGAACCGCAACAAAGCCGATTAACGCGACTGACACAGCGGAGACCGCGGCGACCAGAGAGCGCGTCTTAAGGCGTGCTTTCATGTTTTCTCCTTCATAGGTGAGCGGACAAGCGTCGCCTAGCGTTTGGCTATGGCAATACCCGCCTGCACGAGGGGTACCAAGTAGGGTTATCCTGCCCTATTTGTCGCTTTCTCTCAATAGAGTAGGGGCATGACCTACCACACGAATTTAGGTGGCCAATTCTCCTTTAGGGAGGGGACGCGGCTGGAAAATTCGTTGGGTCGAACTGGAGTTATTTCAACCCCCCATGGTCCGATATCAACCCCCGCCTTCATCCCGGTTGGCACAAAGGCAAGCGTCAAAGGCGTTCTTCCTGAGTCCATCAAAGCTCTTGGAGGCCAAGCCCTCCTAGCCAACGCCTACCACCTCTACTTACAGCCTGGCTCGGCCATCGTAGATGCGGCCGGAGGCTTAGGCGAATTTATGAATTGGCCGGGACCCACCTTTACCGATAGCGGCGGTTTTCAGGTCCTCTCACTTGGAGTTGGGTTCAAAAAGGTGATTGCGATGGATACCGAAACCTTCAGATCCGATGAGGTGATCGCCGAAAATAAGGAACGTCTCGCCCATGTCGATGATGATGGGGTGACATTTAAGTCCCATTTAGATGGTTCGATGCATCGATTTACGCCAGAAATCTCGATGCAGGTCCAACATCAGCTTGGGGCCGACATCATTTTTGCCTTCGACGAGTGCACAACCTTGCATAACACACGGGGCTACCAAGAGCGGTCCCTGGAGCGCACCAGACTATGGGCTAAAAGGTGCCTCATTGAGCATGGAAAGTTGACTTCGGAACGGAGCGATCACCCATATCAGGCCCTTTTTGGGGTACTCCAGGGGGCGCAATATGAGGATTTACGCCGCCAAGCCGCCCGGGATCTAGCCCAACTCGACGAATCGGGAATCTCCTTTGATGGGTTTGGCCTGGGTGGGGCGCTTGATAAAGAGAACCTTGGAACCATCGTGGGGTGGATGTGTGATGAGCTCCCCCGCAATAAACCGCGCCACCTGCTCGGTATCGGTGAACCGGACGACCTATTTACTGGAGTAGAAAATGGAGCAGATACCTTCGATTGTGTTGCTCCCAGTCGCCAGGCTCGCACCAGCGCGGTATTTACCAGGGACGGTCGAATCAATTTAACGAATGCAAAGTATCAGCGGCAATTTTCTCCGATTGACGAAGAGTGCGATTGCTACACCTGCTCCCATTACACCGCGGCTTATTTGGCGCACCTATTTAGGGCTAAAGAGATGGTTGCCGGTACTTTGGCGACCATCCATAACGAGAGATTCATAGTCCGGCTAGTTGAGCAAATGCGAACTACCATCGAATCCGGCGATTTCCTGGAATTCAAACGGGAATTCCTCGGACGGTTTTACGTAGGAAGTGCCAAACGTCAAGCAACTTGAAAAGAGCGCTTTGATAATCCCATCCAGTAACCGTCAATCGTTGTTTCAGGTGCAGCGTCTGCCTGAGTTGCTGTCCCGAGAGTGATAAAAATCGGTGCAAAGTGCTCAACTGTTGGGTGGGCGTAAGGCATGCCAGGCGCCACACTCTTGTAATTCATTAATTCATCGATTGCTCCACGATCCAATACTTCTTTTGCCCACAGATCAAATTCCACGCTCCAGCCCGGAGGAGTTGCATCTATGCTGAAATCACGTAGAAAAGGCAATCCGTGCGTTAGAAAACCACTACCAATAATCATGACTCCTTCTTCGCGTAGCGGGGCCAATTGCTGGCCGATCTTAAAGAGCTTTTCGGGGTCATGGGTTGGGATGGACATCTGCAATACCGGGATATCTGCATCCGGGTACATTTTGAGTAGGGGAACATAGGCGCCGTGGTCTAATCCGCGTTGGGGCTGTTCCACAACGGTCTCACTCATAATTGCCTTAATTCGCGCTGCAAGTTCCGGCGCCCCAGGGGCTTGGTACTGCAAGTTGTAAAACCTAGGAGCAAATCCACCAAAGTCATAAATCAGCGGGGTTATTCCGGACGTAGATCCGAGCGAAAGTGGCGCAGACTCCCAGTGTGCGCTCACTACGAGAATAGCTTTCGGGCGCTCTATTGATTTCGCCCACGAACCCAGTTGCGAACTCCACAATTCATCGTCGAGCAAGGGTGGAGCCCCATGGCCAATATAGAGAGCGGGAGTGAGTGACATATGGGCATCATAGCAGATAGTTGAAAGTTCAACTATCTGCTATGGCTCTCCGTTCTCTTGATTCGCTCGCGTGCCGCTTCCTGGCTTGGTGACTCTTTGCCGAGCGCCAAACTTAATAAACTGAGCGCTCGAGCGCAGAGCCAACGCCAGGCCCTGCTTACCGGTTTTAATCCAAGTATCTCCCTTTGGGCTGGGGAAAGGGTGGAAACCGCGGTTTTTGCCAAAACCTTATAAAAGAGAAGCGGTCCCACTCCCAAGGGTGGTTTTAAAATGAATTTCACTACTTCTGCCGTTGCGGCACTGCTGGAAAGGTCATTTTCCAAAAAGTCATTCATTGTTCCTTTGAGTTCGGAGACGGATTGCGGTGCGCTCGCGAGCCCCAATCCCTTTGCACTAGCGCTCCACTCTTGAACATAAGCGTCGGCGCCCCCAGTGATGGGATAATTGAAGGTTTGATGTGCGGTTAAAAATGAATCTGTAAACGCACAATGCACCCAGAGCAAATAGCGGGGATCGGTAGCCGAATAGCTCTTGAATTCTCCGGCTTTACTCTGAAATTTTCCCTTAACGTGCCCGTGCATCGCATTAACGCGTGCCGCCTCGTTCGCGATCGCCTCTAAGGAACCAAAGGTGGTGATAGTCAACCAGCGTGAGGTACCAGCCAGTCGTCCGAGCGGATCGGTTTCATAGCGGGAGTGCTGACTCACTCCAGTGAGAGCGGCAGGGTGAGCCGCTTGCAACAACAGCGCTCGGATTCCTCCGACCAAAGTTGCAACTGTTCCATGAACCTGCCATACCGCGCTCTCAGGGCCAAATAGCCCGGAGCCCTCCCCTTGGGCAATTAATTTTACCCAGTCGGGTTTTCCATCAGGGGATCCCGAGACAATCTCTCGGAATTTATTGGCAATTCTCTTTTTCACGTCTCACACTCTTTCATGGCCTTAAAAATTCATTGCCTTAAAAATTCATAAACTAGTCAGCGATCGCTTCCCTCAACTGATTAGCGTGATCAACGGGATGCTTGCTGTAAACGCGCAACCAGTCCTCTAAAGTGAATTTTCCGCGCTCGCTATGCATAGCAAATTTTGCGAGGTCCTCTTCGGTCAAATTCTTAAGAACTTCAAGCGACGAGTCGCGCGACGCTTTGTAAAGTGCCAAAGAATTTTCAATTGGAAAGGTTCGGTAGCCGAGAGCAGCGCACTCCGACCACGCGTTCTCGTCATACCCCAGAATCTGCGTGCCAGGTTCGGCCAAGATACGTCGCAGCCGTGCAGCCGATTGCGATTCGCTATCTGCCATGTGATGAACGATCTGCCGTGGAGACCAGCCAGCATGATCCGTCTTGTCAATATTTTCGGAAGTGATCAGCCCTACAGCCGATAGGAAGACCCCGGTTGATTCATCGTAACTTTGGGCATGTTCAATTAATGTCATGCCCAAATTCTACCGAAATTAGAGGTTTTCCTCCTGATAGTAATTTTTCCAGACAAGTCTATGAATTTTGATCTTGTAAGGAAGTGAGCGAACTCCTGGAATCAAAGGCATGATTATCAATCCAAGTGATAACGCTCCCATGATGACCATGATCCAAGCGTCGGCGTTAGCTCCAAAAGGATGGCTGTCGCCATTATTAAATGGTGGAATTTGGTACCAGAAGGAATACAGCCAGAGCCAAGCCTGTCCAGGATAGCGACCCGTTTCGTTCATCATTCCCCATGTTGATCCCTGAAGATTCGATGCCGTACTTTGGTCGTTAAAGTAACTCCCGTCACCCATAAAGAGCGTCTGTTTGGTGTTGTCACTTTGGAAGTAATTACCTTGTGAGAGGAGCGCACCATCCAACGAACCGGCTTGCGCCATAGAGAGCAATCCACCTGACAGTTGTGGGACCGGCCCATAGTTACCAGAAGGGACTTTAGTAGCATCTTGGTTTGCCTTTGTGAGCGCATTGTCATAATTCGTTGCCCACGCTGCCTGGGTTTTGCTATCCGATGATTGCCATTGCTTCAGCGCATCCGCAACAGGTCCAGAATTAACAACGGTAGTAAGTGGAGTGATCACAAAATCGTTAACTGTGTCAACGGGATGGGTAACCCCCATGAGTTTGGCAAGATGCAGCGGCCCTAGGTTTACACCATCTGATGCGGTGTTGTAAGGCGCTCCGTATCCTCCGGTGCCACTTGATCCAGCCAACTCCTGCACCGTGGTTGCATAAAAATCTGCCGGAGCGGCAACTGCCCATTCTTTGAATGTAATCTGCTTATCATCCGGGGAACCAAAAAGTGTTGACAGCGCCACTGTTGCAATCGTGACGACCACGAGAGCAGCTACACCCTCTTTAATCAGATCATAGCGACGAGTTCGCCCGCTCCAGGGAGCGGCCTCGAGTTCCGAACGGCGATCGTTCATTTGCGCTCCCCCAACTCAGCGTTGAAAGCGTCAATCGGCGGGACAACCCCTTTAGCTCGAACCATCAATACATGAATCATGGTAATTACGCCAAGTACTATCGGCAAAAACGCCACGTGCAAAAGAATCATCTGACCGAAATTTGTTACATTGAAGCGCGACCCAATACCGACCGAATTAAATCCGTCTTTAGCTTCATAAGAGATCCATTGCGAGTCAAAATTTGTCTGAATTAAGTATCCAGTGAAAGCCGTCGCGATAGATGCTACGAAGGCCACTGCTCCGGTGATCCAGGTAAGGAGGCGGCGACCACGCCAAGCTGCCATCCAAAACTTTCCCCAAAGGTGAACAACCATAAACACAAAGAAGAACTGAACACTCCAAAAATGCATGCTATTTATAAAATGACCAACATTTGAGTAGTGGTACCAACTAGCGCCTTCAAAAGCTAAAACAATTCCAGAGGCGATAATTACTCCCAGCGAAGCTAACGTGGCGACACCAAAGAGGTAGATCCAAGAAGCGACGTACGCGGGTTGGGTATCGGGTAGGAGCTTTTCGACCGGCAAAGTCTTCTGCCAACTTTTGCGGAGTTTGCTCGTCCACATCTCTTTTTCTTGCATGATGCTCATTTGCGCCCCTTGCCTTTCTTATTCCCCTTAGAATTGCCAGGAAAAGGCAAAGTGAGCGCCAACCCAAATAAAACCACCATTCCAATTACGATAATGAGGTTGGTGACCGACATCTGAAACCAGCCGATATGTATATAAACAGCCTTCAGATTCATAAAATGTCCGAATATTCCCATAGGGGTAAAGGTAAAGGTTTCCCAGCGTAATAAGTAGGTTTAAGGTAAATTTCTATTTGGTTTTGCACATGACTGAGTGCCAGCACTACTGCTACCCTCGGAGTTAGTAAGGCAAGAGACGCGGAGCAAAGATGACCGATATAACGATCATGCAGCGTGACCTCACGCCCTTTGAGCACCTCGTTCTCGACCTGCTCTGCAAAGGTAAATCAAATGTGGCAATTGCTCACGATACTTCGCATACCGAGAAGGTCATCGAAAATACCGTTTCACGCTCGGCTCGAGTCTTTGGAATAACCTCCGATGGAGACACAAATGTCCGCGTGCTATTAGCGCTCGCCTACCGAACTCACTTCGGTGATGCCGCTTTCGATTCGTTTGGCCTTCCCTGTCAGCACCTGCAACCGGGTCCTGATGGACGGATGTACTGCGCTCGTCATATCGAATAGAAATCGATTAGAAAAGGAGCATCATGAAAGCTTTAGCTGCGATCTTTTTTGTTATCCATCTCCTCAGCATTGCAGGAATCGTTGTCCTCTTGCTCATGCAGGCTGGAAAGGACGTCAAAGTTGTTCCCAAGGGCCTGCCTCACGCTGGCTTGACCGCGCTCGTCGCGGGGCTCGTAATGGTTGGAGTACGCCAAGCGCAACACCATCAAAATGCGGTCCAATACCCCTCATATAACTATGGAACTCTCGCAGCAAAATTAGTCGTGCTTGCGATTTTCTTGTTCGTTGCATTCAAGCACGCAAAAGCCACCTCGATTACTCGCGCCACTTGGGTGACACTTTTGGGGCTAGTTGTAATTAATATTGGCCTGGCCGGTTCCCTTAAGTAACTCGAAATCTTTAGGCGGAAGTAGTGGAAGTAAGAGTCAGGCCAATCACGCAGGCCGATAAAAATCGCTGGCTGGAACTTTGGAGCGGTTACTTAAGTTTTTATGAAACAAATCTTTCAGCTGAACAAACAGAACTGACATGGAACCGCCTGAACGATCCACAATTCAATCTACATGGGATCGTCGCTGAAGTTGATGGCCTAATGATGGGTATCGCTCACTATTTGTATCAACCCTCAAGTTGGGCGGTAACTGATTATTGCTACTTAGAAGATTTATACGTCGACTCTGCCCAACGGGGGGCTGGCGCCGGGCGGTCACTCATCGACGCGGTGATAGTGGCCGCCCGTGCCAAGATGTCTGGGAGGGTCTACTGGACAACCAAAGAGAGCAACACACAAGCCCGCGTCTTATACGACTCGTATTCGCCTGCTTCTGAATTTGTCCAGTATCGCCTGCCTCAAACTTATTGAATTGTTATTTAGTTTTTTTGAACTTTTTTGCGGGATGGAATTAAGCGTTTTCTCCAACACGACGAGCATGCATAAAGCCGAGCAACGCTAAGAGAAGGAACAGGATTCCTCCAAGATAGGCAACAAGAGAGGCATACATTGCGATCTGACCAATCTGCCAAAATGCATACCCATAGAGCAGCAACCCGCGAAGGGTTGAGCCACGGAATAGTAATTGGACTTGATTGGCAAGAGCAGCATTAGTTGGATCTGCTTGTGCAGCGGCGCTCACTTCAGAGTAAGTCTTGCCACCAGCAATTTCACTCAAATGCACGGCAATAAAATGATCCGCATAAACTTCGGCTTGGCGACCGTTGAGCATTTGTTGACCGGCGTATTTTGCAATAAATGGTTGATCTTTCGCAGGCAAACTTGTGATGGCACCGCTTCCTGCAGCAGGGAACGTTACGTTCTGCTCCAGCAATTGGGTCTTTACCTGGTTGTTTGTAAAACTATATCCCCAAGTAAGAAGCCCACCGGCTACTAGCAACACAATCGCTAGCAGTAGACCCGTGGAACTTGCGACTTTATCTACAAACTTTCTATTCATTTCTGTCCCTTTCGTCGATGTAAGGAAATTGGTTCAAATCCATATCCAACTTGTCTTGGTAGATTCCCCTCAATTTCCTCTCAGGCATAATCCTGACCCTTCCTGATAAACATAAGTAGTGCTTGACGTGGTGCTAACTCTCAGCAAAATGTGATTTACGGAACTCTCAACCCGAGGTATAGATAAACGAATAAAAAGTCGGTGCGCGATATGTGCTAGGTGCGGAGAAATTGAGTAAGTTACAGCCACTCAACCCCTCACTAGCGAGGGACCCTCGGGAGGAAATCTTGAAGAAAACAGTTAAGTTCACTGCTCTCGCAGCGGCCTCAACACTTGCAATCTCTATGGTTGGAATTGTTGTCGCTCCTGCGTCACTCGCAGCTGCATCGAAGCCAAAAGTTTGCTTGGCCCTTGATACCGGTGGTATTGATGACCACTCATTCAATGCATCAGCTTGGGCTGGCGCACAATCTATGAAATCCAAGGCAACGGTTTCGTACGTTGTTGCAGATGCAAACAATCCTGATTACACCGGTGAAGTGAAGTCACTCGTTGACGCTAAATGCACTCTCATCATCGGAGTTGGATTCTTGATTACTGACGCAATTGATAAGGCGGCAGTTGCAAATCCATCGATTAAGTTTGCTCAAGTTGACGACCCTGGTCTAGTTAATGGCAAGGCCGTCGCTAACCTGCGTGGTCTAACCTTTGCAACCAATCAATCAGCCTTCATCGCAGGTTATCTTGCTGCTGGATTTTCAAAGAGTGGCAAGGTTGCCACGTACGGTGGAATTAACATTCCACCTGTCTCGATCTATATGGACGGCTTTGCAAAGGGCGTTGCCTATTACGACAAAGTGAAAGGCAAAAAAGTAGTCGCTCTCGGTTGGGATATCGCCAAGCAAGACGGAACCTTCGTCGGAGGATTCAGCGATTCCAATAAGGCACTTCAAATCTCAAAGAACTTCGAACAACAAGGTGCAGATGTCATCTTCCCTGTTGCCGGGGGTCTTGAAAACGCAACTGCTGGCGAATCCGTTACATCAGGTAAGTCAGTCACCATAGGTGTTGACTCTGATATGTGGGGTCAAGTCACAGATCCAAAGGTCAAGGCAGTCATTCTTAACTCTGTAACAAAAGGCGTCGGTGCCTCTGTCGCTGCAGTTATCAAGGACACCGCTTCTGGCAAGTTCTCTAACGTGCAATATGTTGGAACTCTTGCTAACAAGGGAACCGGATTGGCTGGTTTCCATAACCTCGCCTCTAAGGTACCTGCTGCGCTACAGGTAGAACTGCGCGCATTGGCTGTACAGATTTCTTCAGGTGCAGTTGTCGTTAACTAATAACTAGTTCGCGAAAAACCGAGAGAGTTAGGTTCTAACTCTCTCGGTTTTTTTTGATTAAGATTCAATAACTAGAGTTCAATTCCTAGAAAGGATCGATGTGTCACTAGAACTTCGCGGGATAACGAAATCCTTCGGTGCACTTGTTGCTAACGATTCGATTGATCTCAAAGTTGAAAACGGCGAAATCCACGCGATTTTGGGGGAAAACGGTGCTGGCAAATCGACTTTAATGAATATTGTCTATGGGCTAGTTGCCCCAGATAGCGGTGAAATTTTAGTCGATGGGATCCATAAAACTATTAAGGAGCCAAGGGACGCTCTTGCTTCCGGAATCGGAATGGTGCACCAGCATTTCATGCTTGTACCCGTCTTTACGGTGGCAGAAAATATCGTGTTGGGCCACGAAAAAAGTGGCTTTGCTGGTCGCCTGGAGCTCGGGGACGCTAGGGCAAGAATCAAGGAGGTATCGGATCAATTCGGTTTTGATGTAAATCCCGATGATCTCATTGAAGGTCTGCCTGTCGGTGTGCAACAAAGAGTCGAGATCATCCGTGCCCTCATTTACGATGCCAAGGTTCTGATCCTCGATGAACCTACGGCGGTTTTGACTCCGCAAGAGACTGATGATCTCCTAAAGATCATGAGAGAGTTAAAGAGTCAAGGAACTTCAATTATTTTTATTACCCATAAGTTGCGGGAAGTGAAAGCGGTCGCGGACCGAATTACGATTATTAGGCGTGGAAAAGTAGTGGGAAACGCCTCTCCCACTGATTCTCAGGATGAATTGGCTTCATTGATGGTTGGGCGGCAGGTGGAATTGGTTCCAGAGAAATTTTCACATGTTATCGGAGACCCTGTCCTCACCGTGAAAGAGTTAACTATTCGGGATATTACGGGTCGGGCACTTGTAACCAATATTAATTTCGAAGTTAGAGCGGGAGAAATTCTGGCAATCGCCGGGGTGCAGGGCAACGGTCAGTCCGAGGTCGCTCGCGCGATGGTTAATTTAGAAGAATATGTCGAAGGCTCAATTATTGTAGATGGAGCCCAAGTTATCGGGATGAGCGTCCGCGAAGCTCTGCACGCTGGAATCGCTTTTGTCCCTGAATCTCGAGAATACGATGGATTGATCGCATCCATGTCTATTGCCGAAAACCTGATCCTCGACGTCCACGATCGACCTCCGTATGCCCACGGAATTCAAATGTCACCAACGGTCGTTCTCGCAGAGGCAGAAAAACGAAAAGTAGAATTTGATATACGCCTTCAGTCAGTGAGTGACCCAATTTCTTCACTATCTGGTGGAAACAAACAGAAGGTTGTCCTTGCCCGTGAACTATCTCGACCTGTTAAATTATTGGTTGCATCGCAGCCAACCCGGGGATTGGACGTTGGTTCGATTGAATTTGTCCATAAACGAATACTCGAAGAACGCGATGCTGGGCGCGCCGTTCTCCTCTTTAGTACAGAACTCGATGAAGTGCTCGCCTTAGCTGATCGAATTGCCGTCATGTACCGCGGCGAAATTTTAGCGATTGTTCCATCTGGCGTGACTGCCCAAGAACTCGGTCTCTTGATGGCGGGAGTAGTAAATGCGTAAATTAAATTTCAAACTTCCTTCATTCCGGGCGCTAAAACTGCCAGGGCTCTCATTCCTGCTTGCGATGTTTTTTGGAGCGCTTCTTATAGCCTTTTCTGACTCAACTGTTCTTAAACATATTGGTCACCCAATTGATTTCATTAAAGCTGGTGGCGTCGCAGTTTGGCAATCCTACCTAGCACTTTTCCAAGGCTCTATCTACAACCCAAGTCTTGCGACTCCCCACGATTCGCTCCTGGCGTGGTACCCACTTTCCGAAACTTTAGTAAGCGCCGCACCATTGATCCTTGCCGGGCTATCTGTGGCACTAGCTTTTCGAGCTGGCCTATTTAATATCGGCGCACAAGGACAATTTATCTTCGGATCCATCGCCGCCTCCTATGTCGGGTTTCATTTTCATCTTCCCATTGGAATTCATGTAATTCTTTCGGTACTAGCGGCCATCGTGGCGGGTGGCATATGGGGTGGACTTGTTGGATTACTAAAAGCTAGAACGGGCGCCCACGAAGTCATTGTGACAATCATGCTCAACTATGTCGCGCTCTATTTCCTCATGTGGCTTTTAGGCACTACAACATTTTTGCGACCTGGTCGAAAAGATCCAATCTCTCCAGATGTTTTACCTTCAAGTCGAATGCCTTTACTCGCGGGCAACAATTACAGGGTAAATTTCGGAATTTTTATTGCACTCGCGGCGGCGGTTTTCGTCTGGTGGCTACTCTCCCGTAGTACATGGGGTTTTAGATTCCGCGCCGTTGGTGCAAATACCGCCGCCGCTAAAACGGCGGGTATCTCAGTTCCCTTCGTCATGACCTCTGTCATGGCGATTTCCGGAGCGCTTGCGGGCCTCGGTGGCGCTGTGCACGTTTTGGGAAGTGATTTTTCTCTGACCTCTGGAACCGCGGGAAATTTCGGTTTTGACGCTATAACCGTCGCACTTCTTGGCCGGGCTAGACCAATGGGAACAGTTTTTGCCTCACTACTCTTTGGTGCGCTTCGTGCCGGAGGTGGGACTATGCAAGCCAACACAAATACCCCGATCGATATAGTCCTAGTAATTCAAGCCCTCGTCGTCTTATTTATTGCGGCTCCATCGGTTGTTAAGTGGGTCTTTAGATTGAAAAATCTTAAAACAACTGGCGAATTGGCTGCGAAGGGGTGGAACGGATGAAGACTCTCTCCGCAGCAGAGCGCCGCCGCCGTAGAAGTCTCTTCGTCATGGCAACCCTCGCTATTTTATGCACCATACTCTTTGGTCTCCTTCAAAAGAGCGGCCAAGTGGTTACCTATGGTTTCGTCTTGGATAAAGAATGGGTACTTTTTCAGCAATGGGCAATAGGTTCGCGAAACGCTTCACTCCTCTTTGGAGTTATTTCACTCGGAGCGTCCGCTCTGGCATATGTACAGTTCAAGGCCGGCAAAACCATCAAGGTTGCGAGCGCAGTAGGTTCGGCTGGCATCATGATGTCTTTTCTCTCGTGGGCAGCCGCCGGTAAATTTATTCCTTTCACTGGACTCTTACAGGGCGCACTCCTCCTATCGGTTCCGCTTATTTTTGGTTCGATGGCCGGAGTACTTAGTGAAAGATCAGGTGTTGTAAATATTGCGATTGAGGGTCAACTGCTTGCGGGTGCTTTTGTGTCCGGAGTGGTGGCGAGCCTCACCCACTCCACTTTTATGGGGTTGGTTGTGGCGCCTTTCGCGGGCTGCTTAATATCGACCTTACTTGCGGTCTTTGCAATTAACTTCGCCATTGATCAAATCATTCTCGGTTTCGTACTCAATGTACTGGTATACGGAATAACCGACTTCTTGTACAAAAAATTGCTTATTCCTTACCAAAGCACATGGAACTCGGGTCCTACACTTTCAGCTATCAAAATTCCTTTTCTTTGGAAAATTCCGATTGTCGGACCGATTCTCTTTGATCAAAGCATCATTGTTTATCTCATGTACGGCGTTATTTTCCTCATCAACTTCTCGCTATTTAAAACAAAATGGGGGTTACGTACCCGAGCGGTTGGAGAACATCCAACCGCTGCGGATAGCGTGGGAATCAAGGTGAACCGTCTTCGATTTATGAATGTCATGATTGCGGGGATGGTGGCAGGACTAGGAGGTGCCTACTTCACGGTGGGTGGTGTTGGGGCTTTCAACAAGGAGATGACCGCAGGAAAAGGATTTATCGCACTTGCGGCGCTGATTTTTGGCCGGTGGACCCCGTGGGGCGCGGTCTCTGCGGCTCTGCTCTTTGGCTTTGCCGACAACCTGCAGAGCGTCCTTGGGATCATCGGTACGCCAATTCCATCGGAATTCATGTTAATGGTTCCGTATTTAGCCACGATTATTGCCGTTACAGGTTTCGTCGGTCGAGTGCGAGCCCCGGCGGCAGATGGCACTCCATATAAACGCGGGGAATCACATTGAGCGCTGCTGAAGTAGATTGGGACGCCCTCCACGCTGAGGCAAAGCAAGTGATGCGCTTGGCTTACGCTCCCTATTCCAAATTTCCCGTCGGGGTGGCAGCTCTAGTTGACGACGGTCGTATCGTGACAGGATGCAATGTTGAAAATGCCAGTTATGGAATGACGCTCTGTGCGGAGTGCGGAATGGTTTCGGACCTCATTGCAAGTGGTGGGGGCAAACTTGTTGCAGTGGTTTGTGTTGATGGATCTGGAAACTTCCTTTCACCTTGTGGGCGTTGTCGGCAACTTCTCTTTGAACATGGCGGTCCACAATGTCTTTTGATGACTCCCGCTGGGGCACTTCCGATGTCAGAAATATTGCCGTGGGCATTTGGCCCAGATCAACTTCCATAGAGGATTAAAATGTCAGAACCTTTTGCTGCCGTTGAGATTATTAGCGCCAAACGTGACAAGGGTGAACTTACTGATCCACAAATTGATTGGATAGTAGACGCCTACACACGGGGCATTGTCGCGGATGAGCAGATGTCGGCTTTGTTAATGGCTATTTTGTTAAATGGAATGAATATGCGTGAAATTTCGCGGTGGACCAACGCCATGATAAATAGCGGAGAACGAATGAATTGGTCAGCGCTCACACGTAAAACCGCCGATAAACATTCAACTGGAGGTGTAGGCGATAAAATCACGCTCCCATTGGCTCCCCTCGTAGCCGCATGTGGTGGCGCAGTGCCGCAACTATCTGGGCGCGGACTCGGTCACACAGGTGGCACTCTCGATAAAATGGAATCTATTCCCGGTTGGCGAGCCTCTCTCTCTAGTTCCGAAATGCTGAAGGTCTTGCAAGATTGTGGAGCGGTGATCTGCGCAGCCGGAACGGAGTTAGCACCGGCTGATAAGAAGTTATATGCACTTCGCGATGTGACGGGAACCGTTCCAGCAATCCCCCTCATTGCCTCTAGCATTATGAGCAAAAAAATTGCAGAGGGAACTTCAGCCTTGATCCTCGATGTTAAGACGGGGAACGGAGCCTTCATGAGCGATCCAGCGCAAGCTCACGAATTGGCAAAAACCATGGTCGAGTTGGGCATGCGCGCGGGAGTCAACACTCGAGCTTTGATCACGGCGATGGATGTTCCGTTGGGATTTACCGCAGGCAATGCGTTAGAAGTCCGGGAATCCATTGAGGTTTTAGCAGGAGGCGGACCGCCGGATATCGTGGAGTTAACTCTCGTTATGGCTCGGGAAATGCTAGATGCTGCAGGGATCTCTCCGCTGATGGATCCTGCTGAGGCCTTAAAAAATGGTGCGGCGATGGATGTGTGGCGTCAAATGGTTAGAGCTCAGGGCGGGGATCCAGAGGCGAAACTTCCAGTAGCGAAAGAAAAACATATCGTGACAGCAGATTCGAGTGGGGAAATCATAGAAATGAACGCCCTCAAAGTAGGAATTAGCGCATGGCGTCTTGGGGCGGGAAGGTCGCGCCAGGGCGAAAGCGTTCAAGCTGGGGCGGGAATCGAAATTCACGCAAAGCCGGGTGGACATATCGAAGCGGGTATGCCGCTCTTTACTTTGCATACAGATGAATCTCCACGATTTGAACGCGCACTTGAAGCGCTTTCTGGGGCAGTTCGAATTTCCTCGACGGGAGAGAAGGTGCAACTACTCCCGCTGATCATTGAAAAGATAACGGGTTAAACTCACTTCATGACTTTGGACAAAACACCAACGCACGAACAAATCAAAAGATTGCCAAAAGCGGTATTGCACGACCACCTGGACGGTGGGCTTCGTCCCCAAACCATCATAGATTTGGCAAATGAGATCGGATATACCAAACTTCCTTTTTACGAAGCCACAGCGCTGGGTAAATGGTTTTTTGAGGCCTGCAACTCTGGATCTCTCCCACGCTATCTAGAAACTTTTGACCACACGATAGCGGTCATGCAAACTCACTCCGCCCTCGTTCGCGTCGCGCGCGAAGCCGCTCTCGACTTGGCTCGCGATGGAGTCGTTTATGCGGAAGTGCGAGGTGCTCCAGAATTATTTACCACGGGTGAAATGAATCTAGATGAAGTTATTGAAGCTACAACCGCCGGCTTCGCGTTAGGGGTAGCAGATGCGATAGCCGAGGGCTACTTCATCAGAGTTGAGCAGATTCTCTGTGCATTGCGACAAAATAATTGGTCAGATGAGGTCGCGCGCAAAGTTGTGAAATATCGCGATCACCATGTTGTTGGTTTTGATATTGCCGGTCCCGAAGACGGCTACCCCGCTAAGAACTATTTATCAGCTTTTGATTATCTTCGAGCCGAGAACGCACATTTCACAATTCACGCCGGTGAAGCTTACGGTCCGGCATCTATTTGGCAGGCTATCCAGATTTGCGGCGCCGAACGTTTAGGTCACGGTGTAAGAATTGTTGAAGATATCGACTTTTCAACTGGCCAAGCAAAGCTTGGTCGCCTAGCTGCTTTCGTCCGCGATCGACGAATCAC
>PLXJ01000027.1 GCA_003151395.1 Actinomycetota bacterium | reverse complement strand
TTGATCCAGCAGAAATTGGCAAGAATCGTATTGTTGATGTCGCCTTGGTGGGCGATCTGAAGGCAACTATTAACGCTCTCATTCCCGAATTACGGACCAAGTTCAAAAGTTCACTACCGGATCTGTCGGCATGGTGGGCGCAATGCAATAGTTGGCGCACGACCTTTCCGCTGGGCTTTGATGAGCCAGACGATGGATCAGTATCTCCACAATATGTCATACAGCGTCTAGGGCAGATTGTTGGTCCGGATGCGATCTACGTTGCAGGCGTTGGACAACACCAGATGTGGGCATCACAATTTGTAAGGTATGAAAATCCGCGGACCTGGATTAACTCGGGAGGCCTAGGAACTATGGGCTTTGCGGTTCCTGCCGCGATGGGCGCAAAAGTTGGCGCCCCAGATACCGTTGTTTGGGCCATTGATGGCGATGGATGCTTCCAAATGACCAACCAGGAATTGGTTACCTGCGCGCTCAATAACATTCCGATTAAAGTAGCGATCATTAATAACGAATCGCTCGGAATGGTCCGCCAATGGCAGACGCTTTTTTACAACGAGCGTTACTCCAATACTGACTTACACTCAAAGCGCATCCCGGATTTTGCTAAATTGGCGGAAGCGATGGGTTGCGTTGGTCTTCGTTGCGAGCGCAAGGAAGATGTTGATCGCGTCATCAATGAGGCGATGGCGATTAATGATCGTCCTGTCGTAATCGACTTTAGCGTGCATCGCGATGCGATGGTATGGCCAATGGTTGCTGCCGGCACTTCTAACGACGATATCGTCGTCGCAAAATCGATGGCTCCAATCTGGGATTCACAGGAGTTATAAATGAGCACACATACACTTTCGGTTTTAGTCGAAAACAGCCCAGGAGTCCTCGCCAGAGTTGCCTCTCTCTTTTCGCGTCGTGGTTACAACATCGAATCGCTCGCCGTTGGCCCGACAGAAGATCCCAATGTTTCCCGCATGACGATTGTTGTTAACGTTGAAGGTCACGCGCTTTCGCAGGTAATTGCGCAGACCGACAAACTCATCAATGTTCTCAGCATTGTCGAGCTAGATCCGATCGCATCGGTGCAACGAGAACTTCTACTGGTCAAAGTTGCCACTACGCCCGAGACTCGATCTCAGGTACTTGAGACAGTCCAACTATTCCGAGCCAAAGTTGTGGATGTAGCGCAAGACGCCGTCACAATCGAGGCGACCGGAAATAGCGAAAAAATTCAGGCGCTCCTTCGCGTCTTGGAGCCTTACGGCATCAAAGAATTGGTTCAATCCGGGCTCGTTGCAATGGAGCGCGGATTGAAGCCAGGAAAATCACCTCACCCGGATCACGACTAAGAAAGGCAGACCCCAAAGTGGCTACCCAATATCACGATGAAGATGCAGATCTATCAATCATTCAGGGAAAGAAAGTTGCCGTCATAGGCTATGGCTCACAGGGTCATGCACATGCGCTTTCACTTCGAGATAGCGGAGTAGATGTTCGTATCGGACTAGCCGATGGATCTGCTTCACGCGCAAAGGCAGAGGCAGAAGGCCTCCGCGTCCTTTCAGTTGCCGATGCTGTCAAAGAGGCAGATGTAGTAATGCTTTTAGCTCCAGATCATGTGCAACGCCATATTTATAATGATTCCATTAAGCCAAATCTCAAGCCAGGTTCCGCGCTTCTCTTTGGTCACGGATTTAACATCCGTTTTGGCTATATCAAGCCTGAAGCCAATATCGATGTAGCGATGGTTGCTCCTAAGGGCCCGGGCCACTTAGTACGCCGCGAATATGTCGCGGGCCGCGGTGTGCCAGTTTTGGTTGCGGTCGAACAGGACGCGACGGGAAACGCCTGGCCATTGACGCTTTCTTACGCAAAGGCAATTGGCGGACTTCGTGCCGGCGGACTCTTGACCACCTTTACAGAGGAGTGCGAGACCGATCTCTTTGGTGAGCAATCTGTGCTTTGTGGTGGCGCTTCACAACTCGTTCAATACGGTTTTGAAACTCTAGTTGAGGCTGGGTATCAGCCAGAAGTCGCATACTTCGAATGTCTCCACGAACTTAAGTTGATCGTCGACTTAATGTACGAAGGTGGAATTGCAAAGCAACGTTGGTCGGTTTCAGATACAGCAGAATATGGGGATTACGTTTCTGGTCCACGAGTTATCGATCCGCATGTCAAGGAGAATATGAAAGCAGTTCTTGCAGATATTCAAAACGGAACTTTTGCCGAACGCTTTATTAATGATCAAGACGCTGGCGCGCCAGAATTCAAAGCACTTCGCGCAAAGGGAGAGACTCATCCAATTGAAGCCGTAGGCCGGGAACTTCGCAAAATGATGTCTTGGGTCAAGGCCTCAACAAAGGATGATTACAAGGAAGGGTCGGCTGCGCGTGGCTAAGCCAATCGTTCTCATTGCAGAAGAACTGAGCCCTGCCACCATTGAAGCGCTCGGACCTGACTTTGAGGTAAGAAATTGCGATGGGGCAAATCGCGAAGAGTTACTTGCCGCATTAGCTGCAGGTGTTGACGCGGTCCTTATTCGGTCTGCGACCAAGATGGATGCCGAAGCAATCGCCGCCTCTAAAGGTTTAAAAGTAATCGCTCGTGCTGGTGTTGGAGTCGACAACGTGGATATTCCCGCCGCAACTGCTGCAGGGATTATGGTTGTCAACGCCCCTACCTCGAATATCGTCAGCGCCGCTGAACTAGCAATTGCGCTCTTGCTGGCGTCAGCTCGCTTCGTTTCTCCCGCAAATGCCGCACTTCGAAATGGTAAGTGGGCTCGGTCCAAATACACCGGGGCGGAACTCTTTGAAAAGACCTTGGGCATCGTCGGCTTTGGAAAGATCGGACAACTCGTTTCTGCCCGTATGCAGTCATTTGGCATGAACGTTGTTGCCTACGACCCATATCTCTTACCTGCGCGTGCCGCACAACTAGGCGTGCGCTTGGTAGATCTAGATGAATTGCTCCGCGTCAGTGATTTCATCACGATTCATTTGCCTAAGACTAAGGAAACCGCAAACCTTATCGGTGAGGAAGCACTCAAGAAGGTCAAGCCTTCAGTTCGCATCATCAATGCGGCGCGTGGTGGAGTTTTGGATGAAGCAGCTTTATTTACCGCTCTCACAGAGGGACGCGTAGCCGGAGCTGGGTTGGATGTATTTGCAACCGAACCGTGTACAGATTCACCACTCTTTGCACTTGATCAAGTAGTCGCAACACCACATTTGGGTGCATCCACCGATGAGGCTCAAGAACGCGCCGGAATCGCGGTTGCGGTTTCAGTGCGTAAAGCGCTCGCTGGAGAACTCGTTCCCGATGCTCTCAATGTAAAGGGCGGCGCAATTCATGAGGACATTCGTCCATCACTTCCATTAGTTGAAAAGATGGCTCAGATCGCCACAATTCTTGCTGGTGAACTTCCAACATCTCTCGATGTCGAAGTTCGTGGAGATATCTCTGGCCACGATTCATCCGTATTAGCAACAAGTGCGCTCAAGGGTGCACTTATTGCTGTTGGAGCAGAGTCAGTCACTTATGTGAATGCACCTGGTCTTGCCGCCGAACGCGGCATGAATTCTTCGGTCACGACAAATCCTGAAAGTTCGGAATATCGCAGCATGATTTCACTTCGAGCTGCACTTCCTGATGGTCGCTCAATCGTCGTTGATGGAACGTTGATGGGAATCCGCCGCGTTGAAAAGATTATCGCGGTAAATGGCTTCGATCTCGACTTGCCACCAACGGAACACCTGTTGTTCCTCGAATATTTAGATCGCCCGGGTGTAGTTGGTTCCGTGGGTGGTCTGCTTGGTGCCGCTGGAATAAATATTGCTGGAATGCAAGTTGCTCGCAACGAAGCGGGTGGCAAAGCGCTAATGGCGCTTAATATCGATTCTGCACTTTCTACCGAGATCGTTGCGACAGTTTTTAAAGAGACCGGAGCCGATCTAGTTCGCACCGTTAGCTTGGTGTCCTGATGAGAGAATTTAACCTCGCGGTAATTGCTGGAGACGGCATTGGTCCTGAAGTTGTCGCCGAAGGCTTAAAAGTCTTGGACAAAGTTGCCGCAAAATACTCGCTCACCTTTACAAAAACTCATTACAACTTGGGAGCTGCCCATTGGCACGCAACAGGAGAAGTCTTGAGTGATGAGACAATGGCCGAGATAGCCAAGAGCGATGTTATTTTGCTCGGTGCAGTTGGAGACCCAACGGTTCCCAGCGGCGTACTGGAGCGTGGACTCCTCCTGAAGTTGCGCTTCGCCTTTGACCATTACGTCAATCTTCGTCCAGCCAAGCTTCACGCCGGGGTTCACTCACCCTTGGCGACGGAGGCACCGATTGATTTTATAGTCGTTCGCGAAGGCACTGAAGGTCCTTACTCAGGCGCTGGAGGAAATCTTTCCTTCGGAACTGCCTCTGAAATCGCGACTGAAGAATCACTCAACACTCGTCGAGGCGCAGAGCGAGTAATCCGTGATGCATTCAACAGGGCTGCAGATCGTCCGCGTAAAAAACTGACGATGGTGCACAAGAACAATGTTCTTACGCACTCCGGTGGATTGTGGACTCGTACTTTCAATGAGGTTGCAAAAGAATTTCCAGGAATTACGACGGACTATATGCACGCCGATGCTGCATCAATGTTCTTTGTCACCAACCCAGAGCGTTTTGATGTAATCGTTACAGATAATCTCTTTGGCGATATTTTGACGGATATTGCCGCGGCAATTTGCGGTGGTATAGGACTTGCTGCCTCTGGAAATATCAACCCAACCAGAGAATTTCCGTCGATGTTTGAACCTGTTCACGGTTCTGCGCCGGATATCGCAGGTAAATCGATTGCAGATCCAACAGCAACAGTGATGTCCGTCGCGATGCTGCTTTCCCACCTAGGGGAGCATGAGGCCGCAGCGGATGTAGAGCGTGTGGTGGCTGCGGACTTGCTTACTCGAGGCACAACGAAACGAAGTACTGTTCAAGTCGGAGACGCACTGGCGGGAGCTATCTAAATGAAGATCAACATCAATCCAAACACGCACCCAGCAAGCGAGGCTGACCGCAATACCAAGATTGCCGCTGGTGGTTTTGGTAAGTACTACACCGACAATATGGTTATCGCCGAATGGAGTGAGGCCACGGGGTGGGGAGATGCCGAGCTGAAGGCATATGGACCCCTCTTGATAGATCCCGCAATGTCGGTTCTTCACTACGGGCAAGAAATATTTGAAGGACTCAAGGCCTACGGCCAACCCGATGGCGGCGTTAGTCTTTTTCGGCCGGAGGCAAACGCGGAGCGCTTTCGCAAGAGCGCCATTCGAATGGCACTTCCGGAGCTTTCGATCGCTGACTTTGTTACTACAGTCCAAGCGTTAGTTAGTCATGAGCGCGCCTGGGTTCCCAAAAATTTCGGCGAATCTCTCTACATTCGCCCCTTTATGTTTGCAAGCGAGGTCGGCCTCGGGGTGCGGCCAAGTAATCACGCGACTTATATGGTTATAACAACTCCCGCTTCGGCGTATTTCAATCCTGGTAAGGCCGTTACGGTCTGGATCTCAACAGAATTTGTCCGAGCTGCCCCTGGAGGTACCGGAGAGGCAAAGACTGGTGGAAATTATGCAGGCTCGCTTTTAGCCCAGAAGCAAGCTGCCGCAGAGGGGTGCGATCAGGTGGTTTGGTTGGATGCGATTGAACGTAAGTGGGTTGAGGAGATGGGTGGCATGAACCTTTACTTTGTTAAAGGCAAAGGTGCAGAAGCAACAATCTTCACCCCAAAACTGACAGGAACTCTGCTCGCGGGAATCACTCGCGATTCGATTCTCACTGTTGCAAAGGATTTAGGGTACAAAGTTGAAGAAGGAATGATCTCTACCGAGGATTGGCGCGACGGTGTTACCTCCGGGGAAATCACCGAGATATTTGCTTGTGGGACGGCCGCTGTCGTCACACCGGTCGGTGCGGCAAAGAGCGCCCAAGGAAGTTGGACCACCGCCGATGGGAACCCTGGACCCATCACGATGCAAATCCGCGAAACTTTGCTCGGTATTCAGCACGGAACAATTGAAGATAAGCATGGCTGGAACAAGCGAGTTTCCTAATGCCGGTATCCGACGCCTTTCATATTTATGACACCACCCTGCGCGACGGCGCGCAACAGGAAGGTCTCAACCTCTCGGTTCACGACAAATTGGCTATTGCTCGCCATTTAGATGACCTTGGCGTGGGCTTTATTGAAGGTGGATGGCCAGGTGCAAATCCAAAAGATACCGAATTCTTTAAATTGGCGCAGACTGAACTGAAACTTAAAAACGCAACCTTTGTCGCCTTTGGTGCAACCCGTAGACCGGGCGTACAAGCGGCTGATGACGTCTTGCTTCGCGCTCTTCAAGACTCTGGAACTCCCGCCGTTACCTTGGTTGCCAAGAGTCATGATCGCCACGTGGAACTCGCACTAAGGACGACCTTGGATGAAAATCTCGAGATGATTCGAAGTTCCATCAAATTTTTACGCGCAGGAGGACAGCGAGTTTTTTTAGATGCCGAGCACTTCTTTGACGGTTATCGCTCCAATAAGGCCTATGCGCTCGAAGTGGTTCGGGTTGCGGTTGAGTCGGGAGCCGATGTCATCGCGCTCTGCGATACCAATGGCGGGATGCTCCCACCGGAACTAACTGATGTCGTACACGAAGTTCTGCATAGTTCTTCAGCGCGCTTAGGAATTCATTGTCACAACGACACCGGTTGCGCGATCGCAAACTCACTCGCCGCTATTGGCGCTGGAGTCACGCATGTTCAGGGAACGCTCAACGGCTACGGAGAGCGAACTGGTAATGCTGACTTGGTAAGTATTATCGCTAATTTGGAATTGAAGATGAAGAAACCCGTGCTGCCCGTGGGAGCGCTCCGCGAGGCTTTTAGAATTTCTCATGCGGTTGCAGAGGTAACAAATGTCGCGCCAAGTGCGCGGCAGCCGTACGTCGGAACTTCAGCCTTCGCCCACAAAGCAGGACTGCACGCGAGTGCCATAAAGGTTGATCCAGCGATGTACCAACACGAAGATCCCGAGAGCGTTGGTAACGATATGCGCATGCTTGTCTCTGAAATGGCGGGACGCGCTTCCATCGAACTTAAATCGCAAGAACTCGGAATTGACCTCGGTGGAGATAAAGCGCTCGTCGCTCGAGTTGTTGAACGCGTCAAAGAGATGGAAGCGCACGGCTTTACCTTTGAAGCTGCAGATGCATCTTTCGAATTATTGTTGCGTGAAGAGATCGCCGGCAAGCGGGTTAATTTCTTCACAATTGCTGATTGGCAAACGACGGTTGATGGTGGATCCGACGGCGAGGTAACCTCCCGCGCGAGTGTCACTTTGACCGCTCAGGGTGAAACAATCATTACAGAAGGTTCAGGTAATGGACCCGTTAATGCAATTGATACCGCGCTTAGAACTGGACTAAAAAAATTCTATCCAGAACTAGAACGCCTAGAACTCACCGACTACAAGGTTCGTATTTTGGAAGGACGCTTGGGAACCGGCGCGGTTACTCGTGTACTTGTAGAAACGAGCGATAGGGATGGATCGTGGACGACCGTGGGAGTTCATGAGAACGTTATCGCGGCTTCTGCGATGGCGCTGGAAGACGCCGTTACATATGGGTTACTCCGCCAAGGTCGTAAACCCGAGTAGCCTTACTTAACATGACCGCGGAGTTGATTGCAGCGTATGAGGAGCACCTGGTACTGGTGCGCAATCTGGCGGACAATTCCATCCGAGGGTATGTGAGTGATCTTGAGTCTTTTCTGAAACATTTAGAAGAGTTAAAAGTCGAAGAATTCTCGCAGTTAGAACTTAGCCACGTTCGATCATGGCTGGCGGATTTACAGAGCCACGGGGTTGCACGATCAACTATGGCTAGACGAATCGTTTCGATCCGAGCATTTACGTATTGGGCTGCAAGCCAAGGATGGATTCGTAGTGATTTTGGTGCAGCGTTAGCAATTCCTAAACCTCATCGGACTTTGCCGGAGGTGTTAGATATTGCAGATACAGAAGTTGTCATTGCAAGCATGCAGACGCGCGCTGATGAGGACCCCAATCCGTTGACGATTCGCGATCTGGCGATGATTGAAGTTTTATACGCCACAGGAATCCGAGTCTCTGAACTTTGTGGTCTTGACTTACGCTCGATTGATGAATCCAGAAATACATTGCAGGTAATGGGCAAAGGCAGCAAGGAACGCGTCGTTCCGATCGGAATCCCAGCTCTCTTGGCGCTGCGTGAATATTTGAGGGTCGCCCGTCCCGAATTGGTCGATGAAAAGTCGGGAAGTGCGGTTTTCCTAGGATCTAGAGGAGGTCGGATCGATCAACGGACCGTTCGCGAGGTCGTCTATTCAGCGATGGCGGCGGTCGGTTCAAAAATGGGACCGCACGGATTGCGACATACAGCGGCCACGCACCTCCTCGAAGGAGGAGCCGATCTTCGAACCGTTCAGGAGATCTTGGGGCACTCCTCTCTCGCAACGACGCAGATTTATACCCATATTTCCCCGGATCGGCTCCAAAAGGCCTTTGATAACGCGCATCCTCGGGCATAACGGGGCCTCGATTTTTCCATAACCGCCCCGCCCCCTAGAATTACCCCAGCAGATCGCAAGATCTGACTTCACGCATCACTCTTGTTGAACCGGCTTTGGGCTGGTCTCACTCGAGAAACCATTTCGGTCTCACTTACAAGTGAGTCGGTGCCTTGATGCTAGGGAAGTGCGCAAATTGCCACTTCGATAACCGAGAGCATGCGCTACTGCATGCAATAAAGGAGAGTGCCGCCATGGCGGTTGTAACAATGCGAGAACTCCTCGACAGCGGAGTCCATTTCGGACATCAGACCCGTCGTTGGAACCCAAAGATGAAGCGTTTTATCTTTGCTGAACGTAATGGTATTTACATTATTGATATCCAACAATCTCTTGGACTTATTGATTCAGCATACGACTTTATTAAAGACACCGTGGCAAAGGGCGGACATATCCTCTTTGTTGGAACCAAGAAGCAGGCTCATCAACCAATCATTGAGCAATCTGCACGTGTCGGTATGCCATATGTAACCGAGCGTTGGTTGGGTGGAATGTTGACCAACTTCCCAACTGTCTACAAGCGTATTCAACGCCTCAAGGAACTTGAGCAACTTGAACAGAAGAATGATCAGGTATTAACAAAGAAGGAACTCTTGGTACTTCGTCGCGAGCGTGAAAAACTCACCAAGAACCTTGAAGGTATTCGTAACATGACCAAGTTGCCTAGTGCGATCTGGGTAGTGGATACCAAGAAGGAGCATCTCGCAGTTGCCGAAGCTCGCAAACTGGGTATCCCAGTCGTTGCGATTTTGGATACAAACTGCGATCCAGATGAAGTTGATTACAAGATTCCAGGTAACGATGATGCAATTCGTTCAATCGGACTACTGACTCGCGTCATCGCGGATGCAGCTGTTGCTGGGCTTGCTGCTCGCTCTGCTGCTGCACTAGCCGTCGCCGACAAGGTCGCACCAGCCGAGGAAGCATTTGCTGAAGTGGAATCCGCACTTGCTGGCGCTGACAAGGTTGCACCTGTTGCAGCCGAAGCCGCACCTGTTGCAGCCGAAGCCGCACCTGTTGCAGCTGAAGCCGCACCTGTTGCAGCTGACAAGGTTGCACCAGCCAATGAACTTCTTGAAGAAGTTCAAACAGCGCTCGTTGCCGCAGTTGAATCTCCCGTTGTTGAAGTGACTCCCGTTGCGACAGCTATGGTTGAGTCAGCACTTGTTGAAGAACCGGTTGTCGAAGCACCAGTTGTGGAAACACCTGCAGAAGAAGTAAAGGGAGAATAATTCGTGGCTTCATATACAGCTGAAGATGTAAAGCGTTTACGCGAAGCGACTGCCGCTGGCATGCTCGATTGCAAAAAGGCGCTAGATGAGGCCGATGGCAATTACGAAAAAGCTGTCGAAATCATTCGTGTTAAGGGGCTTAAGGGAGTCACAAAGCGTGAGGGTCGTACAACTTCCAATGGAGTTGTGCTTGCAAAGGCTGAAGGTAGCCTTGGTGTCATGCTTGAACTTAACTGCGAAACTGACTTCGTAGCTAAAGGTGAGCGTTTCATCGAGTTAGCCGAAGAACTTTTGAACCATCTCTTCACCTCGAAGATTTCTGCGCTGGATGCTTTCTTGGCATCGACACTTCCCTCGGGTAAAACCGTTCAGGCGCGGATCGATGATGGAAACGCGACTTTAGGCGAAAAAATTGAATTGCGCCGTGTCGCGGTTCTTGAAGGCTCCCCAATCTCGCTCTACTTGCACCGAACCAATCCAGACTTGCCACCGCAACTTGGCGTTCTCGTGCAACTGACGAGTCAGTCCGTTGAGGCAGGCAAGGATGTTGCACAACATATCGCCGCATTTGCCCCACAATATCTCGACCGCGCGTCAGTTCCAGCCGAGGCGATTGAAAGCGAGCGTCGCATTGCGGAGGAAACTGCCCGCAATGAGGGCAAGCCAGAGGCTTCGATCGAGAAGATCGTGGCTGGGCGCGTCACCGGCTTTGTAAAGGAAGTTAGCCTTCTAGAGCAGGCCTTCGCGAAGGATGCCAAAAAGACGGTGCAACAGATCCTTGATGAAGCAAAGACCGCCGTGTCGGCATTTCATCGATTCCGAGTTGGACAGTAACCTCAGCACAGTAGTTAATTTCTAAAATAAGGGGCGCTCATTATGACCAGTACAGCAAAGGCCCGTACCGGTTATAAGCGAGTGCTCCTTAAACTTTCTGGTGAAGTTTTTGGAGGCGCCAAAGGTATCGGCGTTGACCCCGATGTTGTTCACGATATTGCGGGTCAGATCGCTGAAGTCGTACGCGCTGGAACACAGATTGCAATAGTGGTTGGCGGAGGTAATTATTTCCGCGGGGCAGAACTGCAGCAGCGTGGAATGGATCGCGCTCGCGCCGACTATATGGGCATGCTCGGAACCGTCATGAACTGCCTGGCGTTGCAGGATTTTTTGGAAAAAGAGGGCATCGATACTCGCGTTCAGACTGCGATAGCCATGGGGCAAGTTGCTGAGCCATATATTCCGCGGCGATCGATTCGACATCTCGAAAAAGGGCGGGTCGTAATTTTTGGTGCTGGAGCAGGAATGCCGTTTTTTACTACCGATACGGTTGCAGCACAACGCGCGCTTGAAATTGGATCCGAAGCGCTCTTGCTCGCTAAAAGCGGCGTTGACGGTGTCTACAGCGCTGATCCCAAGAAGGATCCCTCGGCCACCAAATTCGACTCAATAAGTTTCGATGAAGTCATTGCTAAATCACTTGCAGTGGCCGACGCTGCGGCATTTAGTCTTTGCCGCGAAAATAACCTTCCAATTGTCGTTTTTGATCTCAAAAACAAGGGAAATATCGCGCGTGCGGTTCGTGGCGACGCAATTGGTACCCTAGTTTCTTGAGCGAACGGTCGTTCGGGTCTCAAGAGCAGAGTTGCAGCCTGGCCACTTTAAAGGAGCACAATGTCTGATTTAGCAAGCACGCTGGCCGATGCCGGCTCAAAAATGAGCAAAGCGGTAGAAGTGGCGAAGGAAGATTTCGGAGCCATACGTACCGGACGTGCACATCCAGCAATGTTCCAAAAGATTATGGTCGATTATTACGGCACCTATACCCCTTTGGCGCAGTTGGCCACCTTTCAAGTTCCCGAAGCACGAATGGCGATCATCTCACCGTTCGACAAAGGGGCCATGGCCTCCATCGAGAAAGCGATTCGCGACTCAGATTTAGGTGTAAATCCGGCCAACGATGGCGCGGTTATTCGAGTTAATTTCCCGCAGTTGACCGAGGAGCGCCGTAAAGATTTCATAAAAGTTGCGCGCACAAAGGCAGAAGAGTCACGCGTTTCTATCCGCAATATCCGACGCGCCGCAAAAGAAGCGATGGAGAAGTTGGAGAAGGATGGAGAGATTGGTAAGGATGATCTTTCTCGTTCAGAGAAGGAGCTTGAAAAAGTCACTACTGATCACGTCTCCAAGATTGATGAACTTTTGAAACATAAGGAGACCGAACTTCTAGAGGTGTAGAGACACCTGACGAGTTCAATAGCCAATGGATGACATACACTCGATCAATAACGCGATCAATAAGCGCGCAGGTCGAAAGCTGATCCCATCAATTGGAGTTTCACTCCTACTCCTTGGAATTGTTTTTGGTGCACTGAGGTTGACTCCAGTGCTTTTTGCCTTCCTCATTTGGATTGTAATAATGCTCGCAATTCGTGAAATTGTTACGGCGTACAGAATCGGTGGGATAGAACTTCCTGGACTCCCGCTTTACATTGCGGCGACTGGAATTCTCTGGGCCACCTGGTTTGGGAATATTGAAGGTTTGTCGGTTTCCCTTGCCGTCGCTATTCCAAATGTTATGGTCTACCTTCTTTTGTTATCACCCTTGGACTTTGTTAAGCGAGCAACGGCAGCGGTCTTTGTAATATTTTATATTCCATTTTTGTTTGGATTCGTACTTCTACTCGCGCACTCACCCAAGCCCATTCCAAAAATTTTTACGCTCGTTGTGCTCGTAAGTTTCAATGACACCTTCGCATATTTCTCAGGTCTCCTCTTCGGTAGACATCACATGGCACCCCATATCAGCCCAAAGAAAACCTGGGAGGGACTCGCTGGGGCGCTTGTGGCAACGACGATTGGCGCAGCGTTGGTCTTTGCCTACGTTTTAGATGACTACTGGTGGTTAGGGGCAGTCGTTGGCGTGATGGGAGTTATAACCGCGACCTGCGGTGATTTAATTGAATCGGCGGTCAAACGCGATCTTCAAGTGAAGGATATGGGCACGATCTTGCCGGGGCACGGTGGCATCTTGGATCGCGTAGATTCTCTCCTGTTTACAGCTCCATCTGTCTGGTTCGTCTTTGAACTCATTCAACACTTCAAGTTATAAGGCGGATATTTTGAGCAGCGAGAACCCACTTAAGTTAGTTTTTGATGAACCGAAGCAACGGGTAAAACCGCCGCACCATTTTGCCGACCTAGATCCAGCTGGGCGAAAAGCTCTCGCTATTGAACTTGGTATTCCAGCTTTTCGTGCCAACCAAGTTGCTACACATTTTTTTACACATTACAACGACGATACCGAATCTTGGAGTGATATTCCAAAAGATTTGCGCACACTCATGGCAGAAAAATTCACACCAAAACTCATCACTCTCGTTCGATCGATTGAATGCGATGGCGGAACTACCCGTAAAGATTTATGGCGATTGCATGATGGCGTTCTTGTTGAAAGCGTTTTAATGCGCTACAGCGATCGCACAACTGTTTGTATTTCATCCCAAGCGGGATGCGGAATGAACTGTCCATTTTGCGCAACAGGCCAAGCCGGACTCACTAGAAACTTGACCGCAGGGGAGATCACTGCGCAAGTAGTTGCGGCGGCGCGAGCATGCGCGCAAGGCGAATTGCCAGGAGGACCTACTCGGCTTTCAAATGTAGTTTTTATGGGAATGGGCGAGCCAATGGCTAATTACGCCGCCATGATCCATACCGTTAGAAATATCACGGCTCCACAGCCAGATGGTTTAGGGATAGGTGCCCGGTCGGTAACGGTATCGACGGTGGGCTTGGTGAATGGGATTGAAAAATTGGCGCAAGAAGATATTCCTGTAACCCTTGCTGTCTCTTTGCACACTCCGGATGATGAGTTGCGTGACTCTTTGGTTCCAATAAATTCACGTTGGAATGTAAAAGAAGTTCTAGCCGCGGCGGACGCCTATACCAACAAAACAGGTCGTCGATACTCCATTGAGTATGCGCTGATTCGCGATATCAACGATCAGGCTTGGCGTTCGGATTTGTTGGGTCGCTTGCTTAAAAATCGCAACACCCACGTGAACTTAATTCCCCTCAATCCCACTCCAGGGTCAAAGTGGACCGCTTCTCGGCCGGAAGATGAAGCGACATTCGTCGCAATTCTGGAGAGCTATGGAGTTCCAGTTACGGTGCGCGACACTCGTGGGCGAGAAATTGATGGGGCCTGCGGCCAACTTGCCGCTGCCGAACTCAACGGTGCACCAAACGCGGAATAGTGAAGGATAGCCCTATGCGCGAAATCGTGGTTCTGGGTTCCACTGGTTCTATCGGCGTACAAGCGCTCGAAGTTATTGCTGCAAACCCCGATAAATTTAAAGTGATCGCGCTCTGCGCAGGTGGCTCAAATGTTCCTGCACTCATCGCACAGGCCCAAGATCACGGGGTCTCGGTCATCGGTGTTTCTTCGAATGGTGATCAGGCTCGTTCACTTGGGGCGGGAATCGAAGTTATTGACGGTCCAAACGCAGCCGCTGAAATTGCAGCGATCACTTGCGATCTCGTTCTAAATGGAATCACTGGATCAATCGGACTTGGGCCGACTCTCGCGGCGCTGGCAGCAGGAAATAAAGTGGCGCTTGCAAATAAGGAATCACTCGTTGCCGGTGGTGCCCTCGTGATCCCATTTGGGTTGGACCGAATTATTCCGGTCGACTCAGAACATAGCGCGCTCTATCAATGTTTTATGGCTGGAACTCGGAGTGAAGTAAAACGCGCAATTTTGACCGCAAGCGGCGGTGCTTTTCGAGACCGATCGGATTTGACCGACGTCACTTTGGCGGAGGCACTCGCCCATCCAACTTGGGCAATGGGACCTGTAGTTACGATTAATTCTGCGACCCTTGTTAATAAGGGACTCGAAATCATTGAGGCGCACTATTTATTTGATCTTCCTTATCAACAAATAGATGCGGTCATACATCCGCAATCGGTTATTCATTCGATGGTCGAATTCGTCGATGGAGCGACTATTGCGCAACTCAGCCCGCCCAATATGAAAGGTCCAATTGCTTACGCCCTCGGCGCACCAGATCGCACCGCGCACGCTACGCAATCGATAGATTGGACCCAATCGCATTCGTGGGAATTCTCACCTATCAATGAGAAACGTTTTCCAGCAGTCAACTTGGCACGCCATTGTGGGGTTCGCGGTGGCGGATTACCAGCCGTATTTAATGCTGCAAATGAGGTAGCGGTCGCTGCCTTCATGAATCAAGAGTTAGCTTTTTCAGAAATCGTCGCGATTGTCGCCGAAAGCGTTGAAAGCTTGGATTCATTAGCAAATTCTCAGGTTCGAGATATATCCGATGTCACCGCGATAGAAGATGATGCTCGCAGGGTTGCACGCTCACTAGTTTTGGAGAATAGATAATGTTGCAAGCACTTGGGGTATTGGCTTTTGTTGTTGCGCTGCTGATTTCAATCATGCTTCACGAATTTGGGCATTTTATCTTTGCCAAGAAATTTGGGATGAAGGTCACCGAGTTCTTCTTGGGGTTTGGTTACAAAATTTGGTCTTTCACGCGAGGTGAAACCGAGTTTGGCATCAAGGCAATTCCTGCAGGGGGCTATTGCCGCATAGTTGGCATGTCCACACACGAGGAGTTAAGCCCCGAAGATGAACCGAGGGCATTTATCAAAGCCTCTGCACCACGACGGCTGATCGTTTTAGGTGCTGGGTCCGCTAGTCATTTCATCTTGGGATTTCTTCTCATCTTTATTATCTTTTTTGGCATCGGCGTCTCCAGTACGCTGCCCATCGTTGATCAGGTTCTGCCATGCATCAATACAAGTACTACCTCTAACACGTGCGCGACTAGCGCTCCTCAATCCCCAGCAAAGCTGGCAGGGTTAAAAGCCGGAGACCGTGTCATTTCAGTGAACGGCAAGACCGTGAAAAACTGGAGCAAAGATGTCTTGCTAATCCGAAATTCCGCGAACAAACCGGTAACACTTGTGATTGACCGTTCAGGTCAACGTATGACGCTCGTCGCTACGCCAGCCCAAGTTACTGTAGGTGGCAAGACATTTGGGATGCTCGGAATAATTAGTAAAATTGGGTTACAGCGTGAGGGAATTGTTACCTCTGCGAAGGACACTTGGAATCTGGGATCCAATTTCTTCACAACAAGCGTTAAATCACTAGTCTCACTTCCCGCTAAAGTGCCGGCACTTTTCAGACAAACCTTCTTGGGCCAAAAACGTGATGCAAGTGGATTGGTTGGGGTTGTAGGAGTTGCCCAGGCTTCAGCGGCAACTGCAAGTGATAGTTCTCTCACATTCGGAGACAAACTCGAGACTTTCCTATTAATTATTGCCAGCCTCAATATATTCGTTGGGATATTCAATCTGCTTCCCTTGCTTCCGTTGGATGGCGGCCACATGGCAATTGCTGTTGCTGACGGTGTGAGGCGGGTTCGGGCTCGCCGAGCTGGTCGGTCAGAGCCATCTCCAATCGATTTAGAAAAGTTGATGCCGATCACAATCGTCGTCTTTATTTTCTTGGTTGGACTCTCCCTTATGCTCCTAGCTGCCGATATCTTCAATCCAGTCCACTTCAACCTCTAATTTAAGGCAGAATAAAGCCATGGTTGATCTCGGTATTCCATCGGCACCCCCGCCAGCGCTTTCACCGCGCCGTAAGAGCAAACAACTCAAAGTTGGTAGTGTCTTGGTAGGCGGGGACGCGCCAGTCAGCGTTCAGTCGATGTGCACCACACTTACCTCAGATGTCAATGCCACCTTGCAGCAGATCGCGGAGTTAACCGCATCTGGGTGTCAGATTGTTCGAGTCGCGGTTCCGAGCCAGGATGACGCGGATGCACTCAAGGCGATCGCCAGAAAATCTCAGATCCCCGTTATTGCAGATATTCATTTTCAGCCAAAATATATTTTCGCCGCGATTGATGCCGGGTGCGCCGCTGTTCGAGTTAATCCTGGAAATATCAAGCAGTTCGATGACAAGGTAAAAGAAGTCGCAAAGGCTGCCGGCGATGCCGGTATTCCAATTCGAATCGGAGTTAACGCTGGCTCACTAGACCCGCGGTTATTGGCCAAGTATGGAAAGGCAACTCCCGAAGCCCTCGCCGAATCTGCGCTCTGGGAAGCATCACTCTTTGAAGAGCATGGTTTTTCAGATATTAAAATATCCGTTAAGCATCATGACCCAGTAACAATGGTTAACGCTTATCGGATCCTCGCGGCGAAGTGCGACTATCCGTTGCACCTCGGAGTGACTGAAGCAGGTCCAATTTTCCAGGGCACAATCAAATCTGCAACCGCGTTCGCCATTCTTTTGGCTGAAGGAATTGGAGATACTATCCGCGTTTCACTTTCAGCCCCACCGGTTGAAGAGGTAAAGGTTGGAATCTCCATTCTAGAATCTCTGAACTTGCGGCAACGCAAACTCGAAATCGTCTCCTGCCCCTCGTGTGGACGCGCTCAAGTTGATGTCTACTCATTGGCTGAAAAAGTTCAGGCAGGACTTCAAGGAATGACGGTTCCATTACGCGTCGCGGTTATGGGTTGCGTCGTCAACGGACCGGGTGAAGCTCGCGAGGCAGATTTAGGCGTCGCATCGGGCAATGGCAAAGGTCAAATTTTTGTCAGAGGCGAGGTTATAAAAACGGTCCCGGAGGCAGAGATTGTCGAAACCTTGATCTTTGAAGCTAACCGATTAGCCGATGAGATGGCGTTGGCAGGCGTCGCTTCTGGCACGCCAACTGTGAACGGTCTTTAACCGTAATTTAAAGCAATTGCCTCGGATAAGGTTCTCGCATGTTGCGAATGTCTACCTTATTGTTGCGCACCCTTCGAGATGATCCCGCAGATGCCGAAGTTGCGAGCCACCGGCTTTTAGTTCGCGCGGGCTATGTTCGACGCATCGCCGCTGGAATTTACTCCTGGTTACCGCTGGGATATCGCACTTATCGAAATATTGAAAATATCATCCGCGAAGAGATGGATAACGCTGGTTTTCAAGAGGTGCACTTCCCTTCCTTGCTTCCTCGTGAGCCCTACCAAGAGACCAACCGTTGGAGTGAGTATGGTCCCGATCTTTTTCGACTCAAAGATCGCAAAGGCAATGACTACCTTTTAGGACCAACCCACGAGGAGATGTTTACGCTGATGGTGAAGGGCGAGTTCTCTTCCTATAAGGACCTCCCACTATCGATCTACCAAATTCAAACAAAGTTTCGAGATGAACTACGCCCGAGAAGTGGAATTATTCGAGGCCGCGAATTCGTCATGAAGGACTCTTACTCCTTCGATATTGACGATGCCGGACTTGAAGCGTCCTATCAGCGCCACCGCGAGGCCTACATAAAAACTTTTAATCGCCTCGGACTTAAATTCAATATTGTCTCTGCAATGTCCGGCGCCATGGGCGGTTCCAAATCCGAGGAGTTTCTCGCTCCTTGCCCAACCGGTGAAGATACTTATGTTCTCTGCGAGAACTGCGGATTTGCCGCCAACGTGGAAGCGATGGTTACAAAAGTTGAGGCGTACGCAGGCAACGTACCGCCCGCCTTCGAAGTATTTGATTCTCCAAATACCCCAACAATTGATTCATTAGTCGAACTCGTTAATAACAAATTTGGTGAAAATATAACTGGTGCAGATACCTTGAAAAATGTTCTGCTGATGGCTGATGGCCAGGCTATTGCAATTCTCGTTCCTGGCGATCGAGAAGTTGACCTCAAGCGCGTAGCGGCAAACTTAGCCGGAGTTCAAGAGTTGAGACTCTTTGAAGAAGAAGATTTTGCAAAGTTCCCAGGAGTTGTAAAGGGTTACGTTGGCCCGCAAGATGCAGAGGCACTTGGCATCACGGTATACGCCGATCCGCGGATTGTGATTGGTTCGCATTGGATCACTGGTGCGAACGCGCGGGATAAACACGCGCGTTTTGTCACTCATGGTCGGGATTTCACCGTTACGGGATTTGTAGAGGCAGCAGAGGTCAAGGCCGGGGACACCTGTCCACAGTGCCAAACGCCAGTCGTCATTGATCGAGCAATTGAGATCGGCCACATCTTCCAACTCGGTCGTAAGTACGCCAAGGCTCTTGGCCTTACGGTCCTCGATCAAAACGGAAAAGCTCAAGTTGTCACCATGGGCTCATATGGAATTGGTGTCTCACGTGCAGTCGCCGCGATTGCGGAGCAGACTCACGATGAAATTGGGCTCAATTGGCCGCGCGAAATCGCTCCCGCGCAGATCCACCTGGTTGCCGCCGGGAAAGATGGCTCTATCTTTGAATTCGCCGAAAAATTAGCCAAGGATCTAGAAGCCAATGGGTTAAGCGTTCTCTTTGATGATCGCCGCGACTCCAGTGCTGGTGTGAAATTTAAGGACGCGGAGTGAATCGGTATTCCATTTATCGTGATCGTCGGAAAATCGCTCGTAGATGGCAAAATCGAATTTCGCGTTCGCAACCTTGGAACTAAGACGGAGCTGAACGCAGATTCTGCCGTTTTAGAAATACTCGCAGCAATTAATTAATTTTCCGTATCCATGTCAGTCGCAAATTTCATATTTCTCGCCCTTGCCGCAGGATTTGCGGGGTTTGTTGATGCGGTGGCTGGGGGAGGTGGGCTGGTTCAGTTGCCAGCACTTTTAATCGGCATCAGCAATAAACCAATACCGATGATTCTCGGTACCAATAAAATTCCTGCGATATTTGGAACTTCAACCGCCGCAATTTCTTATTTCAAAAAAGTTAAACCCGACCTCCGCCTTACAGTCACCATGGCAATTCCTGCCCTCGTTGGTTCCGTCGCAGGCGCTCACTTGGCTTCACATTTTCCTGTAAGCGTTTTTCACCCAGTAATCTTGACACTATTGGTGTTGGTTGGAATTTATACCTGGCGTAAACCGGATCTTGGTTTAAATGAAAAATTGCGGCATACCCACATCAAAAGATTATGGATAGTTTCAGCCTGCGGATTGGTCATAGGTTTTTACGATGGGATTTTTGGACCAGGTACTGGAACCTTTCTAGTTTTCCTACTCGTTATAGTCGTCGGATACGAATTCCTCAAAGCAAGCGCAACTGCAAAATTAGTAAATATCGCCACGAACTTTGGAGCTATAGTAACTTTCCAAATCTCTGGTCATATCTGGTGGCGTTTGGGGCTTGCGCTTGCGGTTGCAAATGTTGCTGGCGCCTTCATAGGTTCTCGCCTGGCACTTCGAGGCGGATCTCCGCTCGTACGCCGTGTCTTCCTTTTGGTAGTGGCGGCCCTCATCGCAAAGTTAAGTTATGATTGGATTTACAACTAAATAGCGGAAAGTGAGCCAGTAATGGGTGTTATTCAAGCAATCACCGCAGCAATTACCCCGGTAATCGAAGGGTCTGGCAATTATTTAGAAGAAGTGACTTTTGAAGGTGGATCCCCAAAAATACTTACTGTAGTTATTGATAGCGACGCTTATCTCAATCTAGATCAAGTCACCGCAGCTACCAAAGAGATCTCTGAAATCCTGGAAAACCTTCCTGAGTTGGGCGAAACGCCCTTTACCTTAGAAGTGACATCTCCCGGAATTAACCGCCCACTGACATTGCCACGTCATTGGATCAAAAATCGCGATCGTCTGGTGCTGATCACTTTTGTAAATGGTGAAACTCTTAAAGGACGTATCGGAGATTTAGCCGCGTCATCAATTATTGTTGAAGGTAGGGAAGTGGCACTCGCTGATATCGCCCAAGCGACTGTAGAAATTGAATTCAAGTCTCACAAAAAAGGTAGCGTCGAATGAGCGTGGATGTAGCTGCACTTTTGGCGATGACCGTTGAAAAGGGAATCCCACTTGAAAAATTAATTAACTCGATCGAGCAGACCGTGACGGAAGCGTACGGAGAATTACCTGACGCCAAGCCACAAGGGCGTGCAGTACTCAATCGTCAGACCGGTGAAATATTGATCCACGTTCCACAATTCAATGAGGAAGGTGTCTATACCGAGACAATCACACACTCTCCTGAAGGCTTTGAGGCAAAAATAAAATCATTGGTTCGCAAAGTTCTTAAAGAGAAGATGCGGGCAATGAACGATGCTGGAATCGTTGCGGAGTTCACCGGAAGTGTGGGTGACATCATTTCTGGAATCGTGCAACAGGGTAGGGATCAAAACATTATTTATGTTGACCTTGGTAAGGTTGAAGGAAAAATTCCACTCGCGGAACAAGTTCCCACCGAAAATTACAAGCATGGCGATCGAATTAAAGCCTATGTGGTTGATGTAAGGCAGGGCGAGAAGGGTCCGGAAGTAACTCTTTCGCGCACCCATCCAATGTTCGTAAAGATGCTATTCACATTAGAAGTCCCAGAACTCAAAGATCACGTAGTTGAAATTGTTGGAGTTTCACGCGAGCCGGGTCAGCGCTCCAAAGTTTCGGTTCGTTCGCATCGAGCCGGTGTTAGTCCAAAAGGGGCTCTTATTGGACCTGTTGGAGCCCGCTCAAAAGCGGTCATGGATGAGCTGAACGGTGAAAAGATTGATATCGTCGATTTTTCGGATGATCCAGCGGCATATGTAGCCAGCGCGTTAGCTCCCGCCCGCGTAACGAGTGTTGAGATCGTGGATCTCGAGGCAAAGTCCGCGAAAGTGATTGTCCCCGACTTTCAACTCTCTTTGGCGATCGGTAAAGATGGTCAAAACGTTCGATTGGCCGTGAAACTGACTGGATGGCGGATGGATATCCACCCTGATAATCCTGTGGCACGGATCCTTAAGCCAAGCGAGATCGCCAGGGCACAGGCGGCGGCGGAGCAGGCGGCGGAACTAGCTCTGGCCGCAGAAAGCCAGGAATTACGCCCTACGCTTGCGAGCGAGTAAGGTTCTCCCTAATGGTCCCGATGCGTAGTTGTATCGCATGTCGGAGCCGAGAAAGTTCGAAGGAACTTCTGCACTTAGTAGTGGTCAAAGGTCAGGTAATTCCAGACCCAGATCAAAAACTGCCAGGTCGTGGAGCGTGGCTACACTCGAAATGTTTCGAGTTGGCAACGCAGCGGCGATCTTTTAACCGGGCCTTTAAGTCTGGTGAAGATCTTCTCACTCACGATCTAGAGATTTTTCTCAAATCTAGTTTTACGAACACCAAGGAGCAAAAATGATGGCAAACCTCAAATCATGAGCACCGCGCGCTCATGAGTAAGGCATTTATTTAGGCTTCAGCGATAGACGCAGGAGCCGAGAACTAGGAAGGCTACTGTGGCAAAGGTCCGCGTTTACGAATTAGCAAAAGAGTTAGGGCTCGATAGTAAAGAGCTGCTCGCCAAGTTACAAGAAGTCGGCGAGTTCGTTAAGTCTGCTTCATCGACTGTAGAAGCACCTGTGGTGCGTAAGTTGATGGAGAAATTCCCGGAGATGAAACCGGCTGATGGCGCTCCCGCTACCGCAAAAAAAGCGGTTGCAAAGAAGGGCGTTGCAAAGAAAGCAGAGCCTACTCAAGCTGAGATTGATGCTGCGATCGCTCAGTTAGATGAGAGCACACGGAATCAATTAGGGATTTCTGCAGGGGCAACCGCTCCTGCGTCTGCAATACCCCGACCTCCAGTTGCTCCCGTTATTCCAGTCGCCCCTGCCACGCAAGCTGCGCCAGGTGAAACACCTGCTAGTGAAAGTGCGCTCCCTCGCCCACCTCGCCCAGGTAACAATCCGTTTGCAACACCTGTAAATCCGACATCCTCTTCAAGCGCGATTCCGCGACCTCCGCGCGCAGGTAACAATCCATTTACTTCGGCAGCGAGCGGTGCAATTCCTCGCCCGCCTGCTAATCGGCCAATTCGTCCAGGTGAGCGTCCACCAATGTCGGGAAATCGACCAGGAGCAGTTCGCCCAGGTTTTGCAGCTCGCCCGCCTCGTCCTGCTGGTGCGCCGGGAACTGGTGCACCTCGTCCAGGCGGAGCCCCAGGAAGTTCGCCTTATCGCACTCCAGCGGCGGCGGCCCCAACAACAGGTCCATCGACCTTTGGCGGCAAGGGTGGTGGTCGCCATCAACGCGGCGGCACGGCTGGCGCATTTGGTAAGCAGGGCAGCAAGAAGGGGAAGGCGCATAAGAGCAAGAAAGCGCTACGTGAAGAATTCGACAATATGGCAGCACCATCTCTTGGAGGAGCGGTTGTTCCTCATGGTGATGGAAAGACAGTGATTCGTTTACGTCGCGGCGCAACGCTGATGGATTTCGCCGAGAAAATTAATGGCGATCCAGCTTCACTTGTATCAGCGTTATTCCATCTTGGTGAAATGGTCACCGCAACTCAATCCGTTGATGAAGATACCTTTAAAATTCTAGGGGGAGAACTTGGATTTGTAATTCAAGTTGTAAGCCCTGAAGATGAAGATCGCGAACTCCTTGAAGAGTTTGATATCGACCTTGATCAAGAGTTAGAGGACATCGCAGAAGAAGATCTCGTCGTGCGCCCGCCAATTGTTACGGTGATGGGACACGTTGATCACGGTAAGACCCGCCTCTTGGATGCAATCCGAAAGACCGAAGTCGTTAAATCCGAAGCCGGTGGAATTACGCAGCACATCGGTGCCTACCAAATTCACCGCATGCACGACGGCGTGGAGCGCGCGATCACATTTATCGATACACCGGGTCACGAAGCCTTCACCGCAATGCGTGCACGAGGTGCCAAGGTGACAGATATCGCAATCTTGGTTGTGGCTGCTGATGATGGCGTTATGCCTCAAACAATTGAAGCACTGAACCATGCACAAGCGGCTGATGTTCCAATTGTTGTTGCTGTTAACAAGGTCGATAAGGAAGGCGCAAACCCAGACAAGGTCCGCCAGCAATTAACCGAGTACAACTTGATCGCGGAGGAATATGGCGGCACAACAATATTCGTCAACGTTTCTGCAAAATCGGGTGAGGGCATAGATTCACTTATTGACAGCGTTCTGCTTACAGCAGATGCAGCTCTCGATCTGCGCGCGGTTGCAGATGATGCTGCTCGCGGTGTTGCTATTGAAGCCAACCTGGATAAGGGTCGTGGCCCTGTCGCAACGGTTCTTGTTCAACGCGGAACGCTTCGCGTGGGAGATGCCATTGTTGCCGGTGGTTCATTCGGTCGCGTACGCGCCATGCTCGATGAGAACGGGGACGCGGTAGCTGAAGCTGGACCATCCCGCCCAGTTCAAGTATTGGGCTTTACCTCGGTTCCAGGTGCTGGAGATTCCTTCATTGTTGCGGAAGACGATCGCACTGCTCGTCAGATCGCCGAGAAGCGTCAACTAGCTACTCGCAACGCCATGCTAGCCAAGACTCGTAAGAAGGTTTCACTCGAAGACTTTATGGAGCAATCCAAGGTCAGCACTCTTAACCTCATTCTGAAGGGTGACGTTTCTGGTTCTGTCGAAGCTCTCGAAGATGCTTTATTGCAACTCGATGTTGGAAGTGAAGTTGATTTGCGCGTTATCCACCGTGGTGTTGGTGCTATTACCAAGAACGATGTCACCTTGGCTTCGGCATCAACCGCGGTCATCATTGGGTTTAACGTCAAGCCTGAGCCACAAACCGCAATCTTCGCTGATCAAGAGGGCGTAGAAGTTCGCTTCTACACCGTGATCTATCAAGCGATCGAAGAGATCGAAGCATCGCTCAAGGGTCTGCTCAAGCCGGAATATGAAGAGGTAGTTCTCGGCAATGCCGAAGTCCGCGACATTTTCAAATCAAGCAAGGTTGGAAATATCGCTGGTTGCTTAGTACTTGATGGATTTATTCGACGTAATGCCAAGGCGCGTACCTTGCGCAATGGCGTTATTGTCGGCGAAAACTTGGCAATCGAATCCCTACGCCGCTTTAAAGATGACGCAACAGAGGTCAAGGATGGATACGAGTGCGGTATTGGGCTCGGGTCCTACAAGGAACTCGAAGTCGGCGACGTTATCCAAGTATTTGAGATTCGCGAGAAGAAGCGGGCTTAAAATGGCATCAAATCGTGCGCTTAAAGTTGCTGATCGAATTAAAGAAGTGATCGCGACAACGATCGAGACCAAGGTTAAGGACCCGCGTCTGGGATTTGTCACGGTCACTGATGTCCGGGTCACGGGTGATCTGCAACAAGCCTCAATTTTTTATACGGTGCTAGGGGATGCAGATGCTCAATCTGGAACAGCTGCGGCGCTGGCATCTGCGAAGGGACTGATTCGTCGCGAAGTAGGTGGCGCTTTGGGTCTACGGATCACTCCATCAATTGAGTTTTTTGCTGATGGATTGCAGGAGTCGGCAAGTGCTATGAATGACTTGATGTCATCTGTACGCGCTGCCGACGCTGAACTTGCAAAGTTGCGTGAAAATGCAAAACCAGTTGGCGATCCCGACCCTTATAAAATCTCCGAGTAATTACTAAAAAGTATAAAGCGCATCACATATGGATGGCTTCTTGCTCGTTGATAAAGCGGGCGGAATGACCAGTCATGATGTTGTCCGGAAAATCCGTCGTAGATTCGGTACAAAAAAAGTAGGTCATGCTGGAACTTTGGACCCGATGGCCACTGGTGTGCTTGTGCTCGGCATGGGTAATGCAACGCGTTTGCTTAAGTATGTTGTCGACGGGACAAAAGGCTATGACGCCACAATTTCGCTCGGCAAGGCAACAATCACCGATGATTTTGAGGGAGAAATACTTACCATAGCGACCCGTTCCGCACTAAATGAAGTATCAGACGCTGAAATTTATGATCTCCTCGAAAAGATGGTGGGTACTATTTCGCAGCGTCCGAGTTCGGTGAGTGCAATAAAGATTGGTGGCAAGACCGGGCATGAACGCGTAAGGGCGGGCGAGGACTTTGAACTTCCATCACGCACGGTCACGATTTCCTCACTTGAAGTGCGTTCAATAAACAGAACTGAGTTCGCGATAACGATTGAAATTTCAGTGGTTTGTTCCGCAGGAACTTATATTCGTGCAATCGCTCGAGATTTGGGCAATCAACTCGGAGTCGGCGGGCATCTCACCGTTCTTCGCCGTACCTTAGTCTCACCATTTGAGTTATCGGAGTGCGAGCCCTGGGAAGCAGCGGAACCGATCACGACTGCGGCTGGGATATCGCGGATCCTGCCGAGTCGGACTCTTGACCCCGCAGAACTCGTTGAGATTTCATTTGGTAGAACCATTGATGCGAATCAATTGCAGGGTGCCGTCGCGGCCTTGACTAGTAGCGGCGCCTTCGCGGCGCTACTAGAAAACCGTGAATCGGGAGATAAAACAGTCGCAGCACCAACCCTCGTTTCCATGAAAGAATGATTGCTATGAAGTCAGTTGCAATTGGAATCTTCGACGGTGTGCATCGTGGTCACCAACAAATACTCGCCGAGGCTGCAAAATATGGTCCGGTTACGGTGCTTACCTTCGATCCTCATCCAACTTCGATTTTTGCTCCCGAGCGCACCCCTAGTGCATTAGTCTCACTGAAGGATCGGATAACACTTCTCAAAGAAAATGGAGCGAGTGAGGTCCTCGTTCTTCCTTTTACTAAAGAGTTTGCCAATCTATCCGCCAAGGATTTCATAAAAGAGATTTTGTCTAAGGAGCTAGGCGCTACCCACGTCACGGTCGGCTCTAATTTCACGTTTGGTCATAAGGCAGCCGGAAATGTTGCCTACCTTCGAGAACATGCACATGGTTTTGAGGTGAGTTCGGTCCACCTCGAGGAAAATCGCGGTAGCGCCATTTCATCATCACGAATTAGAGCGCTAGTGGTTGATGGAGATGTTGAACGCGCCAATGAACTTCTTACTCGACCTTTTTATCTACGTGGCCCTGTTGTCCATGGTGAAAAGCGGGGTCGAACTATCGGCTATCCGACGGCCAATCTCGGTCTGGCAGATAATGCAACCATCCCGGCAGACGGTGTTTACGCTGGATGGCTCACCGTCAGCGGGCAGCGCTGGAAGGCTGCAATATCTATCGGCACAAACCCGACATTTCCTGGTGTTCGCGGAAGGCAGGTTGAGGCTTATGCCATCGATGAAACTGGGCTCGATTTATATGACCAAGAGGCCAAATTAGAGTTCGGATATCGGCTTCGGGATACGCTCAAATTTGAAGGCTTAGATCCGCTCTTAGTTCAAATGAAGCAAGACTGCATCCGAGCCAAGGAGCTCCTGGCTCAATAAAAAATTATCGTGAAACTCTCGGAATTCCCTAACATAATCCGTCGGATGGTTCCACACTTACTCCAAGCAAATCCTCAAACTCGTGAGGAAGAATTTTTGGGGGGAATATGTCCGAGCGCAGTCTTGTCAAGAATTTAAATGTCTGGGAAGCAATTGGAATTTCTGTAGCACTGATGGCACCTTCAATGGCAGCAAATATCAATCCTCAAGGAAGCGTTGGGCATTCCGGTCGCGCTGTTCCGCTTTCATTTGGAATCGCAACCGTCGGAGTGCTGCTCATTGCTTACGGTTTTGTTCGCCTCTGCCAACACTTTAATCACGCAGGAAGCGTTTATGGATTTGTCGGAGCAACTACAGGACCTCGAAGTGGAGTCGTTGCGGGATGGGGTCTTATTGGTACATACACATTTTATGGATGTGTAACTTCAATGGCAGCGGGAATATTCGGCGCTGATTTCCTTAATAAACTGGGTATATGGAAGCACCAACCGACTTGGTCTCCATTCCTAGTAGGTGCTTTTGCATTAGCGTTGGCGTATTGGGTAGCAATCGTCCCCGCCCGAAACGGAACCCGAATGCTTCTCTCCTTCGAAGGAATCACTGTACTTTTGATTCTGGTTACAACAGTCGTCGTCTTTATTAAATTAGCAACTGGTCACGCTCCTAACGGAAATCATGTGGACTGGTCAGTCTTTTCAATTCCAAAGAGTGCGGGATTTAATGGAGTATTCGTTGGTGCCGTCTTTGGTTTCTTATCTTTTGCTGGCTTTGAAGCCTCCTCCACCTTGGGAGAAGAGACAACCAATCCACGAAAAGATATTTCTCGTGCCATGCTTGGAACCGCAATTTTCGGCGGTTTCTTCTTCGTTATTGTGACAGCCGTTGAAGTAATGGGCTTTGGAACAAATGACGCAGGAATAAAAGCCTTTGGTGGTTCTGGTTCATTGATGGGTGACCTGGGTACTAGTTTTATCGGTTCCTGGATCGGAACTTTGATCTCCCTAGGCGCCGCTGTTTCAGCATTTGGTTGCCTTCTCGCATGTCTCGTCGGTGCTTCACGATTGACTTTTGCAATGGCACGTGATGCCGGCCATGCTCCACTAAGTATGGTGCATTCAAAGAATGGCACACCTGTAAACGCAACTCGGGTTATAACTGGAGCCGTGCTGCTGATCGTTGTCGTCTGGCACTTAGCGTGGAACAAGCAAGCATTTGATATCTTTGCAGGCTCAGGTGTTATCGGAACTCTTATTCTCTTGGTTGTTTATCTCATGGCGACTTTTGGAGCGATTCGATTTATTTTCTTCGGTTCAAAGAAGCGGGCCGCGATGTGGGAAATAATCATTCCGATTCTCGGTATTGGTATGTTGGGAATAACGGTCTGGGAAAATATTCACCCATGGCCAACGGCGTGGTCAGCTCGAATCCTGCCCATCGCTTCGGCAATCTGGCTCCTTGTCGGAGTCCTCTTTATTGCCGCCAAGCCATCACTTGCTAAAAAGCTGGGTGATCAACTTCGCAGAGACGAAAACCTTTCTGAAGCACTTTAAAATCAGTACGATGCTCGCATGTTAAATAGTGTGCGAGTTGTAGACCTGACCATTCCATTAAGTCCGGATGTGGTCATGTGGCCAGGGGCTCCAGCTCCGGAAGTGGAAACTCTGGGCACCGTCGCACATGACGGTTTTTTCGCCAGGCGTGTTTCGTTATTTGAACATACGGGCACTCATATTGACGCTCCATGTCACTTTATTGACGGCGCAAAAACAGTGGACAAAATCCCTGCTTCCGAGTTAGTTCGCCAAGCCGTTGTTATTGATATCGCTGCTCGTATTGGCAATGATGGCGATGGAGTCTTACTACTCTCCGATATTCAAGCTTTTGAAGCGAAGAATGGACCGATCCCTCGCGATGCGGCTATTTTGCTTCGTACCGGCTGGGAGGAGTTCAATACAGATTCATTGCGATATGCAGGCGAACCAGGAGTTCTCAGCTACCCTGGATTTGGAGTAGAAGCCGCTAAGTTTCTTGTGAACGAGCGCGGAGCAGTCGCATTTGGAATAGACACACTCGGGGTTGATCCAGGAAGTGCAACCACTTTTCCGGTCCATTCCCAAGTGACTCACCCCGCCGGGCTTTGGCATCTAGAAAATCTACAAAATTTATCGCAATTGCCGCCACTGGGTGCCTGGATAGTCGTCGGAGTACTTCCTCTCGTCGGAGGATCGGGGAGTCCCGCTCGGGTTATTGCTCTCGTTCCTTAATATGAGCAACTTTCCAGATATAAGAAATGACTTTCTTGCTGTTTCGTTGAAATCAATTGGCCCAGTTAGCGAATATCTCTCCGAACTCAGTTTGGTAGATCATCATGTTCACGGAGTAACTAGACGCAATCCGAGTTCAGAATCCTTTGCAAACATGATCACTGAATCTGATCGGACTCCGCTCTCGATGGATGTCGCGTTTAATACTCAGGTTGGTTTCGCAGTTCGTAGATGGGCTGCACCCGTTATAGGTGCAGTAGCGATGGTTTCTGCAGATGAATATTTCAAATATCGACTGGAACTGGGAAATGATCTCGTCAATGAGAAATTACTCAAAGCGGCAAACGTCTCTCATTTTTTTATAGAGACTGGATTACGGGGAGATGAGATCTACGATGCCCCGGGAATGCGTTCGATTACGGGTTCTTCGGTGAGCGAAATTATTCGAATTGAAACTATTGCAGAATCCCTTGTAAGACGCGGTACATCAGCCCAGGGCTTTGCAGGGGACTTTGTCGCAGATTTAACTAAGGCGGCGGCAGGGGCAATTGGCTTGAAATCAATCGTGGCTTATCGGATCGGACTTGATTTTGAACCCACTCGACCGACCTTGCAAGAGGTGGAACAAGCAGCCGGGAGATGGTTAAAGGAAGTTGAACTGACAGGTGTTGTACGGGTAACCGATCCAATATTGCTCCGATTCTTAATATGGAGCGGGGCCGATCTTAAGTTGCCATTTCAGTTCCATACTGGATATGGAGATCCCGATCTTGATCTGCACAAATGTGATCCACTTTTGATGACAGAATTGATTCGCTCCTTCGAAGCGCTAGATATTCCTATTTTTTTACTTCACACCTACCCATATCAGCGAAGCGCCGGGTATTTAGCCCAGATGTTTAACAATGTTTACCTGGATGTAGGGCTTGCAATCAACTACACAGGTGCTCGATCAAGTGCGATTATTGCCGAGTCTTTGGAGCTCGCACCATTTCACAAGGTTCTTTTTTCATCGGATGCGTGGGGGCTATCAGAACTTACTTTCTTGGGTGCTCATCTCTTTCGTCGTGGACTCGGTCGTGTATTGGATTCATTTGTACGTGAGGATGAGTGGACACTTTCTGACGCTATCAAGGTAGCAACCGCCATCGGACATGACAATGCGCTTGCTGCGTATCGGCTTTAATATTAAAACTTACGGGTGTGGAGGGATTTTGATATGAGCAAGAAGAAAAGCGCGATTCTAGAGACGATCTCGGACGAAAAAATCCGCCTCATCCGTTTCCTTTACTGTGACCTAGCGGGTGTGATTCGAGGCAAGACTGTCACTTCATCGCAATTACCTTCGAAGATCACCGAAGGTGTTGGCCTCACCCGAGCGCAACAAGCCATAAATCTCTTCGAGGATTTGATTCATGTTGACGGAATGGAGCCAGTTGGCGAAGTTCGAGTGATTCCGGATGTAAATACTTTTGGTGTATTGCCCTGGCTTGACCGCACCGCATCCATGTACTGCGATATCAGCGAACAAGACGGCAGTGACTGGGGCGGATGTACTCGTTCTGTCCTTAAGCGTGCGATAGCGGAGTTGGATGCTGCCGGGTTAACAATGTTCTCGGCATTTGAATCCGAATTTTATCTAGCTACCATGGGCGAGAACGGTCCAGTTCCGTGGCAAAACGGACCGGTCTATTCCAGCAGCGGCATGGATCGAGCCAGCAGCGCCATGAATGACATGGTCGATAATTTGCAAGACCAAGGAATTGTCGTTGAACAAGCCATAAATGAATATGGTCCAGGCCAACAGGAAATCGCGATCAGATATTCAGACGCCTTGAATTCTGCCGATAATCACTTGAAGTTCCGCGACACGATCCGTGGTACCGCCGAAGTGCAACATGGTCTACTTGCTTCACTTGCCCCAAAGCCTTTTGCGGATGGAATCGGATCTGGCGCACATGTTCATTTCTCCATATGGGATAAACATAAGCTCAACCTTTTTTACAACGAGAACGACCCCACAAAATTATCGAAGTTTGGTGAATCTTTTATTGCTGGAATATTGGAGCATTTGCCGGCCCTTGTCGCGCTCACCTGCCCATCGACAATGTCCTACCAAAGGTTGAAGCCCCACTCGTGGGCAGGTAATACCATTTCTTGGGGTTACGACAACAGAGAATGTTCGGTTCGAGTTGCCAGCCCATTTAAGGGTCGCGAAATGCAGTCGATCAATCTCGAATTGAAGGCCTGTGATGGCTCAACAAATCCATATCTAGCCCTCGCCGGGATAATTCTTGCCGGCATGGATGGGGTTAATCGCGGATTGGTGGCCCCGAGACCTGCTGACCGCGATCCCAATCTCTTAAGTGAGAACGAAAAACTAGCTTGTGGGATTCGTCCGCTGCCCGCTTCGCAGTTGGAAGCCCTAGCCAACCTCGAAAAAGACTCAGTTCTAAGTGATGGGTTGGGGGAGTTGATGCTCCGAGCCTTCCTTGCAACTCGCAGGGCCGAAGCCGCAAAAGCTG
>PLXJ01000053.1 GCA_003151395.1 Actinomycetota bacterium | reverse complement strand
CAGGAGGAGGCCCGACACCAACTCCAGCACCGACACCTGATCTAACTCTCTATCTTCAAAAGGCGAGCAATCTTTCCGACGTTTCGAACCCAGCAACTTCTCGAACAAATTTAGGACTTGGAACGGCTGCGACTCATGCTGCTACTGACTTCGATGCTTCTGGGGCTGCTGCGACAGCACAGGCTTACGCTATCCAAAGAGCGAACCAAACAGGAACTCAAACGTCTAATACGATCTCCGATTTCACACCTGCTGTGAACGCGGTCGTGTCTTCGCGATTGAACTATGTAACCAACTCGGATGCCGAGGTTGATACCAGTGGATGGAATCTTTACAATGATACCGGAAGAACGGTGCCAGCAAGCGTAGTCATTCAGGACATCACTTACACTTCTGCACTTTCTGGAGGATCTGGAAATGGCGCAACTGTATCCTATATTTTCCATGCTACGCAATCCTATCTAACTCCATTGGTTACTTGTACGTCTTCCACGAGCGTAACTGTGGCCTGGTATAATGGCCCGACACTCGCAAATAACCCGACAGCAACACAACTTAAAGCGGCATGGGATGGAACTCCGTGTGCGGTCGCAATCGCAACCACTGCAATTACTGGAACCGCTGGAAACAGACAATATGAAACAGGACTTTCTACTCTTGCAAATGGTGGCGATACGGCTCCAGTTGACGGAACTGGCGGAGTTGTGTCTGGGGTTACATTCACTCGAAATACATCAACACCATTGGTTGGTGTTGCAAGTTTTGATTTAGGTAAAATTGCATCATCAGAACTTGGTCAAGGTGTGTCTACTGATTTCACGATCAGCAATGTTGACAAAGGAAACAGTCTTCAAATAAATTTTGCTTATGAAGGATCTAGCGGAATAACGCTTGGGTCTTCATCTGACGTTAAAGTTTTTCTATATGATATTACCAATGCTGTGATGATTCCAATCACTCCAGTGAATTACATAGCTAGTCCGGTCAGTACGATTAAAACTTTTGTTGGTCAATTCATTGCATCTGCTACTAGCACGAACTATAGATTGATTCTTCACATTGCGACTTCGAGCGCTACCGCTTGGGACTTATTACTGGATAGCATTACGGTAAATGATATCATTAATGCTACGACTCCAACTCAAGTCCCTTCGGTGGTTCTAAAGTCTCAGGCAATTTCTGGTGCGGTTACAGATCACATGGCAGTAGTTTGGATTGACGGCGCTTCTCAATGGGTTCCAGCGACAGGATTGTATAATGGTGACTACTGGTCTTTGATTGGATTTGCTACAAATATCGTTGGATCCGTCGCTGATGTTTTCGTTCGCGGATACATGGATGGATTCAGCTTCGGCCCCTTCGCCGGATATAATCAATATGTCGATCCAGCTAACGCCGGAGGACTGACCCCGGCCCCAGTAGGACTAACTGATAAGTACATAATCATGGGAAAGGCGATTAGCTCAACTGCCATGAACATTCAGCCTTACTACGGATTCTCAAACGTGAATAGTGCGAAGGGCTCTTTACTCACGAACTCTGGTGCTAATGATGGTACCGGTGATCAAGGGCTTTCGGCTGGAGCAAATGGAGCAGTTCCATTCTACAATTCTGGGGCTACGCTTGGAATAAGCACTGGAGCGGCTGTTGTAGCGTCGGCACCATTCACCTATACCTTAGCGACTCGAACTCTCACGGCAGCGACAGCTACGAACTCAGTGGCGGGATTCTTATCTGCGGCTGATCACACTACTTTTTCCGCATCGGCTCCTTTAGCTAGTCCTGCATTCACTGGGACTCCATCTCTTCCAACTGGAACAACAGCTTTCACGCAGACTGCGAACAATAACAGCACGAAGGTTTCTACCACTGCATACTCTGATGCCGCAGATGCATTGAAAGCAAACGCAGCTTCACCGGCTTTAACTGGAACCGTCACCTCGGCGGGTGATATTCAAATCACTACGATTGGGAAGGGGCTTCAGGTAAAGACTGGAACGAACGCTAAGATAGGACAGGCGACTCTAGTCGGAGGAACAAAAACCGTCGCAAATACTTCAGTAACTGCAAATAGCAGAATATTTTTAAGTGTGTCAACAACTGGTGGAACTCCAAGCACTCTCAGTTATACAAAATCAGTAGGGACAAGTTTCACAATAACCAGCGCCAATATAGCCGATACAAGTACGATCGATTGGTACATTGTAGAAAGTATTCCATAAGGAGAATCTATGTCAGTACAAAGCGCAAGAGTTCAGGGAATCGTTAAGGCAGATGACGTGGTTCTTACACATCAAATTATGCACGATGTTGCATACAATGCGGAACAGTCCCGAGCCCCTCTTATGTTGAACGCGGCAGACGAAGTGAATTTCTTCTATCCATCCCAAGACCCCACCGTTACCGATCTCATTGGCTATCCCGGTGTTGCTGTTGGCGGATACCCTACCTCTACGTTCACGGTTACAATCCCCGGAGTGATCGCTCCCGTTGGATTGACCCCAGCGAGAGGAACCCAAACGTTCCAAAGCGGATTAGGACGCACTGTGCGAGCAGAAGTCATTCGCACCTTTGCAACCACANNCCACTCAAAACCACGGAATACTTAATTGACGAAGTTGACATTTTCGAACGAGGGTATCCTAATAGTTTAGAAGATACCACCGGGGGATTGAACCCAGCAGCCCCACCATTAAACCTTGAATGATTCAAGAAAGGCCCAAATGAGCAAGCGCAGCCACAGCCGCTTCATGAGCTTCAATTTTTGTATTAAAATATCCAAAATGAAGATGCTTCATGGTGAATCGAATACATCGGGAGGAACATAATGTCAACATTACCCGGAACTGGCGGCGGATCTAGCCTATTAGACTTCGTGGATGATGTGCCGCCAAATATTCGCGCCGAGCTCAAAAACCGTTACGATGAATTGACCGCACTCGAAGCCGAACAAGTTCAAATGGGAACCGCCGTCCCTCAACTCTACGGTTCGCTTTCGCGGTTCATTGCCAATCCTTCCACCGTATCCGTAGAGACTTACAAACGGATGCTAGACACCGACGAGACGATTGGATCGGGATTAGATTTTCTTAATCTCGCCCTCATCGCCCGGTTCGGTGAGTATACCCACCCAGTTCCAGAGATTCAAAAGTTCGTTCGTCGTGCGATCGAGCAGATGGATGGTTCCTGGCATGAAATGCTGGACGAAATGTTTTCAGCCGAATGGTCTGGGTTTTCCATCACGGAACAGATATGGGCATTCGAACGCGACTTCGATGGGTTCCCGGCCTTCATCCCTCGCAAGCTTGTAACATATCCGCCTTTGACCATGGTCTTCGCAGTGAATCGTCACGGGGAGATTCTTCCAGACGGGATCTATCAGTACCAACGCTTTCACAATACGTTTTTTAACTCGTTCGGTTTTGGAATTAATGAAGGTGACCTCAATGGCTTCCGCCCTGATACTTTTGCTGCAATTGGAGATTTTCCTTACCCGATTCGTATCGCTGCTGATCTAACCTATCTCACGGTAAAGATCCCAAAAGACAAAGTCATACACCTTCGGTCAAGCTCTACAGGGAAGTTCCAAAATCCCTACGGACGTTCGATTCTAAGGCGCTGCTATAAGTCTTGGGTAATGAAGGACGCCTTCCTTAAAATGTGGCTCGTGGCAGCCGACAGGAAGGGCACACCGCTCATCGTGGGCTATGCAGCTCCTAACGATACGGTACTCGAAACCCACAACGGTGGGCATAGCTCCAACGCCCAGCGATCCGACGTAGCCATGGCAAACGCCATGAAGACCATCCACAATTCATCGTTCGTCGTCTTCCCCGGAAAGAAGGGCGAGACTTACGAAATCGAAGCCGTTCAAGTACAGGGGGATATGAATGTTTACAAAGACGGAATTGATTATTTTAATCGTGCTATTATGCGTGGTCTTCTACTCCCACCGCTTGTCTTAGGTGGGGACGGAGGGGGTTCTTACTCTCTCGGCCAGGAACACAATAAGATTTTTAAACAAGTGTGCGACGGGAAGCTGAAGCCCTATAAGCAAAACATTTTAGATCAGTTTATCAAAAAGATCATCGCTTACAATTTCCCGAAAGCATTGTGGGAACGCCACGGTGTGGGTGACTTCGCTCTTGAAGAGTTCGATCCAGAAATCATGGATAAGCTTGCAGGTATATTTCGGAACCTAACCGAAACAGGATATATGAGCCCAGAGTCACAATCCGATATGGATGAAGTCCGAATGAAAATGGATCTCCCTAAAGGCGTTGCGATCGTTCTGCCAAAAGAAGGCGATGGCGACGGATTCGGTGGGGATGAAGATATAGAAACGGATCCGAATGGATCCCAAGGGACAGAGCCGGCAGGTAAAGAACAGCCGCTTGATACCGAAACAAAAAATCCAACAAACGAGCACGGGCTCTAAATTATGAGGGTTAGTTTAGAAAGGATAAAACTGAACTGTGTGAGTGGCGCGCAGTTTAAAGGACGTTCGAACCGTTCACCCTCACCAATATTATGAAGCCTTTCAAACTACCGAAGCGCCACGGATTCCATATCAAGGCGAGATACCGCACCAAAGATAAGGTAATAAATGCCGTGGTTCGTGCCATGGAAGCCGAAATGAAAAAGGCTGTCGATTACATATTCGAAAATATGATCGAAGGCAGCGATCACTTCCCACAGCCAACACTAAATGGCATGGATGAAATATCGGATCGCTTCTATCGGCACGTCCTCACCGAAGCATTCCATGAATCGAAAAAGGAAAAACCAGCTCAAGTTGATGCGCCTCGTAAGAAGAAATTAGAAAAACTTCCGGTGGGGCTTCCTAAAAGTTTAAAGGACATGGAGAAGGTTTTTAGGGATCGACGCTACTGGCCCACGGTGATGAAGCGATCAAAGAAGGTGACCGAGAAACTTCGTAAAGCGTACTTGGAGAAATTGCGACGCAAGTTTAACGACGTCGTTCCTCGGATGCGCTCGGGAGAGCTTACTCCTCAAGAGGCAAAAAAACAGATGATGGGTGCCTGGGATGCATCCAAAAGTCGTGTTGAAACCATTTTTCGGACAGAAACGACAACATATTTCACTAAAACACAGATCGCGTTCTTCGATGGCGACGAGGACATCATAGGATTTCTGTTTGACGCGGTGAAGGACTCTTCCAGCACTTCTATCTGTCGATCGCGACATGGATTGGTCTACCGTCCCGGCTCAAAGCTGCTGCGCGAAAACGCCCCACCGTGCCACTATAATTGCCGGAGCCAATTTATCGCACTTGCAAACATACCATCAAATAATAAACTATTATCTGACAGCAGCAGGGATCCAGAAAAACGAAAGGTAACTCCATTGCCACTAGGATGGAGAAAGTAAATTAATGGCTTTTAAGAAACTCATGCGTCCCACTGGATGCGTAAACATGGCGAAGCTCGAATCGGATAGCGAAGATCAAGTGTCAAGGTCTGCGATCTTAGTTCATTCGGCTCCCAATGGTAAGGCCATGGTATTCCAATCGGCGGACGGCGCTATCGAATTCGATGACGCTAGGATCAAGCGCATCATTAAAAATCATAATGCAAAAATCAATGATCTTGCAAAGGGTTACGGCGGTGTTGATAAGATGCCAAACGGAGCCTTCCCTCCGATCCTTGATCAGCATACGGATCACTCAAACAATAGTATTCGTGGGCGTTTAAACAATCTTTTACGTTTCGAGAAGCGTGACATTCCAGGCGTTGGCCCCAACTGTTCATGCGTCGTGACAGACATTCTATTTCTTGGAAAAGATACCGTCGAGCAAGTCAAGGACGGACGAATTTATCATTTATCTATTGGCATCGACGAAGAAAGCGATACTCTTGGAGAAACGAGCACGGTGATTGAGCCAGCCGCACCAGGGGCAATGTTACTCAGCAAAAGTAAAAATATAATCAAAGGAGAGATCAAAATGGCGAAGAAATCAAAACTTATGGTGGCGCAAGTAAAACGTATGACCAAGCTCGCAGCTATCAATGCAGAGCTTACAAAGGGCATCGCGACGCTCGATAGCGCAAAAGCAAACCTTCATCTCACAAAGAAAAAAGGCGAGATCCAAGGGAAGCTTCATAAGCTCATGGCTTCTAAAAAGCTCATGCCATCTGAATTTAAGAAAATGGATATCACGAAGCTCGCAAAGCTTGATGATGAATCCCTCTCTACCGTTCTATCAACTTTCGAAGCTCGCGAAGACCAAGTTCTTTCGAAGCAACGTGGCTCTACCGATGCGTTAGCGTTTGCTGACCTCGGAAAGTCTCTAGAGAAGCGCCAAATGAAACGCCTCTCTAACGAAACTAAAAAAGATTTGATCCGCATGGGCGCGAAGCTTAAGGCGGGTTCCGAGATTGAGGCCGATGAAGACGAAGGATCTCCAATGAGCAAAAAACTCAATGAGATGCCAGAGCACGTTGGAGAAGACGAGCATGCTGTCCACGGGCAAGAAGGCGAATCTAAAATGGCTGCCCACCTTGCTAAGATGGAAGAGCACCACGAAAAAATGACCGAGCACCTCGCTTCTGGAAATATTGAAGGCGCTCGCGAAGAGCACGAAAATATGAAGGCTTGCCACATGGCTATGAAGAGCATGCAAGAAGCCGGAGAAACTAAGCACATGTCCGGTGACTCGGACGTGAAGGGCGAAGATTACGAAAAGTCTATGTCAGGCGTTCAAGGCCAAGTCGATGAGCTCAACACCCAGATGGCACGTCTTGCCGGCATGGTGAAGGAACTCATGGGCTCGGAAGAAGAAGAGGGCCATGAACTAGAAGCCGCATCGGACGAAGAAATCAAAGACGAAATCAAAAAGTAACTAAACTGAAACAAGGAGAAAAATCATGGCAGATCAAGAGTATAGAGATTCGCTGTTTATTAAACAAGACAGCCGGGAGAACTTCAAGAACGTAATTGCGAAGCGTTCAGACCTCGTTCAATTCGCAGGGGGCCGTATCAAACCGGCACCTACTTCAACCCCAGTGACTAACTACGCTGGAACAGTTCTCGGGTTCGCCACTTCTGGCGCAGACAGCGGATATTACAAGCCATACGCTGTAGGAAATGCAGACGGCTCACAAGTGGCTGTTGGAGTTCTTGCGGAAGATTGCATCACCGACAACTTTGGGAATGGTTCAGAAATTTCGGTAATCAAAAACGGTTGCTTGTTCTCAGACCTTCTTATCGGTCTGGATGCAAATGCAAAAACAAACCTCCAAGGCCAGATCTATACTGAGCACGGAACAAACTTAATCGATATCAGATCATAATTGAAAGGACTATAAAATGAGTACAGTTTTCGCTGGAGCGCACACAAGAATCCTCCAAGAAGTGATCAGAGAAGTAGAAACAGACGTTACTGAGTACCTAGGTGCGAAGTATATGCCTACGATTGAAATCCCGAGCACATCGGTATTCGTAGACGTACTCGAAGCCCGAGGCGGATTGGTTCGCGAGCATACGCTCGGAGCGGATCCACAGTCCTCAACGCGTCGTCAGTTCAGAACTCAACAATATGCACCAGGTGCGTACCGCGAGTTCATTCGTTTCAACGAGGCAGAGATCCTCCGCTTAAGAGAACTTGGTCAGAATGACCAATCTAAGCGCGGTATCCGCATGCACTTGAACGAGAACGCTCTCGTCCTAAATAACCGCATTGAGGCTCGTATCGAGCTTCTTCGTTGGCAAGCGATCTTTAACGGAACTTACATCTATGATGGCAAGACCGTTGATTTCGGTAAACCAGCAAACCACAACGTGACTCCTGTTGCGCCATGGGGATTGAATGACGGATCCGGTAATTTCACAACTACCAATCCAGCATCGACTCCAGTCCAAGACATGCGTTATTGGATCATGGGTGGCTATGCGCCATTTCGTAAGTACAAGATTTCAAAATTGATCATGAATCCAAATACTGCTCGGGTGTTCCTTGATAACCCGGCGGTTCAGTCTTTGATTCAAAATCGTTTTGCATCTGAATCTTACAAGATGCACGACATCAATGCCGTTCTTGATTTCTTGATCCCAGGCATGCCGCCGATCGAGATTTACAAGTCTTGGTATCAAAATGAATCGATTGATCCTACTACTGGATTGATCACTATCGGAGATGCAGTATTCTTCATCCCAGATGGTTCTATCTTCTTCGAATGTAAGCTCCCAGACGCAAACAAAGTGGGCGACGTGGTCATGACTTTGAACCTTACCAATGGTTCAGTAGATGCACCGGCTCCTGGTAAGTTCATCGTAGTTGATGAGCATATCGCTGACCGTCCTGGTAACCCTTACATCGACGTGTTCGGTGGTTTCAACGGCGGCCCTCGCTTGAAGCGTGGATTCGACGTTCTAACCGGAACCGTCATCTAGTTCCTCGACCAAAACCATACGACATGGGCGGCTCAAGAAATTGGGTCGCCCATTTTAAAGAAAAACAACCAACGGAGCACCACTCACAATGAAAAAAGAAGACGAAGTAAAAAAAGTTGAAGTAAAAATTTTAAAGCATGTGGGATCATATATCCCCGGCCAAATCGTAGCGCTTCCTGAAGCTATGGCAGAAGAGCTTTGCAAAGTTACGAAGTTGAACAACGGCCACGGCCTTGTCGATCACCAGAAAGCTGTACTCATGAGCGACCTCGAGAACTTTGCGCGTGATCTCGACCTAGGCAAAGTTGACCTATCAAAAATTACCCAGCACGAACTTCAAGAGCTTGGATATAAGAACGTTGTTAAAAATGCACCTGATGCGGCTCTAGAGGCAAAGCTTGCCCAGCTATCAAAGCCGACCGAAGGCGATGATATTGAAGCTCTCGAAGAAGAGCAAGAAGCTGAAGAATCAAAAAAAGGTAAATCTAAGAAAGAGAAATAAATGAGCCCCACCAATTTGCCGAAGTACACGACGGTCGATAGTATCAGAGTCCGTTTGGCAAATAAGGTTCAATTCGAATCGGAGGGCGGCCCACTTGATGGCGAGCTTCCCGATGCACTTCTTTTCCAGCTTATTAAACGGGCTGAAACAAAAACTGAACTAGAGCTTCGGTCTAGGTACGCTGTGCCTTTTAGATCGAAGAGTACTGGTTCGTTCGTGGATCTTCCGGATCATACAAAGGCTGCTATTTGCACCCTCATCGACGATGGCGCGGTGATGATCGTACTGAAGACTGACTTCGGTCGTGGATCCCATATCAATGCCGAAGGATATATCGAGGGGCTCAAGGAAGATTACGAAGAGCAGCTAAACCTTCTACTTGGACACGATGCAGAAGGAAAAAGCGAAAATAAAAAGCGCTTTCGATTCTCCCCACCGTTAGAAGATTTGATGCTATCTGCTACCAATCGGGAAGCCGATGATGGATACAAGGGCATGATCATTAACACCGATCAGCATAGAAATGTTGCGGATTACGCCGGGGAACAAATCAACGACCCATCCAAATCATATTTAAACAGACGGATCATAGTGCCATGAGTGCCTCAATGAGCGTCGACGTATCTGGGCTTAGGATATTGATAGCGAAGCTCTCAGACCCAAGTTTAAAGGCCCAGCTTGAAGCCCTAGCGCAAGAGAAGGCCGTTGCTGCGATGGTGGGGCAAGCCATAGCGGAGAACTTTGAAAACGAAGGCCCAGGATGGGAACCTCTCAAGGCAAAGACTATCAGGTATAGTGTGTCAAAGAAAATGCGGAAACAGTACCATGGCATGTCGGATAAACACATACTCCGGCAGGAGGCTATGCGACGCCAAAAGGGCGAGGAGCCTCACCGAAAGATTTTGCAGCGTACTGGCCTATTGAAAAAAACCGCTACTATTCCAGGCTTCGGAGGGATGAGTTACGACAAGAAGGCAAAGACGGCTGTATCTGGAACGAATATTTATAAGACCGAAGGCACTAATTTGATATGGGGAACCGATCTCGTTTACGCCGGGGTTCACAATAAAGGTTTGCCGGCCAAAAATATCCCTAAGCGCGAATTCCTAAAGATCCCATCCCATTGGATGAAAGAGATCAACGATTTCGTATTGGGTAAAGCTTTGAAAATTATTAAAAGCTCACTCGGGACGGTATCCAAATGAGCGGAGCTTTCGGAAAAACCATCAAACAGGCCGATCTTGATCTAGCGTTTCTTACGACGCCTGGTGAAGACTTGGTTCCAAAACTATTGATGCAGCTCGCTTCTCTTCCAGCATTCACAGCGCTATTCGGCCCATATAAGCCGGCAAACAATCAGCAGCGATGGGCTGAGTATCAAAGATTTGATTGGAGCGTTCGCCAGCTCCCTACGATCAATGTGTTCGAATCACAGACCGAAGAAAAGCAAAGCGATAACGCATATTATACCGGGACTGTTTCGATCCAAATATTTTGGCAGCCGAATCAACGCCGAGAAGACCTTCGCCAGATGCAGACGACCATGAAGGGAATCATTCAGAATTTTTTCTCTAGCGACTACGTAAAAGTGATGATGGATGAGATCTATTTTATCCAACGCCCCGCGAAAGTGTACGGATTGAATGAATTTGGAAAGCAATTAACATGGAGCCCCAACGTCGAGGGCTTGGTTGAAAACGAGATGGTTCCGATCACCATAGTTGATATCAGATACAGAATTGACTTGCGCGCTTGGTACAGAGCCTTAGAGTTTATGAATCGCACCAAGGAGAATCCTTTCGTCGTGACACTTTCCGATTTAAATACGATCGGCGGCGAGTATGATGGAATCATAGGCACCGATCCAAGTGACGTAAAAGTTATAGTACCAGACCAGATTACAGTAGCAAACCCATAGGGAGAATGAATCATGACCGCACCTCTTACAGATATTAATGACCGCCTGACGCCAAGTATCCCATTGGAACTTACTTTTGGATCACAGATCATCGCGACAGGACGAAAGTTTACAACCATGTTTGCCCACTTCGCGGCAGCGGGAAATACGGCAGCACCTTACTCCGTTTATACCGTAGTGAATGTCGGGGATCCTAAAAAGGCACAAGCCGAAGTTGACCTAGTAGCTGGAGCAGGATCTCAGGCGGGAAAAATGGCAGCCGCGTTCGTGCTGGCAAATTCCGCAGCAAATCGTTCAAACTTCCCAGCCTTCCGAATTTGTTTCATCCCTTACGCGGTGACTACATTCGGCCCATCTCAAGAGGCGATCACTGCTGTTCAAAATTTACGTTCGGACATGCTCGTGTCTTGCTACCCAGCAAGCAATGGGGCGATGCTCACGATCCTAAAAACTCTTCAATCATTGATCTCCGGTATAGATCGCGACTTGAACGGACAGTTCGGTTCATTCGTAACCGTGGCTTCAATCGACGCTCTCGCAACTGCGGTGTTGTATGCAATCAACAACAGAGGTGTGCTCGTTCCTTATCTTCAAGATACCAATACGGCATTGGTTATTGAAAATGGGGTTTTGACAGCAACTTCAAACGTGATCACTGGCATCGCTTCCACCGCTGGGATTTACCCAGGCGCTCAGATTACAGGCACGGGAGTTCCAGCTAACGCATTGGTTGGGCAAGTAAATGCTTCAACCGTGACCATGGTGGATTCAACTGGTGCAGCTCTTCCAGCAGCAGCATCCGAAGCAAGCGAAGCGATCGACTTCCAAAACGTAATATCTCAGCCCGTTGAAATCATCGCAGCCGCTCACGCGGGAGCAATGATGCAAAGTGCGTTTCCTTATAACCCACTTACAAACGTTCAAATCGGTGGCCTTATCGCTCCACAGAAGCCAAGCGACATCATCGTAGTAGATCCAAACGGAGCGAGCGAACAGGCTCTCGCCGCAGGATTATCTCCGATCAAAACAAGCTCAGACGGAACACTTCGTTTGATTCGCACCCGCACTACTTACAACCTTCTCCCAGACAACGTTACGGCAGTGACTTCGTACTTTGACTGGCAGGATCTTGTGACCATGAACGACTTCAAGGAAGACGTCTATCAGATCACCCAGAACCCTCCGTTCAACGGAAACCCTGGTGGGACTAAGGCGTCTGCTACGATCGCGGCTCTCCTGAAGGATCAAATCTTGAACGAAGCGCAGAGCTACGAAGACCAAGGAGCATTCCANNCGTGAAAACACTCGCTCCTCAGTTCCTCGTTCAGCCTAGCCTAACATCTCGCGGACGTTTTGATTTCAAAATTCCAGTAAACGTTCTCCCAGGATTGTTCGTAATCGCTGGAAATATTCAAGGCGTTTCAGGCCCATCTTTCGGGGATTTCACACTTTAACTAAAAGGAGAAGACTATGCAGTTATTTGCCGACCGGGGTTTTATATCAGTGAACGGTGTTGAAGTCCTAGACGTCGAGAGTATCGAAGTCAAGATTTCGGATGGTACTAAGTACGTTCCGACTATGACTCGAAATCGTCGTTACAAAGGAACCGTAAAAGGTAACCGAGACATCAACATTTCATTATCCACTGCGGTTCAAAACGCATTAGGTAGTGCCAAGCTTGAAAATATTGATTATCAAAACAATAACGTCGCACTTACTTTCGAGCACGGTGCGGATCGATACACCATCCCAGGCGTCGACTTTGTTGAAATGACTCAAGGCGCAAGCGGTGTCGGTGCGGAAGGCAAAAAGAGCTTCACACTTTTGGGCGGTGACATCATCGACCAAGTGGGCAACTCTGTCCTTTTCCCGACCTCTCTTTCTAATTTAGCTTAAGGAGTAAAAAATGCGTGAAGCCACTCACACACCACACATAAAGACCGCAGAAGATATGCTTGCAAAAATGCGGGCCGGAGTAAAAGAAGTCTACGAGATCAGAGTTCGTGACCTCATCGTTCCGGTTCGTGTTTTATCGGTAGATGAAATGAATGCGGTTCGCCACGAATCCCTCAAGAAAGCAATGCTCGGTGACGATGTAGACCGCGCTCTTTCAGTTCAAAAAAGTACTCTTTTATTGGCCTCAACGATTGGTGGAAAAAATGCTCTACCAACGATGTCGGAGAAGTTCCTAGGTTTGCTCAGTACGGATGAAATCAATCATCTTTATAATGAGTACATAAAGGTGCTCGAGGACGTGAATCCAAGTATCCAGAGCTTGTCTAATGATGAGTTTCGGGCTTTGGTTGAGGCGATAAAAAAAAAGGAATTTGGATCGAAAGATTGTTCCTTGCATCAGCTCAGGGCAATCTTTACAGCGTTTCAGGATTTGATCCTGAAACAGGAAATTCAAAGATCACAGACGGTCAATTAGTCTGGTGGTCGGCAATAAAGGTGGCGGAGGCGGAAGAGGCAACTGCTAAAAGAGGAGTCTAGGTGTCTGACGAAATCAAATTAGGGTTAGACCCCAAAAAGATTTTAGAATCTCTCTCCGAGATTACAGAGGCCCACAAAGCTCTCGCCATTAAAATTGAAGAGGCGCTTGGGAAAGATGCCGTCAAGTCCGTTGGCAAGCTCGAGGAAAAAGTCGAGACCGGAACCAATAAGATCAAATCCTACTTTCAAAATCTTGGAACCACCCTCAAAGAGAACCTGAAGACCGCTTTTGACCTCGGGGCCATTATGGAGGGCGCGAAGTTCGGCAAGGGCTTGGGCGAGGGGATCAAACAAGTGTTCGAAATGGAACGGGCATTCGATCGCCTCAATACCAGACTAGGGTTATCAAACAAGAACCTACTCGAGTTCAAGAACAAGGTCGGTCAGGCTGCCGCAGGAACGGGCCAGAAACTAGAGGACGTGCTTCCGGGCGTTGAGTCTGCCGCATCTATGGGCGGAGTAAAGAATACCGACCAGCTCGCCAGTATAGCGCATACACTGGGGCAAGCCAAAGGCATCACGGGCGAGGACACCAAGGGGCTGGCCGAAGAGGTCATTGGGATCCTAAAAGATCAGGGCAAACAGGTCACATCAAAGACTTTCAAAGAAACCATGGACGCCATCCAAGGAACCCGCACGGCTGGTGCTTTTGGATCCGCAGGGGCTGCTGGTGGGGCCATTCGAAACCTCACCTCCGGATTGACGCCAGAAATGCTCAAGGGCATGGGACTCGATACTAGGAAGCTAGGTGGGCTCGCTGCTCAAGCATCGATGGGTGGGGAAGCCGGCCAGGAAGTTCTTAAGCACATTTTAGATACCGCAAAGACTCCAGGCGGGAAGGCGCTCGTTAACGCCCAGCTCGGTCAGAGCATTTTCAACAAGCAGGGGCAGTTCGATGCTACGGCCATGGGTAAAGTCGATAAGGGAAGATTCGGGAAATATTCGGAATCAGTAATGGGAACCGTTACCGGAGCGGATCAAGCCGACCTCTCAAGATTCCTCGAATCGTTTAAAAAAGGATTAGGGCAATTCAAAAAGGTGGTCGATGGGTCGGAAGAGACTGCGTCCCAGTTTGAAACCGCAACGGATAACTTTGCATCGAAGGTCGACAAATTCAAAGAGAAGACCAAGGAGGCTGGGCGCGAAATGGGCGAGGCCGTTTCAAATACTGCAAATGATATTCTCAAGGGCAACTTTAAAGACTTGGGGAAGGATGCAAAAAATATCATAAAGTCTGGATGGAACAATGCCGGCGTTGGCCTTGCTGCCGTGGCGACTACCGTTGGAATTGGAGCACTCGCCGGGGGTGCTGCAAATAGGCTCCTAAGTAAAATCGGGGGCGGTGGGGTGCTCGGCAATCTTGCTGGTGGGGAAGCAGCGAAGGCCGCAGGGATACAACAGGTTTATGTGACCAATATGCCATCCGGTGGACTCGGTGGCGGGGGAATGGCTGCAGGAGGCATGGGCGGGAAGGTCGCTGCCGTGGGTGGGATACTCGCATCTGCTGGGCTTGGATACGAAATTGGAACAGCTCTCGGGCAAACAGAAATCGGTGCAAAAATCGGTGAAGCGATTTCGGGTGTCATTGCATCCGTACTTGTTCCACAACACACAATCACCAAGGGCGGAAGCAACGCAAACGATGTTTTTGAAAAGAACTTAAAAGCGAAATATGAAGGTGGAGATCGGTCTTCGTTCGTGATGGCTGAAATGATTAAAAAAGGCTTCATCGATGGGCATGAGGCTGTAGATAAAAAACAAATTAAGTCGGTAACTAATCCTTCCGACGTTCAACCGAGGAGGTAGAAAATGTCAATTTTAAGTGACCTGGCTGCATTTTCAAATCCATACGGTGCCCAAGCTTCTGGGGAATGGGATTTAAGCAAGGGTGTATTTTCAACAGCAAATGGATCCACTGTATTTTATTACATCAAAGATCCAAGCCCCACCCAGAGGACAGCGATTGAAAATATCAGCGACTCGGGCGGACGGCGATTGGCTGTGTACGAGTATCCGTACTTTGATGGTCAGCGCGTAACCGATCTCGGACGCAAGGGTGAAACATTCACATTCAATATTAAATTTTTTGGAACCCAGTATAAATTACTTTTCAACGCATTCCTTTCGCAAGTGGTGAATACAAACCTTCGTGGAACACTTACCCATCCGGTGCGCGGGGCCGTGCAAGCGCGCTTCAGGGACTATGAGTTCGTCCACACCTATGGGGAATGGAATGCAATCACGATCAAAGCCGTATTCGTGGAAGACAATACTGACGAGCTGAACTTGGTTTCAGTTCCGGGATCTTCTCCGGACTCTGTACTTAGAAATGCACTCCAACTTTTGACCGATACCCAGAGCACCATCAGCAACGGTATCTTTGTGGCTTCGGCCCTGTTGCTTCTTCCTGGTGCGATCGTAGCCTCAATGCAGAATCGATTGAATAGTTTGACCGGACAAATATCGCGACTACTCGGGCAGCTGGTATCAACTTTTTCAAGCGACTCACAATTGAAATCTCTTTCAACACAAGCTTCCGCCGTCACGGGTGGGGCTCCGAATTTGAATGCGGGAACCGTGGGCGGAAGTGGTGCAACTTCACAGCTACCTCCGACATTGCAAGTAGGATATAGCGCGACCACTCAAGCTGCGATCGTGGCGCAGATTTCAAACTTCGTGAACGCCAATCAGATCACGCCTCAACAGGCCGTCTTCGCTGCAAATCAATTGCGATTAGGAATCACTGCGGCTATCAATGAGGCGACCGCGAACCTCGGGAATGATGGCTATGATACCGTTTTGCAGTATCGCCTTCTTGCAAATTCAATCCAGGCGTCGGTTGAAAGCGCCATTGCTATCGCACAAAGTACCGTGGTCATGTATACCGTTCCAGAAACAATGAGTCTTCGAATGATCGCAAAGAATAATGGACTGGATCCAGATCGCCAGAATGATATTGAAGCCTTGAACCCGTATCTCCCGAGTATTAATTTCATTCCGAAGGGCTCTGTAATTTCGGTGCCATCATCGTGAACGCTCCAGTGCCTATCGAATTGCAATTCAAAAGCGCAAATCCTAGTTTGAACAAAGGATCTGATGGGCCTGTGATTCGAACCTTCAATAGCTATTCATTCAATCGAAGCGTGATGACGCCAGCGAGCGCGTTCAGATTCACGGCTCCAGGTGTAGATAAAAATTCTAGAAATGCAATCAGAACCGGCGACTTGGTTCATCTTTGGGCTACGAATCTCAAGGGCGTAAAGCTTCCTGTTGGCACGGGGATCATCGATGAAACCGACACGCACGTACTCCCAGCGCACGTAGAATACGTTTTAACTGGGCGGGATATGATAGGCCAACTTGTGGATAATGCGGCAGTAGATGCACAGAATTCAATTGTGAACACTAGCCAAATAAAATTGGATACACTCCTAACCTCTCTCCTGAAAAACACCAGACTGCCATCAAGCTTTATTAAACAACAGCTTCCCAATGGTTCGGTTCTCTTCAATACAAACCCAAGTGAAACAAAAATCAATGCTCTCGATCGTTACCTAGAGTTTACGAATTGCTTGATCTGGGCTGCGCCAAATGGTCAGGTAATAATTGGAAGGCCGAACTTCACCCAAAAAGTAAGTGGGACTTTGATNNAATGCCATTAGACAAATCGTCACCCAGCTTTCAACTAACGGACAAGTATCTGCCGGACAATTCACCGTTAGAAATTCAATCTTTGATGCAAATGCAGACTCTCAGGCTCGGGCTTCTTCTGGGGTTGGAAGATCGGTCTATAGAAACTTTAGTTACGGCAGTGGATCGGATACGATCAACCAAGTACAGCAAATCGGAAATGGAAGCGGAGATCCTCAAAACATTGGAACAGCTCTTTCCCTTCGAGAAATAGCCCGAGAGAATATAAAGGTTCTTGACGTTGAGATGGTTTTTCAGGGCCACATCAATGAGCAAGGTAATATTTATAACGTCGATCAAATGTACACCGTTCAAATTGAGGATGAAGACGTGAACGAGGACATGTATGTTTACGATGTGACCTACGATCTTACGATTGAGCATGGAATTACTACTCGGTTGAAACTCTGCAAGCGCGGGGCGATCGTGGCTTATGCCGCCGCCATCAGCAAGGGGGGATCGTGAACGAGATGGATTACAAACGAATGATCCGCCAAATAATCAGGGAGGAGCTCGCCCAGATAGTAATGGCTACTATCAATGCAAACGCTTCCGGTGCGCGTTCGTCCATCACAAGATTCCCCACCGATGGCCCGATATCAGACCTTAGAAATATTCAACCATTCGGAGTTGCTTCTCGGGCACCAGCGGGAACTGATTGTTTAGTGAACCCCGTGAACGGAGATATTACTCATCTCGTGGTGGCAGGACATTTCGATGCGAACAAACCCGCGATCGATAGCGACGGTGAAGCCTGTTTGTATGGCGCGGACGGTCAGTTAATTTATATGAAATCCGGTGGAACGATCCGGCAGGGAATTAAAGGGGCCGCTTCGCCTGTGGTTTTGGGCGATGTGTTGCAAACTTTTGAAAATAATGTTTTGAACGCCTGGTTGAATAACGCACCCAATATTTCCTTTGACGGCCTTGGGATCCCCTGTGTTCTCAATCCTGCGATCTCAGAGATACTTTTAGATGAAAAAACAAACCATGTGAATGATGCAAGCCAGAATTTTCTTGGTCAAAAAAACTTTGTAGATAGGGGGGCATAATGGCAATCGTACTCGGGCCAGCACAAGCCGCAATTTATGCGGCCATGAATACTTATCTCCCACCTATTCCTGCAGGATTAACTGGGCCAGAACAGGCCGCAATCATTGCGAATAGACAGGCACTTGCGTTTGTAATTGCAACGGCTTGCACCTACGTCCAGCAAAATGCAGTGGTTGAGCCGGGAACGATGGCAGTCATCCCTGCGGATATGGCCGCTCCTTCTGGCGGTGGGCCGCTCACGGGTGACGGGATCGTTAAACTTGGAACAGGTATTCTACTATGAGAGAATTTTAAAAGATGCAGAACCTATTGCTTGATCCAGTTCTCAGAGACTATATCGTAATCAATGGAAGCCCAGTGCCATCGGATCGCGTTGAAGAAGCCGCATACTACAGTTTAAAAATTCCTGAAGGCCAATATCTTTACGGTGCCACGGGGCAGGGATCGTATCTTTTCACCCTTGAAAATATTAAAAGAGATCGATCAATCGAACAGGAGTTCGCCGCCTTGGCATCGGATGCGATCCAAAGGCAGCTCATAAATACCGGGATAGCCACGGCTCAACAAATTAAAACTATTGCAACTTCCCGAACTGGGACGTCAAATCAAATTA
>PLXJ01000022.1 GCA_003151395.1 Actinomycetota bacterium | reverse complement strand
ACTTATCGTGGGTGGATCGATCATTCTGAGTTCTTCCGCTGATGCCGCCGGCAAGCAAGGGACTAGTTGCACCAAATTGAAGGCGAAGTCAGGCGTATACACTTGCCGGACCAGCCCACTCCTGCCGACAAGCAAAAAATTAATTTGGGTTACCGCGGATTGTGTGACGTCTCAAGCTGATTATTTATCAAATATGGCGGATTACGCTTCATATTCCAAAAATGCGACAAACGCAACCAACCAAGCACAAAGTTTACTGGCCTCCTACCAAAATGCCTTAACTGTTGCTCAAAGCTCACTCGACAAATTTATGAATACCAACCTCTACACGGTCGAATACAACCCAACGACGCGGCTACCGTCAGTTCAAGTAACTGGTTATAACGCCGCAATTGCCGCGTATCAGGCAAAACTCGCTTCAGATCAAGCCGGACTCGCGGTCGCCACAGCTGCTGTCGCAAAAGATGCAGTGGGGAGCCAGCAATCAAAGGTTGATCAAGCAACGATGAAGGCTTACACCACCGGTGCGAAATACCGTCAGCAGACTATCGACCAGTTGAATAAGACTTTGGCTAGAATCCAGTCGACAATTGCCAGTGATCAAACTTCAATCACCACGTGGACCTCTACGGTAAATGGATCAATCGCCCAACAGAAGTTGCTCACTCAGCAACTTCAGGCTGCGATTACGGCTGCAAAGACTACGCGTGTCGCGGCTTGCAAAGCTGGCTTATAACGCGAGTCACGCTCGCTGCTGTTCACCCATCTACTAATTAGGTAGCCTCGTGAGATGGTCATTGGAACCGAACGGACCTACCGTAGGTTGCGTTTCTCTGTGCCCGCTCTACTTCTCCTCCACCTAGTCTTTAAAAGCGTTACTTCAACTTCGACGGCGGTTGGCGATCTTTACATCTATAACGCAATTGCACTTTTGGCTGCCGCTGTAGCTTACTTTTCACCACCATTTAATGATCAGTTGGCTCGGCTAGCTCTTTGCGCTGCCATACTACTTTGGGCAGTAGGTTCAACAACAACTACTTGGAATTCCTTTTATTCCCCAACTATTTGGCCGAATTTGTCGGATATCTGTTACGTGCTCTTTTATCCCCTGGTTCTGCTAGGGCTAATTCGAGCCCTTACGGCACAACGTAAATTTCGTCCTACCGAACTTCTTGATGTGGTCATCATTACCTTTGGATTTTCAACGCTAATCGCGGCGCTCTTCCTAAAGAGCGCAATGACTCACTTTGTAGGTAGCTCCACCACAGTCTTCTTTTCAATCGTTTATCCCGTCGGAGATGTTGTACTTCTTTCGATAGCAGTAATAATTGTCTTGGTTCAGCATCGAGCTTTTAGGTCGCTGCTGTTTTTAATTGGAATTGCCACCTTCACGGCAACGGACCTTCTCTTCCTATACAAATCCGCAACTTCAGGTTACGCCTTTGCATCGATTACCGATGACGGTTGGTTGCTCGGATTAATTTTCATTGCCGAAGCGCTTTGGCATCACGGTGGCGATGCAAAGATAAGCGAAAGAATCATCTCCACGTCAACTACCATAGCGATGATATTCAGTGGGGCGATTCTTGCAATCTCTGCCGTCAATAAAAGTTACATCCCATCAGTTGCATTGGTGCCGGCAATCGTTACGGTGGCGCTTGCGGTTGTAAGGATGGCTGTGGCGTTGCATGATGCCCGAAGTGCTTCAACTAATTTGGAACTTTCTCGGATTGATGAACTTACGGGGTTGGCCAATCGACGGAGATTTATGGCAGAAATCGGACGGCTGGCGATGGATAACGGAACAATTTTATTGCTCGATCTCAACGGCTTTAAAGTCGTCAATGACACATTGGGTCACAGCGCCGGCGATGAGTTGTTACGCCAGATATCGCTTCGTTTTTCTCGAGTCGTTCCCAACCACTCGCTCCTAGCGCGACTTGGCGGAGATGAGTTTGGAGTGGTTATCCCTGGTGGAGTCCGATATGGCCTAGAAGTCGCTCTGGCACTCATCTCAACCGTCAGTTATCCCTTTATCGTCTCAGGGCACGAAGTATCAGTGGGAGTGAGCATTGGACGCGTCATTAATGACGGCAGCGATGAAACCCTCCACCGAGCAGACAGCGCGATGTATGAAGCTAAACGTGCCGGAGGGGGTGTGGTTCTTTGGCAACCCTGATTTCTTCGAGGCGCTTTAAGGATTCAAGCCGTTCGGCAGCATGGTCAACTATTCGTTCTGGATATCCATGCGAATAACCATCTAGTACTTCCCAAGGCGTGTGAATATCTTTCGATGATAAATGTCTTAATTCGGGAATGTAACGTCGGATGTAGTTTCCCTCTGGGTCAAATCTGCGCCCCTGCTCGATTGGGTTAAAAACTCTGTAATACGGGGAGGCATCGGTTCCACAACCGGCAGTCCATTGCCACCCGTGCGAATTTGATGCGACATCATTATCAACTAAATATTTCATAAAGAACGCTGCCCCGTATTGCCACTCGATATGTAAATCTTTCACTAAAAAAGATGCCACCACCATTCGGGTGCGATTATGCATCCAGCCCTCGAGTCGCAATTGACGCATTGCCGCATCGACTATGGGGAATCCAGTATTTCCGCTACACCAGAGTTCGAATTTTTGTCCGGGAGTGTCGTATCGCATCGCAGCGAACGCTGGGTCGTAATACTGCCGCGAAGTGAGCGGATTATGATAGAGAACGTCGGCATAAAATTCTCGCCACGCGATTTCCTTTCGGAAGATTTCATGGGCTGTTGTTTGATTAAGACCAGCTAAAATCGTACGTGGATGAATCTCTCCCCACCGTAAGTGCGGGCTTAAACGACTTGTTCCATCTACTCCGGGAATATTCCGAAATTCATCGTATGAAGAGAGTCCGCCGCCCATGAAGGCGCGCCAACGATCCAGAGCGGCGACTTCTCCGGCTTCCTGCAATAGGACCTTGGCGGGAGATGACCAGGTCGGAAACTGGCGATCTGCCCGAGAGGGCTGAATGAAACGTGGCGAAACTGGGGTGGCAAAGGGAGCTCGCCACCCGTGACTCCTCCTGGCCTTAAAGAAAGGCGAGTAGACACGATAGTTGGATCGATCTGGTTTTTGTACTCGTCCTGGTGCGATTGCGTAGATCGAGCCCGTATATTCAATCTCGATTCCAGCGTCGTTAATATCTGCTTCGGCTTGAACTCCATAAGGAGCAAATTCACGAGCAGCGTGAATCGAGGTGATGTGATAAGTGCCCGCCACATCCCGCAGGACCGCTGCCGGAGGTCCAGTCATCACCGCCAATCTTCCACCGACCGCTTCGTCCAGTTTTGCGAGAGAGTCAGCAAGATACGCGCGTCGGTACTCACCAGCGCGGTCAGCTACCGATTGATCAATAATAAAAAGAAGAAGTGTCTCATCGGCTGCGGAAATTGCATCCAACAGCGCTGGGTTATCAGCTAAGCGGAGGTCGCGTCGAAACCAGAAAAGAGAACGACCCGCCATTTGGCTATCCTTTCACAATGGAGATCGTGAAGCAGTATCAAGTTCGAGGCGCTTCGGGATCTGTATCTCGAACCCAGTTTGACGGTAGAACAGTCGATTTTTGGGCTCCGCGAACTAGTACTCCCTATTTACTGGTCACTCATGATGGCCAAAATATTTTGATAAAACAACCGCGACACGCCATCGGACGTGGGAGCTTGCTGGAACTGCAAACGCAGTTGCTGCCGAGTTAGGAATACAGCCTCCAGTCATTATTTCCGTTTTTCATTCTCGGACTTCCGCTGACCCCAACGGGCGAGGAAAAGACTTGGCTCCGCAAGACATTTTTACAAATGGGGTTCTCCCTGTTTTGGGTCACTCTGGAATCTGGCCGACCACAAAGCCAACCTTCCCTCTGTCAGAGCTTCGAGGAAATGCTTACCTCGAACAAATTACACGTTCGATTGTTCCCACGATTTGCAATCACCTAGGTCACGAAATTATTCCCGAACACACTGCCATGTTGGGTGCGAGCATGGGAGGACTAGCAACGCTCAATGGAGTTGGCAAATACCCAGATATCTACCGAACGGCTCTCGCATTCTCTACACATTGGACTGTGGGCAAGGAACCACTTGTTAAAGAACTAATGACGAGGCTGCCGCGCGCCGGGCAACACAAAATTTGGATGAGCCGAGGGACTAAGTCCCATGATAAAAAGTATGGCCCATATCAGGAGTATGCCAATAACTTGGCTATCTCTTTGGGCTACAGATATGGCCACGATTTAGCGACACCGATATTCAATCGAACAACTCATAATGAGAGATCGTGGGCAAGCTACGTCAATCAAGCACTGCGATTTTGGGTTACCAATTAGCTAGTTAGTTTTGAAAGTTTTGACTGCACTTGCTGCAGAAACTCCATAGGAATCGGTTGCGATCGTTTCGAATTGGATAACGGACTTCTTAGGGAAGGTGGAGAGAAGCGGGAAGACGCGATAAAGACCGTTCGCTTTCGGATCGGGCGAGAATGTTGGCGCCGAATCCACCCCTAGACTCTGCCATTTCGTATTGCCGACACGATAGTCAAATGTAACATCCACAAAAGGAGAGCCTTTGACTCTCGCGTCTACCTCCACCTGAGTTGGATCCACCAGATCTGGCTGCACCTGAACGATAGTCGTCGATAGCTTTATCGCTTTAGGAACCAGTGAATCGGAGGCAAATACTGCCCAACTTAACGCGGGGAGGGTCACCGTCGTCTTTCCAGAAGTTACGGCGGCTTTTCCGTGTCCGCTTTGAATGGTCCATGATGCGTTTGTTGAATTACTAGTAAATGCCGCGCTAGATGCCGCCGCATAGTCATTAATGGCTATCAAAATCTCTTGGTGGGTTGCATTATCAAATCTGCTGAAAGCAAATATTCCTCTATCTGCGTAATCTGTACTCTGACTTCCCGTCGCTAAAGCTGGGAATTTATCCCTCAAAGCGGTGAGAGTACGAATTGTGTCTTGCAGCGGGTTAGCGGTGTCAAAACTGGAAGCCGTCCCAATGAACTCTCCACCAATTCGGTATTGCGCTTGCCAGCTAAGTACTCCCGTTGGAAAGAGATCCTGCCTTGCTTCTTTATCATTTGCTCCGGTTAAACCAAACTCATCTCCGTAATAAACGATAGGAACTCCACGGATCGTGAATAGTAATGCGTGGGCCAACTCGTCTCGTTTTAAGGCAACGGTTCCATCAGTCGCCTTCTGAACAATAAAGGATCCAATTCGACCCATATCGTGATTCCCTAAGAATGTTCCAAGCCCATTAGCGTTTGTTGTCGCCGTGGTATAGAAATCATCAGTATTGAAATATGCCCCTAGGACCTCAGTGTCATAATTATTTATGAAACCGACTATGGCGGCTTGGATTGGAAAATCCAAGACCTCATTAAAAGAAGCGTTCTTGATCCAAAATGAGGTATTACGAGGATTGGCATCGTAGATCTCCCCCCACATGGGGAAAGAACTCTTGCCCTGGGAGAAAGCAGCTTTGCGCATCGCAGGAAGAAAGACCTTCCAAAATGCGGTATTAACATGCCGTGAGGAATCGATTCGGAAACCATCGATCCCAGTATCGATTATCCAGTTGCTAAATACATCCACCCAACCTTTTACGACCACCGGGTTTTCAGTAAAGAGGTCATCCAATCCGTATAAATCCCCATATTGCAACGATTCATCTGATGCGCCAGTGTCCCCCCGATTATGGTAATTAAGTGGATTATTTAACCAATCTGGACTCTTAATGTTGAGATTTTGCGGGGCGATTATCGGCGTTTTAGGGAAACTCGTTTTCACACTCAACTCGCCCAGAACGGGGAATTTTGATGATCCAGCCAATTTCACCGGATCAAACATTGCGCCGCTTGTCGTCTTGTATGGCTTATCGGCTAGAGCAACGTATGAGCTACCTTGGGCATAGTGAATTACATCTGCAGTGTGATTCACAACAATATCCAAGATGATTTTCATCTGTTGAGCGTGTGCATCTGTAACTAATTCTTTGAAATCGGCCATAGTTCCAAGGTGCGGATCGACCTGGTCAAAGCCCACCCCCCAATAACCGTGATATGCAGCGCTCTTGCCATCCGCAGCTACTGGCAGTTGTCGAACAACAGGAGTGATCCAAATGGCCGTGAACCCTAACGACTTAATGTAAGGAATTCGATTTATCAAGCCTCGTATATCTCCGCCGTGGTAAAACCCAGGATCAGCGGGAAGAAATCCTGTAGTCGTCGCTCCCCCAATTAAACCTCCTTGATCATTCGAAGGATCTCCATTTTCAAATCGGTCGAGCATGACGAAGTAGATCATCTCGGGGTGGGTGGTCATGGCCGTTGCCGCTCTTGCGGGCAATCCCGAGGCGATCAAACCCAGAAGTAAAAAAAGTAATGCAAATGAGCGCACTCTTGGCAAGAAATTAACCCTTAACAGAGCCAGCAGTAAGTCCGCTGATTATGTATCTCTGTAGTGATAGGAAGATTGCAACGAGTGGAATTGAAGCGATGATCGACCCAGCCGCAAATGGTCCCCAGTTAGTTGCGTATTGACCGCTGATGAAACCCTGGAGCCCTACCGCGATGGTTCGAGAATGCTGGTCGACCAAGAATAACCGAGCAAGAATAAACTCATTGAACGTACCGATGAAGCTTAACAAACTGACAACGGCAAGCACGGGAGCGGCTAATGGAACGAATATCAACCAATAAGTTTGGACTGCGCTGGCGCCATCCACTTTTGCAGCTTCATCCAGTTCAATTGGAATTGAATCCACGAAGCCCTTAAGCAACCAGATGTTTACACCCATCGCTCCACCCAAGTAGACAAGGAGAAGTCCTGGTTCAGTTCCTAATCCAATTCGTGGGGCAAACGAATAAACCCGCTCCATAATTACATAGACTGCTGATAGAGAGAGGATGGCTGGAAACATCTGCACCAGCAAAAGCAACTGCAGTCCTTGCTTTTTTCCCTTAAACCGTAACCGGCTAAAGGCAAACGCTGAAGCGGCTCCGATGACAACTGAAAGTACGGCGATAGTTCCTGCGATTACAATGGAATTTTTCATCCAATCCAGATATGGAATTGCAGGACTAGTAAAAAGCAGGTGAAAATTGCGGAATGAAATGCTCTTGGGAATAAATGAGGTTACTTGCAGACTTCCTGTGGGGCTAAGTGCGGAGAGAAAAACTAAATAGATTGGGAATAGGACGAAGAAACTTATAACCAGGGCAACCGCGTGCCGCCACAAATCCTCTTTCAGCCATCTCTTCATTTGAACGAATCCAATACTCTAGATCGTCTAATTCCATAGAGTGAAATCGATGCAATGATAAAGAAAATGACGACTGAGATTGCACTGGCCAGACCCAGGTTTTGTGTTCCTGCTCCAAAAGCAATTTTGTAGGTGTAACTGATTAAAATATCCGTAGATCCCGCGACAGCTCCTCCTAAAGTATTGGTCGGTCCACCTCCCGTCAGTAGATAGATAATATTGAAATTGTTAAAATTAAAGGCAAAAGACGCCACGAGTAAAGGTGAAACGACCTGCAATAGAAGTGGCAAAGTTATCTTCCGGAAAATTTGTCTGTTGCTGGCGCCATCAATCGCCGCGGCCTCTGAAAGTTCTGCTGGAATTGCTTGGAGCGCTCCGCTCGTGATGAGGTAGAAGTAAGGAAAACCTAACCACAAGTTAACGATAATCACTGCCGCTCGAGCATAAAACGCATTCTGGAACCATGGAACATGGGAGCCAAATAGGTGGTTGATGGCACCAAATTCGGTGTCAAACATTCCACCCCAGATCAAGATACTCATGATGCTCGGCATTGCGTATGGCAAAATGAAAATCGAGCGATAGATCCTTCGTCCAAAGAGCTTGCGGTTCATTATCATCGCCACCAGAAGACCGAGGGCAAATTGTGTTAGCACGGTCAAGGTGGCAAAAACCATGGTCCAGATAAAGACCTGGATGAGCGGCTTTCTGATTTGTGGATCTGTAAATAGTTTTGCATAGTTAGAGAACCAAATAGGTGCTCTCCAGCCAGGTTGCAAGAAATCCGTTTTATTTGTGAGGTTGGCATAATTACCGACGCCATTATCTTTATAAACTGCCCCAGTCTGGACATTTACAAAGGTGTCGTTAGACGAGTTGTATTTCAAGGTTTGGCTCTTTAAGGAAGCTACATTGCTTCCCTCGATAGTAATAAAGAAAGCAGATGAGTAGACAAAACGGGTAGTCGCAATTTGTTGATCCAGCGCAGTCTGCTGGTCTGGGGTTAAAGCATGAAATCCTGGCGCGATTGTTGCGTCTCCATTGCCATCAACTGCCACCGTTGCGGGATCCAGATCCGTCTTGGTAGATGCCGTGGATAGAAAATAGACCTTATTAGTTGGATCAGAGGCCAAGATTTCAAGGTTCTTTGAACTGTCTTCTCCGATAATTATGTCAAAGGTCGTTTGATTGGGATCCGGTCTCACCCCAGTAGCAAGGATTCTTGATATTGCATCCGGTTTAGATATGTAGTTACCGGTTTCATAGTGGAAGGTCGACATGGCGACGGTGTAAAGAATTGGCCCCACTACAAAGGCGAATAAAAAAAACATTCCGGGGAGAAAAAATTTCATTGGAATCGAATAATTTGTCAGGTATGTAACGGCTATTGCAATCAGGCCAATGGTGAGGAAGCCTGAAATCGCATATTCACGTTTTGCAAATGAACTCATGATGAGCATGAGGAGAAGGGCAGAGGTAAAAGCGACCACTATGTACTTGAGGGTCACAGTGACCTTGCGATTAAAGAACTTCTCCACCTTTATTATCCGTTCATATAAAAAGTCAGATCAATAATAGTAAGAGAAATTGGTGGGCAATTTTATTTGCCCACCAATTTCATTAGAACAGTTCCCTTTATGAGAAGGAGTTAGAGCTGTGGAATCCCAGCAGCAACATTTGCCTTAAAGAAGGTATCCATTGCCTGAGCTGAAGTTAATGGACTTTTTCCATTAACTAGGACGTCGGTCCAGAATGCCGGGAGAAGATCCCAGAATGCTTTTCCGCCAGGTGCCCCATTGAGGATTGCCCCAATCTGTGGAACTCCGGCGACGGCTCCAGCCTTACCAAAGCCCTTTTGAGCGGCAGTGACTGATGCATCTTTTTGCGCCTTCTTGTTTGCAGGTGGACGCAATTCAACGTTCTGATATGCGACTGCACCGGCAGCAGATCCGAAGAAGTTATTCAACAAGCTCTTGGCGCCTTGATCAACACCATGAGCGGCAGCATAAACGGTCAACAGTGCGCCAGAAACGGAAGCAAATGCAGCGCCATTTTGTCCATGAAGAATTCCAGGAACAGGCATGAGGTTCATGTCGAAGCCCGCATTGGCATAATCCTGCCATTCCCAGTTACCAATGATTGCGTAAGGAACGGTTCCAGCAAGGAATGCTGTCTTGCAACCAGTGTCAGTTGCAGGGAAGAAGCCGTTGCTCTTTCCATTTTTGGCCAAGAGGTATTTACTGACGTTCGCTGCAACGGTTGCGGCAGGAAGTGGATCAGAAGAAGGATCTACTGCGCCAGATGCTGACATTATATATGGAGCTCCACCAAGTGCACTGAGAACAGATTCTGCGCCCCATGACATTCCGCCACCGGCAACGCAAAGACCAGCAGTTAACTTATCCGCTGTCTTGTTAGCCAAATAGAAATTAACCATTTGAGCAAAAGTTCCTGGCTTGCTTGTGAGCTTTGAGTTGTAAATCATCGCTACGTTGTTAACATCTAGGGGAACTCCATAAAGAACGCCTTTATATGAGAGATCAAAGAAGTTATTTGCCGTGAACTGAGCGCGGACTGATGAGGACAAGGTCACAGGAGCTAACTTGCCTTCCTTGGCGCCTGTTGGAACCCAGTCATTTGCACCAACCACGATATCTGGACCTGTTAGGGCGGTCGCATTACCAAATGCAGTGTCCAAAGCAGCGAAGCTTGAGAACGGAACTATCTTGATTGTGTAACCGGGAACCCAGTCACCTTTAGCGGCAATTACTTGCTGCAAGTGTGGTCCACGTGTTTCATCGGCCCAAACAATGATTGTCTTGGATGCAGCGTGAACCGGCGCAGAGACGAAGCCTGACATTAGTCCCGCCGTTAGCGTTAGGGCGGCTACCTTTCCAAATTTACTTTGAATCATGTGACTCCTATATATTTATAAAGAGTGTCTCACCGAGGGGATGAAACGAGTAAGTGAATTGCATACCAATGAAGACGGCAAGTCAAGCAATTAAAGGGCCGCCAGGGCTCGCGCCCTAAGTGTTACCACTACTTTTAGGCTCATTTACTAACTGAGAAAAATTGATACCTAATCGTTACTTTTAACCGCTAATTTAACTAATAATTTAGCGAAATCTGAGAAAACTCTACTTGATGTTCTTCAATTGCCAAATGCCTACGTCAGCGCCATTGGATTCATATTTAAGAACGCTGCCTAAAGAGTCGGTGCCGTAAAGGGTCTTCTTGATTTCATAACCGTACATTTCAAGGTCTACATCAATCTTAGTTTTCTTTCGAGCAACTACGACGAGAACAACTTCCTTCTTACTTTCTCGGAGATAGGCCACATAATTTTCTTTTACTTCCACCCAGCGGATTCCGCCGAACGCTAAGGCGTCGCTGGATCGGCGAATCGCAATAAGTTTTTGAACTTTATTAAAGAACTCGTTATCCCATTGTGAACGATCAACCCAATTAATCGTTCGCCTGGCATCTTCACCCCAAGCTCCACGCAAACCTATTTCGTCCCCCGCAAATATCGAAGGAACGCCTGGGTAGGTAAGGAGCAAACCAATTCCTGAAAGATGTCGTTTGGAATCTCCGCCGACTACATTTCGAAATCGAGCCGTGTCGTGGGAATTTAGTAAGAGCATGCTTGCAACAAGAGCGCGCCAAGGAATCCCGGCGTTAAACATACGCATTGCCAAAACCATCTCCTGACCAGAAAAATCAGGAACTTTTGTAGGTAATCCAAAGAAGCCACCTTCAACGTCTGGATTATTCTGAAGCCATCCCCAGACCGGTCTCATGAACCCGTTGTAATTCATCGTTCCATGCCAACCAAATCCATCTAGATCTGCGGGAAATTGATCCGCATTTTCGGCAACCAGCCACGCATCAGGATTTTCCTCATCCATTGCGCCGCGAATTCCGCGCATCACATCGCGATTGAGGTCTTGATCCTTATAACGCCCAGTCATATTTCCAACATCGATACGCCACCCTGCCATCGAATATGGAGCACGAAGCCATTTGCGTACAACAGAATTTTTTGATTGCCACATTAGTTTTCGGAGAAGAGGAGAGGAGTAGTTCAATTTGGGCAAGGAGGCTAAACCCCACCATCCCTCGTAACCATGTTTGATTGATTTGTCCCAGTAAAAGAACGCGCGCTCTTTACTAGTTGGATCTTCTAGCGCTTTCTTGATCCAATGGTGGCCCGCCCCGCAGTGATTAGTTGTCAGATCCCCCATAATGCGGATGCCCTTTTTTGAGGCGGCTTTGCAAAGCGCAAATAGCGCTTCATCTCCCCCAAGCAGTGGATCGACTTTGTCGAAACTGCTCGCGTCATACCGGTGGGTGGAGCTCGCAGGAAAGAAAGGCGTGAAATAAATTCCAGATGCTCCTAGATTGGAAATGTAATTTAAATGCTCCCTCACTCCATCTAAATCTCCACCAAAATACTCCACCCCAGTATTCCCGCTCCGACCTTGGGGAAGATCGTTCCAGCTCCTGACAACGAAATTCTTTGGGACTTTTCGCACTTTTCCAGAAGAGGCAAAACGATCGGGAAAAATCTGATAAAAAACTGAACTGTTGATCCACTGGGGATACTTCGGTTTAGCAAAAATCTGAAAATCATTTGCACTGGAAACGTCAAAGGGAAAAAGACCGCCGGCATTGAGCCACTGATAGCCAGTTTCGCCGACGATGAGAAACCGATATTGAGCGACCATATTAAAAACGGGAACTTTAACGCTCCACCAATTTTCAACCCTGTCTTTCCTACTTATCGACATTTCAAAGGTACGCGGTTCGCCGTCGTGGTAAATGCGAATCATCAACTTCGTTACTGGGAATCCTGACGGAACTCGAACTTTGAATTCCACGAACTCACCCAGATTAGGCGCGCTAGTGCTTAGGTATAAATCACTTCCATCATGGTGCGGTTCAAGCATTTTCACAGCTCGCTCCGTATCAATAGGTAACTTTCATAGGTAATTTAGCCTAATTTTTACCTTAGTTGTGGAGTTGGTGGACGGTTACATCCCAACCCTTAACATCCTTTGGACTGCGCGGCCCAGGTCCAATGTATCTTGCTGACGGGCGGATCAAACGACCTGTGCGCTTTTGCTCCAAGATGTGGGCTGACCAACCTGCGGTTCTAGCGGCGGTAAACATGGAGGTAAAGAGAGGTGCTGGGACTTCAGCAAAATCTAGAACTATTGCTGCCCAGAATTCAACGTTGGTTTGCGGAACTCTCTCTGGATGCCTTTCGTGCAATTCAGCGAGCGCAGCTTTTTCAAGTTCCAGCGCTACCTCATAACGAGGCGCACCCAATTCTTTTGCGGTGCGACGAAGTGTGCGGGCACGAGGGTCTTCAGCACGATAGACACGATGCCCAAATCCCATCAAACGTTCACCACGATCCATCACGCCCTTCACATATGAGCGTGCATCCCCCACTTTTTCGACGCCTTCAATCATGGTTAATACTCGAGCCGGAGCTCCGCCGTGCAACGGACCAGACATAGCTCCTATCGCACCTGATAGAGATGCCGCTACGTCAGCACCCGTAGAAGCTATGACTCGGGCGGTGAAAGTGGAGGCATTCATTCCATGTTCTGCGGCAGAAACGAAATATGCATCAATCGCCCTTACGTGAAGTGGATCTGGTTCTCCACGCCAGCGAATCATCATTCGCTCCACAACGGTGGCCGCCTTATCAATTTCAGATTCAGGTACAACGGGTTGAATAACTCCGCGTGCGGATTGCGCGACATAGGAAAGCACCATTACAGAGGCCCGTGCTAAATTCGAACGCGCTTCTTCGTCTGTTATGTCTAGCAACGGTTTTAAGCCCCAAGCAGGTGCCAACATTGCAATTGCTGATTGAACATCGACCCTGACGTCACCTGAATGAACCGGAAGTGGAAATCTTTCGGCAGGAGGAAGTCCGGGGTTAAATTCATCATCGACTAGTAGTCCCCAGACGTTTCCAAAAGTGACGCGCCCAACTAGGTCTTCTATATCGACCCCGCGATAGCGCAGTGCACTTCCCTCTTTATCCGGTTCGGCAATTGTCGATTCAAAGGCAATTACGCCTTCTAGGCCAGGCTTGAAATCATCGCTCACGAAAAATTCCCTCCACAGTAGATGGTCTATTCTCGCGCTAGAAGGGGCGAGTCACAAACCCCAAAGTCACAAATAGCCGAATATTGAAAAGTGACGTTAGATACACCTATGGCCACAGATGAGAACCCAGCAGTCGGGCTGAACCGAGACGAGATCCGCGCGTTGCGTCGGGCATATGGGGAAGTTGGGTTAAGCGAGGCTGATGTCCATATGGACCCGATTGTTCAATTTCAAAGTTGGCTCCAGCAAGCAACCCAAAATCCAGTGATTGTTGAACCTAATGCCATGGTTCTATCAACAATGGACTCATACGGTCCCCAGTCGCGCACCGTGCTATTAAAAGATGTATCCACTGACGGATTCTCGTTTTTCACCAATTATGAGTCGAACAAGGCAAAAGCAATCGAATTTAACCCCCACGTTTCTCTTCTTTTCCCCTGGTATGCCTTAGAAAGGCAGGTAATCATCCGTGGTCACGCTGCAAAGGTTGCTCCAGAATCCAGTGCAGAGTATTTCGCCACAAGACCATGGAGTAGCCAGATAGGCGCCTGGGCGAGTTCGCAATCCAGGGATCTTGAGTCTCGAGCAGCCTTGCAAAATCGATACGAGCAATATTCCAAAAAGTACCCAGAAGGCTCGTCGGTACCAATGCCCGCACATTGGGGTGGGTACCTAGTTATTCCTCACTCCATGGAATTTTGGCAGGGTCGCTATTCCAGACTGCATGATCGTTTGATTTACACCACATCTCCCGCCGGCTGGCAACTTTCAAGATTGCATCCCTAAGAATGCCTTAGGGTTTGCCCATGAGCGATATACAAATTCCAGCCAATCTTAAGCCCCGCGACGGTCGTTTCGGTTGCGGCCCATCAAAAATTCGCGATGAGGCGGTGGCGGTTCTGGCCACTAGCAATGCACTTTTGTTGGGCACTTCCCACCGCCAAGCCCCGGTCAAGAATTTAGTGAAAGAGGTTAGGGCAGGTATCGCAGAGTTGTTCACCCTCCCCCAGGGCTACGAAGTAGTGCTTGGAAATGGTGGTTCAACCGCGTTTTGGGACATCGCAACATTTAATCTCATCGAGAAGAAGTCCCAGCACCTAGTTTTCGGGGAGTTTTCATCGAAATTTGCCGCCGCATCAAAAGAAGCTCCTTTTCTGGNNATCAAATCAGAGCCAGGGACACATCCAACAGCAATAGCCGAGCCAGGAGTGGATGTTTACGCTCTTACGCATAATGAAACCAGTACCGGTGTATCAGCTCCTATCATTCGTCCATCCGGAACAGAGGGTGCCTTGGTACTCGTTGACGCTACGAGTGGAGCAGGCGGACTCGATGTAGATCTCAGTCAATGTGACGTTTATTATTTCGCTCCACAGAAGTCTTTTGCTTCCGATGGCGGACTTTGGATCGCAATCATGAGCCCAGCCGCCCTGTCCAGAGTTGAAAAAATCAAGGCCTCGGGGCGCTGGATTCCGGCATTCCTCGATTTAAGTATCGCAATTGAAAATTCGCGACTTGAACAAACCTATAACACCCCGGCACTTACAACGTTAATCTTGCTTAACGAGCAAATTAAATGGATGAATGCAGGAGGCGGGCTGGCCTTTTCTGCGGGGCGCAGCGCCGAATCAGCATCGCATTTGTATTCATGGGCGGAACGGACTACCTACACAACCCCATTCGTTGAAGATCCTGCGTCCCGCTCAAAAGTAGTTGGAACTATCAATTTTGATGATTCAATTGATGCCCTTGCCGTCGCTAAAGTACTTCGAGCCAATGGAATCGTTGATACTGAGCCTTACCGCAAATTGGGTAAAAACCAATTGCGTATCGCAATGTTCCCGGCCATCGATCCTGACGATATCCGAGCATTGACCAATTGCATCGCATATATAGTGGAGCGCCTAGCCTCATGATGAGTGCAAAGTTGAGACGTAGAGTGACTTTTGGTGTGCTCGCCTTATTATTCTTATTGGCGGTCCTCGGAAGTGTCGGAGTACTTAAATAGTTAATTAGTGGGCGATCCTCAAATTATAGCGGCCCACGTGAACAATTCACGTGGGCCGCTACTTTCTACGAGTTTACGGTTTGCCTAGAATTTCGGAACGGCGGTTCTGTGCAAAAGCGACTTCTGTTATACCTGGGTTTGCCGGATTAGCTGGACCAAAGTATTTGTACTTAATTATTAGTTTTGGTAGCAACTTGTGGAGATAAGCGATTACCTTCACTGCACGGAACTTCGAAAGTATGGTGTTATTGACGCCGGTTTGGATATCTGTGTAACCATAAATCCAGATTTCACTGTAATTATTTGCGATCTGAGTTTTTGCAACTGCGTCAAGCTTTGCACGATTTGCCGCGCTCAAGTCGCTGACATTGAGTGCGTAGTAAATATTCGAAAGTTCTATCATCCCACTGGATGGCTTGGTAATAACTTGTAATCCAACAGCGGCTGTACGGAAATTGCCATCATAAGCCGTTCCCTCAACTTGCATTACATGGTACCCAAGCGTGGTTTTAGTAGACACTGGGAAATGTGCAGCGAAAGTACCGTCGGCTAATACGGTTGCTTCACCTAAGAAGATTCGAGTTGAGTACAAATAAACCTTGGCGATTGTTCCTGGCTTGAACCCATCACCGCTTGTGGTCGCGTTTACACCACGGATTAAGTAAACCTGAATCTTGGTCGGCAATTTAATTCCATAAACTTGCTTCTTATCGCTAGCGATCTTGATCTTCCAGGTAGATGCAGTAAGTTGAACACCAGTTCCACCATTTAGTAAGGACAAAATGACTGGATCATTAACGCCAGCCACAGTCGCGCTAACTCCGTCAGTACCTTCCTTAACGATTGGTCCCTGATCCGGTCCAGGACCAGGTGTGCCGTTTGTATTGAGAGCAAATGTCGCACTTATCGTGTGGTCAGTTTTGATATTTGTAAAGTCATATGAATTAACAGCGCCTACGGTCACTCCGTCAACCAACACATCGACAACGTGATAGTTAGCATTTGCAGTGATACTCACTCCCAATGTATCGCCATCATTCACCACACGCGCCCCTAGTGGTTGAACGGTTCCATTTGGTCCACTGCTTGCGATGATCGTGTGCGTGATCGAAACTACTAGGTCTTGGGCAAAATTCGCACTGTAGGTATGGTCCGCAAGGACATTTGAATCGGCACGAGATGCACTGGTGTTTCCATCGCTCCATGAGACGAAGTGATATCCAGTAACTGCGACCGCGGTCACTGCTGTTGCTGAGCCTCCTGGCAAGACTTCTTGAGTTGCAACTCCAGAAATCGATCCATGGCCATTTGCAACATAATTAAGTGTGAATGTCGTGACATTAGTTGGAGGTTGAACACCGGTTGGTGCAAATGAAGCAGTTACAGAAATATTGCCAGAAACGTTTAACTCTGTTCGGGTAGGAGTTGTTCCACCATCTGACCAAGAGACGAAGTGATATCCAGTATTTGGAACGGCGGTAACGGATGTTCCATTTCCGCCCGCTGCCACTGATTGAGTTGCGACCCCTGTGACTGTTCCATTGCTACCGGCAGAATAATTCAAAGTGAAATCCGTTGGAGGAGTTACAGAATTGGCTGCAAATGAGGCCGTCACCGTGAGGCTCGCAAGCACGTTCAAGTCAGTGCGATTAGCCGTGAGACCGCCATCAGACCAAGAAACGAAGTGGAATCCAGAATTTGGAACGGCTGTCACACTGCTTCCATTTGAGCCCGAGTTCACTGTCTGTGGGGTTGATCCACTGATAGTGCCGTTAGTTCCCGCAATGTAAGTCAGAGTAAATGTAACCACTGCGTTCGGAGCAAAGGTGGCTGTTACGGAGTGGTTTGAAGTCACATTCGACTCACTGCGGCTAGCCGTGAGACCGCCATCAGACCAAGAAACGAAGTGGAACCCTACATTTGGAACAGCGATGACAGGGGTTCCATTTCCACCAGAGTTGACTGTTTGAGGAGTGGTTCCAGTAATCGTTCCACCGGTACCGGCGGAGTAAGTCAAGGTGAAAGTGGATGGAGGTGGAGGTGGTGGTGGAGGTGGGTTCGCTGCAAAGGTGGCTGTGACCGAGAGGTTGGCGGTTACATTTAGATCAGTGCGAGTGGCATTGGTATTGCCATCAGACCAAGAGACAAAATGGA
>PLXJ01000003.1 GCA_003151395.1 Actinomycetota bacterium | reverse complement strand
GATAGTTAGAGAGGCGACTCTTCTTCTGGACCCTGAGAAAATCACTAAATGGAGCGAAACGCACCACGGTAAAGTAATTAGAGCTGCCACTGAACTTGCTGAGCGAACTCCACTAATCATTCTTGCCGGTGACGTTGGCACTGGAAAGACCGAGTTAGCTGAAACGTTCTTGGATGAAGTTGTAAGAAAGACTCATTCCAAAGGGACTCTGTACGCTATGAGCCTTTCAGTTCGGGGCAAAGGTGGTGTCGGCGAAATGACAAAATTGATATCCGACGCCATGGCAACCATTCGAGATGCTGGCCGAAAAGCAGTGAACAATAATCATGTGATCGTTTTGCTGATTGACGAAGGTGATGCGTTGGCGCAGTCTCGCGAGATGTCACAAATGCATCACGAAGATCGAGTCGGAGTAAATGCGATACTGAAGGGTATCGATGCCCTTCGCAGAGCGCATCTTCCCGTCTTGACAGTCCTATGCACTAATCGAGTGGACTCCATCGATCCTGCTCTTAGGAGACGAGCAGCAGCAAGCATTGAACTTGAACGCCCCAACTCGGATCAACGTAGAGAGATCCTTTCAGAGTTGCTTGAAGGTTTAGACGTTTCTTCCGAAGATTTGGACCAGTTAGTGGAATTGACGGGACCTCGTCACTCCCGTGATTACGGAATGACATACTCAGACATCCGTCAACGATTAATACCCGAATCTGTGTTGAGCGTATTTGATTCTGGACCGCTAACTGCCGAAGTGATTATCGAGAGTGCGAAGGGACTTGAGCCAACACGCCCGTTTAATGGGGTTATCAAATGATTGATCGTAAAGATCCGCCGTTTAATCTCCACGAAATTCTCCTTGGCGAACAAAAGATTTTGCAAGCAATGCTTAACACGAGCAGACAATCCGCTGGACATCCGACTGCGGTAGGCGACGGAGCGGAAGACGGCTGGTGTGACTGGTTTCGGGAATTCCTTCCTTCTAGGTATCGGGTCTCCAAAGGTTTTGTAGTTGATAGCCACAACACGCGAAGCGAGCAACAGGACGTCATTATTCACGACAGGCAATACTCGCCACTTCTATGGGAGAGTGGCGGACACACTTACGTTCCCGCTGAGAGCGTTTATGCAATTTTTGAGGTCAAACAGAGCTTGAATGCAGCAAATATCGAGTATGCGGGCAAAAAGGTTGCATCTGTTCGTCGCAGGTTCCGAACACAAGGCACTTTCGGGTGGCTTCAGGGCCAAGGAAAACGCGAACTTATTCCAATCCTCTCGGGCCTATTGACGCTTACCAGTGATTGGCGGCCTTCAATGGGGACTCCGTTCTCTAACGCCTTAGGCGCTTTAGATCAGGACTCTCACCTAGACATTGGCTGCGTTCTCTCTGATGGGGCTTGGGAGATTCCCGACTCAGCCAAACCGAGTGAACTTGAAATGAGCGATCCAGATACCAGTCTTAGTTACTTCAAAATGAAGTTACTCCAGCGCCTTCAAACACTCGGTACCGTAGGCGCCATCGATTATTCGGCGTATCAGAATTCAGGTCAGGTCGACAATAAAAGGTAGGGGAGACCGAATCCAGGTCCGTTAGCTAGTGAAGAAGTGTCTATCCACTGTTATCGTGTCCAGTTGGGGCGCTAACCATCGGAGAAACACTGACTCGCCTAACCAGTCCGCTCCGAGTCGCCCGGTGGAAACCAAGGTGCACGATTTTCTAGTCCTCGTGAGTGCAACCAACAACTGGCATACCTCTTCATTGGTTGGGGCAGAGTTTCGATGTGGGAAGTGCCCCTCATTCAAACCAACGACGAAGACATGAGCTGCCTGGAGTCCCTTTGAACCCATGAGAGTAGTAAGCATGATCGATGGTTGACTTGGATCTGCAGTTGCGATGGGTACCTCAGGCGGATTAATCGTCTCGTCAAGGTTGCCTTGCTCAGTCTCCAACGCATAAGCGAGCGCGGCGCGTTCGTCAACCAAGAGTGTCTCGCCGGACGAATAGCGCGCGAGCAACCGCGAGATCGACAGGTGATGTGCCAGGAACTCCGCTTGCAAGCCATCACACAACCCGACATCTCCGGTCAGGGCGTCACGAACGGACGCTTCCCAATCGACTGGTTGAATCAACTGGAGTAGAACTCGCCACCCCAAGTTACTCTTTGGATCATTGACCAAGAACCGATAGCCATCCAATAAACGAAGCTCGGGTGTTTCTTTCGTTGAAACAGTGATGTTAGCAAAGTGTTCCCGTAGGTATCTCTCTACCTGCCCTAGAAACGGATTAGGTCCGATGATAAGAACCGTCGGCCACTTCTTTGCGTACGATTCCTGAATGTCGTCGACCGAGATCTGTTCGATCGCACGCTTGATATAACGGCCCATGTAAGGAGCTCGACTCGTCTGCGTAGAGCAGTGGGCGTGAAGGATCTTTGGGTGCCTCGCACTCTCGTCGCGCTTTTCGGGCAGAAAGCATGCGTACGGCTTTTCCAAACGCTCTGCTAGCAGACCAACTGCTTGAGCATGATTGACAACAGTTTGCGTTGCAGTAACGATTACTTCAGTGCATCGCGTACAGAATGGCAACTCAAAGCGTTCATACTCATCTCCGGCAGCAAGATTGCGAATTGCCTCAGGCGCCGCATCGCGAAACGCATAAAGAGCCTGGTCATCATCCCCGACAATCAAAGTAGGACTCTGAAGCGCCAAACGTTCGACGAGTGACACTTCAAGGGGACAAAAGTCCTGGAACTCATCGACCACGATTTGCGGATATCGGGGAATTCTTGCCTCGTCAGCTACGAGTGCTTGTAGGACCCGATAGACGGCGTCGTCGAAACCCACAGCATCGTAGTACCTACCGCTCGCCAAGGTCCGCCGTAGGGATAGGTCGCTATCTGCGAGGTTGCGAAACAAGCCGCCCAGTTCGTGCGTATCCAGCACCACAGCGTCGGTGATCCTTAAATCCTCTATGAATATCTGCGCAAGTGCCGGATAGTAGGTGACGCCCTTTGTCACTCCAGTTCCATCGAGTTGGTGCAGTAAACGTCTAGCGAATCCATGAAATGAATAGACGTTTGTGGTCTCGCCGATAGCATCAGACAGATCACGCACAAGCACAAGTAAGAAGGTCATAGCCAAACCCCGCCCGTCTACGGCTTCCAAGACTCTCTGAAATGTGTAAGTCTTTCCGGTGCCGGGACCTGCCACGATCAGTTTGTGACGCGCTCTACTTTCAAGAATCCGCTGTAACGCATCAGTTCGCTGCTGGGAATACTCCTCGTCAGTCATCATTATTGAATTATGAACTGCGGTCTATTCATATGCAATCGTCACCAACAGCATGCAAGTCAGACAAATTCAAACACGCCCGGCCTACTTTTTGAGGTCAGGTTCTGGATGGATGATTGATGTTACTCGGAATGCAACAGCTTCACTGAAGCTTGGAGGATTCCTTGAGTTGAGATACAGCCGCCTTGAACACTTGCCAACAGATATCAACCGTATCTTGGGTGGGATTGAAATCCTCTGACATTTGTCTGTACGGATGTATGTAGTTGCGAAAGTCACGAAGTACGTGGCTGAACTTTTTCACATCAAGGTTCAGCATACCTATTTGATGGGCTACATCGATAAGTGAGTTGAGTGTCCAATCTTGGATTTTCAAGATATTTTGAGACTTGTCCTTCGGCGCGACAGAAGCTGCCATGAATCTCTTAATGTCATTACATGCAACGGCAATCAGTATTCCTTCGAGTGTACTTCCCAAAAGAAATATCGTTGCAAGTGGCGCCTTATCTCGACGAATTGCCTGCACCTCATTGATTCGAGATTGTAAGAATCTGCTAATTACGGCATCAACCTTGAGATCCTCAATGTTAATATCATCGCTGAACTGCTGCTCAAGGAATACCTCAGTATCAGCGGTACCCGGTTCTCTCTTTAGCTCCTCGACATCAAACGTAGTCGGGGCCGCATCCGTTAATATCGGTCGATTCTGCACAAAAGCGATGCCAAGATTGTCCATAGCCAGAATTTCACTCATGCTTCGAACAGCCATCCCCAGCGGTTCTTTCTTGCCTCCATAAATTCGGGGATCAACGAGACGAAGAATGGCACGTTCGAGTTCCCCGGGCGTCAACTGCTTGAGAATACTGAGCACCCACCACTTTCTTGTTGACCCGTCATGGGAGGCACTGATGTTGATATCTGAAAAGAAACGATTGAGATAAGAGGAGCTCCTGTAAGTTGGAAATCTTCCCGTGTCGTCACCGCATATGAAGTCAGCCAAGGAATCTAGAGTTGACGAATCAAGGGCACTCCCTAGATGAATTTCCCTAGAGGTTGTCATCGCCTGATTCCTAAAAGTCTTGATTTAAAGTGCATAGACTGTGCCTCTCAAGAGTTCATCAGGTTTCCACGACTTATTGTTTGGGTGTCGAGAGAAAATGATTTCTAAAGCCTCTAGGCTTACAGATATTTCATTAAGTAGGTCCCTTTGTTTTCTTACAATTGTGTTGTCGTGGACATTTTTACGAAGTGCATGAGCCGGTTTTTGTCTTGCATCTCGAACTTCACGAAATGACTTAAGTCTCAAGTCAACTTGTTTAGAAGGTAAATTCGCTCTATTTTCCAACACCCATTGGAGTCGACTGATCGAACCCATTGCTTTTCCGCTGTCGTCATTCTTTGGTGCACCCATCGCATCTAGGGCCTTAGCATTGAGATTTTCGCTTAGCAGTTTGTCTGCCTGAGAAACAAATCCGTCCCACTCACTTTGGCTTGCTCGAAGCACCCACCCGAACTCTCGTGGCCGATCAACGTTTTTGAAAAGAGGTTTGCCATAGGCTGAGGTAGTTAGTTCATTAATCGCTCTCATTTCAAAAAGTATTTTATCGATTAGCCCTACACCATNNCAACACCTTTCACCTCATAAGATTCCATGCGTCGCTGGTGCTCTGGAGACAATTTAGAAAGGACACCAAGAAACATACAAATTCTTCTTGTTATTGGATCGGATTCATCCTTCGGTAAAACATAGGCAAATCCAACATGAAGTGAGGACACTTTGTCTTTCTCTGGTTCGTTTTCATTTAAGTAAGCTTCGTCGCCAATTCCAAAACTTAGACCGAAATCTTCAAAAGTAAAGTGATATCTAGGGTCATTCCGATATCCCTCCATTGCATCCATTGAGAAATATCGCAACTCGAGAGTCCCATTACCGAGGGCGAGCTCGCGGCGATAAGGCTCCTGCACATACTTGTGTTTATCCAACTTGCTGATCATGGCCTGAGGAGTTGGGTAGAGGCAGATTCGATCATCTTCGCTAACTTCTCCACGATTTCGAATTTGCTCGACGGACGAAATCTGATCTTCAATCGATCTCCGACTTGCCCAGGGTCGAATATGGGGATTCAAATAGTCACTGCCTATAACGACTTGAACCTCGCCTTGTTTGACTAACTCAATCAGGGCAGCCCAAATTCGATCTAAGTGTTCTTCACTATGAAAAATAGTTATACCATTGAAGTCCTCTCCATCTAAATAAACAGAAACAACTTGGTCTAGTATTGACTCTTGGAGTTGATCTTCATCGGGAAATCTCGATACATGATCAATCAATTGAGGTTGCCTATGGTGACTCATTTTGTTTTACCCTCAATCTTAAAACGAGTATTCGATAGAGTTAAAAAGTTGAATTTCATTTGGCAGCTTTCCCTCACCCCAATACCCGCATTGCATTAAAACTAATCAAGAGGAAATTCATCATCCAACTCGATTCTCCACAGACGGTTCGCTTCCTCGTGGTCATCTCATGGCGCCGCTTCATGGCTAGATCAAACTTTCCAGTCTTCACAGGAAAGCATTGCTGAATCTAACTTCGACTTACGCGCCCGCCAGTCAGGCAGGTGCATATCTAGTCGCCGAATAAAACCCTCTCCATGGTTGGGTTCAAAGATGTGCATCAGTTCATGAACGAGTACCGACTCAATACTCTCTAGGCTCTGCTTTGCAATCTCCGGATTCACCGTAACGATGCCACTTTTTACATTGATCGTGGCCCAGCGAGTGCGCATTCTTCGCGTCCTCCATGTAATTCCATCAAGTTCTAGTCTCTGACTCCACTCCTCCAACAAAGGAGGAACTACCTCTCCAAGTCGTTCTCGATACCAGTGATCCAAGGCATTGAGTTTTGCGCTAATAGAAGCATCTTCTCGGGCCTCGAGCACGAGGGTGGCTTTACCACGCGTTGAAATCCGCGTCGGTCCAGACCTTTCCACAACGCGCATTCGATAACGCCGACCTAGGAAATAGTGACTTTCACCATCCGTCATCTCGCGGATAGATTGGCGCGGAGCAAGAGAAATCTCTTTGCGTTGCCTTTTGACCCATGCAAGTCGAGTCACTACTGCAATGCGAACCGCACTTATCGGCATCTGCTCAGGCGCAGAAACTGTCACACGTCCCGTTGGCGGATAAACAGCCAGGTGCAGGTTCTTGATTTGTTTGCGCGTTACAGCCACAGGTATCTCCGAAATGACCAGGATCTCTTCAATACTCATTGTGCGCCGCCACTAAATCAAGTAACTCCGATAGACGCTCTTCTACGATTGATTGGCCGTGATTTTCCAGTGCCCGAGCAATCGAGATCGTAAGGAGTTTTTTCTTCGCCCGGTTGAAACGCCACCCATCTTGAGCATTTGAGTGAATCGCTATATCAATGATTCCGACGGTCTTCTCATCAGGAAAGAAATTGTCAAAGATCGCGCGCTTGCCCGGAGTGTCCAGCGCCTGTGCATAGGCACTGATGTTCGGGCTCTTTACCTTCTTAGCAAGATCCGCGATCTCCTGCAGATACTTGCGGTAATCAATAGCATTGCGTCGCCGTTGGTCAATGAGGTCGTCCAGTAGTTCAGACATCTTCTCGTAATACTTAGGATTCACCGGACTTTCTTCGACGATAACCTTACGGACGTTGTTCTGGATGACGGCTGCAACACCCGACTCACTCTTCCTAATTCCGACAGGTAATTGTGCAATGGCTTCATCAGGATTTTGAACAAAGAGATCAACAAAGCCAAGGTCATCAAACGATGAAACTTTGTTGGACTCATCAGATTTGATGTAGGTGTCAATGAGGTGGCGCATTCCCGGCTCAAACTGCTTGAGATCGGGAGAGTCGCCACTGGCTAATTTGATCTCGGCACGGACAGCTTCAAAGTGGGTAACTTCCGTCTTGATAGTGACAGCATCTGCTGCAGTAAAACCAGCCTCACTCATCTCGTTCGCCACGTCCGCATAAGTTCGAACAAAGGCGCTCACACATTTATAGAGGGCTAGGCGTTTGTTCTCGTCCTCTTTGACGCGTTCAAGCGTTGCGTGCTCTGGACTAAGAAAGAATTCCAAATACTCCTCAGTTCCCTTGGGAGGATTAACAGGTTCGACCAGTGCTTTCACCTGTTCGCGCGCTGCGACCAGTCGCTCATGTGCCTTCTCCAAACGATTCTCTAGAAGGCCTACGACGTCCTCTTTGTCGTAGCCATCAAGTGCGCCGGAGGTGTAGTCCTTGTATGCACCCTCGAAACTCCGAAAGAGATCTTTGTAATCAACTACGTAGCCGTACTCCTTGTCACCATCGAGCCGATTTACGCGACAGATCGCCTGAAAGAGCCCGTGGTCGCGCATTTCTTTATCAATGTACAAGTAAGTGGCAGGTGGGGCATCAAAACCAGTGAGCAACTTATCGACAACAATGAGAAGTTTAAGTTTGCTTGGTTGTTCGATGAAGCGTTTCTTAACTTCATCTTCAAAGCACGCATTTTTTGTGATCGCTACATCTTCGCTTTCCCTAAACCAGTCGGCAAGCATCTTGCGATAGGTCGCATACTTCTCAATCGCATCCGTTGCGTCTTCGCCGGTTTCCTCACCCTTGATATCGGAAATGTGGGGAGAATAGGAGGTGACGATAGCTACTTTGTTCCGGAGCTCGGTATCGGAGAAGAGCTCGTAATAGCGGCACGCCTCGTAGATACTTGAACAGACCAACAATGCGTTGCCATGGCCGCTGATTAGTCGATCCCGTGTTGCCATGTCTAGAACGATATCCTCAACAATAACGTTGAGCCGTGAGCGAGAGGAGAGAACTTTCTGCATCGTTCCCCAGCGCTTCTTGAGTTGGGCCTTGGCAATGTCGTTGAGTCCTTGCGTCTTGGAATCAAACCACTGATCAATCTTGGTCTGCGATGTAATGCGTTGATCTATGTCGCGCGCTTCATAGCACACGTCAACGATCACGCCGTCGCGTACAGCTTCGTCATACTTGTAGGTATGGATGTAGGGACCAAATATCTCAACGCTTCTTCTCTTATCGGTGCGCAATAGCGGAGTCCCGGTAAAGCCCATAAAAGTGGCGTTTGGTAATAACTTCTTCATTGCCTGGTGTAAGTCACCTGCTTGGGTGCGGTGGGCCTCGTCGATAAAGACAAAAATATTTCCCTTCGCTTTGAAGTCCTTCGGCAAACTCTTGGTCAGACTGGCTATGTACTCCTTGACTTCATCCGCACTAGCCTCTTTGCCCGACGCCGATCCAAACTTGTGAATGAGGGAGCAGATCAACCACTTCTCAGCAGAGTTCAGGCGTGCAATTAGATCAGCGCCAGATTTTGCCCGGTAAATCTCCTCAGATACGCCCGTGAAAACCCTATCGATCTGCTTATCGAGTTCGTCGCGATCGGTGACGATGAGGACTCTGGAATCGGCGATGTTCTCACGAATCCATTTAGCGAGCCAGACCATCGTTAGTGATTTACCAGAGCCCTGTGTGTGCCAAATAATTCCACCTTCGCCCGCTTTGGCAAACTTCTGAGCGGCCTTGACTCCAAAGTACTGATTATGACGACTGAGCTTCTTGGTGCCAGCATCAAAGACAACGAAGTCATGAATGAACTCCAGGAATCGTTCCTTATTACATACTTGTGCAACACCTCTATCCAGCACATTAGTGAATTCATCCGACGGCTCTTTCCAGGTCAAATAGAACTTCTCTGGTGTCTCGATCGTTCCATAGCGCAGCCCCTCTGATTCATTGCCAGCCATGACATACTGCATCGTTGCCATGAACTCCTCAATGAAGAGGTCTTTCTGATTATCAAGGTTCTGACGAATGGCTTGAGCAACAGAAACTGTGGAGCGCTTAAGTTCTAGGACTCCAAGTGCGATACCGTTGACGTAGAGAACAAGATCGGGTCGCTTAGTGTGGGCACCAGTTGCAGCAGGAGATACCGTCACTTCTTCTGCAATCGCAAAGTGATTCGTTTGTGGGTTGTGCCAATCAATGAACCAGACGGTCTCAGTGACTTCGCCGTGATCGGGCTTCACTTTTGCCCCGTAGCGCAGCAACTCATAAACTCCACGGTTCCTGTCGTAGAGATTCTTTGACGTATCTTCTGCAACCGAGCGAAGTGCATGGATTGCGCGATCAATCAGATCCGAACTGACGCCACTATTATTTAGGAAATCACGGACGTACTCCTCTTCAATACAGGAGTTATTCTCGCGCTCCTCCCAATTGCCAAGGTATTCATAGCCCAAACGATCAGTAAAAAGTTTGATGATGCGGTTCTGAGTTGCCCTCTCGATCTCACCTACTGCACTCATAACAGCCGAGTCCTTCCAGTAAGGAGTTCCTGCATCATGCCAGTCTTGATAAGAACAGTCTTATCTCTTCGGGCAACTAAGACATCAATCTCCGCATCCATGTCATTCAAAACTTTGGCGATAGCCTGTTGTTCTTCCACAGTTGGGAGTGGCACCTCCAAGCCTCTTATTATCGTTAGGTTGAGTCCACCGCGACCGCCATCTCCTGTCGAGAGCGTTCGCAACTCGTCGTATCTACTAACAAGATTATGGAAGAGATAATCGGAGTTTAGAGTGGAGTTTGGCAATACCGCCGCGATTGACTGATTTGTGCAAAGTTCAATTTCACTTATTGCGACAGTACCCCTCGTTTTTCCTTGACCCGCGAGGCCGATCAACACTGACCCAATCGGTACGAGTTGCGCGCTAGATTCATCTAACCCAAGTTCGGTAATACGGCCCTTAACGCTCCTTATCCTACGAGCATGAAGCTCGCCGGAACTCATCCAGGGAATGATGCCATTATTCCAATACTCATTCTTCAGCGTGCTCGGTGTGCCACCGGAAACGCATTCCGCAACGTCTCCAATGGAGATTGAAGTCCAATTCTCATGGAATCCTGTGATTCTAGTTTTACCATTGAGAAGTTGCTGCATCGTTCCCAACTTCATCGCACGCTTTTTAGCGATCAATTTCTCGAGAGCTTCGATGAGAGAATCAATATTCATGAGTGCTTCGGCGATGAGATTTTGTTCTTCGAATTTTGGAAGCATCAGTGGCAAAGATCTAGCTTCCTTTGTAGACAACTCCAGAAAAGTAGAACCGTAAGATCTCTGTACCATGTCGTCCTTCATGGTCAACAATTTGTAGTACAGAAATTCATTACTAACTCCAGGTTTGGCCACTATCGACTTAAACCCTTGGTTCGTGCAGATTGGAACGGTAGAGATACGTATTTCCCCAACCGTCGCCCTACTGCATAACAGCAGACTTCCTGGAAGGAGCATTCTGGCACCGCAACTAGTCAATCCTGCGTGAGTGATGGTTCTTTCTGTGGTTGATAGATATTTCGATTTTGTTGACGTTATATCCGTCGGCGTAGCCCAATGGATATCTCCACCCCAATACTCGTTAATTAAAGTACTCGGCGTGCCACCACTGACAATCTCAGCAATATCATCGTCTCCTAAATGTTTCTCCATCCAGCCTTGTGGAAAGTCTAGAATGGCAGAATGTAAAGTCATGACACGAATCCCATCGAAGTAAGATGAGAATCCACTCGTTGCTGAAGGACGCCAACTTCTTGCATAAGCACACCCAACACCGCGTCATACCGCTCTCCAAGTGTGGAAATGCGATTTGCTAAACCTTGAGCAACGCGCGAACGATTGGATTCGATTGACGATGTGATTGAGCTTTCCCATTTGGCAAGGGCCAGAACTTTGACTGCACTCTCATCCAATGAGGCGTACTTCTTGATTACGGCTTCGCTGAGCTCTTTCTCTGCTGAGGACACCGCCTTCTTTGCAACATCGCCCTTCTCGATCAAAGATGAGCATTGTGCCAGGACTTCCAGTTCATCAGCAAAGTCGGTGTCTTTACCGATCATCTTGATCCGTGCGCCCAGAAACTTCTTATTGACCTTTCCGTTATCTCCCAAAGCCTCCTCGAGTAATCCTTCGTCCCCGCTGTTTTCTTCAACCAACGCATCAATCTCAGCAAGAACAACCGCCAAATCTGCTTCAAGTACCGCTATTGCGTCACGCTCTTTAGCAAGGCACTGATCGACGAGGACTTGCGCTGGAAGCAGGTCCGAGCGGAATTTTGACTTACCGGACATGAAATCAACTCCATCCGTTGCATCTTTCACAAGGTGTGGCTTTGCGGCCTCAGTCCAACCAACGGCAGCAATCAAGAACGCATCATCTTGGAGTGTGGAACTCCAGTAACTCATCAGGGTCTGGTAGATGGCGTAGGGATCAACCAACGGGAGGGTTTTTGACTTTGTCAGAAGTGATTCAGCAAGCGCTTCAATGATCAATTTTGGCTTAGAGCCCACGGCCAGCGAGGAGAGCTCGTGCGAGTACTCAGTTAGCCAACCCTTGAAGTTCTTCTCCGCTGCGGTGATGAACTTCTTGTAATCCGCATCAACAAAGACGGTGGCCAAAACATCGTGTGGGGCAACCTTGAGTTGCAGGTACCCATCATGTTCGGAACGCTTAAACAGAGCGCTTTGTAAATTTGGCATAACTTTCCAGAATATCTCCAGATCTTCAATGTCTCTTTTAGGAATACCACCGCGCAAATGCGCACTCAGATCCTGAATATCCTCCTTCTCGCTTCCATCGATATAGCGAGGAATGTTGAGGTTGTAGCCATTCTTTGCATCACTGATTTCACTTATCGGAACAAGACGGGCGAAGCCATGGATGTCATTGCCTTGCGCTAGGGCATCCACGATCTTGTGAATGTCGCGGTCTCGCAGACGATTCTTGTTACCGTCCTTCACAAAACCCTTTGACGCATCAACCATGAAGATTCCAGTGCGTTTATCTGCGCCCTCTTTGTCCAGAACAATAATCGCAGCCGGTATCCCAGTTCCATAGAACAAGTTTGCTGGCAATCCGATAATCGCTTTGATAAGGCCACGTTTCACGATCTCTTTACGAATGCCACCTTCACTTCCACCGCGAAAGAGGACGCCATGGGGCAAAATAACTGCACCTTTTCCAGTTGATTTCAGGCTGGCCAGAATATGCAAAAGGAAAGCGNNGTAATCACCGTTTTTTGTCGGCGGTACGCCATATGCAAAGCGATCGAATTCATCGTGTAATGGGTCAAGGCCATTGGACCAAGACTTGGTAGAAAATGGTGGGTTAGCAACAGCGAAGTCGAAGGTCTTGAGCTTTGCTGGATCCTTCTCGTCCCTAAAAGCCGGGCTGGAGAGCGTGCTGTAGTTTGGAAAGATCTCTGCCGTTGGGCAGTTGTGCAAAATCATGTTCATTCGAGACAGTGCGGCAGTTGCGTTGTCCATCTCCTGTCCATAGACAGCCAAGTCCAAACCAGTATTGGCCTTTGCCTCTGCGTGTGCTTTGAGAAGGAGTGAGCCAGAGCCGCATGTTGGATCATAAATCGTTTGTTTGGCATTCGTCGCACCGCTGACTCCGATTGCCTTCGCCATAATCCGGGAAACCTCGCTAGGTGTGTAGAATTGGCCTTTTGATTTGCCAGACTCCGTTGCGAAGTGGCGCATCAAGTACTCATACGCATCGCCCAACAGGTCATCACCGTCGGCAACGTTGCTAGAAAAATCCAATCGAGGGTCATCGAAAATAGCGATGAGGTTGGTCAGGCGATCGACCATCTCTTTGCCGGAGCCAAGTTTAGCTGGATCATTGAAGTCGGCTGTGGTGATGACATCTTGTAAGCCATTTGCCTTAGCTAGGGTTGCAATGACCTTGTTCGTCTTATCGCCGATCTCCGGGTTGCCTTTGAGTGCAACGAGATCTGCAAAACTCCCGCCCTTGGGTACTTCCAACAAAGATGTTGGTCCGGCGTAGCGATCTGAAACATATTTGATGAAGAGCAGGGCCAGAACGTAATCTTTGTATTGAGAGGCATCCATGCTTCCGCGCAGTTCATCGCAGGACTTCCACAGAGAGCTGTAGAGCTCCGACTTCTTTACTGCCATCTTGTCGCCCTTTTTATCCCCGTAGTCGTACATGAATGTGCACTTTTTGCATTTCGCTCAAGTTTGTACCATTCGGGTCTGTATCCCACAACACCCCAATCACAAGACTTCAGTTTTTGATCAACTCGTAAATGAACCGCTGCGTTTTCAGAATTCATATGATGTCCCTATTTTACGTCATCAAGTTAAATCGACAAAGGCCTTTTACCATCATCACTTGTTAGCTCTCTTCTGGGCGGCGTCAATTGAGACGGATGCATATGAGAGGAGAACGCGCACGAGATTAATTGCAAAGCGTGCATCAACGTGATCGACTGGAAATCCCACGTCACCATTTCCTAAGTCGTCCACGTGCCTCCCTGAATGTAGGAACTCCCCAACAGACTTTGCGAGTTTATTAACATAAACCTTTTGTGACTCAGGAAGATGGGCAAAAATATCTTGCTTTGCGCCCGGCAGCGAGTCAATGACGCCACGCAGGTGAAGGAAAACTGATGCATCATCTCCTAGAGTGAATGCCTTGTCCGCCTTGCCAAGTAGAACAAGCGCGGAACGCCATTTGTCGCCCAGTGGTCCCCTCGGGACTGCAACCTCTGTAAAGACATAATCAGCAGTCCCGACAACTGAAACAACTCGCGAAAACCACTCGCTTCGCGCGATCGAGATTTGTTGTTCATGATTACCCTCATCAATTTGGAAGTCAGTCCACTCACCAGGTGATGGTTCACCCATGTACCTAGAATCGGCGTCATTCGGATTCCAAAGAAAACGAATCAGACCGTACCAACCAAGCGTTAATGCAACATGTTCTTGAGAACCAAGATGATCCGTTACGTAATTCAACATTCGATGAGTGGTCGGAACATCGAGTTGAAGGCTTGAGCCATTGGAAGTGACGCGTTCCCCAGTCAACCGGGTCTCGCCGAGATACTCCTGCCCTGATTTGACCCGTATGCGCAAGTCATGCAAATCAACAGTTATTCGTTCGTTGGGCGTTTCGAAATGCATCCAGAGGAGAAGGCGCGGCGAAAATAGGCCCTGAGCGCCGACCGATTTGAAAGCGATCTGAACTGCAGTGCGATTACCGATATTGAGAGCCCACCCCTGAGTCATTGCCCAAGGCTAGTCCAGTGCTGTCGGAGATTACCGTTCTGGTAGTAGTTCGGATTCCTGCAAGCGGCTGCGTCGTATGGCGTTAGATGCCCGATGGCGTACATCAGCATTTTCCCGGAGTGCTAATCTCTAAAACTCCTGGACGGCATGCTTACTCAAGGCGTAGAATCAGATCGCAACTCACTAGAAGGAGGTACCTGAAATGGCTCTATTCAAATTGCTAAGCAAAACCCCGCCAGAGAAGGGTCCGAACGGATAAGAAGCTTTGAGCGGTGAGTCCGTGTTCGGCTTGCCAATAATGTGATCGACCCAACTTCTTTGGGTGGAGTCCGATCGATTTAGGAAAGTTATTTGGCCTAGCGTGCTATCGGGGTCGAGGTTTCTCCACGATAATAATGGAGTGAAGCGTCTTACACTCGTCTTGGTTGCACTGTTTCTGCTTCTTGGAAATTGCACTTTAGCGACAGCTGACGCGATTGCAAACTTAAATGCGATGGCCGACAAAGCTGGGCAAACATTCCTAGCTATGGAAACCGCCGCGGAAATAGCGAATCAAAATTCTGCTCACGATGGGCAAGGCGAAATAATAGTGTTGAATGCCGCAATTTCCCGCCTCTATACGGATGCACGATCACTCGCTCAATATGCATATTCAATGGGCGTCCAACAACACGTTTCGACTGACATGCAAAGTACAGCTGATTCAATTCAAACTGACATTAATCAATTGCAACCGAATGTTGATGCTGTAAATCAAAGCGCACCCATTAATTTTGTCATTTCAAATCAAAACTTACTAGTTTCTCTCCAAGCGACTTTATTAAACTTGAGTAAATGGCAAAATACTATTACGACAGAGCCAGATGGAGCGCCAAGCGACACCATATCCCTTTCGATAGATGCTACTAACCATGCCATTGGAACCGTTCAAATAGCAATTTCTGCTGGGAAACAAAAGGATTTGGCGAGCCAGAAGTACTCGGCAGCTACCCAAGCCGTATCTGACCAACAAACCGCAAATAAAGCGGTGCCTAAATTGCGGAAAATTATTTGTTTCAAGGGCAAAAATTCGAAGAAAATTATTGGAGCAAACCCTATTTGTCCGAGTGGCTTCAAGAAAAAGTAAGGGGGCGTATTAACGATTGGTTGGGTTCCCCACTTTATTTCAACTCTATGAATTTCCGACCAGTATTACGGCTCCAGTAATTTCCGTCGGCGAATGCATGGACGCTTCCAAATCTTCTCGAGTGATGAGAAGTGCGGCGTCTCCCGGTGGCCCCGGGTCAAAGATTTCTGCCCGATCGTCATCGATGCCGCTTACGAGAATCATGTGCCCTTCGTATTTTCCAGTCGCATGTAAAAGTCCATAATCCAAAGAGACGAGGGCCAATCGATCACTTCGAATTCCTGTCTCAATGTCCCTGCCGTCAGGCACGCGCACTTCGAACGAAATTCGCGGATTTCTTAGGCAGCGAGCTGCAAGATCCGATTCGTACGCGACATCCATTCCTGCGATCACTGCTTCAGCTATTTCGCCGGGTCCGTACACTCGACGCACCTCTTTAGCTGGATCAACTGCCATCACCTCTGGATCGAAAATCTCGATTGAGTGAATCGACAACCCCATATCAGCTGCGCTCAGAAACATCGCATACGGCCATGTATCGCGTGCTTCAACGTAGCCAGTCAATCTCTCCGCCTCTTCCCAAGTAATATCTCTACCCAGCATCGAGTGAACGGTCATCATGAAGGATGCCTGAAGGCAATGCAAACTACCTCGATCACTACTTATCAACTCAATCGGTTTGATAAGACTGGCTGGCCTAAGCATTGAGATTCTCCGCTTCTCCCGAAAGTAATGAAGCAACTTCCTCGGACATTCCGAACTTTTCCGCAGTTTCATAGTAGTGCCATGAGCCACGAGGCGTCACGTCAACTAACCATTCAATTCCGTCTCTACCCACCATTGTATCAAAACAGCAATATGTTAACCCAAGATAACTTGCCAACTGAATGAGTGCATCCGTTCGTGAAGAGCGGCCAATACTCGACACGCTACGATCCTCAGCGTATTTAAAATCGACATTTGAAGATGACGATTTGATGAGCCGCTCGAACGCGGTTTCGCCAAACACGATGGTTCGAATTTCGTTGTCCTTGATAATCTCCGACTGAAATATCGATGGGACTTCAAGACGTTGACCGCTGATTAAATGAAGCAGGCTGTCGTCAATCCGACTCGTCGGGAAGTAGCGACCGGCTTCGACGAACGCATTTGAATTGATTGACTTAGTCACTAGAGGGTTTGACAGGGCCAGATCAGGAGAATTCGTAATGATCGTCTTGGGAACTCGGATTCCTAATTCGATCGCCTTTTGCAAAGCAAATGGTTTCCAGTGATGCCATGAAGTATCCCTGGGAGAACCGTATGTGGGAGACGTTGATGATCGAATCAATGCCTCAATGGCATTCAGCAGCGATGCATTCCACTCCCGATGCGCAAATTCAATTTCCGCGTCGGTTCCGTTTGAATAGGCGGACAAGACCCGTTCATCCATTCTCGCGAGTTTGAAAAGTGTCCCTTGGGAACGCTCCATAACTGCTCTATCGAGAACAGTCCCGCAGGCTTCAATTACCGGCCCCCGTCCGAAAATCCATTCAATTCTGTATTCCTTTGACGACAATCCCAAGGGCAGGAAGCTCACGTCCACCCCGCGACGACCAAGGATTTTGCGTAGCCGGGCTAGATCTTCATCGTCGTACTCCCCAATAAGAACAACTGATTTCATTTGAGTGCTTTCCCGGCATCTCCCCAGATGAACGCAATACCATTTCCAGGCTCGATCCATGAATCGACTTCCAATTCCCAATAACGTGTACTTTCGAGTCCACTGGTTACAACGGGGAGCATTAAGAATGGTTGCAGCGAAAAGTGATGTTGCGTGCGACGCGGGAATGTTCGTTCGTCAACGGTAATCGATCGCAGGTACATTCGGCGCCCTGCGCTCCAAAAACAATAGCGTGCTCGATAGTCAATTTCTTGGCTGTTTGTGAATGTGATTTTCATAGGTTCGCGTGCGCCGGTCACGGGGATATCAGCTGCGTACCAATCGACATCGTCAAACTCTGTAATTCGATGGTCACCAATCATCAGTGCAAGTTCAGCCGATGAGACACGATGCATCTTAAGTGGAGTCGGCCTCAACTTCTTTTGACTGGAATTGTGAATCGCAAGAGTGAATGCCACAGAGTCGGCGTTCTTTCGGGATGGCCCTGGACAGATCATCTCATTGACAAGTCCGGTCATCCCGCAAATTTGATCTGCTACGAGTTCATCGGGTGTCACGCCTACAATCCAATGGGAACTCTCAATTTGCGCCGACAGTTCTACAGACATGCGCATGGTAGCTGCAGTGCTTCCTTTCACGAGCGAGATCCGAACTGTTGCATCCCCGTAAATTGGCATCAACTTACTAGTAGAACCAAGCGCCTTTAGAACAGCCGGAACGAATTCTTCTTCCTCAATGGTCTCGACCTGGCGGGAGGACAAAGGCGTCGTTGACAGTATCTTCCTTTTTCGGGGAATGACTTTGGCCATCTTTTCCAAAATTGCCCTGCGCGTCACCCTCGACCCCTTGGTCGCCAAAGCGTTTCCGGTCATTAAGAGGATTGGATGGCGCTGATCCTCCGGCAAGGATTCGACCGCACGAAGGATCGCCTTTTCNNTTCGACGCTCTTGGCGACGGCACTATCGAGGTTCTGTTGATAGAAGCCGGTAAAACGAAGGAAGCTCGTTGCTCCAAGAATCGTCGCCTCGTCCAAGCGGGAGCGAAGAATGACCAAAAGTTGATTGGCAACTTCTTTGGACCACGCTGGCGTCGGCAAATTCTACTTCCTTTGAACGAAGTACCGACGAAGTATATCCGAAGCAGATTTCGTCGCTAGGCCCTCGTCTAATTCGTAGTCCTTCCTAGATGCTGGGCCGTAGTGAATAAGGGAGATGAAATGATGAAAGTGCCTACTAGCAATGGCCAATTGAAGTCGTTTGGCCTTGCATGGTTCTCGGGAGCCAAGCAAAGCATTCTTGGTCTATGTCCCAATGAAGCACCGTTCTTCAACGGACTGGGCCTATCGGTTCTGGCGACGGCACTGGTCAGCGGTGTGACCATGTCTGTTGCTCTTGGGTACACGTTAAACAAGCCTGCCACACACTTCTGGCCCGTCACCTTGGCATGGGCACTCATCGTTTTGAATATGGATCGATGTCTCCTAATGCTCACTGCGACACGTCATCTTGCACAGGCGCTTATTCCGAGAGTAGTGATTTCGTTTGTGATCGGAGTGATGATTGCGGAAGTTGTCACACTATGGATCTACAACCTGGAAATCAACTCGCAGATGAAAAGCGATGTACAACAACAAACCCAAGTATCGACGCAGAAGATAATCAATTTCTATAATCCACAGATCAATGCTGATCGACAGACTCTTGCAAACATCCAATCCAACGAGAGCGCACTGGTCGCTCAAATCAATAAGGATATTTTTCTTTCGAGCTGCGAGTCCAACGATCCAATCTGCTCGGTAACACATCAGCCTGGTTGTGGCACCTACTGCCTTCATTACAGGCAACTCGCCACTTCGACAAAGCAAGAACTTGATGCACTCAAACCACAAGATGCCATCCGGATTGGCGCGTTGCAATCTCACATTGCACAGCTCTCGCAATCTGAAACGCACGACCAACAAGTTCTCACTTCGGCAGAAAGAGTCGGCACCGGATTAATAGCTCGCGAGGGTGCACTTACTGAGATTGAACATGCACATCCGGGTATTCTCATTCAAGTCTGGTTCATCAGATTCACTCTGATTCTTTTGGATTTGATGCCTCTGATTATCAAGAGCCTCTATCTTGCTTTCGGCAACTCTTCATATGAGGCCATCGCTGCGAGTTACAGGCGTCGTGAACATCTTGTGGCCCTTAATGTCGATCTTCAGGTACGAATTGAGAGAAGTCGGCTCAACGACCAAGCCATGGCTGATGAGGCGATCAATCGCGTGCGCATCCAAGGCCAACGTGATTTTTGGATCGCCAATGAGGAAGCGCAGTGGTACGGCGCACCTTCGCAAAGATCTGCACATCACGGTGAATCAAACAGGCCAACTGAAGCTGACACAATCATGACGCCGAACTTCACTGACTTTGTCACCTCAATGAAGAACACAAGTACTCACGAATCTCTGCCAGTCAAAATCCCAAGACATCTCGCCAATGCTGGCTGGGTTGGTGTCGCTCTTCTGACAACTCTGGTTCTCACTCTGCATCTGATTACGCACACAACTCACCAATACATTGCGGGCGAATCTGTTGCCATGATGGCACTTGTCGCGGTCGTAGCCCTTGCAATCTTCACTCGAGGATTTCGCCAAGCCCCTGCCTGGGCAATGCGGGCCACCTTTGCGGCGCTACTTCTGGGCCTGGGTCTACCTGTACTCGTCACCGCTTTCAATCTCTAACCACCAACTAAGAAAGGAACACCATGAACGAAACCATCAAAGAACGAGGAATATATCGGCAAGAGCAAACACGGCTCTCACTACCACGATCTCCTGAAGCCTCCCCCGCAAAGAAGGGGCCGGAGTTGATGAGTACCCGTGTCCCTGCATCAACGAGAAATCGTGTTGCAACCCTCGAACACGAAGCTCCATTCAATGTTGGTCTCGCAAAGGAGGCCAATGTAGAGATCCAATATCTTGGCATTGCTCCCCTACCCGAAGGCATTCATGTGTTATCAGGAGCGACGACAGATTGGATCCTTGGACCAGTCGTGCTGAAAGACGCAGACCACATTCCACTGCAACAACGTCGATCATTGGAACGGCTGGAAAGTTCGGGTCTGCACATGCCAACCCTCTTCATTGCTCACGAAATCCCCAAGGGACACCTTCCCTTAGTTTCGGATGCACCCGTGGGATCAATGACAGCCGTCTCAAAAGTTGACGCAGACAAAGCCATCGGGCAGATCCCTCCCCCAGCAAGCACTATCGAGATGGGTGAGAAGTTGAGTGAACGCTCTCATCAAATTTTCTCAGTCCTTGCCAAAACAATTCCAGTGATTGGCACAGTCGTGTCAGCGCCTTTTGTAATCGTCGGAGCTGGTATGGCGGCAGTTTTAGATCCCATCATCTTCGGCGTAATCCCAGCAGTTTCAGCATCGCCCGGGCAACCAGCTGCGTGGTACGTGCTGGCCAAATGGGACTGGTAATTCACAATGAGGCAATTCGTTGCACGAATAACAACAACGTCTGACGCGACCAGAATGATTCTCGAAAAGCTTTCGGTTTCTCTGATGCTAGATAGCAGAAGCCTTAGCAACTCGGTATCGAATGGTTGTCCCTGGGTTATTTCACAATCGATTAAAAGAGCGGATAACTACGTGCAGAACTGCAGAAAATTGTGGCTGTTCAAGAACGGAAGGAGTGTTCAAATATGAATAAGGAAAAGTTGAATCAGAAAGATCATAAAGAAAGTAAACGCTATTCGGTGATTATCGCCGATCCACCTTGGGACATCCAACAAAAGGGAGCCTATGGAGCCGAGCGCCACTATGGGCTCATGTCTCTTGAACAAATAAAGTCGATGCCAATTGGAGAACTTGCTGCGGAAAATGCTCACTTATGGCTATGGGTAACAAATGCAACCTTGCGTGACGGATACGACGTAATCGAGGCGTGGGGGTTCACTCCCCGGTCGCCTTTGACATGGATCAAGCCACGATTCACCCTTGGCGTTTATCTTCGCAATGCAACAGAGCATTTAATCCTTGGCACAAAAGGCAAAGCCCCGGTCAAATTTAAGAGTCAGCCGACATGGATGTTTGCACCGCTACAAGATCACTCTCATAAACCCGAGGAGCAATACGCCGTTATTGATCGGGTCTCGGGAGATGGGCCGAAACTTGAACTATTCGCTCGTCGTCGACAACCGGGATGGGATGTATGGGGTAATCAAATTGAGTCTGATATTGAAATTCCAGGGTTTCCCGTTCCCAATGGACCCGACTCTCGACAACGAAAGGATTCGTGATGTTTGATGAAGAACGATTCCTCGAACTCCCTACTCAATCGCGCATTGCATGGAGCGCTCGTCCTGTTTGGGATCGCAAGCCTCCTGTGGGCGGTCGTCGAAATCGCCCTACGAATTTGGATTTCGTTAGCCGTCATCACGCTTGCCGCATTAGCAATCATGTTGGCTACAACTCTCATCATTCGTTGGCACAATCAAAATCGAATGTAGAACTAATGAAAAAACGCAGGGGTTCAATATGAGTCGCAAAAGAACGGGGCGTAACAGAGGACGCCCGGCCCGCTCGATGCATTTCACTCTGCGTCCGATTCCGCGTGCGACTCCCGATCCGAGAAAACTAGGTCGCGCATTCTTGGCACTTGCCATCCACAACGGAAACTTGAAAGTCGACCGATCCGCGCTACCAAAGGAGAGACTCAATGGGACGTCGTAGTAGCCCGCCTTGGGTATGGCATCAGATTTGGTGGCCGAGGCCATTCACTCCCGAACTCGCTCTTGAGTTGCTCGATCGCATTGCAGCAGACAGACAATTAGGGGGCGTGGTCTTTGAGGCCCGTGCATCTGGGGGTCAGATCACTTACTTCGTTGCAGGACATAAGCAACGGGTCGCGGCGATCCTTTTCATCATTTCCTCACTGGTGCCCGATGCGCGTATACGAATAACGACATCGGACTCTAGAAAGGTCATCTCTTTCGCCGGTCGGTTAAAGGTGTCACATCCTTCGTTGGCACTCAATGTAGACCGCGTCACGGCAATCACTCGCGCGGTATTGGCAGGATTGGCAACCGCCACTAGGAAAGATGAAACCGTAGTTCTTCAAGTAGTTATTGGTTCTCGGCTTTCACCGAGGTTTGTAAATCCTGATGCAATCGATCCAACTCAACGGTGGTTCGATATCGTGCTGAACGGAGTACAACAGGCAAACCCGGATGCTCGCACCAGCATGAAAACGCGAGTGTCTCTACACGGCTTTAAGGCGACGATCCGCGTGGGTTCTTTGGCAGATTCACCGGGCAGAAAACGCGAGCTTACTGCGGCTGTCCTCGGTGGACTACGAGTCGCTCAAGCCGCTGGTGTCAGAATCAATTTTGCCCATGACTATGAACCTCACATCATTCAAGCTTCACTGCCGTGGCGATGGCCACTCCGATTTTCTTCACGCGAATTGGTTTCTCTCATGGGATGGCCGCTGGACAAAACTGGAACCGAAATGCTGCCTGGGCATCCACCTATTCACCCCAAGGTAATTGCACCGCCTCGTGAATTAGTATCGACGAGGCGACCCTTCGCTGAAGCCACCGCACCTGGAGTGGACATCCAATTCGGGATCGCGGCTCAGGATTCTCTTCAACACACGATCCTGCTAGGACCTACCGCTTCAGGAAAATCTACGGCGATGTTGGCACTTATTATGGACGCGATTCGTTCCGGTCGTGGCGTATTGGTTATTGACCCGAAGACCGATTTGGTCAATGACGTACTGGCTCGAGTGCCCGAGGAGAGGGTCGGGGATGTTGTAGTAATCGATCCAACCGATGCCAAACCAGTCGGGCTAAATCCGTTACGCGGGGCAGGCCGTAACGCAACTTTGATTGCGGATTCAATGCTGGCTGTTTTCAAGGAACTCAGTGGGGATTCATGGGGTCCTCGTACCGAAGATGTGCTGATGAGCGCGTTGATGACTTTAGCCCTGCATAAAGATGCCACGTTAACTATGTTGCCATCACTTCTTACGGATGAACGCTTTAGAAAAAAGCTCGTCAGAGGGATTGATGACCATTTTGGACTCAGTAGTTTCTGGGCAAGTTATGAAGCTATGAGCACTGCGCAGCGGGCTCAGGTCATCGCCCCAACCATGACACGGTTGCGTCAATTTCTTCTCAGGCCGCAACTTCGAGCAGTTCTCGGACAGGCCGATCCAAAATTCGAACTTGGTGATTTGTTTACAAAAAATAAGATTGTGCTTGTTTCGCTCAATAGGGGCCTAATCGGGGCTGAGAGCGCCCGACTGCTCGGATCGTTGGTTGTAAGCCAGCTTTGGCCCCTCATTCTGGCTCGAGCGGGGCTTCCACCGGAACGCCGACGTATCGTGAACATCTTCATCGACGAGGTGCAGGATTATCTAGCATTGCCTACCGATCTTGAAGATGCTTTAAGTCAATCTCGAAGTCTGGGGGCGGGCTTTACTCTGGCCCATCAATACAGACGACAACTTCCCCCGGGATTGCGATCGGGTATCGATGCCAATGCGCGTAACAAGATTATTTTTGGTCTCAACGCAGAAGATGCGCAAGATCTGGCAAAGCAAGCACCACAACTTGAATCACTGGACTTTATCCTTTTGCCTCGATTTGGAATTTACACCTCACTGATTCAAAACGGATCCCAAACTGGATGGTTCTCTGCTCGAACACTTCCCCCCGAATCTCCAGTGCGCGAGCCAGTTTCGTTACGCGCCAACTCTGCTCATCTTTATGGACGGGATGCTTTAGAAGTCGAAGCTGATGTTCTTCGAAAGATTGGAGCGGTTAATCCCGAACCAAGTGAATTAAAAGAACCTGATGAGTCGATTGGTCGAAGGCCACCGGCGGGAGGTATCCAATGATGCCTATCAAATTCACTTTTCAGGTCGGTAGTCAGGTCGGGTTGAGTGGAATCGCCGAAGTTGCGCCGTGTTCCGCGCTCATTACTTTAGGGGTGGATAAGACTGGACACCCTTATCAGGGTGTTACCTCTTCCAATCGTCGGAGTAGATCCGTCATGGGGCACCAACTATGAACCCACCAAGCATGATCGACATTAACGAAAGACTCAGTGAGCGAGACTGGCAAATCTTGGTAACTGTTAGAGCTTTCAAATATCTGACAACTCGCCAACTTTCTCGTCAGCATTTCAGTCTAGATAATCCGCAAGGCGCAATTCCACGCATTGCAAATCACTCACTTGCCCGCCTTAGAGGACTTGGACTTCTAAGCAATTTAGATCGGCGAATCGGTGGTGTTCGAGCCGGGTCCGGTGGTCATGTTTGGCAAATCACTGACCTTGCCTACCGATTGCTCTGCCTGCACCTTCATGAGCCCACAAACAAGAGAGTGCGCGCAATGGAACCAAGTACGACATTCCTTGATCACACACTCGCGATTGCGGAGGTGGTCTTGACCCTTCAAGAGGCAACGCGAGATGGGTCAGTGAAGTTGACTCGCATTCAACTTGAGCCAACCTGTTGGAGAAATTATCTAGGCAACGGTGGTGAAACCAGATGGCTAAAACCCGACTTAAATGCAGTGACTAAATCTGGTGACTTTGAGGACCACTGGTCTCTTGAAGTCGATCGAGCTACGGAACCACCGGGCCGAATCATTCGGAAATGCATTGAGTACATTGACTACCGTCGTACGGGGAAAGAACAATCAGCCGAGGGTCTGTTTCCTGCCGTCGTTTGGATTGTTCCAAACGAGAATCGGCGAGACCAATTACTTCGACGGATAGCCAGTGAAACACTTATCGATCAACGTCTTTTTGAGGTCATCACTCTTTATGAACTTCGCTCCCTTGTCCTTCTTGGCCACTCGGAATTCAAAAGTCAGAATCGCACACCCTTGGCGGAGAAGAGCTCATGAACGATTCTCGCCGAAAGACACAAAGAGAAAGTGCTCCATACGGTGAGAATGGACTGGACTTTTCAGCCAAAGAGAGCGTTAATGACAGTGACTCAGAGATAGGAGAATCGCAAATGACCCAAGCACAGCTAACGTACAGTCCCCCAAAACTAGATGTTCTCGCAGAAGCTATGACCCCCAAGGTCGCAGTTAGCTACTTGCGTGTATCCACACGCGATCAGGCGTTCCGCGGAGAGGGTGATAACGAAGGCTTCTCGATTCCGGCACAACGCGAAGCTAATCGCTACAAGGCGCTAAGCATGGGAGCTCTCGTCGTTAAAGAGTTTGTGGACAGAGGCGCTTCTGCCCGATCGGCAAACCGACCCGAACTTCAACTGATGCTTGAATACCTGACAGAGCATGATGTCGACTATGTGATCGTACACAAGCTCGATCGGCTTGCGAGAAATCGTTCCGATGACGTGGAGATCTGCAAATCGCTCGAGGCATCAAACGTTCGCCTTGTTTCAACAACCGAATCGATCGATCAAACGCCATCAGGAATGTTGCTGCACGGAATTATGTCTAGCATCGCCGAGTTCTACTCGCGCAACCTCGCCGCTGAAGTCATGAAAGGAATGACGCAGAAGGCACGCTCAGGCGGAACTGTCGGGAGAGCGCCAATCGGATATCGGAACTATCGCACCGCTGATGCGGAGAGCCGAGAAATTCGCACTGTCATCATCGACGACGACCGTGCGCCATTGATTAAGCGGGCCTTCGAGCTCTACGCCACTGGTGATTGGACCGTTACACAACTAGTTGATTACTTGAATCAACGCGGACTCACGACGGTTTCGACACCGAAATTGCCAGCTAAGTCGATATCGGAGGGTCTGCTTCACAAAGTTCTAACTAATCCTTACTACAAAGGTCAAACTAGATTTCAGGGAGTTCGCTACGAAGGTCGCCACGAGGCATTGGTGGACGACTCAACGTGGCAGCGAGTGCAAGATGTTCTTTCCTCGCATCTCAACGGCGAGCGAATCCGGAAACACCCTCATTTCCTCAAGAGCACTGTGTATTGCGGGCAATGCGGTGAACGCCTCATCGTTCAGCATTCGAGGTCAAAAAGTGGCTTGATCTATCCGTACTTCTTCTGTGCGGGTCGTCAATCAAAGAGAACCAAATGCATGCAGAAAGCCGTACTCATTTATGAAGTTGAGCAGAAACTAGAAGAGCACTACCAAAGCATCCAACTCGATGACGCTTTTCGAGTGTCGGTCGAAGCCATGATCCGTGAGGAATTTCAAAGCACTAAGGCGCACAATGAGGCCGAACAGCAAGATCTCAAACGGGAGCAGGAAAAGCTGGAACGCCAACGAGAGAAACTTATGGAAGCACATTACGCAAACGCAATTCCTGTCGATCTTTTAGGTCGCGAACAGGAGAGAATCGGGAAGGCCCTACAACAGATTGCTGCAAAATTCGACGCACAAAAAACCGAATTCGAAACTATAGATCAAAACCTTCGACTCGCCCTAGATCTGGCAGTTGATTGCGGTACTGCCTACAAAAGCGCCCCGGATCCCATCAAGCGACTGTTTAACCAAGCATTTTTTGAAAAAGTATTTGTTATGCAATTCGACGATTATCCGGGTGAAGTTCGAGTTACGGCTCAACATCGTGCACCGTTTGATATTTTGCTTGGCAGAGACCTTAAGAAAGCTGAAGCAGATCTGCGTCAATCACAAGAATCACGGATGCACCGAAGGGCGTCTTCCAAGATGCCAGCAGAAACAAGCGATTCGGCGTATCACTGTGACAAGGGTTTTAATACCACGCTTTTGGTGGCCCAAACCACCCCTGATACAAACAACTATTTGGTACAGGGTTTTAATACCACACTTCTGGTGGAGCTGAGGGTGTCCTGTTC
>PLXJ01000019.1 GCA_003151395.1 Actinomycetota bacterium | reverse complement strand
GCGGTGGAGCAGCTCTGACCGGTCACTACTGCTGAGGTATCGCCATTAACAAAGCCAGCGTAGCTAGCGGTGATCGTTGGAACAGCAGCTCCATAGATCACAGTTGGGCTAGATGCGGTGATGGTCAAGGTGGCCTTAGAAACGGTAAATGTTTGCTGCACTTGAGTAGCAGCGGCATAAACTGCATTTCCAGCTTGATTCGCATTGATAGTACAAGTGCCATTTCCAACGAAGGTGACGGTGGAGCCAGCGACAGTACAAACGCTCGGAGTTGCACTGGTGTAGACAACAGGATTTCCAGAGCCACCACTTGTTGCTGTTAGGGAATAGTTTCCACCATAAGTTGGGGTAACCGGAGTTGATGTAATGACAATCGTCTGTACTGCTAAAACATAAGTATAGATTCCGGTGCCAGTTGCTGTTCCAGCAGGAGCGGTTACTACAACGTCTTTGGCTCCAGCGCTTGCACTGGAAGGAGTGACACCAGTGATCGTGGTTGAATTGACCACAACGAATGAGGTAATTGGAATTCCATTTATGGTCGCGCCTGTTGCGCCGGTGAAATTAGTACCTGTAATCGTTATTGCAGTTCCACCAAGAGTGGTGCCCGAAGTTGGGGAAATGGATGTAACCGTCAACCATTGTGCATACAAAGTGACGTCAGCTGTAAATGGATATGACGCCCCATTGGCATATGCCGTGCCAGACCCATTCGCGGCGGTGTTCCAACCTGTGAATGAAGAATTTGTCTTAGCGAAAGCATCTGAGGTTAGGGCCGTCGCGACGCTAGCTGTCTGATTGGACATCGAACCAGATGTCGAACCATTTCCATTGAACGTAACGGTAGCAAAATAGGTGAAAAGGGCTGTTCCAGTCGCAGAGCCACCAGGGGCAGTTACAACAATGTCTTTAGCGCCGACCGATGCCCCGACTGGAGTTACTGCGGTAATTGTCGTTGAATTGACAACAACTACGCTCGTTGCTGGGACACCATTAACCGTGACGCCTGTTGCCCCCGTGAATCCTGTGCCCGTAATTGTTATTGAAGTTCCACCGGCGAGCGGACCACTTGTTGGTGAAACGGAGGTGACATGGAGCCATTGGGCGTAAAGCGTGGTGTTTGCCGTAAATGGGAAGCTGGCCAAATTGGCATATGCGGTGCCTGATCCATTTGCAGCCGTATTCCAACCTAAGAAAGTTGAATTGCTGTAGGTAAATGCATTGGCAGTCAGCGCGGTTGGAACAGAAGCGGTTTGGGCCGCCATACTTCCTGTGCCACCGTTGGCATTAAAGGTCACGGTGGTTTGGTAGGAATAAACGCCAGCTCCGGTCGCGATTCCATAAGGGGTGGTGATCACTAAATCCTTAGCACCAATGCTGCTGCCAGCAGGCGTAGTTAAGGTAATCGATGTCGGTGAGTTAACTGTGTAGCTAGTAACGGCTACACCATTGATTGTGATCGAGGTGGTGCCTGTGAAGTTTGTACCAGTAACGCTGACTGTAGTTCCACCAGCGAGAGGGCCGACGTTAGGTGAAACCAAAGTAATTGTTGGAGGGCCATTCCAAATCGCGTACAGCGTGACATCGGCAGCAAATGGATACGAAGCACTGTCTGCGTACGAAGTGCCACTGCCATCGGCCGCTGTGTTCCAGTTGGCGAAGTAGTACAAAGTGCGAGTAAACGTATTAGCAGTAAGAGCTGTGGCGACACTTGCCGATTGGTTAGCCATTGATCCGGTGCCACCATTGTTGTTAAATATAACGGTAGCAAAGTAGGTGTAAAGACCGATACCAGTTGCGTTGCCCGTCGGAGTTGTTACCACTACGTTCTTTGCAGCACCAGTGACACCTGCAGGAGCGACAGCCGTGATTGTCGTTGGATTGACCACAACAAAGCTGGTTACGGCGACGCCATTAATTGTGGCACCAGTCGCACCCGTGAAATTGGTGCCGGTGATTGTTATTGAAGTTCCGCCACTTACACTGCCCGTTATCGGAGAAATTGACGTAACCGTCGTCCACTGAGCGTAAAGAGTTACCGCAGTTCCCGGCATGGTAAATGTTGCGCCTGAGGCGTATGCAGTACCACTCCCATTGGCAGCCGTATTCCAACCAAAGAACGTTTGATTCGCGATGGTTAAAGATCCAGTGTTGCCAAGTACTGTGACCGAAGATCCCGCCGCGTGGCCAACCGTCCCAGGTGCCGTTCCTCCGGTGCTTCCATTGCCGTTGTAAACAACGTTTAGGCTGGTGCCAGTCCATTGCGCATAAAGGGTTAAATCCGCTGCGAATGTGTAGGACGCGCTATTGGCATAGGCGGTTCCTCCCCCGCCAGCAATCGTATTCCAACCAGAGAACGTATAACCAGTGCGAGTAAATCCATTCGCCGTGAGATTTGTTGTAGCACTCGCCGTTTGTGCTGCAGTAGCGCCGCCATTGGATCCATTACCCAAGAAGGTTACCGTTGCTTGATACGTAAATTGTTTCCCCGCGGTACTTCCGGTAACCGTTCCAGCGGGGGTGGTGACAATCACGTTCTTCGCTCCAACCGTACCGGCTGGTGTCACCATGGTTATTTGAGTTGCGGAATTTACTACGAAACTGGTGACGGCAACTCCACCAACCGTCACGGAAGTTGCACCAGAAAAATTTGTTCCTGTAATTATTGAAGTGGTTCCACCACTTACATCCCCGACGGCCGCCGATGCAACTGAAGTGATTGTCGGAGCCTTATCCCACATCGCGTATAGGGTTGTATTTGAGGTGATAGAGAAGGTTGCACCTGCAAGATATTGGGTTCCATTTCCGGCGGCCACGGTGTTCCAGCCGGCGAAGGTGAAGCCACCAGCGTTAGTTTTAACTAGAGTTCCTGTATTACCAAGCACGGTGACTGTGGCACCATAAGAGTAAGGACTTGATCCATCTACTGGAGCAGATCCGCCATTATTTCCATTTCCATTATAAGTTACGGTCACAGTGCTATTAGTCCACTGTGCATACAGCGTTAAGTCGGTGGTAAATCCGTATGACGCACTATTCGCGAATGCGGTTCCGCCGCCACCAGCAACAGTATTCCAACCGGAGAAGGTATGACCAGTTTGAGTAAAACCATTTGCAGTTAAGTTCGTTGTTGCGCTGGCTGTCTGCGCTGCGGTGGATCCTCCATCAGAACCATTGCCCAAGAAAGTTACCGTTGCTTGATAAGTAAACTGCTTTCCCGCGGTGCTTCCAGTGACAGATCCACTTGGGGTCGTAACAGCAACGTTCTTTGCCCCAGGTGTAGCACTCGCTGGAGTAACCATCGTGATCTGAGTTGCAGAATTGACTACAAAACTTGTAACGGCAATTCCGTTAATTGTTACCGAAGTTGCACCTAAGAAATTGGTTCCTGTGATGATGGAGGTAGTTCCACCCGAAACGTCGCCAACCGCAGCCGAGGCGACAGTAGTGATGGTGGGTGCGCCAGAATTCCATTGTGCATACAAAGTTGTATTTGCTGATATGGAGAAGGTTCCTCCTGCGGCATACTGGGTTCCAGTGCCGTTGGCAGCAGTGTTCCAACCCGCGAACGTATTTCCAGTCTTTACTAATGTCCCCACAGGTTTGGTTGTAACCGTCGATAAGTAGGTATACGGACTTGAAGCATCTACTGGAGCGGTTCCACCAGTATTGGTATTCCCGTTATAAGTAACCGTGTAAGAGTTGATTGTCCATTGCGCATACAAAGTCGCATTTGCTGTGAATGGGAAACTGGCGAGGTTCGCATAACTCGTTCCCGAACCATTTGAAGCGGTGTTCCACCCTGAAAATGTGTAACCGGTCCTTGTATAGCCATTGGCCGTTAAATTTGTAGCAACGCTTGCTGTCTGCGCCGCCGTGGATCCACCATCAGAACCATTTCCATTAAACGTAGCGGTCGCTGTATATGTAAATAATCCAGTACCTGTCCCGGTACCTGCTGGTGTCGTAACCACGACATCTTTCGAACCAACTGTTGCGCTTGTTGGTACAACTGCTGTTATCGTCGTGGAGTTAACGACAACGACGCTAGTTGCGGCAACGCCACCGATAGTGACTTCGGTAGCTCCCGTAAATCCAGTTCCTGTAATTGTGATTGGAGTTGTTGAAGAAAGCGGACCAGTCGGCGGTGCAACAGATGCAACAGTCAACCACTGGGCGTACAAAGTGGTGCTGGAGGTGAACGGATAGGTGGCACCGTTTGCATACGCCGTACCTGAACCGTTGGCTGCAGTATTCCAACCCAAGAATGTCGAACCCGCAAATGAAAAAGTATTTGAGTTTAATGCGGCCGGAGAGCTTCCAGTTTGATTTGGCATCGAGCCCGTACCGCCGTTAGCGTTAAAAGTTACCTGCCCGATATATGTATATGCGCCCGTGCCAGTTGCTGTTCCACCCGGTGCAGTTATCACAACGGTCTTTGCACCTAGCGTCGTTCCGGCTGGGGTAGTGATTGTGATAGAGGTAGGGGAATTCACGACGAAACTAGTGACAGGGATTCCGTCAATAGTTACAGATGTAGCCCCGGTGAAATTAGTTCCGGTTATTACGGCGGAGGTTCCTCCACCAACCGAGCCCGATGCTGGAGATATCGAGATGAAGGTAGGAATCGCAGGGGTTGTAAAACTTGCAACGGGACTGAAGCCGGCAAAGGGAGCAATAATTCCGGGTGGAGTGTTAGTGGCTGCAGACTGGTAGTAATAGGTTGTGTTTGGAGATAAACCAGTCAGGAGCACTGTGAAATTCTGAGTGGTGCCATTCGCGGGAAAAGTGGTGGACGTCGTGAAGCAGGACGCGCCGAGTAGCAATCCATAAGTATTTCCAGGAGTCGTGTCGATCGTGGGACTAAGGCTGTAACAAATCTTCGCGTTGTTTTCATTTCCAAGCGGGTTTACAGGATAGACATTTGTCACCAAATAACCGGTGGCAAGTGCCGATGTGCCGGTCACATTTGTAATCGATGCTGTAGTCGTCATTTGTGGTGCGAAAACGCTTGGAGCAGTTCGACAGCTTGCGCCATCATTTGGAGGAGCTCCTGGAGCCGTCTCTTCTTGAACATCGCTAGCTGCAATTGTCGTAGCAACGCTATTTAAATCGGCTCGGTTGATCTCGTAAAGCGCGTTGGTAGCTGCCGCAGGAGTAACGGTATTGTCATACGCATAAAAGTTGCCTTGTGAATCGACCCATTGAGCTCCAAAATCGCCAGTGGCACCATTTTGAAGTCCGGTAATAGTTTTTTGGGAGTAGGTAGCCGTGGTTGGGGAACCGTTTGGAAAGGTAAATGTTGTTAATGTCGTTCCGGCGAGTGTGTAGCCGACGTAGGTGCCGCCGGTGCTTGGGAAAACCGCGATATCACTCGCGCCGGTGTAACCACTGCCCGTAAGTGTTATGGATGTTGCCGTCGCACTTGTTACGCTTCCGCTGGTTCTATTCAGAGTCAACAGATTAATGGCTGCATTTCCCTTGATTGTCACGATCATTTTATCGTTCGTTATAAAGTCGGCACCGTTATCAGCGCTGAGACCAGTTATAGCGCCCGGTGATGTTATTGATCCGTCAGAAGCAATCTGCTGCAAAACCGTATTGCTCGACAACGCATAGATGTAATTATCGGCGGGGTTCCATCCAGCGGCATTGATATTAGCTACTGAGGCGTTCGTTCCAACTTTTGAATAAGTGAAACCAGGAAAGTTCAAGACATAAAATTGACCGTTTGAAATTTGATAAAAGTGACTGTCGCAAGTAAACGGTGTGCCAACTGCATGTGCAGGAGAAATTGAGAGGATTGGAAGGATCGGGATAAGCGCCATCGATATAAAAGCAGGCAAAAACTTTTTAAGGCGTGTCATAGCCATAAAAAGTTCACCTCGTTTCGGTTACTTGCGAGTAATTGTGCCACTGAATAAGTAAGTATCTCACTAATTTGGCTTCATAATCCAACCCAGAGGTCAATTTGAAGCGTAAAATACTGTTTCTCGGATGATTCACAGATCCGAAAAATACAAAAGAATTAAATTTCTGGCCTACTTTTGGCAAGCGCAAAAGAGGGGCTTTTTTCAGGCAACTGAAAACCCTTAAAAGGGCCCCCAGTGAAACCGCTGGGGCAGCCTTCCTGAATACCGCCGAAGATGCCATGGTTGCAAAGTAGGAGTTGATTCTCACGTGAAGGTCACAAACTGTATTCAATTTGGTGATGATTAGATCCTCAGTAATTTCTCAGGAATCTCGAAATCTGATATTTCGGTGGATCTAAGCCAAAAGCTGGGGTCTCGCCAGTCGTTTACGCATAAATAGATACACGACTATCGTCCCCAAGGAAGTCATCACCCCACAGATCGCTACCGTCTGCCTGACCCCCAATGCGTCAGCTAGCCAACCTATGAAAGGTGAGCCGATTGGCGTGGCACCGAGAAAAATCAAAATATAGAAGCCCATTACACGGCCCCGCAATTCGTAGGGGGTGGTTGCCTGGACATAGGTGTTTGCGGAAATCATCGTGGTGAGGGCAAAAAAACCACATATCGGCAGGGCGAGCGCAAAGGTCAGGTACGACGGCATAAATGATTGAAGCACAAGGGTTACTCCGAATATTGCCGCACAGGCAATGATAAATTTCGGTTTTCGCCCTTGATCCAACCGCGCCGAAACAATAGCGGCTAACAATGAACCTACCGCCAACACACTTCCGAGCAGTCCAAAGGCACCGGCGTCTTTGTGAAATATCCGCGTCGACATCAATGCATTAAATATTTGAAAATTTAAACCGAAGGTGGATGCAAAAAAGACTGTCGCAATGACCGCAACGATGTCTGGCCGACTCCGCACATAGCGAATCCCCTCCATGATCTTTCTATCTTTGTCATCTCTCGGTGGTCTATGAAGCTCACTGGGGTGCATCAAGATCAGAGAAACGATGACAAAAACGAAGGAGCCAGCATTTAACAAAAATGAAGGCCCAGTGTGAAAGTACTTAATCAGTATGCCTGAAACAGCTGGCCCGATGAGCCGACCCATATTGAAGTTTGCAGAATTAAGGCTCACCGCATTGGCGATATCACTCTTGCCCACTAGTTCCGAGGTAAAAGCTTGACGGACGGGAGTATCAAGGGCGCCAAATAATCCAAGTGTGAATGCCAAAATAAAGACATCGGTGAGTGTCACCCTGTGGGAAATGATTAACCAACCCAATATTCCGGCTGTCAGACCGCTACCTGTATTTGTTATTAGCAGTAATTTACGCTTATCTAAGCGATCAGCCAGCGAACCCGCGTACAAACTGAACAACAGCATTGGTAGAAATTGAAGACCAGTAACAATCCCAAGTTCGGAGCCATTCTTGTGTAAATCGCTGACTACGAGCCAATCTTGTGCAATTCTTTGAGCCCAAGTACCGATGTTTGCAACCATATTTGCAGCAAAGAAAAGTCGGAAATTACGATGTTTGAAGGAGCGTAGTGATCCTTCGTTGGATGACATTTTGCCATTCTACAAGTGATACTCGGAAGGGACGAAGTATGCTCGCCTTGTGAGACAAACCTTGCCGATTGTAATTGTTGGTACGTGTGCTTGGTTTGTAGCGCTTGTAATTGAAATTGCGAGGAACGCCAAGAGCACATCCATATGGATATGCCTTGTTGGAATCGGACTAGGAGCGCTCGGAACCGGATACATTCTGCGCGGTTTACGCAATAGTTCCAGAAATTAAATCGAGAGGTTAACCCTCTATCTGCCCCGCAATACCCCGTAAAACCTTTCCCAATCGTTCCGCCTCGACATCGGTTGGATAGCGTCCATGACGCAAACCATTACCTACTTTGTCTAGCATCTTGATGGAGTCTTCAATAATTGTTGCAAGGTCATCTGCGTTGATTCGGGTATTTGCGACGACAGACGCTGGCTCATCAATGATACGAACAGAGAGGGCTTGTGGCCCGCGGCGGCCCTCGGCAACGCCAAACTCAAGTTTGGTCCCAGGCTTAACGGTTGGAACTCCCGTAGGGAGTGCGGAGGAAGCAAGATAAACATCTTCGCCTTCCTCGGATGAAATGAAGCCGAAACCCTTTTCGAGGCTGTACCACTTAACGCGACCAATGGGCATTGGCTTCTCCCTTCTTACGCTCATCGTTAACCCCAAGAGGGTGGAATTAATACGGCCAGCATTTCTGCTGGCAGAAGATTTAGTTTATCGGATTTACTGTTAATCACGCACTGAGTTGGCGGAGGTAAGCGTTGGTAGCGGAGCTAGCGGAGGTAAGCGTTGGGCAACAGTGAGCTTGGTTTAGTAAGGCTTACTCTGGAACTATGAGAGCTTCGGAGTGGGCTCCGCAACCGTGATCGATTGAGACGACGCGAGCATCCTCAGGTGAAAGCGCATTGGCGCAGACTCCAAACGCAGATCGCAACGATCCAGCGATAGGAATGAAAAAACCACAGGTGTAGCACGGCATAGGGGCATATTGGGCAATTGGAGTATTGGGTCCACGGTCTCCGTCATACCATCGTTTGCTGGCGGCGTCCCTGCCAATAATTGAAAGAACACGTGCACGCCCGAGCCCCAATTCAAATTGCTCGGCAAGTATCAAATCTTCATCACCTGGTAAAACCGCGAAACCCGGTACCAAACGAAGATCATCAGCTGACGTCGGAACAACGTCACCAACACCAACGTCTCCAGGCTGGATCCGATCCTTGTATGGGACCCACTCTGGAGCGAGAAGAGATTCTGCTCCAGGAAGAAGAACTACATCCGCAATTGTTGGAGTTGCTTGATCATCGACTTTAATTACTGTGACGGCCCAGCGCCATCCAGAATACCCAGGGAGAGATGATTCAAAAAGGTAGGTCGCAATTCGCTCGTCTTCTTGATCAATTGAAACTAACTCGCCAACAAATTTTGGATCGCGAGAGTCTTCGATCGCGGCAACGCGAGCGATCTCCAACGCATCAAATTTATCGGTCATGGCGCAAGGGTAATGCGAAACGGCCCCCCGAGAAAATTGGAGGGCCGTTCTAAGCGCTTGTTTGCTATTAAAAGTCCATATCCGCAGCTGGGTTGTTAACTCCAACAGCCTTTGGCTCTGGCTTATCTGTAACTACAGCTTCGGTAGTCAAGAAGAGTGCGGCGATCGAAGCAGCATTTTGAAGTGCCGAACGCGTGACCTTTGCAGGATCAATGATTCCAGCCTTGATCATGTCAACATATTCACCGGTTGCAGCATTAAGGCCGAATCCAGATTCTAAGTGGCGGACCTTCTCGACAACTACTCCGCCTTCAAGCCCAGCATTGATAGCTATTTGCTTGAGTGGGGCTTCGATTCCAAATTCAACAATTCGTGCTCCAGTTGCTTCGTCACCGGTCAACTTGAGATTCGCCAGGGCAGCTTTACCCGCTTGCAGTAGAGCTACGCCGCCGCCAGCGACAATTCCCTCTTCAACAGCGGCTTTGGCATTGCGGACTGCGTCTTCAATGCGGTGTTTGCGCTCTTTGAGTTCTACCTCGGTCGCTGCTCCAGCCTTAATAACAGCAACTCCGCCGGCAAGTTTGGCTAAACGCTCTTGGAGTTTTTCGCGATCATAATCAGAGTCGCTCTTTTCGATTTCGGCGCGAATCTGATTCACCCGCCCCTTAATCTGATCAGCATCACCAGAACCCTCAACGATTGTCGTCTCTTCCTTAGCGATAACCACTTTACGGGCGTGACCAAGAAGTTCCATCGTTGCGGCCTCTAACTTCAAACCGACTTCTTCGGAGATAACGGTGGCACCGGTAAGAATGGCAATATCTTGCAACATCGCCTTGCGACGATCACCGAAACCAGGGGCTTTAACAGCCGCAGAGCGGAATGTGCCGCGAATCTTATTCACTACGAGCGTAGCAAGTGCTTCACCTTCAACATCTTCGGCGAGAATTAACAAAGGCTTGCCGGATTGCATGACCTTTTCCAAAATTGGAAGTAGGTCTTTGATATTAGAAATCTTTGAGTTTGCGATCAAGATGTAGGGGTCTTCCAGTACTGCTTCCATGCGATCAGAATCAGTGGTGAAGTAAGGCGAGATATATCCCTTATCAAAACGCATTCCCTCTGTGAGTTCGAGTTCGAGCCCGAAGGTATTGCTCTCTTCAACAGTGATGACGCCTTCTTTGCCAACCTTGTCCATCGCTTCAGCGATCATCTCGCCGATCGTTGAGTCAGCAGCAGAAATAGATGCTGTTGCGGCGATCTGCTCCTTGGTATCGACATTTTTTGCCATCTTGCTAAGTTCGGCTGAGATTGCTTCAACTGCTTTTTCGATGCCGCGCTTTAACGCCATTGGGTTTGCGCCGGCGGCAACGTTGCGAAGTCCCTCTCGCACAAGTGCTTGAGCTAAAACTGTCGCAGTGGTTGTTCCATCACCAGCAACATCGTCGGTCTTTTTGGCAACTTCCTTAACTAGTTCTGCGCCAATTTTCTCCCATGGATCATCAAGATCAATCTCTTTTGCGATTGAAACTCCATCATTTGTGATGGTTGGGGCGCCCCACTTTTTTTCAAGAACTACATTGCGACCACGGGGTCCAAGGGTTACTTTGACGGCGTCGGCGAGCGTATTCATGCCTCGCTCCAAGCCGCGCCGTGCCTCTTCGTTGAAGGCGATCATCTTTGCCATGTCTTTTATCTCCCTTTAAGAATCTTCAAGAACCATTATCACTCGCCACTGGTGAGTGCTAACCAAACTCTAGCGAAAGGCGCAAAAGCCTTCCAATCGAGAATTCCAACCCCGAAACCTACGTTGAATTACGCCCAGATTGGACGTTCCACCGGGGCTGTGGACAAGGCCGCGAAGCCTGGTCTGCTTGAAGTCATCCCGGCGCTTACGGCTAGCGATGTGATGGCAGCGACCATCGCTCCGTTGTCTGTGCATAAAGCCGCGGGTGGGATCCGCAATTCGACCTTTGCTTCTGCGCAGCGACGAATTGCCTCCGATCGAAGTCTGGAATTGGCCGCTACTCCCCCCGCGATGATCAGCGCTTCGACACCTGTTTCGGTGCAGGCCCGTAGCGCCTTGGTCAAAAGCACGTCGACAACCGCCTCTTGAAAAGAAGCAGCAACATCAGCCCTGACTGTTTTCGGAGTATTTTGTAAATATCGAGATACTGCTGTTTTTAATCCGCTAAATGAAAAGTTGAAGTCCGAACTAGCTAACCCGCGAGGGAAATCAATGGCGTTGCGATCTCCCAGTATCGCGAGGCGATCAATCGCAGGTCCACCAGGAAAATCTAGCTCGAGCAGTCTCGCAATTTTGTCGAATGCTTCCCCGGCCGCATCATCAATCGTTGCACCTAAAACGCTGACCTTATCGACCAAGTTGATGACTTGAATAATTGAACTGTGACCACCGCTCACAAGTAAACCGATTGCTGGCTTAAGCGGTCTAGTTTCATCGAGTGCATCAACTGCTAAATGTGAAGATAAGTGGTTTACGCCATATATAGGTTTATCAAGAGCGAGGGCCAAACCCTGGGCAGCGCTTGTTCCAACAAGCAACGCTCCAATCAATCCAGGTCCCGCCGTCACTCCGATTGCATCAAGATCACGTAAAGATATTTTTGCCGTTCTAAGAGCCTCATTGATCACTGACGGCATTGCCTCCAAATGGGCACGGCTAGCGATCTCTGGAACCACTCCCCCAAATCGGGCATGCTCTTCAACGCTCGAGGAAATGACATTGGCTAGCAAAGTTCTACCGCGAACGATTCCAACAGCTGTTTCATCACATGAAGTTTCGATACCAAGAATGAGCGGGCCGTTATTCATTTGCGTAATTCTTTTCTCATCACAATCGCTGTGAGACCGGGTCCATAATAATCGCTGCGCTCAGCGATCTTTCTAAATCCAGTTTCGAGATAAAGGGGTTCTGCTTCGATATTGTTAATGCGCATTTCAAGCATCATCGCATCCACCTGTTGATTTCGAGACCAGTCCACCATTCGCTTGAGGAACTCTCGACCAATCCCCCGCCTTCTAAATTCTGGCGCGACCGTTAAGGTTAAAATATCTGTGACATCTCCTGCCAACATGATGCCCGCATAACCCACAACCTTTCCTTCATACTCCGCCACCAAGTATTGACGCGTTGTACCCGCAAACTCTTCTTTGAATTGCGCCATACTCCATGGATCATCGAGATACACCAACTTTTCAAGGCCATAAACTTCAACGAGATCGATCTGAGTCCAGGCGCGAAATTTCACCCCTTTCGGGGTGGGATGGGCATCTGGCTTTCGGATATAAATCGGCTCTAAAACGGAGAGTGAAGTTTCGGCAAGTGTGGCCATCCCGAGAGGTTTAGGCGGTTCGGTATACACAGGTAAGGTGATCAGCGCTAGATCTTCCCGCTGCAGCGTACGAGATGGTGCAAATAATTTTCCGTTTAAATAGTGCTCGCAAAAGAACTCTCGCCTTCTAGCGTCGATAGCCACAATAAATTCGGGATCATCATGAGCGATCGCCATGGCGGCTAATGAAGAGACGCCAACCCACGGAATATCTCGAGCCAATGCAAAAGCTTGACCGAAGGCAATCCCCACGCGTAATCCAGTAAATGGCCCGGGTCCCATTGAAATAGCGACTAGGTCGATCGAATTTCCAGAACTCAAAACCTTCTCTACCATTTTTGGAAGGAGTTCGCCGTGAGCGAGGGGATCATCATGATGAAATTCCAAAAGGAGGAGGCCATTTGATACGAGTCCAACACTCGTGCGATCCGTTGATGTGTCAATCGTCAAAATATTGCTCATATTTCCAGCCCTTTGATTGCGACGACTCGCGAATTGGGATCTTCATCGAAGTCAATAGCAATTTTTATGAATGAATCACCAAGACGTTCAACAAAACCATTGCCCCATTCGATCACAGTTATCGATTGCGGAATACGGGTTTCGAGGTCGAGATCGTCAAATATCGCAAACTCTTTTCCTATTAGTCGATAGGCGTCCACATGAACCAAAGGAATAACTCCTTGGTAAATTTTAGAAATAACAAAAGTTGGCGAGGAGACTTCAAAAATTCCAAGAGCTGTTCCGATTCCGCGAGTAAGTGCAGTCTTTCCTGAACCTAGCTCCCCCTGTAGAAGCAGCACGTCGCCAGCGCCAAGCCTTAATCCAATTTGTCTTCCCAGATCCTCCATCTCGATAACGGAGTGAATCTTGAAAATTTGCTCTGGCATGGGCAAAGGCTAATAGAAAAGCGATCCCGCGATTTCTCGTGGGACCGCTTTTAGATCTGCGTTCTAACCGAAATTAATCTTCGGAGTAGAACTTTGGTAATGCGGGGGCGAACTGTAGATCTCTTGTGGTACCGCCCATTTTGCGAACAGCGGTGATTAGAGCGCCTCCACTGAGATCCTTGCCGTTTGCTGAGGCATAGGCCAACATGTCTGCAACCGCAATGTATTGCTTTACATTGAAATTACAGTGGTTGGTTCCGTTTGCAGCCGCGGTTGAAGTGATTGGAGCACCCGTAGCTGAAAAGGTTGCGTAATGAGCAGGGGTTACACCAAATAGGGCGATCAGATCATATGGCGGACGACCCTTTCCAAGGGTTGCCAGATGAGTTGTTTTCCACTGTTGCGCGTACTGCTGCGCCAAGTAGGTCAGATCGCCGGCAGGAGTAACTGGATCAGCAACTCCCGTCATTGCAACTGTGGGAACTGTGATCTTCCCTGTCCACTGTGCAAGGGAACGCATTTTTGTGAGAGCTGCAGCGGAAGCCGTTGCTCGAGGGGCTTGAGCAAGGTATCCCAGAAGTCCAGCAGTAGCCGTTGCGCCGCTCAGCGCTGCGTTATAAACAGTAGCTTCCGATGCAACACGAGCCGAATAATCAGTCTTCGTGTTATCAAATATTGCGCCACCTGATTGCTGCTCAACGTCGTAAGTAACGAGAACAGCGAGAGCAGCTGCGGTTGCACCATTTTCTAGAATTGCCAAGGCAGGGCTAGCTGCTGCTGCAAAATTGGTGTAACTCCCACTATTGGGCGAACCGGGACCAGTCGTCGAATCAAAATGGGCGCTCTGGGTCGGAATTCCAGCCATCAATCCAAGGAGCAATAATGCGGATCGACTTGGAACTTGATCAAGCCCAACTGCATGAATCGCCGCCGGAGTTGTATCTGGCCAAACACCGGTAGCCATGCCTGCTTGTAACTTACCCAAGACGGTGAAGACCTTTCCAAGGTCACCCATTGCCTCTGCATATCCAGCAGCACCTGCGGAGTAATTTCCCGCTTTGATGCTTGGATCGAAGAAGGTTTTGAGTCCCCAAAGGAAGTCCCCGGCCATTTGCAATTCAGCCTCAACCGAAGGAGAAGCAACGCAGAGCGGACCTGATGCAGATAGCGCAGCTCCATCTTTTTCTGCAAGAGTCTGAGTTATAAAGCCTCCCAAAGATGCACCCCACGCGATGACATGTGTTGTCGTCGTGAATTGAGTTTTGAAGGTATTGATCAACTCCGTGTCTGTAGCAACACCTGAATCAGCATTCCAGCCTTGACGTGCAAAACCGGAGCCCATGACTGCAAAGCCTTTGCTAAGGAGGTACTTGATCACAGAGGTATCGCCCCCAGGTACTGGACCTGGTTCTGGAGTATTCGTTATTTTGTAACCCCCGATGAGCGGTACTGCTGATGGAATATCGACGTTGTATCGATATCCGTGAGACCAGAGGTAGACAGTGCCGTTGAAATTTGCGGGAACTTGCATGAGGTAAGGCGCTCCATCGCTGGTTGCACCTACACATGATTGAACCGGGAATTTGCCATCGCAGGCTGGCGCTGCAGAGGCATTTGATGGAATAGCAACAATAGTTGTGACCGCGAGTGCGGCAACTCCGATCATTGCAATTCGCTTCATTTCAATTATTTTTTTCATTAGTTGTTTGGCAATCCCTTCTCTGGCATTACAGGACGCTTGCTAGCTGTTTTGGAAACTGCGCCGGTCGCGGAGTCAGTTGTGTAGAACGTGTATGTGCCACCTTGTGGCTTGAGAGCTCCTGTTGGACCATACGTTCCAAACCAATAACCGTTATAGCCGGTGTGGCTTGTTGCGCTATAGCCCAGCGGTGAAAATCCTGCAGACGCGAAGGTTGAACCGTTTTTCGCTATCGCACTCATGAGTGAAGCTCGAGTTAATTTACTGCCTGCGGCTCGTAACGCCTCCACAGTAAGCATGGCAGTGTTCATTCCTTCGAGCACGTTGTTATCGAAAACCGCGCCTCCGTTGTACTTCTGATTGATAGCCTGGAACTGAGCAACGTAGGGATCTGTTGCATCGGTTGGAGCAGGCAAGAACGAGGTTCCAATTGCGCCATAAAGCAGCCCGACCGCAGTAGGACCAGCAACAGTTGCGATGGTCGTACCATCGCCGCCCACGGAGCCAAGAATCCACTGAGTTTTAAAGCCGACCTTATAAGAACCACCAAGAGCAGCAGCTGACGCAGACGAAACTCCAAACATAATTGTTACATCAGGTTTTGCAGCAGCCAAGCCTGAGATCCATTTTCCGACCACGGTTGGATCGGCTTGTGAACCACTTGCATACGGAATCTTTGCAATAAATTTTGTACCCGATATTGCAAAACCTTTAAGGGCATCAGCGCCAAAGTCATCATCTTGGTAGATGATGGCAACTGACTTTCCCGCGAAATTATCTTTAATATATTGACCCATGATTTTAGCTTCCATTACATAAGAGGGAAGCAATGTGTAGGTCGTGGGATATTTAACTGTATTTGCAAAACCACTAAATCCAGTGTTGATAAATAAACGCGGAACTCCATGATCATTCACAAATCGAGTAGTGGCCTCGTTATCGGCCGTGCCGAGCGAGCCAACAATCGCGAATACTTTATCTTTGAGAATTAAATCGTTGGTTACTGATTTTGCTAAAACTGGGTTATAGGCATCATCCTTAATAACCAATTTAATTTTGCGGCCATTAACGCCACCATTGTCATTCACATAATTAAAATATGCTTGCATGGCATAAGGCACCTTGTTGTATCCGGGAGCCGCTGCACCTGTTAATGGAACCGTTATTCCGAGGGTTATTGTTGTAGACGAAACCCCATCTTGTTTGTAAATTGACAATGCAGATGCCGGTAATGCACTTACGATAAGCGTTACCGTTGTCACCATTGAGGCGATCAATAATCCGCGCTTCGTGCGTCTTTGAACGAGCATTTTCTTCCTTTCATTGAGGGTATTCCAGGAGATGCTTGCGGTAATTAACTATTTAGTTGTTTAATACTTTTCGCTCGATTCTTTTGCAATAACCCTTCGGGCTTGAAAAGAACTACAAAGATCAGTAACAAACTAGTTACTAATCCAGGAAGATTCGCGGTTAGCTTTTGTGAACTCCCAAGATGCGTTGCGAGCGCACCTGAGAATTCCGGTATGGCAACCAGAACCACTGCGCCGGCAATGCTACCCGCGAGGTTGCCAACTCCCGCAAGAACCGCTCCAGTCAATATGGTGAATGAGAGAGCGAGTGGAAAGGCCGAAGGAGTGACAATTCCTAAAAGTATGCCGAATAAAGCGCCTGCGAGACTTGCAAGCGCAGAACTAACGGTAAATGCCAAAACTTTTCCTCGAACTACGTTAATGCCCGCCAAACTGGCGGCAACGGGATTATTTCTTGCAGCTCTCCAATTTCGACCATAGCTGCTTTGTAACAAATTTGTTATAGCCCAAATTACGAACAGTGCGACAATTGCCATGAGCCAGAAGAACCACTTGTACTGGGTGAAGTCACTTCCTTCAAATTTCTTGATCCAACCTGGTGGATCACCGATATCAAAATTCAATCCCTGTTCTCCTCCGAGGACTTTAAACTGATCGGCGATGCTCGGAAGCCCTACGGCGAGCGCAAGGGTCGTACCCGCAAGATAGGGGCCGGACAAACGAGCAGCAGCAACTCCCAAAATAAAACCTGCGAGCGTTCCCACTAGCATTCCGAAAAGAATCGCGAATTCAAATGAGAAGTTCCACAATGTAAATGCGAGCGCTGCGGCATAACTTCCGATCGCCATAATCGCCCCATGACCTAACGAAATCTGCCCCGAGTATCCAGTCAAGAGAATTATTGATGAAATAGCGACGAGGTACACGGCCACTTGCGCACCTTGATAGGAGCGAAGTTCATCAACAAAATTGCTTGCAACTAAGAGCACAACTCCACAGACGAGCAAGAAGCCACCTCGTTGCAGAGGCGAGTGGCGGCGCTTAAGCATGTCTACCTAGTTGATGTCCAAATAAACCGCGGGGTCTTATAAGAAGCACAATCACAAGGATGAAAAAACCAGCCAAAAAGGTTACGGAGGAGCCGACGTATTGCAATATAAAAGCGAACCCGATGCCGAGGACCAAACCTCCAATTACTGCCCCTACTAGAGAATCTAAGCCACCCATCACCGCAGCAATAAAACCAGAAACCAAAAGGAGGTCTAAAGAATTTGGAGAAAGCACTGATGTGGGCGTGATTACGGCTCCAGCAACTGCACCAGCCGCGCCTGCAAAGGCCCATCCAATATTCCGAATTCTTCCCACCCGAATTCCGGCGAGTTGCGCGATCTCGGGTTGAAATGATGCCGCGCGAAGAGCCAATCCGAGATTTGTAAATTTGAACACCACGCCAAAAACAATAAGAACCAATGCCGTAGCAAGGACAATCAAAAGATTTTGCGGAGAGAAAGGAACGGTGTGATTTCCGAAAGTGAACCCCTTTCCGGAAAGCGGCGTTGAATATTGCAAGAATGAATTACCCCAGATCAACCCGATAATGCTTTGTAATAGCCCTAATAGTCCTAACGTCGCGATGACTGGGGCAATCTCCGCGATCGGACCGCTCCTTACTTTTTTGGCGAGGTAGAACATAAATAGTAAATCAATCGATGAACCAAGGGCTGCGCCGAAGAGAATCGCTACTGGTAGGGATACCCAATAATTGTGGGTTCGCATCGTTATCTCATAGCCAACGTAGGTTGAGAGAACCGCTTGGCTGGCTTGGGCAAAATTAACTACTCGAGTGGATCGCCAAACAAGAACAAGTGCCAGGGCCATAAGTGAATAGATTGCGCCACTGCTGATTCCAAGAAGAAGGGTGTCTATAAATATCATCAGAAGCCCAAATAAGCGGTTCTGAGGTCGGCATCGCCGAGCAACTCTATTGAGGACCCACTTTTCACAAGCTCCCCTAAATTGAGTACCAATCCGCGGTCGGCAATTTTCAGCGCACTCACCGCGTTCTGCTCGACCAGCAGAATTGCCAATCCAAGCTGGTTTCGTAAGTGATTGAGGGCATCGAAAATCTGGTCAATGATCATTGGGGCAAGCCCTAGTGAAGGTTCATCCATGAGTAGTAACTTCGGGCGGGACACTAGCGCTCTTGCAATTGCGAGCATCTGACGCTCCCCGCCAGACAATGAATCGGCGCGTTGCGCCAGACGTGTTGCCAAAATCGGAAACAAATTCAGGGAATCACGGAGAGCCGCAGAAACATCTAACTTATCTCGCCGCCAAAGGCCGCCAAGAGCTAGGTTTTCATCAACGGTCAATTCTGGGATGACAGACTTACCTTCTGATACATGAACAATCCCGAGTCGAACCAATTCTTCTGGCCGCTTTTTTTGAAGGGAAATGCCATTCCACGTAGCACTTCCGCTCACAGGGGCAATCATTCCGCTCAGGGCTTTGAGCAATGTGGACTTTCCTGCACCATTTGCGCCTATAACTGCAACCATTTCATTTGCACTTACTGTAAATGAGATGTTGCGAATGGCGCGAATTGCTCCGTAATTAACCGTTAAATTTTCAACGACTAATCCATCACTCATTTGTCTGCCCCAGTGCCTAGATACGCCGCTATGACGTCACTGTTGTTTCTAATCTCGGTTGGCGTTCCATGCGCGATGAGTTGACCAAAATTGAGAACATAAATCCGGTCACAGACACTCATGATGACATCCATATGATGCTCCACCAACAAGACAGAAGTTTCCGTTCGAATCCGAAGAATGAACTCCTTTAGCCATTCGATATCGTCAATACCCAATCCACCAGCAGGTTCATCAAGAATCAATGTCATGGGATTCGAAATGAGTGCGCGAGCTAGGGCTACTCGCTTTGAGATGGGATACGGCAGTGAATCTGCTCTGCGTTCGGAATATTGCGAAATGTCGAGAGCAGCCAAAGTTGCCTCGGCACGCGAACGGCCACTTTGAGCAGAGACGCCATCAAATCCAAACAAAGATTTGAAAAAATTATCATTAGATAAGTGCGTTGCCCCGACTAAAACATTTTCAAGGACGGTTAGATCGCTGAAGAGTCCAACGCTCTGAAGAGTACGAGAAATACCGATCTTGGTTAAGTCTGGTGTCTTAGGCCAACTTCTCTTCTTTCCCCCAAGATAAAAGGAACCAGAGCTCGGCGCAACTAGACCCGTAAGTACATTAAAAAGTGTGGTCTTGCCGGCCCCATTTGGACCGATCACTCCAACAACTTCCCCTGGGTTAATTTCTATCGAGACATCAGAAAGTGCGGCCAATCCACCAAAATGCACGGAAACAGAGTCAAGTCGCACTGAGGAGGGGTTATGAGCCACAAACACCTCTCACCGACTACTAGAAATAAAGTTAGTAGATTCTAGGCACTCGAGAGGCAATCCGTGTAACTATTTCATAATTGATTGTCTGAGCCGCGGCTGCCCAGTCATCAATCGAGTAGCCTTCCCCGCCCATAACCGTGACGTAATCACCAGCTTCTGCAAGTGAATTATTACCAAGATCTACCACGCATTGGTCCATGGAGATTCGACCGACCAACGGAGCTTTGCGCCCGTCAAAAAAAACGCCTGCGGCATTTGAGGTTGAGCGAGGTAATCCATCGGAATATCCCATGACTATGATTCCAAGTTTTGTATCGTGAGTAAGAACTTCTGCTCCGCCATATCCAACGGCGTCACCAGCCTTTGCATCTTTGATCAAATGAATTTGCGCTCTGATCGTCATCGCCGGGCGGAGATTGAATAGAGAAGCATCGCCCATGTTCTTTACATCGGGGCTCAATCCATACATCGCGATCCCAAGTCGAACAATCGATCGATGAGCGCTGGAGTTGCTAAGAATTGCCGCTGAATTGGAAAGGTGGACCATCTCTGGTGTTAAACCCGCAACTTTCAATGACTCCAGTTTTCGATCAAACTCATTCTCCTGCATGAGGTTGAACTCCGAACTCGGTTCATCGGCCCGTGCAAAGTGTGACCAGAACCCGATCAAGTTGTACTCATCTTTATGTTCTACCGCGAATTCAACAAAAGTCTCCCAACCTTTTAAGACCCCTCCGCGTCGCATTCCAGAATCAACTTCAAAGTGCAGCCGCGGCCTGATACCACTTCGCCGAGCCTGATCGAGTATTTCTTCAAAAAGTTGGATGGAAGAAACAGAAAGATCGATGTTAAGGCTTAAGGCGGACTCAAAATCATCATGTGGTGGTGTCAGCCAGGCGATAATGGGTACTTTGATACCTGCTTCGCGAAGCGCAATGGCTTCTTCAAGTAGAGCGGTGCCGAGCCACGTCGCACCTGAGTCAATTGCCCTCACGGCAACAGGAACCAAACCGTGACCGTAGGCATCTGCTTTTACAACCGCCAGAATAGCGGCGGATGTCTGCGACTTAATTTGTTTAATATTATGTTCAATCGCGTCAAGATCTATCTGAACAAAGGCGCGCACTTTAAATCCGCTCGATAATAACCATCGCAGATGCAATCCCCGCGTCATGCGAAAGAGTGAGATGAACTAGGGCTCCATCAATTCTCTTGGCAAGTGGTCCGGTAAAAATAAAGGTGGGTTTTCCGCTCAATTCGTTAATCACCTCTGCGTCGTGCCAAGAGAAAATGTCACGGGCATCAAGCGCTTTTACGAGAGCCTCTTTCGCAGCAAAACGTGCCGCCAAGGAAGAGATTTTTAAACTTGCTTCGCGCGCCGTAAAAATTCGTTCTTTCATCGCTGGAGTTCGAAGCAGGGATTCCTCAAAGCGTGCGATATTTACGACATCGATACCTATGCCATCAATCATGATGGTTGCCTCTCTGACGGCCAAGCGCGATCCGCGGCTATCAAGAAAACCAAAATAGCGCCGCCAAGGAATGCGCCGCCAATCAAATCACTAAACCAGTGCGTATTGCGCATAAGGGAAACTAGGCAAACGGTCGCCGTCACGATTCCTACAGCGAAATACAAAACATGCAATTTTGTAGACCAAAATTTGGTGTAGCGGTAAATTAAATATGCCAGCATGCCCCAGGTGAGCAAGGCATTTGCAGAGTGTCCACTGGGGTAGGAACCCACTACTCCAGTGTGGTACACATCTAGATGCAATCGTGGTTTTGAGCGACCAAAAATAATCTTCGCTACACCCACGATGCCGTTGAGAAGCAAGAGAGCGGCAACGGAAAGATTAATCGGACGCCAAGATTTAAATCGATATGAAATTAATACAGCTGTTACTAAAAGACAAGTGGCTGTCAAACTTCGAAGGCCGAGGTCGTCGAGCGCTAACAAAATGTGACTCGACAATCCTCTGAATGTGTGATGCTTAACCGTCGTAATATCGTGATCAAGGCGGTAAAGATAACTCTTAGTGAGAACTTGCTCAGTCACTACCAGAAAAGCAAAAAAGAGTGCGATTGAGATTTTGATAGCACGATTGCGCTCCTGCCGGCGATGAACTTCCAGCGAGCTCCAAATCATTCGACCGTAACCGACTTAGCTAAGTTTCGTGGTTGATCAACATCGTTTCCTCTGGCAACAGCCATCTCGTAGGCGATCACCTGAAGCGGAACCACCGCCAAGACTGGTTGTAAGAATTCATGAGAAGTAGGAATACGAATATTGTGGGCAGCGCTTGCCAATTCGCTATCACCGATTGCAATAACAATTGCGCCGCGGGCTTTAACTTCTTGAACATTGCTTGCCATTTTTTCATATAGCGGAGTATTTATCGGAGGCATTATTGCGACGACTGCGGTCCCGACATCAATTAACGCTATTGGGCCGTGCTTTAACTCGCCTCCTGCAAATCCCTCGGCATGCATATACGCAAGCTCTTTGAGTTTGAGAGCGCCTTCTAAAGCAGTTGGGTAACCGACGTGGCGACCGAGAAAGAGTACCGATGATGCATCTTTAAATTCACGGGTGAGGGCTCGTAGCGGTTCAACGGTCTCTAAAACTTGCTCGACTTTATCTGGAAGATCCGCAATTTCAGCGCCTATCTGCGCATAAAACTCTTCGGTGATTGCGCCGCGTACTCTGCCAAGGTGGAGTGCAATTAAATACATTGCTATTAACTGCGTCGCAAAGGCCTTGGTGGATGCAACGGCAATTTCTGGGCCAGCGTGTGTGTACAGGACCGCATTTGATTCCCGCGGAATTGTTGATCCATTCGTATTGCAAACAGCGAAGATTCGAGCTCCGTGCGACTTGGCGTAGCGAAGTGCCATCAAAGTGTCCATTGTTTCACCCGATTGCGAAATGGGTATAACAAGCGTCGACGAATCTACAGCTGGATCGCGGTAGCGATATTCCGAGGCAAGTTCAACATCGACCGGAACATTTGCCCATTTTTCGATCGCATACTTACCAACTAACCCCGCATGGTAGGCCGTACCACAGGCGATGATCACTACTTTGGTTACTCCAGTGAGGTCTATGTCATTTGTAATATCTGGCCCAAGGCCATTTGTACGTCCAATTAACGTATCTGCAATAGCTTTTGGTTGTTCATAAATTTCTTTAAGCATGAAATGTGGGAAGCCGCCGCGCTCTGCTGCCGAGGCGTCCCAAGAGATTTCATACTGGCGCGGCTTGAGTACATTGCCTACGAGATCGGTCACAATAATTGAAGTTGCCGTAATATCGACGACTTCATCTTGCCCCAACTCCAAGGCATGTTTTGTGTGCGAAATGAAAGCTGCTACATCTGAGGCTAAGAAGTTTTCGCCATCACCCACACCGACTACAAGTGGTGAATTGCGTCGTGCGCCAACAATTCTTCCTGGTTCATCGGTATGAATCGCCAGCAATGTGAATGATCCACGGAGTTGTGAGCAAACTTCGCGCATTGCCGCAGCCAAATCTCCATTGTGGCTCTTACGGGCATCGCTGAGGAGATGAACCACGGATTCCGTATCGGTTTCTGACTTAAAAACATGACCCCGTGACTCAAGGAGCGATCGAAGTTCGACGTAATTTTCGATAATGCCATTGTGGATCAGGGCTAACTTGCCATCGTTATCCAGATGTGGATGGGCGTTAAGGTCGGTGGGTCCCCCATGTGTAGCCCAACGGGTGTGACCAATTCCAGAATGCGCTTCGGGATTTACGCTACCAAGGGTCGATTCCAAGTTAGAAAGTTTGCCGGCTCTCTTTTCAACCCAGAGCGGCTTTCCTTGATCGATCACTAGTGCGATACCCGCAGAGTCATATCCGCGATATTCAAGGCGACGTAGTCCTTCAAGAACTGGAGAGAGTGCCAGGGCCTTACCGGTATATCCGACAATGCCACACATGGCGGGTTCTCCTTTATATGGTGATTACGAGAGTTCAGATCTTACTAGTGAGGCTAATTCCTCGGCTATCTGCCGTGCTACTTCTGCGGTCTTCGCCTCCACCATCACGCGGACCAAGCTCTCTGTACCAGATGCACGGACAAGGACACGTCCCCCGGTTCCTAACTCCCGTTGTTTTCTTTGGATCTCACTTTGAAGATTAACTGAGGTAGCTAGTCGTTCTTTTGCGACATCTTTGACGTTAATTAACTCCTGCGGAAAGCGCTGCATAACGGAACTTAAATCCGCTAGTGAGCGACCGCTGACTTTCATCGCTTGCATGAGGTGAAGCGCCGTCAATAAACCATCTCCGGTGTTCGCGTAGTGACGCATAATGATGTGACCTGACTGTTCCCCGCCTAGGACAAAATCATCCGCCAACATTTTTTCAAGGACATATCGGTCACCAACAACGGTGGTTTCTACGTTGATTTCGAGGGATTCCATGGACTTGAAGAAGCCCAGATTGCTCATCACCGTCGCAACGATTGTTTCATTCTTTAGTAACCCGCGGCTCTGCCAATCTGCGGCCAGAATTGCCATGATGAAATCACCGTCAATTTCTGCGCCATTTCCGTCAATCGCTAAACAACGATCGGCATCCCCGTCATGGGCAATACCCAGATCAGCACCAGATTCAAGAACTTTTGCCTTGAGATTGGATAGGTGTGTTGACCCACAATTTTCGTTGATATTCCAACCATTGGGATCGCTAGAAATCGCAATTACTTCTGCGCCCGCCCGCATATAGGTTTTGGGGGCAACGCGAGAAGATGCGCCATTTGCACAATCAACGACAACTTTTATTCCCGTAAGGTTGCTTGTCAGCGAGTTTAAAAGGTGAAAGATGTATCGCTCGGCAGCCGAATCATCATTGATGACCCGACCGACATTGCGTCCCGTAGGTCGTTGCCATGATTCACCCATACGCTTTTCAATTGCGGTTTCTAAGGCATCATCTAACTTGCCGCCACCATTAGCAAAGAACTTAATTCCATTGTCGGGCATGGGATTGTGTGATGCGCTGATCATGACACCAAGATCGGCACCACTTTCTGCCACCAAATGTGCGATCGCAGGGGTCGGCAACACGCCTACTCGATAAACGTCAACACCGGCACTTGCTAAACCGGCTACAACTGCAGCCTCTAGAAATTCTCCGGATGCGCGCGAGTCTTGTCCGACAATCGCTTTGGGCCGATGCCCTTCAAATCTTCCGAGTTCACCAAGAATATGCGCAGCAGCAATCGAGAGATCTACGGCAAGTTCGGCTGTTAAGAAACCATTAGCAAGTCCTCGAACACCATCGGTGCCAAAGAGCGCCATTTAGTAAAGCAATCGCGTAATAAACGAATTAACGCTTGCTGTATTGAGAACGCTTACGTGCCTTCTTCAGACCGTACTTCTTGCGCTCGATGACACGTGGGTCACGAGTAAGGAAGCCAGCCTTCTTGAGCGATGGACGGTTTGCATCACGATCAATCTCATTAAGTGCACGAGCAACGCCTAGGCGAAGCGCCCCGGCTTGGCCAGAAGTACCGCCGCCATTAATGCGCGCAATAACGTCATATTGATTCTCGGCTCCTACAGTGCGAAATGGCTCTGAGACAAGTTGCTGGTGAACCTTGTTTGGGAAGTACACATCAAGTGCCTTGCCATTAACAATCCACTTTCCAGTTCCTGGGGTCAAGCGAACGCGAGCAACTGCTTCCTTGCGGCGACCGGTGCCGCCTCCTGGAGCTTTAATTGCTGGACGATTAGTTGAAGCCGCTGGAGTCGAAGAGGTGTATGAAGTAAGAACTTCTTCTTCTGCGTCGATTGCTGGATCGAAATCTGACATATCTCTTCTTCCCTTACTTCTTCACAATTTGTGAAACTTGAGTAAATACATATGGTGTTGGGTTCTGTGCTGCATGCGGATGCTCTGAGCCTGCATAAACCTTCAACTTAGTTCCGACTGAACGCCCAAGCTTGTTCTTTGGGATCATGCCGAGAATTGCTTTTTCGATGAGGCGAGTTGGATCTTGATTGATCAAGTCAGCGTAGACGATAGAGGTCATGCCACCTGGATAACCAGAGTGGTGATGAGCAAACTTCTTGCCTGCCTTTTGTCCAGTAAGAACGATCTTCTCTGCGTTAATTACGATGACGAAATCGCCCATATCGATGTGCGGGGCAAAGGTGGTTTTGTGCTTGCCGCGAAGAAGGATGGCTGCATGGCTAGCAAGGCGACCAAGGACAACTCCTTCAGCATCGATGACATGCCACTTGCGGGTGACGTCACCAGCTTTCGGTGTAAATGTGCGCACGAGGTCTCTCTCTTTCTAGTCTTATAGAAGCCAAGCTTTAGTGCCTAGCCAAATCAGCCGAGAGCTAAATTCAGCACGCAGGCAGAGGAGCAGGTTACCTTCTCAAGCCCCACGGGGTCAAAATGAGGCATCAGGCGAGGACCCCGCATACTCAAAATCAGCCAATGCGGCCGCATCGGGGTAGTCAACTGTGACCAGGGTGAGCCCGCGAGCAGGGAAGACATACGAATCCGAAACTCTCTCACCTGCACCTAATATTTCGGAGATCCAAGTCACCGGAAATCTACCTTCTCCGACACAGACCGACGCCCCTACCAAATTGCGCACCATGTTCCAACCAAATCCATCTGCCGCGATATCACAGATGAGGAAACCCTCAGGATCACGGCTCCATTGGAATTCAAGCAGGGTTCGCTCCGTCGTGGACCCTTCGCGGTACCGGCAGAATGTAAAAAAATCGTGTTTGCCAAGGAGCGGGGCGCTCGCCTGATTCATGAGGGCGACATCAAGTGGACGAAACCAGGTGGCTACATCAATGCGACGTAGCGGGGGTAAATCCCGATTGCCATCAAGTAATTTGTATCGGTAATGGCGCGCAGTTGCTGAAAATCTGGCATCGAAATTAACTGGTGCATTATCAACTTCGAGTACCCGAATATCCTCATCCAACATCTGATTAAGTCGATACTTAAAGTGAGCAAAGTCCCAAATATCTTCGGCTGGACGGTACCGCGAACTGGGAGCACTCTCTGGAATATCTACGTGAACGACTTGCCCCGTAGCGTGCACGCCGGCGTCTGTTCGACCAGCCACGATGGTATTTATGGGGACCCTCACCAGCTTAGCCAAAGCTTCTTCCAGAGCTCCCTGGACAGTGCGAAGGTCGGGTTGTTTTGCCCACCCTGCAAAATTTGTTCCGTCGTACGCTAAATCAATTCTTAAACGACGAAACCCGCTCTCGGGATTGAGAGCGGGTTCGATCATGAACTTTTATTGAGTGTTACAAATAATTAGTCGTTGACAAGTTCGATAACTGCCATTGGGGCATTGTCACCATTACGTGGACCAACTTTTGTAATCCGGGTGTAACCACCTGGACGGGTTGCAAAACGAGGGGCGATCTCAGTAAAGAGTGTGTGCACAACACTTTTGTTCTGGATAGTCTCCATTACGCGACGACGAGCAGCAAGGTCGCCCTCTTTAGCGGCAGTGATCAACTTTTCGGCCAATGGGCGTAGGCGCTTGGCTTTTGCCTCAGTAGTCTTGATCTTGCCGTGTTCAAAGAGTTGCTCTGCGAGCGTGCCCAGCAACAGTCTCTCGTGTGCTGGACCACTTCCGAGACGAGGTCCTCTACTTGGTGTTGGCATGGCGTTCTCCTAGAGCTGCTCTGACTCGACGAGCTCTTCGTCGACTTCAGTTCCGTAGTTGTGGTGCTGTGTTGGATCAAAACCGATTGGGCTGTCCTTCAGTTGAAGACCCATGCTGTGAAGCTTTAACTTCACTTCATCAATTGACTTCGAACCAAAGTTACGAATATCTAGTAGGTCTGCTTCCGAACGACCAACAAGCTCACCGACGGTATGAATACCTTCGCGCTTTAGGCAGTTATATGAGCGAACGGTGAGGTCTAGGTCTTCAATAGGAAGAGCTAGGTCTGCAGCGAGCGCAGCATCTTGGATGGAAGGTCCCATTTCGATTCCTTCAGCGTTGACATTCAATTCGCGAGCAAGACCAAAGAGTTCAACCAAGGTCTTACCGGCAGACGCCATGGCGTCTCCAGGAGTCATTGATTGTTTGGTTTCAACATCCACGATCAAACGGTCAAAATCTGTGCGCTGTTCTACGCGAGTTGCTTCAACCTTGTAGGTCACACGAAGCACTGGTGAATAAATTGAGTCAACTGGAATACGTCCGATATCTCCCCCGGCGACCTTATTCGTAACCGCAGTCACATATCCACGTCCACGTTCCACGGTGAGTTCAACTTCGAACTTAGCCTTTGAGTTAAGGGTTGCGATATGGATATCTGGATTATGAACGGTCACACCAGCTGGGGTAGCGATGTCAGCGCCTGTTACAACTCCATCGCCATTCTTACGAATGTAGAGAAGTGATGGCTCATCGTTATCAGACGATAGAACCAGATTCTTGATGTTCAAGATAATCTCGGTGAGATCTTCTTTGACACCTTCAAGAGTGGTGAATTCATGCAGTGCGCCGTTGACACGAACGCTGGTAACCGCTGCACCAGGGATCGAAGACAAGAGGGTACGGCGTAAAGAATTACCGAGGGTATAACCAAAGCCAGGCTCCAGCGGTTCAATGATGAAACGCGAACGAAACTCTGATACTACTTCCTCAGTGAGGATTGGGCGTTGTGCAATGAGCACTTATTTCCTCCGTACGTCGGGGAGATCCACTATTTGATCTCCTACAATGAAACTACTTTTAACGAGTATTGCTATTTACTACTTGCTATACAACTCAACGATAAGTTGCTCTTGGATTTGAGTATCGATAATTGTGCGAGTTGGAGTGGCGTGGATCAAGATTCGCATCTTTGCTCCAACAACTTCCATCCAAGCAGGAATTTTCTTCTCTCCTAATTCAGCGCTTGCAACGATGAATGGGGTGGTATCCAATGAGCCAGGGACAACATCAATGACATCCATTGGTGTTACACGGAAGGAAGGAATGTTTACCTTCTTGCCGTTTACCAAGAAATGTCCATGACGAACCAGCTGGCGAGACATATCGCGACTCTTTGCAAAGCCGGCGCGGAATACGACGTTATCGAGGCGAGTCTCTAGAATGACGAGTAGGTTTTCACCGGTCTTACCTTGAAGACGGTTCGCCTCTTCGTAATATCCGCGGAACTGCTTTTCCAGAACGCCATACATACGTGCACACTTCTGCTTTTCACGCATCTGGAGTAAGTACTCAGATTCTTTGGAACGGCCACGACCATGTTGTCCTGGTGGATAAGGACGTGACTCAATAGGACACTTTGGACCATCGCACTTAGAGCCCTTAAGAAAGAGCTTTACTTTTTCGCGACGGCAGCGCTTGCAATCTGCTCCGGTATAACGAGCCATTTATTCTCTTCCTTCCTTAAACTCGACGTGGCTTTGGTGGACGGCAACCGTTATGTGGAGCGGGAGTGACATCTGAGATGGCTCCAACTTCAAGTCCAGCGGCCTGTAATGAACGAATTGCTGTCTCGCGACCAGATCCTGGTCCCTTGACGAATACATCAACCTTCTTCAAACCATGTTCTTGCGCGCGACGAGCGGCGGCCTCTGCTGCCATCTGTGCTGCGTAAGGAGTAGATTTTTTGGAGCCTTTGAAACCGACTTGGCCAGCGGATGACCAGGAGATAACAGCGCCCGAAGGATCGGTAATAGAAATAATCGTGTTGTTGAAGGTGCTCTTAATATGAGCCTGTCCAAGCACAATGTTCTTCTTTTCCTTCTTGCGAAGTTTGACTTTGCCTTTTACAGCAGCGCCTTTAGCGGCGGTCTTTGTCTTAGCGGCGGCCATTACTTGGTCTCCTTCTTCTTTCCAGCGATTGCCTTACGAGGGCCCTTACGTGTACGCGCATTTGTGTGCGTGCGTTGACCACGAACAGGAAGTCCCTTGCGGTGGCGAATACCTTGATAACTCTGAATTTCGACCTTGCGACGAATATCGCCCGCAACTTCACGGCGAAGGTCACCTTCAATTTTGTAATTTGCTTCGATAAATTCACGAAGCTTTGCCAATTCTGGCTCTTGAAGATCCTTGACGCGGGTATCTGGATTAACACCGGTCGCAGCGAGTGTTGCGTGCGCGCGGGTTAAACCAATCCCGAAGATGTATGTGAGTGCAATCTCGACTCGCTTTTCGCGAGGAAGATCAACACCAACTAGACGTGCCATATCAATTACCCTTTTCGTTTATCTGGAAGGTCCTTCGCAATGCACCCCAGTTGGGTAACTGAGCCTCGGCCTACCAGTCCGAGGGTCTGAAGTGTTTCTCTTCAGTCGCATCACGCGTTATTTGGTTTTAGATACTTGTTTTTCTAGCCTTGACGTTGCTTGTGACGAAGGTTGTCGCAAATAACCATGACGCGACCATTACGACGAATGACCTTGCACTTGTCGCAGATCTTTTTCACGCTTGGCTTAACTTTCACGACTAACTCCTATTACTTGTAACGATAGATAATTCGACCTCTTGTGAGGTCGTACGGACTAAGTTCTACAATCACACGATCCTCAGGAAGAATACGAATGTAGTTCTGTCGCATCTTGCCGCTTATGTGCGCAAGCACTTTGTGCCCATTTGTAAGTTCGACTCTAAACATTGCGTTCGGCAGTGCTTCAGCCACGGTGCCCTCAATCTCGATTGCTCCGTCTTTCTTGGCCAAGCAGTACCTACTCATCTCTTCAGGGGTCTAATTACGGACATCCGCTCATTTCTGGGCAGAGGGTAATCCTAAGGCGCGAGGTCAAAAAGAGGAAATCGGCAGCGCTTTTATGCTAAAAGCGGGGAGATTGCGACTCCGAGGCGAGCTAGGTTTGCGGCTCCCCCATCAAGGGCAGTCATGACAAAGGGCTTTCCATCAGGCATCAGGGCAAAGGAATGTTCAAAATGCGCACCATTGGATTTATCGCTCGTGACCACGGTCCAGTCATCTGAGAGCGTCTTCATCTTTTCTGTGCCTCGAGTGATCATCGGCTCGATAGCCAGTGCAAGACCAGCCTTTAATTCTAGACCGAGCCCGGGGGGACCATAGTTAAGGATATGTGGGTCTTGGTGCATTTCTGTGCCAATTCCATGGCCACCATATTCACGCAAAATTCCATACTTGCCTTGGCTCTGGATGTAACTTTCAATGGCGTGCGAAATATCGGTGAGATGTCCCCCAACTTTCGCGGCAGCAATGCCACGCCACATGGACTCTTCACACGTGTCCATCAACTTTTGATCAGCCGGATCGACTACTCCGATACCAACGGAAAATGCCGAATCTCCGTGCCAGCCATCAACGACGGCACCAAAGTCAACAGAGATAATGTCGCCAGAAACTAAAGGACGTTCATTGGGAATACCATGAACCACTTCTTGATTAACAGAAGCACAGATTACGTTAGGAAATCCGTGGTAATTCAAAAATGATGGAGTCGCGTTGTGCTCTTTCAAGTAATCGGCGGCAATTGCGTCTAACTCAAGCGGAGTTATACCTGGTGCTATAGCTGCCTTCATCAGGTTTAAGGCTTCTGCGACAATGAGGCCAGCTTTACGCATCAACTGCAACTGCTCCAGAGTTTTTATTTGAATAACCATAGTGACTACTTTAGGGCCGCTATTGCGTTTGTAGAGATCTCCGAAACGTCTCCTACCGCGCTAATTACTCTGAGTAAACCATGCTTATCGTAAAAATCAATTATTGGTTCGGTCTGATCCTTATAGACATTGAGACGGTTTGCAACGACCTCCTCTTTGTCGTCTTCACGTTGGTATAGCTCTCCACCGCAGTTGTCGCAAACGCCATCGACCTTTGATTTGTCGAAAATAACATGCGAGGTAGCGCCACAATTACGGCACACCCTTCGACCCGACAATCGCTTGATGATCTCCTCATTTGGAATGGAGAGTTCAAGAACGGCATCAAGCGGCGTTAAATTCTTGAGCAAGACTTCAGCTAAAAATTCAGCCTGCTCAACATTGCGGGGATATCCGTCAAGTAAAAAGCCACTCGCCGTATCACCATGACTAAGGCGATCTTTGATCATTTCATTTGTAACCGAGTCAGGTACCAAATTTCCCGAATCAAGATAGGACTTGGCTAACTTACCTAGATCGGTCCCACCCTTGATATTGGCGCGGAAAATATCACCCGTTGAAATGTGCGGAATTCCAAAATGCGCTGCAAGGTGAACTGCTTGTGTTCCTTTTCCGGCGCCTGGAGGACCCACCAGGATCAAGCGCATTAGCGCAAGAATCCCTCATATGAACGTTGCTGCAACTGAGACTCGATCTGCTTTGCAGTATCTAGACCAACGCCAACCACGATCAAGATTGCAGTTCCTCCAAATGGGAAGTTCTGCGAGGCTTGGAAAAGAATCAGGGCGATAATCGGAATAATTGCGACAAAGGCCAAATAAAGCGATCCGGGTGCGGTAATTCGTGAAAGGACATACTGCAAATATTCTGAAGTTGGCTTGCCAGCACGAATTCCTGGGATAAATCCTCCATATTGCTTCATATTGTCTGCAACTTCATCAGGATTAAAGGTGATTGCGACATAGAAGTAGGTAAAGAAGATAATCAAAACGGCATAAGAAATAATGTAGAAGGGGTGATCGCCCTTAACAAGATTTGTTTGGATCCAAATCGACCATTTTGCGGTCGATCCGGAGAAGTTCACTATAAGGGACGGAATATAAAGAAGAGATGATGCAAAAATAACCGGGATAACGCCTGCCTGGTTAACCTTGATCGGGATGTAAGTGGAAGTTCCGCCGTAAGACTGGCGTCCAATTTGACGCTTGGCATACTGAACCGGAATACGACGTTGCGCTTGCTCGACGAATACAACAGCTGCAACTACCAAGACTCCCACGGCCATAACAAAGAGGAAGGCGAACCAACCCTTCTGTTGTTTGATGGACCAAAGTTGAGTTGGGAATCCTGCGGCGATTGAGGTAAAGATCAAAATCGACATTCCATTACCAATACCGCGATCGGTGATTAATTCACCAAGCCACATTATTACTGAAGTTCCGGCGGTCATGACAAGAACCATTGTCACGATACGCGTCCAGGACGCGTCAGGGATGATTGCGAGAGTACAGCCGCTAAACAGGCGGCCGGTAGAACGCGCAACGGCGATTAAGCCAGTTGACTGCAAGATTGCAAGACCAACCGTCAAGTAACGGGTGTACTGAGTGAGCTTTGCCGTTCCAGATTGTCCTTCTGCTTTGAGGGTTTCAAAGCGAGGAATGACAACGGTCAGGAGCTGAATAATGATCGAGCTGGTGATGTAAGGCATGATTCCCAGTGCAAAAACCGAGAGGTGCAAAAGTGCGCCGCCAGAGAACAAGTTAATCAATCCGAAAAGTCCACCAGAACTAGTCTGGTTTAAACAAGACTGGACGTTCTTATAAGAAACACCTGGAGTAGGGACGATCGATCCGAAACGGAAGAGCGCCATAATCGCAAGGGTGAAGAAAATCTTTACGCGAAGATCGGGCGTCTTGAAGGCCTTACCAAACGCTGCAAGCATTTAACTTCTCCTTATTTACTCTTGTTGTTAATAAAAGTCCCTCACAAGGAGGGGACTTTTATGGGGCTTAACTACTTAGTTTTTACCAATGATGGGACAGTGTTGGATTAAAGCTTTGTGATCGATCCGCCTGCAGCAGCGATCTTTTCAGATGCTGAAGAGGAAAACGCATGCGCCACGACGGTTACCTTCACGGAAATGTCTCCATTTCCGAGAACCTTCACCGGATGGCCATCACGAGCTGCACCTTTTGCTACTAAATCTTCAACGGTGACTTGGCCACCTTTTGGATAGAGAGCATTAATGGTTGAAACGTTAATTGGCTGATATTCCACGCGCTCTGGATTTTTGAATCCACGGAGTTTTGGAAGACGCATGACGAGTGGAAGCTGCCCGCCTTCGAAGCCGGCACGAACCACGTTACGGGCACGTGTTCCCTTGCCACCTCGACCAGCAGTCTTTCCCTTTGAAGCTTCACCGCGACCCTTACGAGTACGCGCCTTCTTTGCGCCCGGAGCCGGACGAAGGTGATGAACTTTGAGAACCATTGTTATTCGACCTCCTCAACGGTGACCATGTGACGTACAGCGACGACCATTCCACGAATTTCCGGACGATCTTCCTTTACGACAACATCACCGATTCGCTTTAAACCAAGTGAACGCAAGGTTTCGCGGTGCTCTGGACGAGCCCCAACCTTGGAACGAAGTTGTGTGACTTTTAAACGTGGCATTTTTATGCACCAACCGTTGCTGCTATGGCACGTGCTATTGCTGCAGGTGCGACATCTTCAAGGGGTAGACCACGACGAGCTGCTATAGATGCAGGTGCTTCTAACATCTTGAGCGCTGCTGCAGTGGCGTGCACCATGTTGATTGGGTTATTGGATCCAAGAGATTTGGTAAGAACATCGTTAATGCCAGCACATTCAAGTACCGCACGAACGGGACCACCAGCGATAACTCCAGTACCAGGTGATGCAGGGCGAAGAAGAACGACACCAGCTGCTGCTTCACCTTGAACAGGATGAGGAATAGTTGAACCGAGGAGTGCGACTTTGAAGAATTGCTTCTTCGCATCTTCCACTGCCTTGGCAATAGCTTGTGGAACTTCCTTGGCCTTGCCGTACCCGACTCCGACCGTTCCTTTTTGGTCACCGACCACAACAAGAGCTGTGAAGGAGAAACGGCGTCCACCTTTAACAACTTTTGCTACACGGTTAATAAAGACAACACGCTCGGTGTATGGAGATTTCTCTTTTTCTTGTCCGCCATCACGGCCGCGACGTTCGCGACGATCATTACCGCCCTTAGCACCATCTCCGCGAGGTCCGCGATCTGCTGCATTAGCGTTTACTGGAGGAGTTGCCATTAGAAGTCCAATCCATTCTCGCGGGCACTGTCAGCGAGAGCTGCAATGCGACCGGTGTACTTGTTTCCACCACGATCAAAGACCACTGTAGAAATACCCTTTTCCTTTGCGCGCTTGGCGATTTCTGCGCCAACGAGGCGAGCCTTCGCGCTCTTATCATCCTTGGATTCGCGAAGAGTGCTCTCCATGGTTGAAGCAGAGACCAAGGTCTGACCGATCGAATCATCAACGATCTGTGCGACAAGGTGACGAGAGGAACGTGATACGACAAGACGTGGGCGCTCGGCAGAACCGACTACACGCTTGCGGACACGGAAGTGGCGACGACGGCGGGCATTTTGTGCCGAGCCTTTAACAACTTTTACACCGATAGCCATTACTTCTTACCTGTCTTTCCTTGCTTGCGACGGATCTTTGCGCCGTCGAGGTGGAGACCCTTNNAGATTCGACCTTAAAGGTGATGCCTTCTGGGGCGCTAAATGGAACCGCGTGGCTGTAGCCGAGCGCAAACTCTAGATCCTTACCCTTTTCAGCAACCTTGTAACCAACACCAACGATGTTGATGGTCTTTGAATAACCGTTTGTAACGCCTTCAATCATATTTGCGACCAAGGTACGTGAAAGGCCATGAAGTGAACGAGCAACACGTCCATCATCAGGACGAGTTACAACGAGTGTGGACTCCTCCTTGGCGATTGAAATTGGGCCAGCGAGTACATGTGAAAGTGTGCCTTTAGGACCCTTTACAGAAATCTCTTGACCTGCAATGTTGATTTCAACTCCCGCAGGAATTGCAATTGGAGAACGACCAATCCGTGACATCAGATCACCATACGTAGGCGAGAACTTCTCCGCCTACCCCTTGCTTGTTGGCTTGCTTATCAGTGAGCAAACCAGATGACGTTGAAATGATGGCTACGCCAAGTCCACCCAAGACCTTAGGTAGCGCAGTCGACTTTGCATAAACGCGAAGTCCTGGCTTAGAAACTCGACGAAGACCAGCGATTGAACGCTGACGATCTGAGCCGAACTTCAAATCAATGGTGAGGGTCTTTCCAAAACCAGCAACGGTATTTTCTACCTTGAAGCTAGCAATGTATCCCTCCTGCTTAAGAATTTCGGCAATGCGAACTTTTACCGACGAGGACGGCATTGAAACCGTATCATGGTAGGCAGAGTTCGCGTTGCGCAAACGAGCAAGCATGTCTGCGATCGGGTCTGTCATTGTCATACTGTGGCCTCTGGCCTTTCTCGAGCCGGTTTCCAATTCCCTCTTTTTGTAGGGGTTGGACCTATCTCGTAGTTGATAGTGGGTGGGTTAAAAATGACTTTTTTTATTTAGTGGTTACCAAGAAGCTTTTGTGATGCCAGGAAGTTCGCCACGGTGTGCCATTTCGCGGAAGCAGATACGGCAGATGCCGAACTTTTGGTAGACAGCATGTGGGCGACCACAGCGCTGGCAGCGGGTATAACCACGAACCTTGAACTTTGGTTTGCGAGCAGCTTTAACCTTGAGCGATGTCTTTGCCATTAGTTGCTACCCCTTAGTTCTCACGGAATGGAAAACCGAGAGCTTTTAGCAAAGCACGGCCTTCGTCATCTGTCTTGGCTGTTGTTACGAAAGTAATATCCATACCGCGGGTGCGGTCAATCTTGTCCTGTTCGATTTCCGGGAATACAACCTGCTCGGTAAGGCCAAAGGTGTAATTTCCATTTCCATCAAATTGCTTAGGTGAAAGTCCGCGAAAGTCACGAATACGAGGAAGTGCGATCGAAAGAAGACGATCAGCGAATTCCCACATGCGATCATTGCGAAGCGTGACATGCGCGCCAATTGGCATACCTTCACGCAACTTAAACTGAGCGATCGACTTACGAGACTTTGTTACCTGAGGCTTCTGACCCGTGATGATTGTTAAATCGCGGATTGCACCTTCAATTAACTTAGAGTCACGAGCAGCTTCACCCACACCCATGTTGACGATGATCTTGGTCAGGCCAGGAATCTCCATCACATTGCTATATGAAAACTGAGTTTTGAGCGCTGGAGCGATCTCGGCCTTGTAACGGGCCTTAAGACGAGGAGCTGTTGCGGTTGTCATGCTTAGACATCCTTTCCGGTACGACGAGAGATCCGAACGTTCTTGCCGTTCTCATCAACCCGAGCACCAATGCGAGTGGCCTTGCCATCGTCACCGACGAGTTGCACATTTGAAATGTGAATTCCCGCTTCAATGGTGAGAATTCCACCGACCTTTACACCGCGCTCCGAGGTGGTTTCAGCGGTGTGACGCTTAACGCGGTTAGCACCTTCAACGATCACGCGTGATTCGCGCTTATTGATTGCGATGACCGTGCCCTTAACGCCTTTATCTTTTCCAGCGATCACTTGAACCGTGTCGCCACGCTTAATATTTGCCATTTTTATAGCACCTCCGGCGCAAGCGAAATAATCTTCATGAAACGCTTGTCACGAAGTTCACGTGCAACTGGTCCGAAGATACGGGTGCCGCGAGGCTCGCCATCTGCCTTCAAGATCACAGCTGCATTCTCATCAAACTTAATATATGAACCATCGGGGCGACGATTCTCTTTCACGGTACGAACGATGACGGCCTTTACGACCTCACCCTTCTTTACTTGACCACCAGGAATCGCATCCTTAACGGTACAAACGATGATGTCACCGATACCTGCATAGCGACGTGAGGAGCCACCGAGTACACGGATGCAGAGAAGTTCCTTTGCACCAGTGTTATCCGCGACACGAAGTCTGGATTCTTGTTGAATCATTTTTAGGTACCCCTTACTTAGCTTTCTCGAGGATCTCGACTACACGCCAACGCTTAGTTGCCGATAGTGGACGAGTTTCCATGAGTAGTACGCGATCGCCGATACCAGCAGTGTTGTTCTCGTCATGCGCCTTCAACTTGTGAGAGCGGGTCATAACCTTTGAGTAAACACCATGCTTAGTCTGACTTTGGATAGCAACGACGACGGTTTTATCCATCTTGTCACTAGTAACAATTCCTTCACGAGTCTTGCGGAAACCGCGCTCGTTATTTAGCTCGCTCACGCAGCGCCTCCAATTCCGAGCTCACGCTCACGCAAGATTGTGTAAATACGTGCAATCTCTTTACGGACCGCAGTCAGACGACCGTGGTTTTCAAGTTGACCAGTAGCTGCTTGGAATCGCAGGTTGAATAGTTCTTCCTTTGACTCGCGAAGCTTGATCGCTAGCTCGTCAGTGGAGAGAGCACGAAGCTGCTCTGCTGTCACGAGATTAGACATTAGAACTCCTCCCGACGTACTACGCGGCACTTCATTGGCAACTTGTGAATCGCACGAGTCATTGCCTCTGTTGCGATATCTTCTGTAACACCAGAAATTTCAAACATGACACGTCCTGGCTTAACGTTTGCAATCCACCACTCCGGCGAACCTTTTCCAGAACCCATGCGAGTTTCAGCAGGCTTCTTGGTTAGTGGACGATCTGGATAAATATTGATCCAAACCTTTCCACCGCGCTTGATGTGACGAGTCATAGCAATACGAGCTGCCTCAATTTGGCGGTTTGTTACATATGCAGGCTCAAGAGCTTGGATACCGAAATCACCAAATGAAACGACGGTTCCACCCTTAGACATACCAGTTCGACTTGGATGGTGCTGCTTACGGTGCTTAACGCGACGTGGAATTAACATTATTCAGCTGCTCCTTCCAGTTTTTCGCCAACAACTGGTGCCTCAGTAACAACTGGTGCTGTTGTCGCTGCTACAACCGGTGCGGCTTCAACGGCTGCACGAGACGCCGGTGTCGAAGAAGTTACCTCGCCACGCGGTGCGCGCTGTTGACGATTTGCTGGACGGCTTGGCTTTGGTGCACGTGCAGCGGCGAGTGCCGATGCGGCGCGCTCTGCGCGAGATTCGATAACTTCACCCTTGTAGATCCAGACTTTTACGCCAAGACGACCGAAAGTTGTTGCAGCTTCGTAGAAACCATAATCAATATCGGCACGAAGTGTATGTAGCGGAACGCGACCTTCACGGTAGAACTCCGAGCGAGCAATTTCTGCGCCACCAAGACGGCCACCACATTGAACACGAATACCCTGCGCACCAGCCTTCATTGCTGACTGCATTGACTTACGCATAGCTCGGCGGAAAGAGACACGGGCAGAGAGTTGCTCTGCGATCCCCTGCGCCACGAGTTGAGCATCAATTTCAGGGTTCTTTACCTCAAGGATATTGAGTTGAACTTGCTTACCGGTGAGCTTTTCAAGATCTTGACGGATTCGATCAGCTTCGGTACCACGACGACCGATGACGATGCCAGGGCGTGCAGTATAAAGATCAATACGAACACGCTCGCGCGTGCGCTCGATCTCAATACGTGAAACACCTGCGCGCTCCATACCCTTGCTCATCATGCGTCGGATCTCGATATCTTCCTTCACATAGTCTTTATAGAGCTTGTCTGCATACCAACGAGACTTGAACTCAGTTGTGATGCCCAGACGGAAGCCGTATGGATTTACTTTTTGACCCATTTACTCGGCCTGCCCTTCTGTAGCAACTGCGACTTCAACAGGAGGAGCGACCTTTTTGGCCTTGCTCTTTACTGCAGGTGTTGCTGGCTTAGCAATCACAGTCTTATTTGGATTTGCCTTCGCGTTGACGACCTTCTTGAGACCGTGTGGGCGATAAGTACGATCGGTTGAAACAACCAAAGTTAGCGTGCTGGCACGCTTCAAAATTTGAAATCCACGACCTTGTGCACGAGGACGAAAACGCTTGAGGGTAGGTGCCTCATCGACAAGTGCTTCGACAATGTAAAGCTCAGATGCATCACGAAGCGCGGGGCTCTTCTGCTTTGCATTGTTGATCGCCGAGTTCAAGAGGGTGTAGAGATCTTCACCAACTTCTTGTGGAGCGAACTTCAAAGTTGTGAGTGCGATATCAGCACGCTCTCCGCGGATCAAGTTGATCACGCGACGAGCCTTCTGAGGAGTGACGCGAGTATTGCGCAAAACAGCTTGCGCGACGAGTGCGTCAGTCGGATTGGTTGCTTTAGGTGTGTTAGCCACGTGAAGCTCTCCGATCATCCTTGACGTGCCCTTTGAAGGTACGAGTTGGAGAGAACTCTCCGAGCTTGTGACCGATCATTGATTCTGTGATGAAAACTGGAACGTGCTTGCGACCGTCATGTACTGCGATGGTGTGACCGATCATTGAAGGAATGATCATCGAACGACGTGACCAGGTCTTAATAACAACCTTGGTGTTCTTCGAATTTTGATCATCAATCTTCTTGAGAAGGTGACCGTCCACGAATGGACC
>PLXJ01000028.1 GCA_003151395.1 Actinomycetota bacterium | reverse complement strand
CCTGGAAGTGGTCGTTCGGATATAATTGTTTTCATCCGTGCGCTCACATTTATAATCTTCGCACTAGTTAAAAAATAGGCTAAGTCAATGATGTGCGAGCCAATGTCCCCCAGCGCCCCCGTGCCCGCCTTAGATTTGTCCAATCGCCATACCAATGGAAATTCAGGATCAACTATCCAATCTTCCAGATAATTTGCCCTCACATGAAAAATTTGGCCGACTTTACCGGCTTGTATCAACTTTTGCGCAAGTGCTACCGCTGGAATACAACGGTAATTGAAGGCCACCATCGAGAAAATTCCTAGTGCCTCAGCCGCAGCCGCGGCCTCAACCATTGACTCAGCTTCGGCAATCGAATTAGCTAGCGGTTTCTCGCAGATGACATGCTTACCTGCCTTAAGTGCCGCAATTGCTATCTCCGCATGAGAATTTCCTGGAGTGACAATATCTATGACATCGATGTCATCACGATCCAGTAATTTTCGCCAATCTGTTTCAGCGGTCATCCAGCCAAAAGTTTTGCGCGCATTTTCGAGCGCTTCTGGATTTCTGCCACATATCGTCGCCATGTTAACGCTTGGAAGATCGGGATAAAACGCACCTAGTGAACGAAACGCGTGAGAATGGGCCTTGGCCATAAAGCCACATCCCACCATTGCAATGTTGAGATTCTCCCTCATACATTCAATCCTTTAAATCGCTATGCATTGAGAAAATCCCTTAACTCCGGATATTCATTTTCTCTAATAGCCTCCTCTAAAGCACGCTCCAAGAGATCATCAACGACAATAACTTGTTTGGTTTGCGAGGACTCGAGAGCCGCCTGCACAATGGCCAAACTTTCAATATTTTCACGCACTTCACCCATAGGCATTGTGCTCGCTTTTAACGCGGCGACGAACTGGGTAAGAGCCTCTGAGATGCCTTTCTGTTCAAAGGGCTTGTGGTATTCAAATAAGCCCGATCCATCCCGATGTGGCCGATTATCACCATCCCAAATTGCCGAGCCTAATTCACCGCTATATCGCCAATCCGAGTCCCAAGAAGTTTCGGCACCAGAACTTGACCAATTGCCGGTAAATGTAAAAATTGCTCCGTTATCCATTTCGCAAATGGTCGAAGCTCCAGAATTTCCCTTGTACCAACTCCAGCCTGGATTGAATTCATGGCAATAAACAGTTTTCGCATTTGAATTGAGTAAAAATCGGGCATTGTCAAACATATGAATGGCCATGTCGATCACCAGCGGAGACTCCATCAATTCTCGGAAACCACCAAAATTGGGAGCCTTGAAAAAAAGACAATTAAGAATTCCTTTTACTCCCAAGGAGTCAATCATTTGGCGAAATTCAAAAACCTGCGAATTCCAACGGCGAGATTGACTTACCATAACGAGATTTCCTGACTGCTCTGCAGCTGCTACCACAATGTGCGCCTGCTTCAACTCCTCTGTTACTGGTTTTTCAGTTAAAACTTGATATCCATTAAGCAGTGCCCGGACAGTAATATCTAAGTGCGCGCTGGGTGTCGTTACATTTATTATTGCGTCAGCATTGGCATCTCTCGCGACTTCGAGAAAGTCATTTCCCGTCAACACATCCAAAAGGCGATTTGTAGATTTCGCTTTATCCGCCATCTCTTTTACAACATCAACGATTCCAACGAGCTTCACATCTGGATTCTGGTTAATGGCAGTGATCCATGCTTGGCCCATGGAGCCTGCCCCTACTAAGACGAGCCGAAGCGGCTCGGTCGCAGAAATCTGCGAGAAATCAATCATGCTGGTTGTCCATTGGCCCCGAATAAAGTTGTCCATTGAAAAAATCATCGGTGTCGTAGCGCAAGAGAATGGGAATTTTGCGATCCTCAAAGTCAGATCTGGCCCATTTTACGCCATTAGAAATTACCTTGCGAACATCTTTATGATAATAAGTTGGGTAATCCTGATCACCAGGACGGAAATAGAATATTTTTCCGTATCCTCTACGGTAGGTCATTCCGGAACGAAATACTTCGCCGCCGGTAAAAGTACTAATAAAAATCAGTTCATCTGGAACGGGAACATCAAAAAACTCGCCATACATTTCGTCCTCGTCAATGATCAAGGGATTTGGGATCCCATCCGCTATTGGATGCGATGGATTCACTGTCCAAATAAGTTCACGATCATGTTCACTTCTCCATCGGAGAGTGCACGAGGTACCCATCAATTTCATAAAGATTTTCGACCAGTGTCCTGAATGTCAAACTATCAGTCCCATGCCTTGACTAACATGATTATAAACGCGCTCAACAATCTCATCACTTACTTCGGAATGAGCCGCGTGGCCCCACCATGTTAAGACATCGGTATTGGACAATACTTCCTCTGTTAGTCCATGCTCGGGATCGTCCAGAAGCGAAATGCGAATTACACACTCATCCCCTAAATTCTCCTTAATTCCCTCGGAAATTGCCGTATGCATACCTAGTGGATAATTCTTCCGCACTCGTTCTTCAACTAGTTCGTGTCGGTTCTCTCCCCAGACGGTGACTCGAATCGGCTTCTTCTCTGTACTCACATTTGCTCCCCGTCTAGTTCTTCGATTTCTATTTAACTGATCCGGCAGTGACACCTGCCCTAATATATTTTTGGGACGAAATCAATAATACTATGGCAGGTAAGGACGACAAGACCGCAGTGGCCAATATAGGACCCCAACTACGATTATCGGTTCCAATATACGTGTATAGACTCACTGTTACAGGTGTCATAGATTGCTTCGAAATCAAGGTAACGGAATATACAAAATCTCCCCAGGCAAATAGAAAAGTGAATACAGCCGAAGTAATTATCACGTTGCGGCTCATCGGAACTATTATCGAACGATACATTCTAAATGGAGTCGCTCCATCCATCTCGGCTGCCTCCATGATATCCCTGGAAATATTGCGCATAAAGCCGGTCATTAAAAGTATGCTGAACGGAACGCCTACCGTAGACACCGCTAAGATAATGCCGGGAAAAGTATTGAGCAAATGAATCTTCACATAAAGGCTATATAAAGAATTTGCTATGACAATTCCAGGAATCATCTGACTAACCAAAATCAACAGAAGATAAACATTAGCTCCACGAATTTTCAGTTTTGAAATGGCAAAAGCTGCAGGCGTAGAAATAAGCAGGATGACTAGTACCGCAAACGAAGAATTGATTAGACTATTTCGTAAATGAATTCCTTGGCCAAGAAAGGCAATTTTGTAACCACTAAAATCTGGGTGTATGGGAAATATTGGAGAGTTGATCGCTACTCCACGGGGTTGCAGAGATACATTAAGCATCCAATAAAGTGGGAAAAGAAAGATCGCCATAAACATCAAACCCAGAATAGTTTTGAAGTATTTACGTCTTCGCCGAATGAAGGTTCTAGCGGAATAATTCACTTTAGTCATTCGAATGCCTTCTACTCAGTCTCCAGTAGAGGAAGGCGAAGAGCAATGAAATGATAATAAGAATGTTGTTCATCGCAGCGCCGCGGCCAAAAGCAAAATCTACAAACGAATAAAAATAGGCCTTAGTGGCTATTGTTTGCGTAGCGTCCGCAGGTCCACCATTTGTTGTAGCTATTATGATATCTAAAACTTTAAGAGTGTAGATCACGCCGAGCAGTAACACGATTGCCGTTACGGGACGCAACAGCGGCCAGATAATATGTCGGAATGAACGGAAACCACTCGCTCCATCGATTTCTGCAGCCTCGAAAATATCTTCGGGTATTTCCCTAATTCCACTAAGAAGGATTACGGCGTTGAATGGAATCCCTATCCAGATATTTATGAGAATAATCGAAATCAACGCGAATTTCGGATCAACCAGCCAACCTGGATAACTTCTATCTAAGTGGGTGAAATTTAGAAATTCATTTAGAATTCCACTGTCTTGATCGAGAATCCATTTCCACACAGCGCTTGCTGCAATCAACGAAATTAGCCAAGGCGCCAGCAATAATCCTTGCAAAATTTTACTCATAGGAAATTCTCTTCGAAAAAGTATCGCGAGAGAGAGTCCAATTGTGAATTGAAAGAGAATTGATACCACAGTAAATAAAATAGTGTTTTCCAAGGCTTTGCCAAAATTTCCATAGTGAATTACATACCGATAGTTTTGGAGACCCACATATGGGGCTTTTCCGGTATAAAAAGAGGAAATTGAGTAATTTTGAAATCCTAATTGGATACTTTTAAAAATGGGAACAGCGTAAAAGAATGACATAAAAATCATGGCAGGCACCAAGAACGCATACCTATTTAAGAATTTTACGTGTTTCATTACTGCCCTTCAATGAATAGATGTTTGTAATACGTTAAGGATCGGCCCCCTCTGGACCGATCCTTAACCTTATTATTTAGGAGAAACTACTTGTCCGAATTACTGCCCAGCTGCAGCAATTGATGCCGCTTGAGCAGCGGTTTTGCCGCCAACCAGTGCTAACTGGAATGCTTTGAAGATCTTGGTTGCCGCGGCAGGCCAATTCTCTCCCACAATTCCGGTACGAGCACGAGCTGTAGCAACTTGCTTAACAAAAGCAGCCATGTCAGGTGCTTGCTTTACATAAGCTTTAGCGAGTTTGATTTTGGTAGGAATCACGCCGCCCGCAAGTCCAATTTTCATTTGATTCGAATCCGAGTTCAAACAAACAAGTACCTTCGCTGCAATTGCTTCATTGGCGGCATTGCCTGTATCTGGCAACGTCCAGCCTTCGCCACCCAATGGAGAAACTGATACTCCGCCAGCTGCTGGCGTTGGAATTGGAGCAACAGCCCAATGAAGTGAAGGAACAGCCTTAAGAGCCGGATACTGCCAAGGACCGTTAATCATCATTGCAGCTTTTCCAGCAATGAACTGATCATTGACGTCAGACTGTGACCAAGTTAGAGCAGAGTGAGAGACCGATTTTGCATTAAATAGATCTACCCACAATTGAATGGCCGAAGCCATTTGAGGTGAATTGATGTTGTCCTCGGATGCTCCAGCTGTCCACATGAATGGTAGGAATTGCCAGGTTCCTTCAAAATCTGCCTTGGCAGAAAATGCCAGGCCGTAATTGTTACCATGGGTCAGTCTCTTTGCATCCCGCTTTAAACTTGACCAGGTCGTCGGAGGTGTAAGTCCGGCAGCCTTTAAAAGGTCAGTGTTGTAAAAAAGCGAGATCGTATTTGTGATTGGTTGAAGACTGTATAACTTTCCCTTGTACGTCGAAGCAGCGACAATTCCTGGATAAAAACCAGTAGCTGTTATGCCGAACTGAGATAACGGCAATAGTGCACCGGTTGAAGCAAAAGAAGCCACGTCAGGATTGTCCAACATTAATAGGTCAGGGAGTGTTTTCGATGAACTTTGTTGAAGTACTTTCGCGTCCAGAGCATCTCCTGGAACCACGGTTATGTTTATCTTAGCTCCATAAGTTGCTGCACAGTCACCGANNAGCAAATGCTTGTACCTGAGGGCCGGCGGTGTAATAGTGTTCAACTTGCAGGGTAACTTGATCCGCGTGAGCCAAAGGTACTACGAGAACACCCATGGCAAATAAACCGGCGGTCAGAGCTGAGGAGAACCTCGCCTTCTTTCGATTTTCCATTCTTTTTTATCCAATCTCTTTTTTTTGGTGGGGGGTGGTTGATTCTGGATTTGTATTACCGATTACCTCTTAAGGCATGACCCCCTCTCATAAATTGCCGAACCGAGAGTAATCGTCTCGACATTGAGTGAGTTTGCGTCAGATAATTCATCGGTAAGGGATTGAAACGCAGCGATAGTCATTTCGCGAATCGGCATATTTAGAGAACTAATATTTTTATATTGCCCTTCAAAAAAAGAGAAATCGGAAAGGGCAAGGACGGAAATATCTCGCGGAATTTTTTTTCCGCTATCTTCAATTGCAGCCATGACTCCAGATAGAGAACTTTCATTGAGTACGATTACACCGTCAATAGTTGGGTACTTGTCAAAAAATGACTTCGCCCGCCGCATAGCCTTGATAGGGTCAGTCGGAATGGGCAGGTAACGAGATTTCATTTTCAAATGTTTTGCTTTTGAATCGAAACCCTCTTTCGAGCGAACTGAAGGCCCATAACCCGTTGAAAAATGTTCATCTTCCATGCCAAAATAAACGACATGTTTATGATTTAACTCATCCAAATACTGCAGCCCATTGGCGGCAGCCAGTGCAAAATCTATATCCACCGAACGCAAATCCGCGATATCGTCCGTACGTCCAATACTTACAAAGGGCACTTTCATACCCTTTAGAAGCTCAATCCGCGGATCGCTGATCGCAACTTCCATGATCACAAATCCATCGACGGCCTTAGATTTCCAAAGTTCTTCAATTTCATTACATTGATTTTCATTATGTACCAAAAGGACTCGATAGTTTGCTTCACGTGCAACTTTTGAAAGCTCTCTAAAAAAAACGACTTGGCTATGTGAAAGACCTGCTTGTATCGCAGGTAACATAAGTGCAAAAACTTTTGATCGNNATAGGTGCCATTTCTCCCTCATCGAAATTCATCGAAGCGCTTCGATAAGAACTTACACGGCAAAATTGATAAGTCAACAGACGACTGATGATTAGCCCATAACATTTTTATAACATAAATTTCGATCCGTCGCTGTTTTCGACGAAATTCGATGAATTTCGACGAATTTATTCTGAAAGTGGGCCCACTAATTCCATAAAATCTGCGATTGAAGTAACAATCTCTGCCGTACGCTCCCCAATAAGACGGTGACAACCATCACTCGTCGGTGAAGTTATCGGACCAGGAACCGCCATAACAGGTCTAAAAATTTCTGCTGCATCTCGGGCGGTTCGGAGCGACCCACTCCTAAAAGCTGCTTCAACAACCACAGTGGCGCGGGAAATCGCCGCTATCAATCGATTTCTGATGAGGAAGCGCGCAGGAATCGCGTGAACATTTGGGAGCACTTCCGAGAGTAATACCCCGGTCTCTACTATTTCACGGAAGAGGCGGTCATTACCGCTAGGAAATACCGAATTTACTCCACACCCGAGGATCGCAATTGTCTGGCCCTCCGCAAGGATTGCGCCGCGGTGAGCCGCGCTATCAATGCCAAATGCTCCCCCACTCACTATCGACCAACTCCTATCAACCGCACCGGCAGCGAAATCGCCTGCGACTCGGACTCCATACGAAGTTGGATTGCGCGTACCCACAATAGACAGGGAGTTGTTGAGCGCGCAAAGTGTTGAGCGCAGACCACGTCCGATGAGCGCTACCGGAGGTGCCTTCAGATCATCTAACCGTTGAGGCCAGTCAGCATCTTTTCGAGTTATTACAAATGCGCCAGCAGATTCGACTTGATCTTGCAAGTAATCTCGATCAAGCAACTTAAGTGTTGCAATTAACTTCAATCCATTTTTCCGCTGATTGACATATTCACCCGCTGTTATCCGATCAAGCAATGTTGACGCTCCATATGCAAGATACTCTGAACTCCAGTACTCGTTGCCTCCTTCGAAGAGCGCGAGCAAAACTAAATGTGAAATATCATCTTGGCTCATCACCTTGGTTCCACGCCTTGCCTTAAATGGTAGGCACTTTCAACTTCGGGAAGCCCAGGTGAGGTAACTCCGTTTCGATCGGCGATGGTCCAAGCCAATCGTAAAACTTTGTGATATCCACGTGCACTTAGTCTCTGATGGTCAAGTTCTGTATGAAGAAAAGCCATTCCCTCTTTTCTAGCTCGAAACCGTTCTCGCAATTCTCTAGCTGGAATCCTTGAATTGAGGAACCAATCATCACCACTAAATCTTTTTGCAGCGATCTCGCGAGCTGCGATCACTCGCTCTCGAACTACAAGGCTCGACTCACCCACCAACGATGATGCTAATTCTGTTCGGGAAGGTACTTCGACGAAGGATCGAATATCAATCCGGTCCATCAATGGCCCAGAAAGCCTTTGCAAATAACGTCGAATTTGAAGCGACGAACACGTACACGTACGCCCTTTCCCATTGAAGCGGCCACAAGGGCAAGGATTTGCGGCAAGTACCAATAAAAAATCCGCTGGAAAAGTAACGGTTCCCATCGCACGAGATATTGCAACACTTCCAGATTCGAGAGGTTGACGCAGTGAATCAAGAACACCAGAACTACATTCCGGAGCTTCATCGATAAATAGGACTCCGCAATGCGCCATGGAACAAGCACCGGGCTTGATGAAGTGAGATCCTCCTCCAACCATTGCCGTGGCAGTTGTAGTGTGATGCGGAGAAACAAATGGCGGAGTTCTTGAGTCCGTGCTTCGAGACATAAGAGCACCTGCTACCGAATGAATAGCGGAAACCTCAACTGCCTGAGTTTGACTCAGCGGAGGCATAACGGTTGGAATTCGCTCAGCCAACATAGTTTTTCCAGTTCCTGGGGGTCCAATAAGTAGCAGGTGATGCCCTCCGATTGCGGCGATTTCCAGGGCGTACCTGGCTCTCTCTTGACCCACAACTTCGCTCAGATCCACCATCGGCTGAAATGGATTCGGCTCAGAAATCTGGTTAATTTTTTCGGGAATTGCTCCCCCTTCGATAAAAGAGATCAACTCGCGGAGATGGGATATCCCAACTGCTTTAATCCCTTGAACTCCTTCCGCCTCAACTACATTTCCCATTGGAATGACTGCCGTCGTAAACCCTCGCTCTGCCGCACTCAAGAGCGCTGGTAAAACACCACGAATTGACCGGACTGATCCATCCAGCGCTAACTCTCCTAACACAATTGCCTTGTTCAAATCCATTTGGGGGGTCAGCCCCTGCGCGAGCATGAGCGCCGTTGCAATCGGCAAATCAAAACCAGAGCCACTTTTATGCAACCAAGCGGGTGAAAGCGAAACGGTGACTCGTTTATTTGGCCAAGTTGCCCCAGAATTTTGCAACGCTGATCGAACTCTCTCGCGTGATTCCAGGAGCGCCGCGTCCGGCAATCCCAAGAGAGAATATCCAGGGAGCCCATCGGAGATATCGACTTCGATATCGACTATATCTCCACGCAGACCCAGCAGAGCAATACTCTTTACCCGCGCCAGGGGCATTAGAGCACACCGACGCGATAATCGATTTCTGGCTTTAAACCCGATTTGTACAAAACCGCTGCGCAATCAATTCGATAGTCGGCTCCCCAGTGACCATTTACCGCTACCCATGCCAAAGCTAATCGCTGTAATCGAAGCGCTTTGTCAGAACTAATTGCCTCCAGCGGGTGACCAAATTTGGTACTTGTTCGACTCTTTACTTCCACGAATAAAATCAACTGCCCTAATCGAGCGACGATATCTATTTCACCTTCTTTAATACGCCAATTCCGCGCGAGTATCACGGCGCCTTGCTTCTCTAAAAAAGTTGCGACGAGCGTTTCGCCATCAGCTCCGATCTGGGCGAGGCGGCTTTTCATATACTAAAAGTAATGACATCTTAAAATTTCTCATTAATCCAAAAGGAAACTGTTGAAAACTATTTCCTGTTAATTAATTGAGACTGACAATATTAGAAAAACTCCGTCGATGAATATCGCAAGCGCCTAGTTTCTTAAGTGCGCCTGTATGTGCCGAAGTTATATATCCCTTATGTTTGGCGAAATGGTACCCGGGGTATTTGGAATCCATTTCAATCATAATCCGATCCCGATAAACCTTGGCCAAGATTGATGCTGCACTGATTGTTAGCGCAACCTGATCACCTTTCCACACTGCGAGAGCCGGGATTGATAAACCTTCAATCGGATAACCATCGGTAAGAACATATTCTGGAGCGATTTCTAAGGAGTTAATTGCACGGCGCATTCCCTCTAGATTGGATTTATGAAGTCCTAAGGCGTCAATTTCAAGGGGTGAAATTTCCACAATTGAGTAACTCAAAGATTCGTTAATAATGACGCCATATAACTCTTCGCGGACTTTTTCGCGTAAGGCTTTCGAGTCCCGTACTCTCGACAAGTTTGGAGAATTTAAATCTTTGAGAATCACCGCCGCGATAATTAAAGGTCCTGCGCACGGGCCACGACCGGCTTCATCAACTCCCGCAATTCGCGAAATTCCACTTGCGCGCAACGAGGCTTCAATGACGGACACTAGGGGCTCTTTTTAACCGGAACTTTCGAGAGATCATGACCTACAGAGAGAAACTTAAGGTGGCTAAGCGGCCACACGACGAATTCCGCCCGTCCTACGACCTCATGAAGGGGCACAAAGCCCTTATGCACGTCGTCGGTATGGAAGCGGGAATCTGCACTTGCCGCTCGATGATCCCCCATAACCCAAATAAATCCTTTAGGAACTGTCACATCAAATTTCGAATCACTTGGTGTGTTTCCCGGGAATAAGTAACTCTCACTGATCGAAGTTCCATTTACTTGAAGATGGCCTTTTACATCGCAACAGATGACATGATCCCCGCCTACACCAACCACACGTTTCACAAGGTATTGCGTCGCAGGATCTGGAACAACACCGACGTCAACTAGTGCCCGCTTCAGGTCACGAATAATGACGTTGCCAGATGGAGCTGGGGCTGAGCCGAGCCAATTGGATGGATCTTTGAAAACCACGACTTCCCCACGACGAATATCGCTAAACATGGCGGAGAACTTATTAACGGCGATGCGATCGCCAATTCTTAAAGTGTTTTCCATTGAGCCAGAAGGAACAAAAAAGAAGTGGACAAGGAAAGTCTTGATAATGACAGCAACGACCAGCGCCGATACAACGATTATCGGAACCTCTCGAAGCAGCGAACCCTTCTTAGGAAGGCGCANNCGTCAACAATAACCTCTTCAGGGGTGACTTCCTCAACGATTACATCTTCAACAATGAACTCGTTATTAGCGCCACGGCGCTCTTTAATCTTGGCAGCCTTACCGCGGAGATCACGAAGGTAGTACAACTTGGCACGACGGACATCTCCACGACGAACCATTTCGAATTTTTCGATAACCGGAGTATGAACCGGGAAAGTTCGCTCTACGCCGACTCCATAGGAGAGTTTACGAATTGTAAAAGTCTCGCGGACTCCAGCGCCCTGACGACGAATAACTACTCCTTGGAAAACCTGGATACGGCTTTTGGAACCCTCAATAACACGAACGTGGACCTTGATCTCATCGCCAGAGCGGAAGTTGATAATGCCCTTTTTGAGCGAGGCGGCATCAACCGCATCCAAAACGTTCATGGGTAATCCTTTGCTTATGGGACCCTCCTAGGAGGGAGCACCAATATAGAGAAAGTCGCTGAAGGTCGTATCTTGCCATAAGCGGGCAAGGCTAGCCAATTTCGAGCGTCAAGAGCGCGTGGAGGGCCGGTCCGGCGGCAATAACCATCTCCTCCCCGACTGGCTGACCTCTTCGACCGGAAACCAAGGCGCCTGCCTCGCGCGCAATTAGCCCACCAGCAGCCAGATCCCACTCTTTTAGCCCAGTTTCAAAGTAACCGTCGACCGCGCCGCTCGCAACGTGGCAGAGATCGACCGCGGCTGCGCCATTTCGTCGGATATCACGAACTTTTGGAATCATGGAAGCGATCTTTGAGCCTTGCTTGATTCTTTCTGCTAAGTCGTATGAAAAACCAGTGGCGATAAGCGATTCCTCCAAGTTATCCGTTTCACCACAGTGAATTTTCTTTCCATTTAGGAATGCGCCACCAGCTCGAGTTGCGTGCCAGAGTGAATTTAAGGTCGGGGCATACACAACTCCAATGAGCACGTCCTCCTCATCCTTCGCAGCAATACTGATGTCCCAACCTGGCAAGTTATAGAAATAATTGACTGTCCCATCAATTGGATCAATCACCCACGTGATACCCGATTTCGAGGTGCGCGTCGCACCTTCCTCTCCAACAATTCCGTCATCTGGCCTAGCCGCAAGTAACGCGCCAACGATCAACTTCTCACTAGCGTGATCCATCTGTGTCGCAAAATCACGCGCTGAACTCTTTTCGTTGATATCAAATGACTCAGGTCGCACCATGAGCAACTCACCTGCCCGCATTGCAACCTCTTGTGCGAGTGCTAGGAGTTCTGAAATCAACTCGGAATGTGCCTGCTGCCTCATGGCTAGAATCTAGGTATGTTTTCACCGTATCGCAAACTCTTCGCGGTACCTGGCGCGCTTCGCTTCTCGATTGCGGGTTCCATAGCCAGACTCCCAATTTCGATGACTTTGCTTTCGATCACCTTCGTTATAGTCCACGTCAAACATTCCTATACCCTGGCGGGAACTGTTTCCACGGGTGCTGCCTTAATTTCAACGGTCTTTAGCCCTACCTGGTCGCGTTACGCCGATCGTTTGGGCCAACGAAAAGTTCTCCGATTCGCAATCCCGTTCTACATCACTTTTGACCTGATCTTCCTCGTCGCGATTAGCAAGCATGCCCCGACATACATCTGGATGTCCGCGATTTTCTTAGCCGAGGTCTTTCTGCCAAATGTGGGGGGCCTTATACGGCGCCGTTGGCTGTGGGTCCTCGCAGATGATCGGGTACAGATCAATACTGCTTACTCTTATGAAGCGCTCATGGACGAGATCATCTTCATCATTGGACCAATTGTCGCTAGTTCAGCTGCAACTTTTATCTCACCGGCCGCCGGAATGATCATGGGATTCTCTTTTATGGCGGTTGGAACAACGCTCTTTATTTCCCAACGCTCCACCGAACCGCCTCCTTTTCGCAAAGATGCGAGCGGTGACCACGGCTTTGTACTAGCGATGCCGACACTTCAGGCGGTTTTTTTCCCCTTTATTTTCATCGGTGCCTTTTTTAGTTCGGTAAATCTTGTAGTCGTGGGCTACTCGCAACAACATCACGATGCCCCCTATACCGGATTGGTACTTGCGATTTGGGCTGCAGGTAGTGGCGTGGCCGCGATTTTCAATGGCTCGATCAAATGGCGCCTCAAAGATGCCTCACGTTTTCGGATCAACCTCGTGGTTATCTTGGTCTTGTCACTGCCATTTTTCTTCATTCATTCGATGGTTATGTTGTCAATCGCCCTCTTCCTCTCTGGAATTGGTGTGGCCCCGCTTATCGTTGCCGGTTACAACGTCGCAGAAAAATCGGTGCCTCCTGAAAAGGTGACCGAAACTCTCTCGTGGGTGATTGCCGGTCTCTCCTTCGGCGGCGCCCTACCGGGAACTTTTACCGGTCATATCATTGACTCACAAGGTGCCGGCAAGGCCTTTATAGTGCCAATCTCCTGCTTAGCGCTTGCCAATGTCGCAACGCTTCCCTACCTTCGAATTTGGCGCAGGATTTCTGATCACTAAATGAACCCATCACCGATATCCCAACTCTCTCCCCACACTTGTGGCACGCTTTGCCCGTGAGCGACTTACGGTTAATCGGACGATCAAATGATGGAAGCAACCTTGATCTTGAAGCTGAAGATGGCACGAGTTACCTCCTTCCGATAAATGATCAGTTGCGTACGCTTGTAAATCAACCAAGACTCGTCGCGGTTTCAACAAGCGAGGAACAATCCACTCTTACGGTAAAAGAAGTGCAAGCGCGCCTTCGTGGTGGCGAAACGATCGACTCAATATCTCGAACATCAGATTGGTCCACTGAAAAAATTGAGAAATACTCCGGCCCAATTTTGCAGGAGCGTGCGTATATCATTGGGCTCGCTCTTGCTTCCCAATTGCGCAAAGAGAAAAACTCTCCGCAGCTTGGACTAGCCACCATCTCTCAACTCGAACCCCGCGGCGTGGATATCTCTCTCGTCGAATGGAATACCTGGAGGATGCCTGAGGGTTCTTGGAACATTCTTCTGCTCTACCCTAATAAAGATGGTGCAATCAACGAATCAAACTGGATTTTTGACTTGGCAAATCGGAGTCTAGAAGCCATAGATGACGGCGCAGCGTGGATATCTGGAGATGAACTAGAAACTCGATCTCATAATCCTTCGCACGGGATTGTTTATCCTTCCACAACTCCAGCACCGCGTTTGGTGGCGGTACGTGTGGAGAGCGAAAACTTGGGGGACACAAGTATTGAAGAGCGACGAGATGGAGTTACAAAGCGACTCAAGATTCCGTCCTGGGATGACATCATGTTCGGCGGAGCTAGAGAACCTTCAGAAGAGGAATAGCTAACTCAGTCTCGGTTATTCCGCCATGGTGACCTACCATTGCAGACTCTTGTGGCACGCGCCCGGGATCAATCAAAATTAAATCGTTCTGTGCGATCGCTATGAAATCACCCATTCGATCATAACTTTCTGGGGAGACGATTCCACCAAATAATTGTTCGGTAATGATTTCGCTCTTCGAATAGATCAAAGCACGATCTCCCAAATATTCGCGCCAATAGGCAACGGTGTCATCTAGTGCGCCGTTATTTACATACATGTGTCGCGCTCGAGGCTCCCCACCGACCAGAGAAATATTCTGCATTAATTGATTATCAGTGCCCATGACAATCTTTTCTCCAACATTCACCATTCCGTGATCTGCGGTTACGTAAAAGTCGGTGTTTTTTGGAAGTCGTTCCGCCAACAACCGGATTAAGTCAGCGACTTGTTCCATCGCCAGCAACCATTTCTCGCTACCTACACCGTCGCTGTGGCCGGAATGATCCAAAGCGTTAATGTAAAGGTAAGTAAAGGAATTAGGCTCTGCGAGCGCACGGACTGTCTCCTCCACCATATCTGGAATCCGGTTAGCCCCGGCGTAAGTAGCCCCACGTAACGCCGCCTGCGTGAATGCACTCCCCTCAAAGCGCTTTTCTGCGACATTTGTAACAGTGATTCCGAACTCTGTTGCGCGCTCGAAGAGAGTGGGAATTTTCTGCCAAAATAGCGGATCAACTCGATCATCCCACTTTAGAGCGTTTAATAATCTCCCCGGAGTTCCGGAGTTTGGAACGCGTACGGTGTATCCGAGCATGCCGTGCACCCCTGGCAGTTCACCAGTTCCAAGACTTGTCAGATTGGTCACCGTTGTCGACGGGAAATGCGATTCCAAAGGCTCAAGAGATTGCACCTGACCAAAAATCGGAAATTGCGGAGCGAATCTTTCAAGTGACCTAGCCCCCATGCCGTCGATTAAGAGCAGGCAGGTTCTCCTGGATTGTGGGAGAGATAAACGATTTTCTGAAGTGGGTAATCCCAGAGTTGCAAAGATCGATTGCGACAGATCTGCTAGTCCAAAGGCCACATCCCCATCCTGCCGTAAATTGCGTGGCAAGATACGCGCCATGGCACGTACCCCAAAAGCCGTTCTCCCTAAACCGGGCGAAAACCCAGGCAAGATTGTTGATATCGATGTTTCACAAGAGATGTCCGATTCATTTTTAGAATATGCGTACTCAGTTATTTATTCGCGTGCTTTGCCCGACGCTCGTGACGGGCTGAAACCGGTTCAGCGTCGGATATTGCATCAAATGTTTGAGATGGGGCTCCGGCCGGATCGAGGTCACGTCAAGTGTGCTCGGGTTGTTGGTGAAGTCATGGGTAAATTGCACCCACACGGAGACGGAGCGATTTACGATGCCGCCGTTCGCTTGGCTCAACCATTTACGACCCGACTCCCCTTAATTGATGGCCATGGAAATTTTGGATCTCTCGACGCGGGTCCTGCGGCAATGCGTTACACCGAAGCCAGACTTGCTCCCGCGGCGATGGCCATGGTTGATGAAGCGGACGAAGATACCGTGGATTTCGGCGGGAATTATGACGGTCAGCTCCTCGAACCGTTGGTGCTACCAGCCGCCTTCCCAAATCTATTGGTCAACGGCGCGACAGGCATCGCGGTGGGAATGGCCACCAACATGGCACCGCACAACCTCGGTGAAGTAATAGCCGCTGCCAAACATTTAATCGACAATCCGAAAGCGACTCTTAAATCATTGATGAAATATGTGCCCGCCCCAGATTTTCCAACAGGGGGCGAAATCATCGGACTCGAAGGGGTTGCGGATGCTTACGCCACTGGCCGAGGCTCCTTTAAAGTCCGAGCAACTGCGATTATCGAGAAGGTAAGCTCTCGAAAACAGGGAATCGTGATTAAGGAGTTTCCGTTTAACATTGGACCTGAGAAAGTGGTCGAAAAGATCGCGGACCTGGTTAAATCCAAAAAAGTCCTAGGAATTTCAGACATTATCGACTTATCTGATGGGCAGCAGGGCACCAAAGTTGTCATCGAAATAAAGAATGGTTATGAGCCCGAGGAAATTCTCGAAAAATTGTACAAACTCACCCCAATGGAAGACCAATTTTCAGTAAATGCGGTCGCGCTGGTGAACGGCAAACCCCTCACCCTTGGCCTCAAAGAGTTACTAGAGGTATTTATTGCTCACCGAATCGAGGTAGTGCGCCGACGTTCGGAATTTCGAAAGGCAAAAGCCGAAGGTCGCCTCACGCTGGTCGACGGATTGCTGAAAGCGATCATCGATATTGATAAGGTCATCAAGATCATCAGAGGTTCCGAAGATGCACAATCGGCCAAAGAAGCCCTCATCAAAGGTTTTAAACTCATCGAAGTGCAGGCCATTTACATTCTCGATATGCCTCTGCGCCGCCTCACAAAAGTGAGCAAACTAGAACTTGAATCTGAACACAAGGAACTTAGCGACACCATCAAAGCCCTTAAAATACTTCTTTCCAGTGAAGAGACAATTAGAACTCAAGTTGCAGTTGAATTGACCGCGGTGTCCAAGAGTTTTGCGACCCCGCGTCGAACCCGGATTGGCGCTGCTTAAAAAAAATTAAGCGTCGATCCGATCACGATCTATCTCCGCGGTCGAAATAAATTCTTTGCGTGGCGCAACATCATTGCCCATCAATAGTTCGAAGATAGCTTCTGCCGCCTTGGCGTCCTTCATCGTAACTCTGCGAAGCGTGCGCTTTTCGGGGTCCATCGTGGTCTCACGGAGTTGATCAGAGTCCATTTCGCCTAAGCCCTTGTAACGTTGGACCGGCTCCTTCCAACGCTTACCACTCTCAGTCAGGTCCGCAAGCAATTTTTTCATTTCGTCATCGGAGTAGGTGTAATGAACTTCTCCGCGCTTGCCACCGACTACATCAACGCGGTGAAGTGGCGGAATTGCCGCAAATACCCTGCCGTCTTCGATTAAGGGACGCATATACCGGTAGACCAATGTCAACAACAAACAGCGGATATGTGCACCGTCCACATCCGCATCCGACATTAAAATCACTCGTCCATAACGCGCATCCGCCAAAGTAAACGATGCACCCGAACCGGCACCGATAACTTGAATGATCGATGCGCATTCATTGTTCTCAAGCATCTGAGAGAGCGAGGCTTTTTGAACATTTAGGATCTTTCCGCGAATAGGTAAGATCGCTTGAAATTCCGAGTTACGCGCAGCTTTAGTCGTTCCGAGCGCAGAATCACCTTCAACGATAAAAAGTTCGGTGCGATCAGTATCATCGGCGCGACAATCAGAAAGTTTTGTTGGCAAAGAACTATTTTCAAGTGCGCTCTTACGACGTTGCAAATCTTTGTGTGCGCGCGCTGAAATACGAGTTCTGGAGGCCGCCGCTATTTTTTCCAAAACAGCTCGCGCAGTTGCCTTATCTATTCGCTTTGATGAAGCGAAGAAATTCTTAAGTTCATCGCTGACAACGGAGGCTACAATCTTTGCTGCAGCCGCTGTTCCAAGCACCTCTTTAGTCTGACCTTCGAATTGTGGTTCTGACATGCGAACGGTTATAACCGCAGTCAGACCTTCCAATACATCGTCCTTCACGACATCAATCTCGTTGTTCTTGAGAGTTTTGGAGGAACGTAGCGCATCGTTAAAAGCCTTAGTAATGGCGCGTTCGAACCCTTGAGTATGAGTACCACCCTTTGGGGTTGAAATAATATTTACGAAGGAAGACATTGTTGTTTCAAAAGCGCTTCCCCATTGCATTGCTATATCTACGCCCATTGTTCGATTAACTTCAGTGGGCATCATGTGCCCTTTGTCATCCAAAACCGGCACATTTTCGGTGTAATCGCCGCTGCCGGATAGTCGAACCACTTCACCCACAGGTTCATCGGGACGCAGGAATGTGCAGAACTCCGAGATACCACCCTTATGTAGAAAGATTTCGGAACTCTTGGATCTTCCGCGATTGTCATTGACGATCAATTGCAATCCGGGAACAAGATAAGAGGTTTGTCGGGCTCGAGCATAAACTTCATCGATGGCTAGTTCTGCCTCTTTGAGGAATATTTGTTTATCGGCCCACCACTTAGTACGAGTACCAGTTACTTTGGCAGGGACTTTGCCAATAATCCTTAAACCTGATTTTTCTTCAAATGGTGCTTTGGGTCCCTCACCCGCAAATATTCCTGGCGTTCCGCGTTGGAAAGACATCCAATAAATTTTTCCGTCACGATCAACTTCAACATCAAGTCTTGAAGCGAGCGCATTTACGACAGATGCTCCAACCCCATGAAGTCCACCTGAAGCGGCGTAAGAACCACCGCCGAATTTTCCACCAGCGTGTAATTTAGTCATGACAACTTCGACGCCTGTTAAACCAGTTTTTGGCTCTTTATCAACCGGGATTCCTCGCCCATTGTCGTGAACTTCCACTGAACCATCCGCTTCAAGATTAATTTCAATTTTAGTGCAATGGCCTGCCAGCGCTTCGTCAACAGAGTTATCGATGATTTCCCAGAGGCAGTGCATAAGACCGCGCGAGTCAGTTGTGCCGATATACATTCCTGGTCGTTTGCGGACGGCATCAAGGCCCTCCAGCACCGCAAGATCTTTGGCTGTGTAGCCATTGGCGGTTGTAACTGTCTTATCATCGGTTGCCATGAGGCGCAAGGTTATCGGGCAGATCTCTTTGAAATTGGTTAATATGATGGAAATAGGTGGGTTATTTCTGTGAATTCGGATAAATGAGCGGAAGTTGGTCGCAAGGAATAAACTGGGCATGCTTTACTGTTCCACTACTGACCGAAGAACCGATGCGAGCGTACGAACCATAGAAAAGGAGAAGTCGATGACCGAACAATTGATCCTCGAACCAACCCCTCTTAATGCAGTAGATCGCTGTGATCGCTGTGGCGCACAGGCTTATGTTCGGGTCACACTGCTCAACGGAGGAGAATTACTCTTCTGTGGTCATCACGCAAAAGAATATTCTGCAGGTTTAAAGCCGCTTGTTGCTAAAATTCAAGACGAGACAGCGAAATTAATCGAAACACCGTCAGTCGCTGAATAAGGCAATAAATAACCGCTTCTGAGCGTTATTTTCTCAATGTTTTCGATTTTATTTTGCTGGAAAAAAAACATTTTCGATAATTCCCGTAACCGCGTAAAGCCAATTTTCTGGATCCATATGAATCGGTGTGAAATCGTCAATTGTCCGGCCCAGCGCGTACGCCTGAAAGAGCACCGCAGCGGTTCTTGGCTGGAGAGCTGGATTTCCAAAACCACGAAGTTGCATTCCCTGATATAGATCGGCGATGGTTTCAGTGAGGCGCTCTTGTTCACTTCCTAAAGCCAGTGCCATTCGTGGGTTATCCATTACCTTGGAAATTGCCGTCATTCGCTCCATTCGGACTTGAGAATATTCTGGAGCCTGCAAATCGCGAGCGCCCACGACGCACCGAGTAATCAATTCTTCACGGTTATCAACAGCTCCAAAGACCTCGCTCAGAACCGCAATGGAGTGCGTCACATAGGTTGAAAAACGACGAACTTGAGCAAGTTCCAAGAGTTCAGCAAAGTCTTCAAAGTGATGATAGAGGGAGCCCCGCGAAACTCCGGAAATTTCAAGGACTTTCTCGCTCGTAATCTGATCAAGGGCTTGCTCATCGAGCATTGAAACTACAGTCCGAATCAACTCTTCCTTTGTAGGGTGCAAGCCTTGCTTCAACTCACGCCCCGGGGAGGTTTTCGAAACCATTTTCACGTCTTTCACTAGTCAGACCAACCGATTCTCGCCAGCGTCGCTGCTTAACTGGGCGAAATGGGGCTCAGGAGTGGCTAGTTTGCCGACTCTAATGACCCCAACTGTCGAATACAAGAGGTCCAACATAAATCTACGGTAACTCTTTATGGGACCCATCGCAGAAAGGCGCTTCTTTCGAGCGCCCGCACCCACACAATTTAAAGTCGGTTTTGCTTTCGATCAGGTTCCCATCAGCATCTACAAAATCCACCGTGCCTGTAAATCGCATCGATCCGCTCTGGGGATTTCGGTAAATCTTCGGATTCTCGCTCACAGACAATTAATCCAAATAGTCGCGCAGAACTTGCGAACGTGAAGGGTGGCGAAGTTTCGACATAGTCTTTGATTCGATCTGGCGAATTCGCTCCCTTGTGACCCCATAAACCTTACCGATTTCATCGAGAGTCTTTGGTTGACCGTCTGTCAATCCAAAGCGCATCGCAACTACTCCCGCCTCACGTTCTGAGAGTGTGTCAAGCACTGAGTGCAACTGCTCCTGTAACAGGGTAAATGAAACCGCGTCTGCTGGAACTATCGCCTCTGAATCTTCAATCAAATCACCAAACTCAGAGTCACCTTCTTCGCCAAGTGGTGTGTGAAGTGAAATTGGTTCGCGGCCATATTTTTGAACTTCGACAACTTTCTCAGGCGTCATATCAAGTTCTTTTGCAAGTTCTTCGGGAGTAGGTTCGCGGCCGAGGTCTTGCAACATCTGACGTTGCACACGAGCCAACTTGTTAATTACTTCAACCATGTGAACTGGAATTCGAATTGTTCGAGCTTGGTCCGCCATGGCACGAGTAATGGCCTGACGAATCCACCATGTCGCATAGGTAGAGAACTTGTAACCTTTTGTGTAATCAAACTTTTCTACGGCACGGATCAAACCCAGATTGCCTTCTTGAATCAAATCTAAGAAGAGCATTCCACGGCCCGTATAACGCTTCGCCAGCGATACAACCAAGCGCAAATTCGCTTCCAAAAGGTGGTTTTTTGCACGTCTGCCTTGCAAAACGAGCTGCTCATATTCGCGCTTTAATTTCTTATCCAACTTTTTATCATGAGCCAACTTCTCTTCGGCAAAGAGACCAGCTTCAACTTGGAGCGAAAGCTCTACTTCCATCTCAGCATTCAGCAAGGGCACTCGGCCGATAAGTTTGAGATAGTCCTTAACTGGATCTGCGGTTGCACCTGCCGTCAATACTGTCTGCGCCGGAGCATCGTCCTCTTCGGAATCTTTAATCGTAAAGGCGTTCTCTTCGTTTTGTGATTCTTCCGCAACGTTGACGACGCGGATCTCCGCCTTCTCTTCTTCTTCGGCAACAATCTCTTTAACTTCTTCAACCAAAGTGTCGAGATCCTCTAATTCAATTTCTTCTAATTCAACTTCGATTCCATCAATCTTTGTAATGACTGGAGCAGAATCAGTTTTTACACCCTCATTTTTTTCTGAACTCTTTTTGGGATTTGCGGCGACATCTAGTGCTAACTTACGCGCCTCGAGTTCTGCCTTTGTTGGAAAACGGTGGGCAGCTTTTCTTTCCTGCGCGGCGCGCTCTTCAGCTTCGCGTTGCAATTTAAGTTCCTCTAACTCCACCTTGGTGGGAAAACGACGCGGACCAGCTACGACCTTTTTGGCAGGAACCTTCTTTGCAGGTACATTTTTGGCAATCACTTTTTTGTCTGGAGCGTTCTTAGCCGCTACTTTTTTAGCGGGTGCGCTCTTCTTAGCTGTAGCGCTACTTGCTTGGTCGCCTTTTTTGGGCGCACGAATTACAGCCACGGAGCATCCTTTGGTTTACCTGGCCTAACTTTACTGACCAGTGGAATCGATAGCCATATTATAATTTGTCCACAGCCCTAATTGCACATCCGGGCCCCCAGTTTCGGGCGACTTTTCACGACTTTTAACCAGGAATGGCCTTGCGCAGGAGATCTCCCATTAATTCAACCTCAATCAGGAACCCATCATGGCCAAATGGTGAGGAAATCGTCTCCAAAGGCGCTGCGGTTGGAGTTAATTCCACGATTTCCTCCTGAAGTCGTACCGGGAATAAGCGGTCGGTATCGATTGAAACCACAGAAACTGGAATGGAAATACCTCCCAGCGCCGCGGCGACTCCCCCTCGTCCTCGTCCAACGTCATGAGAGTTCATGGCCTCGGTCAAGACTATGTATGTATTTGCATCGAACCTTTTTGCGAGTTTTTGGGCTTGGTGATCTAAATATGACTCCACCGCGTAGCGACCGGTCTCATCTCCCTGTAATTCGCGACCAAAACGCACATCCATCTCCGATTCAGTTCGATAGGTCAAATGTGCAATCCTGCGGGCAATCCCCATCCCCTCTGTCGGGCCAATTTCCTGTTCGTAATAATCCCCACCACTGAAATTAGGATCGCTCTTGATGGCTCGAATTTGAATAGAGGCTCCGCCGATTTGATCACCAGTCGCAACTGCTGAAGAGCCAATCGTGCAAATTGCTTTAACTCGATCGGGATGATCGATAGCCCACTCCAGAGAGCGCATCCCTCCCAGTGATGGTCCGACCGCTAAAAGATAACCTTTTATTCTCAGGAGATCTGTAACCAGAAGTTCAGCTGCCACCATATCCCGAATGGTTAAAACTGGGAATCGAGAACCCCAACGTTTCCCATCTGGAGCGAGCGAAGCAGGCCCAGTACTCCCCTGACATCCACCGATGACATTTGGGCAGAGAATGAAGTATTTCTCTGAGTCCAAGGGTTTTCCAGGACCAACCATCGATGGCCACCATCCGGGAACGTCCGACCACCCAGTTAAAGCGTGATTGACCAGAATTGCATTATCGCCTGCTGAATTCAACACTCCCCATGATTGGTAGGCGATGGTGATATCGGGAAGGACCTCACCCGATTCCAAGGTGAGGTCCCCAATCTTTATGAATCGGCGATCGCCAGGATCATGGCTCTCTAGCCAAGCACCTGTAACTGGACAATCGCTCTCATTCATTGGGTTAATTACTTTGCCGCAGCAAAGCCCCCCTCAAGATCAGCCTTGATATCTGTCAAATTTTCAAGACCGACAGAGAGTCGAACCAGTCCTGGGGTTACACCAGCCGTAAATTGTTCCTCAACTGATAGTTGTGAATGTGTCGTTGAAGCGGGATGAATAACTAGAGATCTCACATCACCAATGTTCGCCACATGTGAGTGCAATTTCAAGCCTTCAACAAACTTCCTTCCCGCTTCGATTCCACCTTTAATCTCAAAAGAAACCACGGCGCCAGAGCCTTTCGGAGCATATTTCTGGGCTAGTGCATGCCATGGAGATGATGCCAAACTCGCGTAGTTGACGTTCTCTACTTGAGGATGAGCTTCCAAGAAATCTGCAACCCCCTTGGCATTTTCAATGTGGCGTTCCATCCGAAGTGAAAGAGTTTCCAGTCCAAGCGCTAACAACCAGGCATTAAATGGACTGACAGCCGCACCGGTATCTCGAAGTAGCGTCAATCGGATTTTGAAGATGTAGGAAAGGTTGGCTCCAAAGGCCGAACCGACTCCAAGCGCTTCTGCGTAAACCAGTCCGTGGTACGAAGGATCCGGTTCATTGAAATTCGGGAATTTGGTTTTCTGCTGTGCGTAATCGAATTTACCCGAGTCAACGATTGCTCCGACAATCGAATTCCCATGACCGGATAAAAACTTGGTTGCAGAATGAACGACCACATCGGCGCCATGTTCAATCGGACGGATTAAAAATGGTGTCGCAACTGTATTGTCGACGATTAATGGAATGCCGTTTTCGTGCGCAATCTTTGCGACTGTTTCAATATCTAAAATATCATTTTTTGGGTTTGAAATAGTCTCGCCAAAGAGCGCTTTGGTGTTGGGACGAATCGCCTTGCGCCAAGATTCTGGATCATCTGGATCATCAACAAAGGTAACTTCTATTCCGAACTTTGGCAGTGTGTAGTGGAACAAATTGTAAGTTCCTCCATAGAGACTTGGGGAAGAAACAATATGATCCCCCATTTCGGCAACGTTTAAAATTGCGTAAGTCGTTGCAGCGGAACCGGATGCGACAAGGAGAGCTGCGACTCCACCCTCAAGCGCGGCAACTCTCTGCTCCACCGCATCCTGAGTTGGATTCATTAATCGGGTATAAATATTTCCAAGTTCGGCGAGGCCAAATAAATCTGCAGCATGTTTTGTATCGCGAAATACATATGCTGTTGTTTGAAATAATGGGAGCGCTCTGGCTCCCGTCGATGGATCCGGAACTTGTCCAGCATGGATCTGACGGGTTTCAAAGGCCGCGTTCTCCGGCGAAAATGACATGACATACCTCCCGTGAAATTAGGGGGTGCAAAAAAATACAGGTATCCCTGAATACTTCAATGACCCACGCTTGTCGATTGCACTGTGCAACTGACCTGGTCTTCACCCGGAGCACCCCACCGTGGTGGAGGGTTGCCGTCCAGTAAGCCGGGGCTAAAACCTGGAACTCGTGACCTAGGTAAATAGTAAGCAGGAGCGGTCGAGATGACAAATCAGATCCTGGAGGCGTCTCGGTCGAAGTCTGAAAAGGTTAATATGTCCAATATGCAACCGTTTAAAATTGGAGTGCCGGATAGCAGTCTTATAGATCTCCAAGAAAGGCTTTCAAGAACTCGATTCCCTGATGAGATTAACGATGCCAATTGGGGCTGGGGTACTGACCAGAAATATCTTCATGAAATCCTTGAATATTGGAGAGACGGTTTTAACTGGCGAGATCAAGAAGAGAAAATAAATGCCTTTCCGCAATTTATCGCCACAATCGACGGAGTAGATATCCACTTCATCCATGCGCGCGGGAAAGGTCCTTCGCCAATACCTCTTGTTTTAACGCACGGATGGCCCGGGTCGGTAGCTGAGATGTTAGATATCATTCCGCTCCTAACAGGTGAAAAGAAAAATTCTGTTGGAAATACTCCTCAGACATTTGATGTCATTGTCCCTTCCCTCCCCGGATTCGGTTTTTCCTCGCGGGCGACGGCACCCGGGATGTCATCGGCGGTTATTGCAGAACTCTGGCACAAACTCATGCTTCAACTAGGTTATTCAAAATTTGGGGTTCAAGGTGGTGATCTCGGATCCGGGATATCGCTTCGAATTGCCCTCGAGCATCCTGATTCCGTAATCGGCGCCCACGTTAACTATCTCTCTTTCGGGTATAAGTCAGTGAGAACTTCGTCAGGCGATGCTGGGGACGCGGCAGGTGCGGATTACGACCAGCGACGTGCGGCCTGGTCAATCGCGGAGGGTGGATACGCACATGTTCACGCAACACGTCCGCAGACTTTGGGATTTGCACTCAATGATTCCCCTGCAGGACTCGCAGCATGGCTATTGGAGAAGTTCCATTCTTGGAGTGATCGCAGTCAAAGCGCCGGAATGATGCCATTTGCTTTCGATGAATTGCTAACAAATATAAGTATTTATTGGTTCACTCAAACCATCACATCCTCCATGCGACTATATAAGGAAGGCTCGGCCAATCCGCTTGTTCTCTCAGAAGATCATAAAATTATTCGACCCTTGGCGATTGCCAACTTCCCGTGCGAAATTCCTAGCCAGCCCAAAGAACGAATTCAAAAAGTTGCCAATTTAGTTCGTTGGACAGATATGCCAAGAGGTGGACATTTTGCCGCCCTCGAGGAGCCCGAACTATTGGCTGCCGATATAAGTGAATTCTTCTTTTCTCTAAAGTGAAACGAGTCTTTAAATTGGTCAGGCGCCTATAGCGAAATCACGCCTGTTCGCGCCACCCGGAGGTGATGGGTAGCCGACGATCCTTGCCAAAGGCCCGCCGCGATATTTTTGTTCCAGGGGGATATTGGCGCCGCTTGTATTCGGATCGATCAACCATCTGAATCACTCTCGTCGCAAGGTCGGGTTCAAATCCCGCGGCGAGCAATCCCTGCAATCCACCGTCGTTCTCAATATAAATTGTGAGTAATTGATCGAGCACTTCGTAGGAGGGCAAAGAATCGCTATCTTTCTGATCTGGACGCAACTCTGCACTCGGCTCTTTGGTAATTGAATTTAAGGGAATTGGTTCACGTTCGCCTCTTAGCGCCGCCACCTTATTTCGCCATCGGGCAATTGCCCACACCTCTGATTTAAAAAGATCTTTGATCGGAGCAAATCCACCAACAGCATCCCCGTAGAGCGTCGAGTAGCCGACGGCTAGTTCGGATTTGTTTCCCGTGGCGAGCACCAAATGGCCCTCTTGGTTGGAAAGACCCATCAAGGTCGTCCCCCGGACTCGTGCCTGAACATTTTCTTCTGCCAATCCGGTGAGATTTAAGGAGTTTAAGAAACTATTAACCATTGGTTGGATTTCTATTACTCGAAAGTTAAGGCCAATTCGTTTGGCAGAATCCGCGGCATCGCTCAACGAGTGATCCGAAGAATATTGGCTTGGCATCGCCACTCCGAAAACTTTTGACGAGCCGAGCGCATCGGCTGCTATTGCGGCCGTAACGGCCGAATCAATTCCCCCTGAGAGTCCGAGAATCACGGAAGGGAAGCCGTTTTTCTTGACGTAATCTCGAACTCCGACAACTAGAGCTTGCCAAATTTCACCCTCGGCCTCCAGCCTTGGTGCCAGGCCGTGGTTAATTTTTAGATACCCACCAAGCCGTTCTTCACTGACTACGACATCGGGGGTGCTTGACCCCACTTTGGCATCCACATCAACGACCATCAACCCATCGTCAAACTGTGGGGCACGCGCGATCATTTCGCCCGCAGCCGAAACGGCGATGCTGTCTCCGTCGAAAACTAAATCGTCCTGTCCGCCTGTCATATTTACATAAAGGAGTGGAGCTCCAATTTCTCGAGCGCGTCGCCGCACTAAAGCGGCGCGTAAATCATCTTTATTTCTCTCAAATGGGCTTCCATTTGGAACGACAACGAGACCAACCTTGCGCTCAACCCCGTCCGCAACGGGCCCTTGTTCCCGCCAAATATCTTCACAAATTGCAATTCCAACATCAACGCCGTGGACTCGGACTACCAAAGATTTGTCTCCCGGCACGAAGTTTCTAAACTCATCAAATACCCCATAATTAGGCAGGTGATGCTTGATATACGTTGCCACTACTTCCCCGCGATAGATCACCGCGACGGCATTCTGGGGCCGACGATTTAGACTTTCATCCAAATATCCAACTATAAGAACCAAATCGCCAAAATCTTCAAGTTTTTTCGTTAACTCATGCAGCGCGGTTTTAGAGGCGGCACGAAAAGTTGCTCGATTTGCCAGGTCTTCCACTGGGTACCCGGTCAAAATCATTTCGGGCAGCACTAGCAAATGGACTCCAGCACTGGCAGCCTTACCAGCGTATTCAAGTATTAATTGCGAATTGGATTCTAGGTCGCCAACCGTTGGATTAATCTGAGCAAGCCCAACGCGGAGCTGTCCTATTAGTTGAGGGCCCATAATTAAATCCTACCTTCCAAAGGATGCACACCTGCCCGAGCCGCCTTGAAGATAGACTCTGTTGATAGCCGCGGACCCCATCTGGCCGCGAGCCCAAGGAGGAATTATGACTCAGGCTTCCCATCCCAGTAATCGCCGAACTTCGATATCGGATCTCACAGCCATGACAAAACGTGGTGAAAAATGGGCAATGATTACAAGTTACGAGGAGATGACTGCATCGATTTTTGATGAAGCAGGGGTTCCCGTGCTCCTCGTCGGTGACAGCGCTGGTAACAATTTCTTGGGCGAAGAGAACACCATTCCTGTAACTTTGGACGAAATAATTATGCTCTCCCGAGCTGTTGTACGCGGTTCAAAGCGGGCCATGGTGGTGGCCGATCTCCCCTTTGGAAGTTACGAAAAATCCGCAAATTTAGCGCTTGCAAGTGGCATCAGACTTTTTAAAGAGGCAAAAGTCCACGCCGTAAAACTCGAAGGAGGAAAGAAGGTGATCCCCCAAATCAAAAAACTCATATCTGCAGGAATTCCAGTGATGGGTCACCTTGGTTTAACACCACAATCTGTTCATGCTCTCGGGGGATTTAAAGTACAGGGTAGAGGAGCGGACGCGGGGGGCATATTGAGAGATGCAAAAGCTCTCGAAAGAGCCGGGGTTTTTTCGATCGTTCTTGAATTGATTCCCGCGGAGCTAGCGGCAGAGATAGCATCGGTTTTGGAAATCCCCGTCATTGGTATCGGCGCCGGGTCAGAGTGTGATGCTCAGGTAATCGTTTGGACCGATCTGATGGGGATGACGATCAATCCCCCAAAGTTTGCAAAGGCCTATCGAAATCTTCGCTCAGAAATCTCTCAAGGGGTGAGCGAGTGGATCGCAGATGTTTCCGCTGGCATATTCCCATCGGAGGATCAAACCTTTCATTAGGCTCACGCTATGGCGCGATTTACCGTTGATTTAACCCCACTTCGGCGAAATCGAAATCTGAGATTTATATTTATTTCTGGCGTTATAACTCGTTTTGGATCTGCTCTGACGCTTGTAGCCCTTCCCTTTCAAATTAAAGAACTGACAAACTCATATATTGCAGTGGGAGCGATGGGTGCAGTCGAAATCGCGCCCCTCATCATCTTTGCGCTCTGGGGAGGTGTACTTGCCGACTCGATTGATCGAAAGAAAATGGTTTGGCGTTGCGAAGTCGGTGCCTTGCTCTGTTCTGCAACCTTGCTCTCAAACTCGATACTGCACAAACCTCAACTCTTAGTTCTTTACGTCGTCGCGGCCTGTTTTGCTGCCCTCGACGGACTTTCTGGCCCAAGTTTTAGCGCAATGATCCCTCGGTTAGTGGATCATGAAGAACTCCCGGCCGCGATGGCGCTCATGTCCCTCCGCTGGCAGTTCAGCGCCCTCATTGGACCGGGGATCGCGGGAGTGATTATTGCTACCAGTGGAGTCAAAACCGCCTTCGGGATTGACGTCATCACTTACATCATCTCTGTTGCCTTCATATTACGAATTTCATCGGTGCCACCACTCAAAGAAGGAGTTTCAATATCCATTAAGTCGATGTTCGGTGGGTTGCAATACGCAGCATCCCGTAAGGATTTGTTAGGTACCTACATCGTCGATCTTTCCGCGATGTTTTTTGCCATGCCAAATGCGCTTTTCCCATTCTGGGCTGACCAAATCCACTCCCGCTGGGCTCTTGGCTTCTTTTATTCCGCAGGTGTTTTTGGATCCTTACTAGTTACAGCGACGAGCGGGTGGATGAAACACTTTACAAAGCACGGTTGGGCGATCACCTTCGCCGCAAGTGCTTGGGGACTTTGCATCGCATTGGCTGGAACAACCCGATCGCTCTGGGTTGTTCTGCTTTTTCTTGGATTAGCGGGAGGAGCAGATCAAGTCAGTTCATTGTGCCGAAGTACTCTGTGGAACCAATCAATTGATGATGAGTATCGGGGTCGGTTAGCCGGCTTGGAATTGCTTTCATATTCGGTGGGACCGCTTGCCGGACAATTACGCGCCGGTACGACGGCCGCGATCACGACGTTGCGTACTTCGGTGATCTCTGGAGGGCTCTTGTGCATCGGAATCGTCGGTTTCGCTGCGGCAAAACTGCCTGATTTTCGAAAATTTGACCTTTCGACGAATCACTTTGCAGTCGAACAAAGAGCAAAGAGATCGCATCAACAGGACGAGAAATAAAATATCACTTATAAAACTTCAAAACAGCACAAAAAAAGAAAAAAATTATGTTGCGACACGCACTCACTTTTATATCGAAAATAGTGGCTTCTTCATCCAATTGCTGTCACGATTCTCCTTGAACAGGTTCGGTGACGGATCGAACCATTCTGATAGGAGATGTACATGGCTGCAGCTAAGAAAACTGCTCCAAAGCGTCGCAAGAAGGCAGCTGCTAAAGCAGCTCCAGCTCCAAAGCGTCGTAAGAAGGCCGCTGCTAAGGCAGCCCCAGCAAAGAAAGTGGCTGCAAAGCCTCGTAAGAAAGCTGCTGCAAAGCCAGCTGCTAAGAAGGCCGCTGCAAAGCCTCGTAAGAAGGCTGCTGCAAAGCCAGCTGCTAAGAAGGCCGCTGCAAAGCCTCGTAAGAAGGCCGCTGCAAAGCCAGCTGCTAAGAAGGCTGCTGCAAAGCCTCGTAAGAAGGCTGCTGCAAAGAAAGTTGCTGCAAAGCCTCGTAAGAAGGCTGCTGCAAAGAAGTAAATCCCCATTGAAAAACCCCGCCACTAAAAGTGGCGGGGTTTTTTATTTTTACTTTTATTCAATCTCACAGGACTTTGCAAATTGCTCCCTCATCTTCTCACTTACCCGTTCAAAAATTCGAGCCAAATCTTCTTGATCTTTGACAGTTAGATGATCGATGAACCGAACTCGAATACTGTCAACATGATCTGGTGCTGCTCTAACAATCGCTTTCCACCCTTTTTCGGTCATGATGGCAAATTGTCCGCGCTTATCAATTTTACAAACCTCGCGACGAACCCATCCAGCTTTCTCCATCACTTTCATCCGGTGCGAGAGCCTTGATTTAGAGATCATCGCACTTTGTGCAAGTTCGCTCATCCGAATTTGGCGCTCCGGCGCTTCACTCAAATGAACCAAAATCTCATAGTCTGACATTGATAATTCATGCGGAGCAAGGTCTATTTCAAGCCCATCCCAAAGTTGGCGTGAGGCAATAATGTAGGAACGCCAAGCTTTCAACTCTTTAGGTGAAAGCCACTTTGGTTCAATTTTCTTGACGGGCATGGCTAAATCTTACCCGTGAAAGGAGCCTGACCGTCTCGATTAGGCTTGTCCCATGACACATTCTGAGAACCTCGTGAGCGGAATCGCCCTTGACCATTTCGATACCTCCATCTCACCAAAATCGGATTTCTTCCGGTATGTCAACGGAGGGTGGCTCAAGAATTTTGAGATTCCTGCCGATCGCTCGGGCTACGGGACGTTCACCCTTCTCCGCGAAAAAAGCGAGGAAGAGGTTCACCAGATCATCGAGGATTTAGCAAAAGGTGCTGCTACACCTGGTTCCAATGCCGCGAAGATAGGGGATCTCTACCGCTCATTTATGGACGAAAAAAGAATTGAATCCCTCGGGATCAATCCGATTCAAGCTGATATTCATCGGGCGCTTTCGATAAAAGATAAATCTGACCTTTTAGTCACGATGGGTGAATTTGAATTGCGCGGAATCGGCGGTCTTTTCTATCTCGGGGTTGAGGTAGATGCTCACGACAACAATCGCTACGTGATGTACATGTCTCAAGGGGGAATAAGTCTCCAGGATGAGGCGTATTACCGCGAGGAGCAGTACGCCCCGATTCGGGAGGCCTTTCTGATCCATGCAACCAAGATGTTTACTCTGGCAAATATTGAAAATCCTTCAGAACATGCTGCACGTGTATTGGCTTTGGAGACGAGGATTGCCGCTCACCACTTTGACCAGGTTAAAGATCGTGATATGAGTTTGGTTTTAAATCCATACACCTTTATTGGGCTCCAAGAATTGACCCCTGGATTTGATTGGTTCCTCTGGATGAAGGCAGCAGACGTTCCGCAACGGGTTATGGAAAACTTAATCGTGCAACAGCCGGCGCATTTCGCGGGAATTGCCGAACTACTTAATAACTTTGAACGAGAAGAATGGAGTTCGTGGCTGACTTGGCATCTAATTTCTGGCGCTTCCGCCTTCTTGAGCGAAGCTTTTGTGAAGGAGAATTTTGATTTTTATGGACGTACTCTTTCAGGTACCCCCGAACTCAGAGATCGCTGGAAACGCGGAGTGTCATTGGTTGAGGGTTCTCTTGGCGAAGCAATAGGCCAAGAATATGTTGCGCGGCACTTCCCTCTAGCTGCCAAAGAGCGGATGAACCAGTTAGTTCAGAACATCATCGAGGCATATCGACGCGACATTTCAAACCTTTCCTGGATGAGTGAGGAGACCAAGGAGCGAGCGCTAGAAAAACTTAATAAATTCACTCCCAAAATCGGTTACCCAGATAAGTGGCGGGACTATTCCAAATTAACGATTGTCCCGGATAATTTAATCTCCAACTTAGAAGCGGTGACCAAGTTTGGTCAGGAGTACAACTTTTCCAAGATAGGTACCCCTATAGACCGCCAAGAATGGGGTATGACGCCACAAACGGTCAACGCCTACTACCACCCGCTCTATAACGAAATAGTCTTCCCTGCGGCCATTTTGCAACCGCCTTTCTTTGATTTGCTGGCAGACGACGCCATCAACTACGGCGCGATCGGCGCGGTAATCGGACACGAAATTGGTCATGGATTTGATGATCAGGGCTCTAAGTTCGACGGTGACGGAAATCTTAACAACTGGTGGAGCGATGCGGATCGTGCGCGATTTGAAGAACTCACAAAAAAGTTGATAGATCAGTACGAGGTACTCCATCCAACAGAGGCACCTGAAGTGCACGTAAACGGTGCACTCACTATTGGCGAAAACATCGGTGACCTTGGCGGCGCTTGCGTGGCCTTAGAGGCTTATCAAATGTCGCTTGAGGGAAGGCAAGCGCCAGTGCTCGACGGATTTACCGGTGTTCAACGCTTTTTTATCGGCTACACCCAGAATTGGAATGGAAAACTTCGCCCCGAAGAGATCCGGAGGAGGATCGCTACCGATCCGCACTCCCCCGAAGAATTTCGCGCTAACCAGATTCTTAAAAATATTACCGAGTTTTATGAAGCCTTTGATATCCAAGAGGGAGATCCACTCTGGCTACCAGAAACGGATCGAGTCCGAATCTGGTAATCAATCTCGACTTTATTGGGCAGACCTCTTTAGAAATGCCAGGTCCAGAAGTTCCAGAACAGACTAGGTGATAGCGGCGCGGCTGCAACTCCAACTAGTTTTGAACTGAATGCGGTTACTTGTGGATTCTGGAAAATTCCTAGGAAGAACGCATCCTTGGAAACCGCTTTCTCGATTTGAATACGTAAAGCGGTAACTGTGGCTGCTGGAAGTGTTCCCCCTTGTAGTGCAACACAAGCTTGCTCGATTGCTGGATCATTGATGCCTGTGTAATTAGATCCACCTGTGGCCTGGAATGTGCCACAAATTTGGCCATCTTGCGGGTTTGCAGTCTGATCGAAAATGAAGAAATGAGCATCGTAATTGGATGAGGCTAACTTCCCACCCCAGCCAGCCGTCGCAGGCGCTGTGACTTTAAATCCGACAGCGGCCTCTGCAGGAATAATTAGGGCAGCTTCAGATGCCCGCCGAGTATTTCCAGGTGATCCCCAGA
>PLXJ01000048.1 GCA_003151395.1 Actinomycetota bacterium | reverse complement strand
TTCGATATCAAGAGTATGCGGTAGGTCCCGGCGTGCTCATTCCACGTCCAGAAACCGAATCATTGGTCTCACTTGTGCTTGGCGTAGTCAATGGAAAAAAGCTGGATGTCATCGATCTTGGCTCGGGATCGGGCTGTATCGCGATCGCGCTAGCTACGGAGTGTTCATCGCTTTCGCTCACCGCCGTCGAAAATTCGGGCGAAGCGCTTCCCTGGCTTCGAAAAAATGTTGCGGACCTTGCGCCGGGGATCAGAGTCATCGAATCCGATGTTGCAGACGCTTGCGTTGGCGAAAAATTTGATGTCGTCGTTGCCAATCCACCGTATATCCCGGCGGGACAAACTCTGCCCGTGGAAGTTCGCAAAGAACCCGCTTCTGCACTTTTTGGCGGTGGCCTTGATGGAATTGCGATTCCCGCATTATTCATCGCGGCTGCTATCAGATTATTAAATACCGGTGGATTTTTGGCGGTAGAGCACGACGAGACTCAAGGCGCCGCAATAGCAGAGTTACTAGCCACTGATTTTGGAGATATCAATCTGGTCGTAGATCTCACGGGCCGTCCGCGGTTTACAACCGCTAAGAAGCTTTAACGAGAGGTTACGTAAGTCTGGCGTTGTCCAACCCTTTGGAAGACACACTGAATTAACTGCAGATCGCCTGATCTAAATCCGGAGGCCGAAGCGAGCAAGTAGTAGTTCCACATCCGCTGAAAACGCTGGTCGTACTGCGGAATTTCCTGCCACTTGGAGTTTATGTTCTTGTGCCACTCCAGGAGTGTCCGATCGTAATCTGGCCCAAAATTATGGACATCTTCGATGGCAAAAACATCTTCGACGGCGGTCGCAATTTGTGCAAGTGAAGGAAGCACTCCACCAGGAAATATATAGCGCTCGAAAAAGGGGTCTGTAGCTTTTTTTGTAACATTTGAGGAGATCGTGTGGTGCAACATCCGACCATCGTGAGTCAGTAATTCATCACACTTGCTAAAGAAGGTCTGATAATTCTTGGGACCGACATGCTCCATCATGCCGATGGAGACGATCCGATCGAATTGGCCCGTGAGGTCGCGATAATCCTGTTGAATAAAATCGATCCCCAGTCCAGCTGACTTTTCTCTGGCTAAATTAATTTGATTATCCGCGGGGGAGATGCCTGTCCCATGGACTCCATAATTCTTGACCGCATACCTGAGAAAACCACCCCAGCCGCTTCCGATGTCGAGCAAGCGCATCCCTGGCTTGAGATCCAATTTGCGGCAGATGAGGTCAAATTTTGCCTCTTGCGCCGCCCCCAGTGAATCGGCACGAGCCCAGTAACCGCACGAGTACACCATTTCCGCATCAAGCATTCTTTCGTAGAGCTCGTTGCCTATGTTGTAGTGGTGCTTGGCATTTTCGGCAGCTCGCTGTTTGGTCTGGTTATTGCGCAAGTTGGAGCGTGCAACGTGCAGAGCCAGCATGGGGCCGGGTTTGAGGAGTTTTAGGACATCCACGAGTAATAATTTTGTGAGCATGACATCGATGGCGTCGCAGTCCCACCAGCCGTCCATGTAACTTTCGCCAAATCCAAGTCCCCCCTGGGAGATCACGCGATCCCAAAGTTTTTCGTTATGGACCTGAATACTCCAGGGCTCAGAACTATTAAGTGGAATTCCTGCCGCTGCCAATATTTTACTCGCCACATCTTTACTGGACATGTGCGCATTTTGCTACAAAGTAGTTGAACCATCAAGCAGGAGAGTCGGGATCCGTGATTTACTGGCGCCATGCCTAAGACCCCTAGTTCTAGTTGGTTGCCGGGATTTCTGGCACTTGGAATTACTTGGGGTGGTTCCTTCCTTTTTATTAAATGGAGCTTACTTTCACTCACTTCAGTGGGGGTGGCCTTCATGCGTGGGGCGATCGGAGGCGCAACTCTCCTTCTCTATTGTTTGGTGACGCAGACCAGACTTCCAAACAAAGTGCGGGAATGGGCACACATTGCCGTTCTTGCGCTCTTACTCAATGCCGTACCGGGGTACTTATTTGCCGTAGGTGAAACTCATGTGTCGAGTGTGATGGCGGGGCTACTCAATGCAACAACTCCCTTAATGACTGTTCTTGTGATCACGGTTGGCTTCCGTGAACAACGAATAAATATAAATCAAGGCATTGGTGTTGTTGTCGGATTCTTGGGAATTGTGCTGGTGACAGGTGCATTAAGTGGTTTAAGCACTAGTTCATGGCACGGGGTTATAGAGTTATTGTGCGCAACGCTTTGTTATGGAATTTCATTTCCATACTCGCGCCGGTATGTAAACGTAATGGACTACCCACCTAGATCCCTTGCAGCAACGCAAGTTTTTTGTAGCGCGATCTTGCTCGCCCCTTTTGTAATCGTGCAGGGAATCTCCCATTCTCCTTGGAGCGCGAAATCGTTCTGGGGCATATTTATTCTCGGAGCACTAGGAACTGGTTTTGCCTATATCTGGAACTTTAGAAATGTGAGGTTGGCGGGAAGTTTGATCGCAAGTACCGTCACTTACATTACCCCGGTGGTCGCAACAATTTTAGGAATCTGGTTGCTCAACGAGAGCTTCAAAATTACCCAAGTGCTTGGCGGCGTATTGGTCATCGTGTCAGGAGCCTTGGTACAAAAAAGATTTAGACTGATACGGACTTCTTGAAGGTTTCTAGGCATCCAGGTGAACAGAAGTAGTAGATGGTGCCCTCATGCNNTTTTCTATCTGCATTCCGCAAATTGGGTCTTTGGCATACTGGCTTGACTCGTCAACTTTTCGAGTCAAATAGAGCCAGCCAATTACCCCCGCAGTTAAAAGTGCAAAGAGATCGAGCCAAGTGGTGAGATTGTTCCCAATTTTAGAGGCGTGCGGTACTAGTCCGTGGTGAGCGGGGAGTAAGCCAAGGCCACTAAAAAGTTTTTCAGTGATAAATCCGCTGAGGCTCATAGTGAACCAGAAAGCCGCGACCAGCTTGAGGGTTAACTTAATTCCGTAAAACTTCCTGTAAATAAGGACTAATGGCAGGGTTATCAGATCCGCAAATATAAAGGAGATGGTGCCACCGAAAGATATACCGGAGTTCCAAAGAGCGGCGCTCAATGGGACATTACCTACCGAGCAGACAAAACTGATGATCGCGATGAATGGGCCGAGAATCACGTTTTCGATAGTGGAATATATTCCGTGACCAGATAAAAATAGATGATGCCACCAAGAAATTGGAATCAAAGTATCGGCCAGTCCAGCAACTATAAAACCAATTACTAATTCAAATCTCACCATCGTTAAGTCACCGACTGTAAATCCAGCAGCGTCGTGCCAGGTGGACTTTGGCTTTGCTGCCTCTTCATCGGGCATGGCGAGAATCTGCAACCTTTGTGGCAAGCGCAAGCGGGGCAGGATGAGGGAGACCAATGCAATCATGATAAATCCGCCGACAAACTCCGCTGCGGCAAATTGCCAGCCAAGGAGTGTCCACATCACAAGCCCTAATTCAAAGACCAGATTGGTACTTGCGAACATGAAGACAATTGCTGTCGTGAAATCCGCACCTTTTTCAATCAAACTCTTTGAAATGGCGCTTGCAGCGTATGAACAACTCGAACTAATAGCGCCGAGGAACGAAGCTTTGGCAATGGTGGCCGGTTTATGATTCCCGAGTGCGGCAAGTGCTTTTTGACGAGAGGTAAATGCTTGGATGGCGCCAGATATCGCAAACCCAAGNNTTTGGACATGGAATAAGTATCTCAGAAATTTCATGAGGGGTAGCCATAACAATTTATACACTTTCTTGGAAGGTGAAGTCGTAGTATGTGAGCGTGTCCGTTGTGGTTAGTTGTGTGAATTTAAATGTTACGAGGGACAAGAATCACATATTGCATGATCTAACCCTGGAGATTCAGCGCGGGGTTATCATGGGACTATTAGGGCCAAGCGGCAGTGGAAAAACCACACTCATGCGATCGATCGCCGGACTGCAGGTTATTGAAAGCGGCCAAATTCGCGTTCTGGATCTAGTTGCGGGTTCGAAAGCGCTTCGGCATAAAATTGCTTATTCAACGCAGAGCGCCAGTGTTTACTCCGATCTAACTTGTATCGAAAATATTCGGTACTTCGCCTCCCTTTACGATCATAATGAAAAGACCCCTGAACAGATTCTCGAGGATGTGGATCTTTCGAATAACGCAAAGCAGATGGCAGAATCTTTGTCTGGTGGAGAACGTGCCAGGCTAGCGCTTGCAACAACCCTTGTGGGCGCTCCAGAGCTATTGATACTCGATGAACCGACCGTTGGATTAGATCCCGTGCTTCGCGTCCAACTCTGGAGGCTATTTAATAAGTTGGCCGAGCAAGGGAAAACGCTCTTAGTAAGTAGCCATGTGATGGAAGAAGCGGAAAATTGCCACGATTTAATTCTGCTTCGAAATGGCAGAGTTTTGGCCCAAGGGACTCCTTCCGCACTACGAGCCCGTACTGGAAAGAGTCGGATGGATGATGTCTTTATAAATTTAATCGAGGAAGCATGAGCATTAAACGGTTAATGGCAATGACCAAGCGAGTGCTCCTGCAGCTGAAGCACGATCCGCGCACCCTGGCATTGTTATTTGTTTCACCAGCCTTGTTGATGACAATACTAAAATACGTTTATTCCTCAAATCCACAACTCTTCCAACGCGTCGCTGGTTCGATGCTCGGCGTATTTCCCATGCTGGTGATGTTCCTTATTACTTCCGTTGCAACGCTTCGGGAGCGCACAAGCGGGACGCTCGAGCGGTTAATGATTTCCCCATTAGGTAAATCTGAATTCATCGGTGGTTATGCCATTGCCTTTGGACTTACGAGCATGGTGCAGGCGACGGCGGTATCAACGTATGCCATATGGGTGCTCAAATTAAAGATTGCAGGTCCACAAGTTACTTTGATTTATGCAGCCATACTCGATGCGCTTATTGGACTTGCCATTGGACTTGCGGTGAGCACCTTTGCAAATACCGAGTTCCAAGCGATTCAATTTATGCCTGCGATTCTCTTGCCACAATTGTTGCTGAGCGGACTTCTGATTCCGCGCTCAGCAATGCCTCGAATTCTCGACGACATTTCAAATCTATTACCACTTTCTTACGCTATTGATGCAACTAAACGCGTAATCACAAATCAGGGGTCAATTGTCGCTGATTCACTAACCATCGCGGTATTTCTAGTGGTACTGCTCGCTGCCGGATCACTCACCCTTAAGCGACAAACGAAATAGATGTTGAGAGTTATTTAAGCGAATTGTGGCACTTCCCCTGTGGTAATTGGCTTGATATGGGCGATAGCATTAAGCACGGCGGGATATTTTATTGCAACAGTTCTCTTAAAGAAAAAGCAAACTAAGTAAGGGGGTGAGGAAGTATGGCAAAGGCGGTAATAGTCGGTAGCAAAGTGCACCTATCGCTCTCCTTGAAAGAAAAGTTCTGGGGTTTTCACGGAACTCCTAAAGCCAATATTTCAGATATAGTGAAAATTGAGCAAGTGGATAATTTCTGGAAATTCTCCGGGTGGCCCGGAGTTCGCGCACCCGGAGCCGGAATTCCATACGTCATCGCATTGGGAACGTGGCGCAAATGGAGATCTAAATCTTTTTGCGCGATTTACAAGAGAGAACCTGGATTCAAAATAACGCTAAATAATAATGAATTCAAGGCATGGCTCTTTAGCGCCAAAGAAATTCCAACAGACCTTGTCAAGTTCTTAAAGTAAATTTAACGCGGGTTTTGTACGTAATCCACCAAGGCTGAACGTTCGGTATCAATTTCGCTCACATGTGATTTCACGACATCTCCGATAGAAACGATTGAGATCAAATCACCCGCATCATTGACGACTGGGACATGTCTGATGCGTTGGTTTGTCATCAACGTCATTAGATCAGCCACAGTGGAGTTGGGCGTGCAGGTGGTGACATTTACCGTCATGATATCTCGGACATGCAATCGACCTAATTCATGAAAATGAATTGGTAGCGCGGCAACGATGTCGCGTTCTGAAACGATTCCAGCTATTCGGATACCGTCCGGTGAAACTACAAGCGCACCAACTTTTAGCGAGGCTAATTTTTCTACAAGTGTGGCGATTGAAGTTTCGGCGGTGATTGTATAAACGGCTTTTCCTGTTATTAAAGTTGAAACTTTCATGAAAACTCCTCAGAACATCGTTGTTCCTTTGCTCAGCAATGATTCTCCGAAGGGGGCGTGAAGGCAAGGGTTTTGGGAATAAAAGAGGGATTGGGTTCCTTCAGCTTAGAGCCGTTCGCCATCACACGTGGATTTAGGGTGGTCTGGGCTATGGTGACTACGACAGGCCGCAAAACTGACTAGAGGACAAAAGACGGGTACTCATCGGTTACTAGCGCGATCGTGTAACCGTAAATACGATTCCAGTACTCGATAGTTCCAAGAACAAACTTAGCTACTGACTCCGGGTAATTTCCGGTCGCAGAGGTCACGATCCAGGCGTAGAAAGTAAGAATCGCCGAGAGCAGGACATAGAAAGCTCCAACAATATAAAGTGGAATCGCCAAAAACCATTTAACAAGGGGCAACCAGCGATTGAGTTTCTTTCCGCCTTCAATATCGGGAAATATGACGGCGACATTGGGATTGCGCTCAATTGAAGGGTAATCATCCGTAAGCAACAACATATAGGCGGTGACACGGCTACCAAGTTCCATAACGGCATGGTTGAAAGTTAAAACATAGCTGGGATAGACGCCACGAAAGATAAGTGCAAGTGCCGCGGGAAATGCCAGGATCGGCGAACTCCATCCAACGTGAACCATCTGGGAAAATGAGGCAACGAAGAAAACCACCGGGGCAACTAGGATCCCGCGCCAGAAAACGGTAGTCCGATTGCGGTTGGTCAACTGAACTTCTACTGAGGTTTCTACTTGGTTGCTCATAAGGCAAAGGGTAACTGCAAAAATTACATACTCAAGGGTAAAGTCAGCGTTTCAGAGTACTCGTAGCGAGATGGAGGCAAACTTGGCGGTATCCCTTGAGTCAGAACGTGTCCTCTTGCGTGAGTGGCTACCGAGGGATTTGGAGCCCTGGATTTCACTCAATCTTGATCCAGAGAATTTGCGTCATTTCCCGCGCATTTATTCCGAAGAAGAATCTAGAGGAAGTTTTACTCGTTCTAGAGATCGGCTCAATGCCAATCCATTTGGGTTTTGGGCCGCAGAAGAGAAATCGAGTGGAGAGTTCATGGGGTTTGTTGGCATCTCCCAACAGGATATTTCGGGTCTGGCATTCATGCCCTGCCATGAAATCGGTTGGCGGTTAGACAAAAAGTATTGGGGACATGGATACGCAACGGAGGCGGCTATGGTCGTCTTGGCTTACGGATTACAAGATTTAGGCATTGGGCAGATATTTTCCTTTACCGCGAAAACAAACACTCCATCGATAAATGTGATGCGCAAGATCGGATTGCGGGAGCGCCCCGAGTTAGCTTTTGAACATCCGAAAATTGAAGCGGGCAATCCCGTCAAATCTCATGTGGTGTATTCAACATGAGGTCTCGTCTCACTATCCTTGCCTCAACCCTGCTCCTAATCCTTGCCAGTTCACCAACGCATGCCACACCTTCGAAAGCACCGGTTCCACGGCCGTTCAATATATTTGTACCGACAAGTTACAACCCTATGACTCCTGCACCTTTGATCATCGCTCTTCACGGATTTAATCAGAGCGGAACAAAATTCGAAAAGTATTTGGACTTAACTCCCATCGCCCAGACTGATGGAATCATTTATGTTCATCCAGATGGAACTGCAGATACCCATGGAGTTCGATTTTGGAATGCAACCACCGAGTGTTGCGATTTTCAGAGCCCAAAAGTGGATGACGATGCTTACATCATGAGCATTATTGAGTCGGTTTCTGCGCAGTATGCAATAGATCCGAATCGGATTTACATCATAGGACATTCAAATGGTGGATTTATGGCAAACCGATTGGCGTGCAACCATGCTGATCGAATTGCAGCGGTAGTGAATATGGCGGGAGGAAGTTTTACTGCTGCTGGGGCGTGTAAACCAGCGGCACCGATCAGCGTGCTGGAGATTTGGGGGACAGCCGATGAAACCTTCAAGGGAAATCACATTTTAGGAAAACCAATTCCGGGAGCTGTAAAGATTTTTAATACTTGGGCAACGATCAATAAATGTTCACATGTGTCGCAAGTTCTTCCACAGAAACTAGACCTTGATAAACAAATACCGGGGCTCGAAACCACTGTAACTCAATACCTAGAGTGCCCGAGCGGAACCGCTATCGATTTCTGGAAGATTGATGATGCAAGCCATGTCCCACATCTCTCTAAGAACTTCACTGTTGACATCGTCAACTGGTTGTTGACACATCCAAAAGTTCCACCTGCCATCTCAAATCAGTGATTAAAAATCATCTAAAGATTACCTAACGAGAATTGAGCGCTTTTCATACGGTTGCCTTTTATACTCCATTGAGCTTGTTAGCCCTCAGAAAAACACTTGTGAATATACGAGCAAGCGCTAAAGTAAAACTTACAGCGAGGCTTCGGCGATTGGGCAGATTGCTCTAAATAAATTGACCGTGGTCTTTGCTTAAGGAATCGACATGGACAAGAATCTTAAAGATGCAAAGAACAATTTGAACGAAGCGAAGGACGATCTAAAAGAGTCGATTGCCGATCACATTGACCACGCGAAGGCTCATGTCAACGCACATATGGACCAAATGAGTGAAAAGACGAGAGACAAGGTGGCTGATGCCGCGCATGCGGTGAAAAACGCCGCGCAATCAGTGGAGGACAAATATACAAAGCCAGAGGTCACTCCGCTAAAAAAGTAGTTATATCCATAGAGGGAAGTGACCGGTTGTGAAACGATTACGAACTCTGGTAGCGATAGTTTTCTTTTTGGTCATGGTTCTTCTGTTTGTTCTGGGAGCGCGATCTATCGTCCACGCAGCGACACCTGCTGATGTCACTCTGGGTCAGGCATCTGACTATTCGCTTTTAGCTGGCTCCGCCTTAACCAAGGGGGATACGAGCACGATCGCCGGCGATATGACTAGTACGGCTGGAATCTTTCCGGGGACGGTAGCACCAGATGTAGCGGCTTCGTTTGTCACCACTGGTGCTGGGAGTTTCGAAAATGGCACTGCCCCAGCTGGGTTAGCACAAACTGATTTAGGGGTAGCGATATCCTCGATCGCGGCTTTGACACCAACGAGAGAATCACCACTTTTTTCTAATGAGACTTTAACGCCTGGTGTATATGCAGCACCCAGCGGAACGGCCCTGGCAATAACTGTTGGATTGGTTTTGGACGGGGGAGGAGATCCAAATGCCCGATTTATTTTTCGGAGCGATAGCGCCTTAAATATAGATGCATCAATCGTTATACATCTTCTTAATGGCGCTCAAGAACGGAACGTATTTTGGATGGTAGGAAGCGCAGTAACTATTGGAGCTAATGCGGATGTTCCGGGTAACTTATTAGTCGTTTCAGCGGCAACTTTAGGGGCAAATGCAATTATCAGAGGCTCGCTCCTCTGCGAAGGAGCGGTGACTATTGGGGCTAACAGTTCAATTAACTTTGATCACGTAACTGTTTCCACACCAACTCCCACACCAACTCCGGTTCCAGCCCCTGTAGAAAGGCCGACGCCATCTCCATCACCGAGCTTCATACCTATTCCACTTCCATCACCATCACCTATCGTCACGGCCACTCCAGCGCCGATTCCGTCGGTAACACCGTCGGCACCAGCACCAACCCCAACGCTGGAACCCACTCCTCTACCTTCACCTTTCGTAACTCCTTCACCACCAAACATCGTTCCGACCCAGTTGCCAGTAGTGATTCCGTCCTCGAAGATAGTTGCAAAGCCCAAGCCCTCGCCTAGTTTTGCGCCTCCCCAAATCAATACCGCGGTGGCAACGGGACCGATCACTTCGACGCTGCCCATACTCAGCATTTCACCACCTTCAATTTCAGGTGGCGTTGGAAATCAGATAATTCATATTGTGCTTCAAAATCTCGCCATCGGTGATCAAGTTCTTGTAGTTATTAACAAGGCCGCACATGGTTAAGAAAGTAATCTTCATTTTGCTTCTCGCGCCAAATATGTTTTTCCTTCTATCGGCCGCACAAGCAGCGCAACCACCTGAAATTCTCTATCAAGGACTCACAACCGCTGAGCAAACCCAACTAGATCTTTCAATCCCCCAGAATCTAGATCCTGGCTATCAAACCATCACGGTCACCGTAACGGGTAAGGATCAAGTAGCTGAATCCAAGACCCTGAACTTTTGTAAGTCCCTCGATGGAAACATTAACTGGAACAATGTCTGTCCCGATGCGACGGTGATGGTCAGTCAGAAAGTTTTGGAGTCAATTCATCTTCGCGCCAAACTTCCAAAATATAACCCGCGCTCTGAACCAAAGAAGACGACGGATATAGTTATCACTTCAATGGCTGCTCTGACAGTTGCAACAACCGCTAAAAGTTTGGTTTCGAAAGTTTCAACCGCAAATGCATCGAAGCAGCAAGGTTACTTATCACAAGTGGGAAAAGGTGGCTTACTACTATCTGCTGTTCTTGTTGGCCCGGGAGATAAGTTTCGTGAAAAACAATCGAAATCGAGTAAGTCTGGTTCTAAATTTACAAATTCCTCATCCAGGATTTCGGCAGCCTCGCCGTTGGTCTCTAGAATTTTGAGCGACGGGAATTATCTCCGAGCAACGTTCCAGCACTTGGCGCTCTTTATCTATCCGGTGGCGCTGGCGCTGAGTTTCTTTGCAGCAAAGAGCGTTGGTTTTCAGGCTCTGCCACCGGCTCTTGGCTACATGATTGCGATATTGGCCTTCGGGATTTTTGACTCCCTCGGTGGCCTAACCGTCATATTAAGTTTTGCCGTTATGACCATTGGTACCGGCCATGTTCGCGACCTATCGAGTTTTCTAACTCTGATTGGATTAGGACTGATTGGGTTTAGTCCGATTCTCCTTGCCAGTGTGTTTCGTCCACTTCGCAGATCTACTATTGATTTCAGCACGTATTGGGAGCGCGTAACCGACTACCTGGTAGCTTGCGTTTTAACGGGGTGGGTTGTTAAGCAGATAATTCTTGGACTCGCTGGGCTATCTGGCTTACAGTTGCCGATAACCGCCTACGCACACACTTTAGGCATAGTCGCGGGCGTGTTGATTGCGGTTCGTTATGGCCTGGAAGATCTTGTTTCATATCTTTACCCGGCGCGGATGCTGGCGATTGAGCCAACATATAGAGAGCAAACACCACGCCAATATGTGATGCACATTGTGATGCAGATCTTTGTTTTCTTACTGGTTGCGGAACCATTTTTTGGAAATTCCGCATCGTTATGGATTGGTCTAATGATTTTTACGATCCCACTCTTCCTTTCTATCTTTTCGCCCCGCTTTCCAAAATCATCATTCATCTCCCGCTGGATTCCAAAAGGAATTATTGAAATGATCACAATGACGACCGCTGGATATTTAATTGCTCGGGTGCTCAACTGGTACCCGCAGAGTGCTACCGGCTATGTTCTTACAGCTTTCGTCTTACTCGGAATACCCGGGTTCGTTCTGAAAATTCTTCCGCTCTTTGCTGACGAACCTTCCGATGCCTGGAAAGAGAGCAAGTCGGGAAAGTTGATGTACCGGGTCGGTGGTTTGATTGCTCTTGTCTTCCTCGGATACATAATCTCAACCGGGTTGTTGCTCTCCAATAATTTGTAGCTCAATTGTTCCGTAAGGTCGTTGTATGCCAACTGTAGAAATCATTCAAGATCCAACGACTATTCTGATCTTAGAAAATCTATTAGGGAGTATTCATGCTAATCGATACACCAAATATTCACACCCCGCCAGAAGGCCATGCTCCACTAACTCCGACGCCACATGGACACACAAAAGATGACATGGAGCACGCTTTGGAAGTGGGTTGGCATCACCATCATGAAGAACCGCCGATGGTGATCCTAGATCGCCGCTTGGCAAAGGGCGAAGTAAATATGAAGGAATATTTGAAGATGAAAGAAGTGTTGCTCCCTAAAAAGCGCCGCTAGCGGGCGGGATGGCCCTCCCCTGAGGGCCATTCTTGTAATATGCGGTAATGGATCTCCTTGTTGATAGATTTTTTCGCCATATGGCATGGGCTAATTCCTACGTCTTCGATTGCCTCTCGAAATTGTCAGAGGATGAGTTGCTTTTAACCGCTCCGAATGATGATTGGACGGCAGCGGCAATATTGGAGCACATAACCGCAGCCCGATACGCAGATGTTCTCGATGGTTTGGGGGAGCCAGCTACTTACGCTCCCAAAAATTCAATAGAGGTTTTGGCGTTGAAAGAGTTGTCTGCAACTTTTGACGCCAGATTACGTGAATCGGCAAAATCTCCCGCAGGTTTAACTCAACATCCAGTTGGTGATCGACAACTTCGTCGCGCGCGTCAGACAATTCTCGCTCAAGCTGTACATCACGCCACCGAACACCGAGCACAAATTGCTGGCATTTACGCGAGTCACGGAATGAAAATAGTTGATCTGGATGAAATCGACCTTTGGGCCTTTGCCAATTATGAAGGAGTAGGGGACTAGCCCTCAGCTTTTGCCTTGAGCATCCCAAGTCTGACAAGAGCATCCTTCTTCCCAACAGTGGGAAGTAGCAGTGGAAGCAAAATCCGTCCCATTCCCTTCATTTTTGGAAAGTCATGCTGAAATGTGACAGTCGTCGATCCACCAGAACTCTTCAACGTAAAGGTATTCAGGAAGTAGCCGTTTTCATCATGTGCCCTGAAGACAAATTTTGAATTGGGGACTACCTCAGTGATCTCGACTTCGTTTTTGTGGTTCTTGTCGGCTGGCGGAACAAAACCCACCGAGCTGTATTTGCTTCCCACCGCTCCGTTTGTACCAGATGAGAGAACAACGGAATATGGCTTAGGGGACCACTGTGAATGCTTGGTTATGTCTGCGATCCACGGCCAGATAGCGTCGGCCGGAGCGTCTATCACTTGTGATACTAGAAGTTGGGTCATATGAAATCCTTTTCTGGTCGGAGACCCACAAACTACACTTAACTTATTAGTTAAGTAAAGGGCTTTTAGGAAAACCTTTACTCCATTTTTAAGGCTGAGCTGGCGACTGATAGATAAACTGACTGACATACCTATTGGCTGGGGAGAGCGCCGATGCAGGAATTTACGAATTTCTTGGCCAAGCAATCGCCCTTTAGTGCGCTTTCGAACGAGGATCTGGAACGAATCTCATCGAAAATTGAGGTCGAATATTTTGCCCGCGATTCCGTGATTGTGACGGCCGGCTCAGCGCCGCTGCACCACCTTTTTATTATTCGTACTGGCTCCGTTGAAGTGCTCGACAAGGGGAAAGTCATTGACCAATTGGGTTCGGGAGATGCATTTGGCCATATTTCGGTCCTGACTGGATTGCCTCCGGAGTATTCGGTTCGGACGAGCGAGGACACCCTTTGCTACCGCCTACCTGATCCGCGCGAGTTGATTGAAAACCCAGCCTCGCTCAAATTTGGGCATTTTGGAACTTTCAATACTCGCCATCGACTTACCGCAAGTGCGCTTTTATCAGATGCACAATCCTCGGTCACTCGTTATATGCGGGAGATCTTATGGGTTAACGCCACGGACTCAATTCGCGAAACGGCGGGGCGGATGAACGAAGCGGATCAATCCTTCGCCCTCGTCCAATCGCGTGAAGGTCTGGGTTTAGTTACCGATCGCGATTTTCGAAAGAAGATTGGCCGGGGCGAGTTTTCCATTGATGCGCCGGTTGGCGGCATGATGAGCTTCCCGTTAATAACCGTTTCCAACAAGGCCACTTTGGCCTTGGCATTTATGCAGATGGTCGAACGCGGAGTTAACCATTTAGTGGTAGTCGATGAGTTTGATAAACCAATTGGCGTTGTACGAGCGATGGATCTCTCTTCGGTTCAATTGCGAAGCCCCTTACTGATAAGAGCTCAGATTGAATCCGCGCAGAGTATTGATGATTTAGCCGCTGCCTCATTGTTACTTAAGCCATCCTTGGTAGAACTGCACGACAATGGGATTCCTTCACTACACGCCGCAGGGTTAATGTCGGCGATAGTGAGTGCAATTTTGACGCGCGTTTTGACTCTTTCAAGTTCGGTTACTGATCCCGTTCCACTCTCATGGTTGATCTTGGGATCAATCGCGCGTGGAGAACCGCTACCAGCCTCCGATGTCGACACCGCAATTGTCTGGGCTGATCAACCAGGTGTTACAGACCCATCTGATCAGATCACTAATAACGCTAAACAGATGCTTGAGTTGATGGAAAAGTGTGGATTGGAACGTTGTTCAAATGGTGCCAACGCTGATAACAAACTATTTACGCGCTCCCGCTCTGCCTGGGTGGAAGTTTCCAGCGGCTGGCTCACCGATCCAACCCGGGCCGGGGCCCTTCTTCTCTCTTCTATCGCGGCCGATAATCAACCACTGACTCAACTCACTCTTGGCAGAACAATCATGGAGAACATTCGAGAGACCACTCGGAGTCGCGAGTATTTGGCCGACGCGTTGCGCTTTGCCTTGGCGAAAAAACCACCGATTGGTTTCGTCAAGGAATTCATTGTGGACCATTCTGGTGAAAATAAAGGTGAACTAGATTTGAAAGAGGGTGGCCTAGCCCCGGTTGCCTCCCTAGCTAGATGGATGGCGATTGCGATGGGTGATGTACGTGGGGGAACTATCGACCGGATAGGAAGAGCGAGTGAGTCGGGTCTGTTGCTCGGGGATGAGGCAGAGATTTTGATCGGGGCTTTTACGGATTTTCACCAACTGGTCTTTAATGAAGAGATCGAAGCAATCCGGATAGGTAATCGTCCCAGCACCTGGATTTCGCCAGATTCGCTAGATTCATTAACACGCAGTCACTTGCGCGAATCTTTCCGAGCAGTCTCTGGCATTCAATCCACCTTCGAAGCTAGTTGGATTAAACGGCTGCCATGACTTTGATCAATCGTAAGCGAAACGGCCAGTGGCGGAGTTACGATTATTGTGCCGTTGATATTGAAACCACCGGGCTCGACCTTAAAAGTGATGAAGTGATTTCAATTGGCGCAGTCACTATTACGGACGGACGATTTAAAAAGGAGGGCAATTTTTACGAAGAAATTGCACCCGTCAAAAACCCTTCGACTGCTTCGATGCAAGTTCATGGTTTACGAGGTGTAGACCTAGAGGGAGCGTCCCCCGCACGCGTGGTTGTTCCGAAATTAATTACTTACCTGGGAGACAAGCTATTGATTGCCCATGCAGGTTGGATTGAAAGAGCATTTTTAAAAGATCACTTCAAAACTGGTGGCTCTGCTTTTCCGAATCGGATTATTGATACTGCGGGACTGGCAAGATATGCGGGATTTGCTACAAGCGAAGGTGGGCATGAACCTTCTTTAGAATTTCTAGCACGTTCGCTCAATCTTCCAGTATTCACACCGCATCATGCTCTTGGTGACGCGATGACGACGGCCGCCGTTTTCTTGGCGCTCGCTACTAATATTGAAAGAAAGTCTTTGGAAAAGTCACGGGAAGGACTAACGCTCCAACAATTAATGGAGTTTTCAGAAACGAAATAACTTTGAAAGTTTGCCACTTTCTAAGGATTAGTTAGGTGATTTTCACAGTCCTATCTCAGGTCGCTGACAGTAAAATCCGCCCATGTTGTGGAGTTTCGGTTCCCAAAGTGCAGGGACAATTGCCCCTTGAGGCGTCCGCAAGCTGCCGCAAAGTCTGCGAGCCTTGTTCTAGGGATTGGACTTGGGCTGACGCTCGGGATCTTTTTCAAAACGACAACTCGACATGATTGGCTTTGGCCATATCCCATCATCATTTCGGTCTCGCGCCTCTGTGCACTGGTAGGAACTTATTTGGCACTTGTCGGACTTGTAATGGTTTCCCGTATTTCTTGGATTGAAAAAGCGGTTGGACATGATCGATTGGTTCTCTGGCATCGCAAACTGGGGCCATATTCGCTCTTATTGATTGGATTTCATGTGCTACTCGTTTCATTGGGGTACGCGGGAAATGATGGTTCACGGGTAGGCGGCGAACTCTGGAAATTTACCTGGACTTATGACTGGATGTTAGCTGCGACCGTTGGCTTCATCTTCTTTGTGATGGTCGGTATCAGCTCCTATAAAAAGGTGCGAAAAAAGATGTCCTACGAAACTTGGTGGACGGTGCATCTTTATACCTACCTTGCTATCGCACTTAGTTTCATGCATCAAATTCGCACCGGTCCAATGTTTCTCACCCACCCTTTAAATAAGTTGTACTGGGAGGGCCTATACATACTTACCGCCGCAATTATTTTGTATTGGCGATTTGTGCTCCCTACGGTTCGATTTTTTATGCATGAACTACGAATCCATCGCATTGTCGATGAGGGTGCAGGAATGGTTTCTATCGTGATGAAAGGTCGCAACCTTGATCGGATGCGTGCCCAAGGTGGACAATTTTTTAGTTGGCGCTTTTTTTCTCCAGGACATATGTGGGTTGCACATCCTTATTCCTTATCGGCGACCCCAACCGATTCTGAATTTAAGGTAACTGTCAAAAATCTTGGTGATTGCTCCGGTTCGGTTCGGGACCTAAGACCGGGGACTCGAGTCTTTTTTGAGGGACCATTTGGGATCTTTACTGCAAAGAAAGTGACGCGCGGACTTGGCCACGTGGTACTTGTAGGAGGGGGCGTAGGAATTGCTCCGTTACTCGCACTGATGGATGAGTTTGATGATTCGGTCGAGATCGATGTGCTCTTTAGGGTCTCTCACGAAGATGAAATAGTTCTTAATCGTGAGTTAGATGCGCTGGCAAAGAAGCGGAGCGCCCAGGTGCATTATCTGGTTGGCTCGCGGAAAAAACACCCTATGACCGCAAAAGACATCATGCAATACGTCCCGGGTTTCCGGTATTGCGATGTATATGTCTGCGGTCCCACACCCCTCGTGGAGGCGGTTCGAGAAGCGGCCGATGCATGTGGCATTCCAAAGAATCGTTTTCACGCTGAGATATTTGAATTTCATGCCATCTAACACTCCTTTTGAAAGGGCGGTGAAGTAATGGGAGCAACTAAAGCCACGCTAATTGTGGTTGGTACGCTGGGCGGGCTTGGGGCAGTCCTGGCTTACTCTCCTCCTCACCAAAGTTTAAATCTTGGAGGTAATCTCAAAGGATTAGTAGGTGGTACAACAACTCCGACGAATACTCCGACGCCTACACCCACTCCAACTCAGAAGGCGCCTACTACGCCAACACCTATATCGACGCCTACTCCTTCTGCTCCAAGCACTCCAGCTAAAAGCACGCCAACTAAAAGTACGCCGGTTCCTAAAACAACTCCACCGAAAGCAACGCGGAAGCCAGTTCCACCAAAGAAAACGGCTCCTCCGGTTAGCGCGCTAGTCAATGGCACATTTGATGGTTCAACCTCCCAAACTGTGTACGGTCCAGTTCAAGTTCAAATAGATATCAAGGACTCCAAGATAATTGCAGCTCGGGCTTTGCAACTTCCTACGGGTACGCCGCTAGATCAACAGATTGATGCGCAAGCAGTTCCACTCCTGATAAGTCAGACCGTCACAGCTTCCTCTGCAAATATCCAAGGTGTGAGCGGTGCTAGTTACACCTCGCAGGGTTGGTATGACTCATTAGTTAGTGCACTAACGAAAGCAGGGCTATAAAATGCAATCAACTCTTAGAAAGGTTGTTGGAGTCTCGGCCTTGGGTGCGGTATCGATCGCGGAACTATTTCATCTTCAACTGGCCAGCGCCACCCCTGTTAACTTCACCGGCTCGGTTTATTCCAATCCACGTGGTGGCAGCGTTCAGGTCGCAGTCACTGTTGATGGTGCAAGTGGGGTTTACAGAATTACTAGTATCTCAACGCCGATTCAACCCACTGGGCAGAATAGCTCGTACGCCTCATATGCAATCCCCACATTGACGAGTGAAGCTCTGGCGGCGCAAAGCGCAGCAATCAATGGAGTTTCGGGCGCATCGGAAATCTCAGCGGCTTGGAAAGCATCGCTTTCATCGGCTATCGCTGCTGCAGCTGCTGCAAACCAAACCGTGGGTCAACCTTCTGTTGCACCATCTCCCACGCCAACCGCTGGCGCCCCGACCCCTTCCGCTGGCGGGCCAACGCCAACCACCACCCATGGCTCAACAGTTGCACCTGTTTCTACGGTAATCCCTACCTCTGTCGGGATCGCTCCAACCTATTACCCACTTAACTTGCCACCATACGGTTCTACAACTTCAACTGGCACAGGTCCCAATTTATCTAGTTATTTAAGCCAGATTTCTACAATTCTTTCGCTCCTCGCACGTAACGGTGGAGAGGGGAGTAGTACCTCTCTCAACAACGCACGCAACGCATTGTCAACTCTTCAGGCTCAAGTGCTCGCAGATTCAAATCAAACCCAGACTTCAACTTCATCGGCATCGCTTACTAGTTATGTTTCAAATATGAATGCCCAAGTTACTTACGTTATGGCGCAGGCAAATCAGGCGATCGCGGATTACTACGCAAAAGTTCAATTGGCTTCTAATCAATTGTATGTTGATGCGCAAGCATCCGCTGCGGCGGTAAGCGCTTCACCGGCTCCCACAGTTACGGTGACCGTCACAGCAACTCCAACGCCGATCATTACGCCACCACCTTTGGTTTTCAAACCAGCGGGAGTCATTAAAAAGACCTTTACTTGCGTTAAGACCGTATCTGGAAAAACTACATCGAAAGTCATCAAAGCCGTTATCGTAAAGTGTCCGACTGGCTTTAAATTGCTTAAAAAGAAGTAACTTTTACTCCGTTTTGAGCCGTCAAAAAGTTCGTTCGAGTTGCACCGTTGGGAAATGAACTTTATGGGGATGGATTTCGTTAAGAGAGTAACCGACACCCACTCCTAAACGAAGGCTCACCTATGAAACGATCTTTGTTCGGCAAACTTTCACTTTCCTTGGCTTTAATAGTCATGGCCGGATCAGCGCCCCTAGCTTCGGCTGCTGGCAATGATTTAGGCGTAAGCTCAACGTCCCTCGGAAACATCGTGGTCGATGGGAAAGGTATGACCGCCTATTACTTCGATAACGATCAAGTTAATTCGGGAGTGAGCGCCTGCACCGGCGGTTGCTCAGCCCATTGGCCAGCNNGCGGGTACCAACCAGATAGTTATTAATGGTCGTCCGATATATACCTTTGCAGGGGATCAAAAGGCAGGGGATACAAATGGCCAAGGAGTTGGTGGAATTTGGTATGTAATCTCTCCGAGCGGCGTTGAGTTAACGCCTGCTGAAATTGCTAAAGCAAAGAGCGCGCCAGCAGCAAATCCATCTCCAATTGCGGCATCTGGACCTTCAAAGTCAAAGATAAAAAGTCCGGTCGTTAAACTCGTTGCGCATGCGACTGGGGCACAAGTCTTGGCTACAGACAACTCAAATAAGGGCGGCTCCCCAACAGGCTCTGCCGAGGCGACTTTTAGACTCGACACTAAAACGAATCGGCTTTGCTACTCGGTTTCTCTCTCACTTTTGCCGGGAGTCATTGCCGCCCATATTCACTCGGGGGCCAAGGGCGTAGATGGCGGAGTTGTGGTCCCGCTCAACCCTGCCAAATTTAACAAAGGCACAACGTGTATATCGGTTGCCCCAACGTTAATGGCCGACATCACAAATAATCCTGCCTTGTATTACGTTAANNTTCCTAACAACTAGTCGCGGCACCCAAACCGCGACTAGTTATTGGATCGCAAGCGCTTGCATGGGGCAAACGATGACAGCTTCTTCGGCACTATTTCTCTCTTCTTCGAGCACATCGAATACGACTTTGCTCGCGGTAGTGTTCAAACGAAGAGATTGTTTTCCGCTTTCATCCATCTTAAAGATTTTGGGTGCACTGAGTGCGCATTCACCGAAGTCCTTGCAAGTTAAAAGATCGATTTCAATTTTCATAATTTAATTTCACTCTCAGGGTTCCAAGGTGACGAAAGCTAATAATGGGAAGCCAATCGGGAGTTGGAGAAATCATCTCGGCGCGCGGAAATTTCTTGAAGAATTGATCGATTGCTACTTGTGCTTCAACCCGAGCTAGCGGAGCTCCGAGACAGAAATGGGCCGCCCGACCGAAGGCAATATGGCGATTGGGTTCGCGCGCGATATAGAAAACATTTGCATCCGGAAAGATCGCCTCGTCTCGATTGGCCGCTCCTGCGTTCAGACCTACATAGTCTCCGGCGCGGAGTTGTTTTCCATGCCACTCAAAATCTTCCCGGACTAGTCGGGCAACGATTTGAATGGGACTTTCAAAGCGCAGAAACTCTTCAACTGCGCTTCCGATCAATTCTGGATGAGCAATTAATTTCTCTTTTTCCGCTGGGTGGGTAAAGAGCAACATCATTCCGTTGGCAATTAAATTGAGCGTCGTGCCAAATCCGGCTAAAAATACAAAAGTTAAAAGTGAGACCATTTCTTGGTGGGACAAGAGACCTTCTGAAGCAAGCTGCCCCAATCTGGTAATCAAATCATCTTTGGGTTCTGCCAACCGCTTTGCCACCATCTCGTCAAAGAACGCTTCCATTTTTATGAGCGCTTCTTGGGCAGCTGGAGCGACCTCGTTCAGGATTGGTCCAACATTTCCTGGGTAAATTCCGATGGCATCTGCCAACGCCTTGAATTCCTCCTCGCGCCCGCTCTCGATCCCAAGCAGATCGCAAATGATTGCTAGCGGAAGCGGATAAGCGAAGTCGGTGATCAAATCGATTTCAGAATGGGATTGGGCTTTGGTAAGTATTTCCTGGATCTGTTTTTCAATGATGGGTTTCATTCTTATTGCCAGGCGTCCCGATATGTACTCCTTCAAATAGCCTCGGGATTGTGTGTGCACTGGAGGATCTTCAAAACCCAGCCAATGGGAAAGGTGTTCGTTGAGGGCTTTAAATTTGACGCGGTTCTCGGGGGTTAAGGCGCGTTCGTATCCCAGAATCCGATCGTTTTGGAGCCGTGGATCGCTCAGGCCTTCTTCCACATCAGCGAAACCGTGGATCAGCCACATACCCAGGCCGTCACTCCAAAATGGTTCCTCCCGCAAACGGAGGGTTTCATAGAGGGGGTAGGGGTCGAATAGTTGACCCTTGGCATACGTCGCGAGTGCACCCTTTAGATCGAAGTCCGAAGCCATTCGGGGATGTTATCTAGCCCAAGTGACTTTGTAAACAGTAAACGATAATTAAAATGGAATATGCCAGCGATTTCGCGCCTTGTTCTTCCTTCTTACTTCCCTCTGAGCATCTTGCGGATCTGTTCTAGGGCGGTTTTCACTCGCGCTTCATACCCGTGGGTCGTGGGATGGTAATACTCGGTGCCAAGTAGGACGTCCGGCAGGTATTGCTGGCCGGCAACCCCAGCCGCTAAATCGTGGGGGTAAATGTAGGACGACGATTCTCTTGCGGAACTTACTTGGCTATCACGTAGCGCACCCGAATGGGAGTCCCTCAAATGTGGAGGTATAGGTCCCACCTTTGAGGAGCGCACGTCGGCAATAGCAGCTTCGATTGCTAGGTAAGCGGCGTTAGATTTCGGGGCACACGCCAGATATGTGACAGCCTCGGCAAGAATGATTCTTGCCTCTGGCATTCCGACCATAGCAACAGCTTGGGCCGCTGCTACTGCGAGACCGAGGGCGCCGGGGTCAGCAATGCCGACATCTTCACTTGCACTGATCATCACGCGGCGGGCTATGAATCGTGGGTCCTCGCCAGATTCCAACATCCGCGCTAAATAATGTAAAGAGGCATCGACATCTGAGCCACGAATGCTTTTAATAAATGCACTGGCGACGTCGTAATGGTTGTCCCCGTCTCGATCGTAGTTTTGGATGGCGCGATCTACCGCTCGATTCAAAACCTCCGGAGTAATTTCGCCACTCGAAGCCCCCGCAGCGGCTTCAAGATATGTGAGTGCTCGGCGTGCATCGCCGGCGGCGAGTCTGACGAGAGAGTCGAGTGCCTGCGGTGAAATCGTGATTTCGTTGTTGAGACCGCGAACATCGGTGATGGCCCGGTTAATGAGAGTTTCAATATCGGCATCAGGGATGGCTCGTAGAGTGAGAACGATTGATCGAGAGAGAAGTGGAGAGATGATGGAGAAGGACGGATTTTCGGTGGTAGCAGCGACGAGCGTCACCCACCTGTTTTCAACCCCTGGAAGCAGCGCATCTTGCTGCGCTTTAGAGAATCGGTGCACTTCGTCAATAAAGAGAACGGTTTCCCTCTGTTCTTGCGCCAATCTTTCTTGTGCCTGCGCCAAGACTTCACGGACCTGACTAACGCCAGAATTTACCGCGGAAAGTTCAACGAATACGCGGGAGTCCGAGTGAGCGATCATTTTGGCAAGGGTTGTCTTGCCACTTCCAGGTGGACCATACAGAAGCACGCTCGTGATGTGTTTTTCTTGCCCTTGGATCAGGCGAAGTAAAGGTGAGCCAGATTGAAGAAGGTGTTGCTGGCCAAGGAGTTCATGCGTGTTTGCAGGTCGAAGTCTGACCGCTAAAGGCGCTCCTGCGTCACTTGCGCTTAACTCCTCCATTGTCCTCCCAACCTCGTCAACTAGAAGCCTACTGCTACGCACCTAGGCCATAAATTTCTTTTCCATAGTATATTTTGCAGACCACGGGAGTTCGGTTAAACCGGACTGAGAGGAAGACATCAGAGTCTTCGACCGTCTTAACCTGATATGGGTAATGCCAACGCAGGGAGGATGATTGGGCCCGTGCTATTTCGCAAGAAAGGCACACAGTGAAAAAGAGTTGGAATAGCGCTATTTTGATTAGCGCAATAACAATAGTTCTCATCGCGGTAGCCGCCGTTTTGGTTACTGGACATACCAAAATAAGAGATGTAACCCTTGTTACGCATGATTCATTCGTGATGAGTAAAGATCAGATTGCCAGCTTTGACAAAGTAACCGGTTACAACTTGAAGCTTCTTAAAGCTGGAGATGCCGGGTCACTCACAAACCGATTGATTCTGACAAAGGGAGCTCCGATCGCGGACGCTGTCTTTGGAATCGATAATACTTTTGCATCACTGGCAACTAAGAGCGGAGTTATCGACGGTAACCTCAGGGCTACTGACTTTGGTGATGTCTGCTTCAACTACGATAAAAATTGGTTTGCGTCACACCAGATTCCGGTTCCGCAAACAATAATGAATTTAGCTGACCCAAAATATAAGGGCCTCACTGTCGTAGAAAATCCTAAACTCTCCTCGACTGGTCTCTCATTTTTGGCGGCGACTGTTGCGAAGTTTGGCGAAGGTGGATGGCAGACATACTGGCAGGCGCTGAAGGCTAATCAAGTGAAGGTCGACAATGGCTGGGATGCTGCTTACTACACTGATTTTTCGGGGTCATCAGGAAAGGGAAACTATCCAATCGTTCTGAGTTATTCAACATCACCGGCAGATGAAGTCCGATCTAACGGTCAGTCGCAAACCGGAACTATTTTGGACGGTTGCTTCAAGCAGACCGAATTTGTTGGAGTGATCAAAGGAGCGAAGAATCCCGCTGGCGCTCAAGCAGTTGTGAAGTATTTGCTTTCAACTGGATTCCAGCAAACTTTTCCGGGTGCTATGTACATGTACCCGATTCTTAAAGGCACACCTATTCCAAACTCATGGAGCAAGTACGCAACGCTTCCAACCGATACTTTCGGGGACACCTTGGATTTCGCAACAAATCGTAAGGCTTGGTTAGATGCGTGGTCATCAATCTTTGCGTAAGCAAAGAACCCACTGGTTGATCTGGGCAGCGCTCCTTGTTTTCTTTGGAGCGCTGTTCTATCAACCTATTTTTCGCACCATTTCCCTGGGCTTTAATATTCACTTCTTCAAGGACTTTTTTACAAGCGAAAATTTTCAAGTCACATGGTTCACGATTTGGCAGGCCCTACTTTCGACGGGACTCGCTTTAGTTATTGCGACTCCAATTGCTTACTCTTTATATAAAATTAGATTTCGGGGTCAAAACCTCATCACTATTCTAATTACCCTGCCATTTCTCCTCCCAACAATCGTTGTTGGTATTGGTTTTACCTCGCTGCTAACTCATGCATCCGCTATACCTCTGATCATTGCTTCGAATATCTTTATGAATTTTGGTCTGGCGGCTAGAATCATCGGTGTCACCTGGCAATCTATCGGCGATGAAGAAACTGATGCCGCGGCGCTTGATGGAGCTGGAAAAATCGTAACTTTCTTTCATGTGACGGCTATCCAGTTACGTGGAGCATATGCCGCTGCTGGATTTCTGATCTTTCTCTACTGTGCGGCCAATTTCGGAATAATTCTTGTTTTGGGTAATGAAAAGACTAAATCTCTAGAAACATCGATCTATATAAATGCCGTCGAAAACCTTGATTTACCTAAGGTAGCGACACTTGTTCTCATTCAATCGTTATTAACTCTCTCGCTCTTCTTCGCCTACTCTCGATTTTCCCGTTCGACTGTTAATCCCTTTGGAAGTTCGGGTCGAAATAAAGCGAAGCGCTTTGAAGCTCGAGATCTACCAGCCATGCTATTTACTCTGATTGTGACCGGTGGTTTTGTTGTAGCCCCACTCTTTTCGGTCGTTTGGCGATCTTTTCATTATGAGGGGCGTGCTACCTGGGGCAATTTTTCGCGTTTGGGATCATCTGGAGCCCGGGATGCTCTAAGCATTACGCTCAACCATGCGTTGATGAATAGTTTGCGAAATGCCACTGTAAGTTTGCTGATTTCACTCGGTATCGGATTGCTACTCGCCTTTCTCTTAGTGCAAACTCGATTTCATTATCTCTCTCTGATTTTCCAACTACCCCTTGGCATCTCACCGGTTGTGCTGGGGCTTGGATATCTCCTTAGCTTCACCAATGGATTTTTTCCGCTTCGTTCAAGTTGGCTAGTTACGCCCATCGCCCAATCTATGGTGCTAATTTCCCTCGTGCTGCAGATCGTCCTACCTGCGTTGCGCGGAATTGGAGTCGAACTGAGAAATAGTGCCGAAATGGATGGGAGCAATGATTCGACCTATTGGTGGATGATCCAGATACCTTTGATCAAGAAAGCAATACTCCTTGCAGCGATATACGTACTTGTGGTTTCAATGGGGGAGTTTGGAGCTGCAAACTTCTTGGCATACGGCGACCAGGCAACTTTGCCCACGGTTTTGTATCAATTGATCTCTCATCCAGGCGCAATTAATTACGGAATGGCAATGGCAGCTAGCACCATCCTGATCGTTTTTGCAGGAGTTGTGCTCTCACTTTCACTTTTATGATGGTTTACTGTTTACAGATGCAGAAAATCCATTAACATTTGCGTTACCCGGCGATGAGAAGGCGAATTGGCAATGGCGCTTAAAAAGGAATACGCAGAACACCTAGCCTTGCGCGAAAAGATGGCGATGCCTGCTCCCTGGGACATGACGAGGGAGGAGCACAGATTCCTCACGCTTCCGAATCCCGATTTTATCGGTGTACCCGAACCAATATTTAGCGTCGAAGATCGAATTATTTCCGGACCTAACAGTTACTTGCCTATCAGAATATATCGCCCAAGTGCTGAGCCGAATCTTCCTGTCATGCTTTATTTGCACGGCGGCGGTTGGGTTATTGGAAATATGGATGGCTTTGAACCGACAGTTCGTTCGCTCGCCAATAAAGCAAATATTGTTGTAGTCCAAGTTCAATATCAAAAAGCTCCCGAGCACCCCTTCCCAACACCGTTTAATGATTGCTATGCAGCGTTGGAATGGATAGTAGAAAATCAAGAGGTGTTAAATATTGATGCTTCAAAAATTGGAGTAGGCGGTGATAGCGCGGGAGGAAACCTTGCGGCCGCAGTCGCCATTAAATCCCGCGACACCAAGTTGGTGGACTTGGCATTTCAAATGCTCGTTTACCCTTGTACCGGTTATGACGGAACGCTGCCAAGCGCAATAAATAATGCCGAAGGATTCGGATTAACTTCTAAAGTGATGCGCTGGTTTGAATCCCAATACGCCAGTACTCCCGCTGATTTCAATAACCCATATGCATTTCCTGCAGTCTGCAAAGATTTTGCTGGACTCGCCCCCACTGTTCTTGTCACCGCGGAATACGATCCGCTAGCTGATGACGGACGGCACTATGCCAAACTACTTGAAGGCGCAGGAGTTAAAGTGATATTCAAAGAGTACGAGGGCGCAATTCACGGCTTCAACGCCTTGGCAGGAGTCTCTCCCGATATCGCTACCGAAGTTCAAGAATTTCTGGCGCGAGGAATTAATTCATTCTTAGGTCGGCAATAAGGCAAGGCTAGCGATGCTGGATCACTCAAAAATCGATCGGCTATAACCTCTCCAGGATCGCCATTGCAGCATTATGGCCAGAAATTCCACTCACGCCACCACCGCGGATTGCACCAGCCCCACAAAGAAAGATTCTTGGATTGGAGGTTTCGACTCCCCATGATTCCTCTGTTCCCTCTTCTCGAAAAGGGAAAGAAAGGTCCTTATGGAAAATATTTCCACGGGGGAGAGATAGGGATTCTTCTAGGTCTATCGGTGATTTAGTCTCTACACAAAGAGTGCCATCGGAGTTGCGCGCGAGGCATTCCTCTATTGGGTCAATCAAGTACTCATTTAATTGCTTAAATAATTTAGTAGTTATTGCCTTCTTCACCCCTTCATTGTCCTTATCGAAGAGTGATGCTGGTGTATGAAGGGCAAAAAGAGTAAGCGTTTGATACCCAGCATTGATAAGTTCTTCTGAAAGGATAGAAGGGTCGGTCAATGTATGACAATACATTTCCGCAGGCACGACATCTGGAATATTTCCTGCCGCACTCTGCATATAAGCTTTTTGTAGATCGCTATATCTCTCATCAAAATGAAAAGTCCCAGCAAAGGCAATCCTTGGATCCAAACCTCTTTTTAGTCTCGGTAATTTCTTTAAAAGCATATTTATTTTTACTTGACTTCCTTCTAGTGAAGCCGGAGGACGCTCTCCGGTAAGTTTTGTCAATACTTGCGGTGCGCAATTTGCCAGGACAAAATCCGCATTGTAGGTCACTCCCGATGAGCAGGTCACCACTAATTCACTTGAGATTGAGATGACTTCCGTAGAAGTCTCGAAAGTTACTCCAAGAGATGTCGCCGTCGCGATCAACTCTTTTACTAACCGCCCCATTCCTCCCTTAGGCACTCGCCATTCTCCAGTTTGATTTCCCACCAGGTGATAGAGAAAGCAACGATTGGCCGCTAAGTCATGTGCATCGGCAAACGTTCCTATCAAGCCATCGGTGAGAATTACACCCCTGACTAGATCATTAGAAAATCTCTCCTCGATAGCTACCCCGATTGGCCTCTCGATGAGCGACTCCCAAATGTCATGATTGACGGCTTCTTTTAACTCGCTTCGTGTCGGAAGTTTTTCAAGCATTGTTGGCGCTACAACTTCAGCGAAATGCAATACATCATTGTAAAAAGATTGCCATGCGCCAAACTCAGTGGATGAGCCAGTAATTGCCCTGAAACTCTCCTCTGTCTCTGAGTTCCAGTCGGTCGAGACTAGAAGTCCGCCGGTTATATCAGGAGTGTAGGAGGACACCCTTCTTCCCAGCGTCTCGAAAGAAAGATCTAAGTCATTGATGATCTTTCGTGGCAGTAGGGAGACGAGATATGAATAGCGGGAGAGATATGCGTCGTACTCCGGAAATACCTTTTGAGAGACGGTAGCTCCTCCAAGAGAATCTTCGCGCTCGAGAATATGGACACTCAATCCTGCTTTGGCTAAATAACAAGCAGCAACGAGGCCATTGTGGCCGCCACCAATGATGATGACATCATATTTTTTACTCACCAGCAAAGTATGGCTCTCCAAGCAGGTTGACACCTAGTATCGGCTCATGAGTTTTAGCAAGTGGAAGAAACTTTTACTTCTGCTCACACTTGGGGGCATGACACTCACGCTATCTGGCTGTGTTCGCCTAGGTATTGATCTCCAAGTTAACAAAAACAAAACCATGAGTGGCACCATGATTTTTGCATTGAGCGACTCGCTTGGCGCTCTTGGAGGATCGAGTTCCTCATTGGATCAAGGTGCGTTTATCGACACCAAGACCAAAGGTGTAACGGTTCGCGCGTATGCAAAAGATGGCTACACAGGTCAAGAATATGACTTAAAGGACGTTCCACTTTCGGCTTTTAACCCCAGCGGAAAGAACGACTCATTCACTATAACTGAGACGCCAAAGCAGATCACAGTGACTGGCTATATGGACCTTTCAGATACCAGTGGGGGAGATGCAACCGGTAGCCAACTCGCGTCAATGATGATGTCATCCGCGGATATTCACGTTTCCATCACTTTTCCCTACGACGTGACTTCAAGTACAGGTGAAATATCAAAAGATAAGAGAACGGTTACATGGCGTCCGAAAATTGGCGAAAAGACGCAACTCCGGGCAGTGGCCTCGATCCCTTCAGCGAGTTATGTGGCGTATTTATCCGGTGTCGTTGTATTGATCATTATTTTAATTCTGCTTGGATTACTTTTAGCGAGAAGGCGCAAGCTGCGATTTCAATCAGTTCTTCAGAATGAAATTAATGAATATGAATTGAAATCTGAACCTGAATCACATCCAGAAACTGGATCGGATTCAGAAACAGAGTGATTTTCAAACATTAATTGGTTGAGTGGCGCTTCGCTTCAATTGCCGATTCTTGTTCGGGGTCTTCCATAATTCTTCGCACTTCCTGTGAACACCGACATGCAGTGGCAATTTTTGCAGCCCAGGCATGAGCTTCTTTTTCGCTGGCAACATTAATAATTGAAAATCCGCCCATTTGCACATCGCTCACAGCCAAAGGTCCAGTGTGAACTGACCCATCCGAGTACACGACGTTTGACTCATAGCCCTGAAATCCGCCTCCGAATACCCAGACTCCGGCATCGATTGCTTCATATACGACTTGATGCGCTGCGCGGCCAACTTCGGGTAACTCGGCCTCTGGAAAATTCATATCACCATTGTTGAAAGAGATTAAGAAATGTGGCATGGCGACATTGTACGAGAGATAAAGTGCGTTGTGAGGGACTCGAACCCCGACCCGGTGATTAAGAGTTATATGTTGTGGGTCCTCTATGGAGTTGTTTAGAGTACAAAAGCTATCAAATGAATCGGTTCGGGGCTGCCTGGAGTCGATTTTGATACCCAAATATAGAGTCGTTGCTACTCGGTTAATACTTTTAGAGCGTCGTTATTTCGTTTCGGAATTTTTCAGGAATCGCCATTCTCGAGCCAATGCTTGAAAATAAATGGACTTTGGAAGCCTTTCGGCGAGGTCTATTTAGCTTTCCAGAGAGCCAAAATTCAAACTACGATTTCTTAACCTGAACCCGCCCGACGAATTGAAATTGTGTAGCCTCCATTCTCATGAGTGGCCTAGCAATCAGGTGATGGTTTATATTTTTTCATCACCTGATTTGCTTCGATCTATTTCTCCTAATTTATTAACGCACAATTTTCTTAGGTTCGAAAGGAGTGCCATTCTTCGCCCAAACGGTAAATAACGCAGACAAAGCGATCAAGTCTTGAGCTCTCGATTGTGGGGAAATTTCACCTGGGTTGAAGATTCCCGTTGCAGCCCAGTTATTGGAGATACTCTTTTGTCCGCCAGTATCGGATATTTTCATTTTCTTTGCAACTTCAGTCAACATAGATACAAATAGCACATGCCCGTTGTGATTCCACTGTAAGTATTTATTATCCACCATTCTTACAGCGAGGTCATAGTATGAACCGGCTAGTGCCTTCCAGATCGTTATTGAGCCGAGGAGCCATTCTTTCCTTAGCTGATTTGAAACGTAGCGTCCAGAAGCAATTTCTTTCAATGCAGGAGAAGCATCTTGCATTGCTTGAAAAAATCTCTCGGTTATTTCGAGGGCATTTTGATCGTCGATTTGTTGCTCTCTAACGAGCGTGACCTTTCCTTTGATCCCGAAGCAGGTGTGTCGAACTATGTCACGGAGATTGGCAAGTGACATTATCTCGCCGGATTTTTTAATGGCAGAACTTTTCCGTTCTTCAACTCGGCCATTTAATAGCGGGACGCTCGCCGCCAGCATCTTGGCGACACGGCTCGTCATATTTGTTTCATCAAGGCGAGCTCGTTCCGAGGTATTAATTCCCTGAGCATTGTCTGCAATCACAACGAAGAATGTCTTATGCTCTACTTCTGAGACGTTAGTAATTATTTCTAGCGTGACTTGCTCCTGTTGCATACGATCCAAATTGGCCCGCGTGTCATTTAGCTTGGTCTGTGCCAATTGTTTCTCGATCTCAGTTCCACTTATTTTGGCTTGATGGAGTTGATTTTGGGCACTTTCCAAGTCTTTTAACAATTTCCCTCGGATAAAGTCCCACCCGAGAATGCGGTGCTGTCCGTCGAGGGTTCTCAGGATTTTGTTTGAGTAGTCAGGTATTTTTAGAACGCCTATTTTTGGACCATCTTTTATCGGAAGAGTTAGCTCAAACTCCAGCTGGTTCGAAGTGTCGACCAGTAAAGGTGGCACGGTCCAACTGTTTGGCTGCTTCAGCCAATAATGACCGAAACTCTCGGCATGGGCCTTGCTGACCGCTCTGTTGGTATCAAGTGGTTTTAGGGGATTTGGTACGTCCAGATGAACTGGGACTAGATGGATCGGCAAAGACACGATGTAGACCGCCTTTCCCCCTCTAGTGACCTGTTGCGCTACTAGGTTCTTGGTTGAGGAATACCCCCCAAGCGTGATTTCTTCCATTTTTCCTTCTTTCAGGTATAACTTCAATATATGTTTTATATTTTGAATTATCTAGATATAACTCTAAACTAGTTTTTATAAAATGCAAGTTCATTTAATAATTTCTTTTTGGGCCTTTTTGCGTGTGAAACGACTTAATTTTTACGATCGACCTCTTACCCTGATTCGACCGTTAGTTTTCAGTTCGACTTTCAATATTTCCCCGGCGAAGCTATCAACCTGAATATTGATTATGTCAGAAAAGCGTGTATATTTTCTGACATGAACACCCCGTCAGCGAGTACCGCAGAGTCCGTGCGCTCATATGTAATGACAGTTTTACCAGGTGAGCCCTTCTCTTCATCTGAATTCATGACTCTTGGGACCAGGGCGGCCGTTGACCAAGCACTTTCCCGGCTTACCAAAGAGAAAGTAATTAATCGAGTTACTCGAGGGGTTTACGTTAAATCGGTTGTAAGTAAATTTGTTGGCACGGTTACCCCTGAACCTTTCAAAATTGCGCAAGCAGTGGCACGTGCAACAGGAGCGAAAGTCAGCGTCAATGGCGCCGAAGCTGCTAGAGGATTCTCATTGAGTACTCAGATGTCGACCCAGTCCTTATTTCTCACGACCGGCCCTTCGAGAGTTATAAATGTGGGAAAGTCTAGAATTCTTTTGCGCCATACCTCTGAGCGAAAGCTCGGTCTCGCGGGTACATCCGCCGGAATGGCCCTTTCAGCTCTTTATTATTTGGGCAAAGAAGAGGTGACTCCTGAAGTTGTTGGCGCTATTGCAAAGAAACTGACTAACAGTGAATTTGAAGAATTGCGCACATCAACCAAACTAATGCCATCCTGGATGAGTGATGCCATTTATCAGTATGCAAAACCTGAACCAAAACGTGAGCTAGTTGCTTAATTTTCTTCAACTTCCTGATCAAGATCGTGCCGACATATATAACACTGCTGCTTCGACGCTGGGCATGACTCCTGGAATATTGGAAAAAGACGTCTGGGTTTGCTGGGTCTTGGATTCGCTGTTTACGATCGACGATGAAGTAGAAATGGCCTTTAAGGGCGGCACATCACTTTCAAAAGCGTATAACGCTATTGCTCGTTTTTCTGAGGATATTGATGTCACGATTGCGTCAGCAAGTCTCAATCCTGGAATTGATCCATTTGACCCAGACCTAGGTGGAAAAGCGCGCAGGCGAATGTCCGATGACATGAATGCAAGGATGGTTGCCTATGTAGTGGAAGTAGTCGAACCTCATTTCCGACAAAAATTAAGTCAGCAATTTCCTGGAGGTGGATGGGATTTGGATATTTCGGGCCAGGGTGAAGTTCTAAATCTTACTTATCCAACTGTCACTTCTAACGTAGTCGGGGATGAGCCAGGATACATCCGTGAATTTATAAAAATAGAGTTCGGTGGAAGAATGGCAACTTCTCCTGTAGAGGAATTTAAGATCGTGCCTTACATTTCAGTAATCTCCGAAGAACTTTATCTTCCCGTCGCCAATGTTCAGGTGCTCTCTGGGCAAAGAACATTTTGGGAAAAAGCGACACTAGTCCATGCGGAATGCAACCGAACCAATATGCGCATGAGTTCCGAGCGAATGTCACGACACTGGTACGACCTTTATAAACTTGCGGATTCCAGCATTGGGCACTTGGCTCTCGCCGACAGAGATTTGCTGGTGGATGTCGTTCGGTATAAAAAGATTTTTTATAATAGTGCTTCCGCCGATTATGATGCGTGTTTAAATGGACGGCTGATCCTAGTGCCAACTGGGGATAATTTAGGTGCCATTAAAAATGACTATGAAATGATGGTATCTCACTCCATGATTTATGCTGACCCACCACTCTTTGACGAAATTATCACGAGATTAACTTTGCTTGAGCTACAGATAAATTCCGCGTAAACAGCCTATTGAATAGCCAAAGCAAATTGGGAAAGTATTAGTTACGAGTTGAAATATAATTATCGGGTCGTAACCGTCAATTAATGATCAAAGTCGATGGACTGCCCTGAAGCTGTACGTTCCGCAATTTTTGGGTCACTACTTCGTAAGTCTATATAGCCCCCACATTTTGTAGAGAAGACTGTCCAAATAATTGGGTTTACACTCTCAACCACAACGTCCAAGGAAGCTTTAACCCCCTGTATTTCAGGCTACTGCCTCATAGGAAGAACACATTTGGCGATGGTCACCGGGTTTCCACACCCGGTGACCCCGGGTCGGTCGGAAGATCCTTTAAGGTCTTCCATGACCCATCTCACTCAAGGGCAATTAACTCCGTACTTGGGCGACTTTTGTCCAGTCAGGCTCCGAAAACCTACAAAGTGAAACTTGGCTCGAAGCCATTTCTCAAGCCACTTTGAATCCATGAGCATTTGCGGAAACAGCACACTTTTATCTCAATGATTTCAGACAGAGTTTACCGATCTACAAATTGACCCTCACCAACCTGCAAAACTCTAAATCCCAGAGGTAATCATCGGCATAACCTATTTTCCCGGAAGCCAGTAGCCATCTAGGTGAACTGAATTCGGTGGAAAAAATTCATCTAATCTGAAATTCAACTCTTCTAATGAAACTAAAAGACCTGTCCAGTCTCTTCCGTGCATTTCTCCACTTGAGTCCTTGAAGGTGAGCGATACAGAATAGTCATCCTCCATAAGGCCGATGATTTTTTCCACTTCTCTGGAAGATGTAAAATTTTGTCCGTGGAAGAATGATTCGTCATCAATCAACTTCGAACTCACCTGAAATGTTTTTTTCCTATGAGGGCCGAGGGCACCAAACAGTTCGAAATAGACTTGCGGCACTCCTGGTTCGCGTCTTCGATCGCCACCGTTTTTAAAATGCAAGTCTAATTTATACGCAGGTAGGTTCGAATCGTTGATTACTTGGATTCTTACCAACACTGCTTGCTCAAATGAAACCGGAACTCCATTGGCGAGCTCAAATGCTTCATAGTTAACTTCGACTTCTACAAAACAAGATATCTGGTTCGCCTGTTGATCACGTGATTCCTCAACGGCAACCAATCTGGAATTTAGAGTGATTTGCTTCTCCATTGTTTTCCCCTGCTTCCAAAATAGTGAAAGGGTAACAATACCTACGAGAAATGATAGGGCAATGGATACGATAATTCCCCAGTGCAGCCCTCCTGGGCTGCACTGGCAATGGATATGTACTAATTCTTGAGTGTTATTTTGAGTTTGAGATACATCTCCTAGCCGTAAAAACAATATTGCAGATAGAGCAGTAACAACTGTTACAAATTCAAGCAGCTTGGAGATGATAGATCCATTAGTGTCTTCAAGATGTTCATTTGTTTTGCGAGATGATCGTATTGATCGGGATGCATAAACGATAATCAAACCACAAAGAAACATAACAACGGCGCTCAAGGCCTGTTGAAGAGTGTTTGGTAGATTTTTACCTTTCCAAATATCCAATATCGCTGCGATTCCAACAATGAGGCTCCCGACACTTCGTGCAGTGATGTAGATTATTTGGAGACCTCTGGAGCTGGGGCGCCGATCCCACCACTCCGTAAACATCACGAGGATGAATCCGACTATTGCGACGACCTTCACTTCACTATCAATAAAGTGGTGGAAATTCTTGAGTTCTAGATGGAATAAAATTGAACGTAGAGTCAGTTCAAAAGTGAGAAAGCCTAATAAGCATAAAATCATGAAAACAGGGAAAGAATACTTTCCGTCTTTCTTGAAATTAGATGCGAATTTTCGTCTTAAGTCGGCCACTTATTTTCCAATCCTAGTCAGGTGAGAATATATTTTCTCTTATGAGAAGCCGGGATAACAGGGTATTGAAAGCATTATTTTCCTTCTTGGGATTCAGGTGAATCAGATATATCACCAGGTACAAGTCCTCCTGGGCAAAAAAGGTGGACGAATCCAAAACACTAACTTTCGCTTGAGTGCGTGGGATCCCGTAATTATGAAGTTCCTTCTAGATGGGCTCGTAGCCGCACGGGCCACACCAAAGGGTCCGAGAGAAATCCTAGGGTCCTGGGTTGCAGTTACTGATGGAACATTGGAACCCGCTAAGAGACTTGGCCACTCCAGCTGCGCGATCACTTCCAAGTACTTTGTGAGATCCATGGCAGGAATGGATGTTCTCTTTACCTCCGATCTTGATGCGCTTTGCCAAGGGCTTCGATCAATTAAAAGGTCGGCTTGAGCAATTAAGTGGCTCGCGATTAGTACGACATTTCTAAGTATGAACATTTTTGAGGCTATTCACTTATTTTAAGCGTGAACTTGGGTGCGTTGTGAGGTGTCCTGTTCCACGACATAGTTG
>PLXJ01000026.1 GCA_003151395.1 Actinomycetota bacterium | reverse complement strand
GATCGTTGCTGAGTAAGTGATGATCTGTCCCGAAGCACTGCTCGATTGCACTCCAATGACTGACAAAGTAGGAGACGACTTTGGAACCGCGACAACGATCGTACTTGAGTTTGCGATTTGATAATTAACGTCGCCAGGGAAGTTAGCTGTGGCCGAATAATCGCCGGCGGTCGCCGTAGGGAATGTGCACGAATACGAAGCAGCATAAGTCAAAACTTGAGTTGGATTACTTAATGAATTGGTACAGGTGATGCTGGCGCCAACGGAGTTGGTTACGGTCCAGGACATAACGCCGCCGGGGACTTGACCATTAGTTGGACCAGTGACAACTGCCGTGAGGGTCGTCGTGCCGCCGAGTGCCGGAGTTCCTGAAGCACTAATTGTTACTGTTGGCGTCACCTGTGAAATACCAATAGTGAATGAGTTGGATGTCACCAGATTGTAATTTGTATCACCAAGATATTGGGCAGAAACCACATATGCGCCGTAACTCGATGCAACAACATCACAGTAGTAAGTTGTAACGCTGCCAGCTACTGATGACGACGGGTTGGACGAGCACGAATTGATAGACGCAGGTCCGGTTACTGTCCACGTAACGCTACCCGTCGGCGCAAGCGCTCCAGTGGTTCCGGTAACGGTGACTGTAAATGCCAGGGTCGAATTAAGTGCGCCGTTTCCTGCATTAGTTCCAGTAAGGACAATTATCGGTGTTGCCTTTGGAACTACAACGTCCGCGGCTGATACAGGTGAAACTGCTAAGTAGTTGCTATCCCCATTATAGGTTGCATTAATTGAGAATGTTCCAGCCGGTGTTGCATTAACGCGACAAGTAAATAGCGTCTGGTTCGCATTAGTTCCTGATGCCGGTCCTGTAGTACTTGCGCACCCTGATCCAACACCCGTGCTACCCCACGAAAGTGTGCCAGCGGGTGCAGTTGCTCCCACAATACCTGTGACGGTCGCTGTATACGTGAAGGTTCCGCCAAAACTTGGATTTGGAGGAGATGAAACCACCGTGACAGTTGGTGTTGCGGGGGTTACTACAACCGAGGTGGGGGCGGAAGTTGGTAGTGAAGAGTAATTAATATCTCCGCTATATGTAGCTGTCACGGTGTAAGTACCTGAAACTGGAGTTGCAATTACACAGCCATAAGCAGTCGTATGCGGTGCGCTGGCGGGACTCGTAAAGGAGGTGCACGCACTGGCAGCACCTGTCACGACCCAAGTGACAGTTCCCGTTGGAGCAGAATAACTACTCGAACCCGTAATCGTGTCGACAAAAGTTATTTGTTGCCCAACGGTCGGATTAGTTGGGCTTGTCGAAATAAACGAAGTTGGAGTGGTGTAACCAAGGGTTACATTTATGCCCGGTGACGTTACTCCGGTGTAGTTGTTGTCCCCCGCAACGCTTGACGTCACCGCGTAAATTCCAACGGAACTCGTCGTAAAAGTACATGTATAAGTAGTTACATTTGAGATGGTTGTGGGAGTGCCAAAGGGTGAACAACTAATCGCTTGGCTAGTCGGATCGGTGATCGACCACGATACGCTTCCCGTCGGAATCAGAGCATTTGCAATTCCCACCACCGTCGTAGTGAGAGTTGTAGTCCCACCTAGTGTTGGATTTGATGAAGCAACAACCGTGATGATCGGAACTTGCTTAGCAAGCGAAACGCTTGCCAACGAACTCGTTACGGTTCCATAGTTTGTATCATTGTTAAACCTTGCAACCGCGGTAAATGTCCCGGCATTATTGGTCTGCACCGTGCAGATATAGGTTGCGGTAATTCCCGAAGGAACTGGACCAGAAGTGCTCGCACAGGTGTTAGCCCCAGCGGTTCCAGCGATGGTCCACGTCACGGTTCCGTTTGGTGCAACCGCGTTTGCAGAACCCGTGACTGTCGCGGTGAAGGTAACTATTCCTCCAAGAGTTGGGGTTCCGGAAGGCGTAACCACAACTGTCGGGGTTGCAGGTGCAACCAAAGTAGTTGTTGATGAAGTGGTGGCAGTAACGGCAAAGTAACCACTGTCGCCAGGGAAGGTGAAATTCGCTCCGTAAGTGCCCGCTAGTGAAGCAAGGAAGCTGCATGTGTAGGTCGACACGTTCAGGGCCGAGATTGGACCGGTTGTAGTTGCGCACGTGGTTACTCCAGAAACCCCAGATACTGCCCATGAACCAACGGCTGTAGGAGCCGAAGCACCGCTTGGTCCAGTAACGGTGGCGGTAAAAGTAACTGTTGATCCCAAAGTTGCGGTAGATGAATTGGCGGTGACCGCTACAGCAGGGGTTGATCTACTCACCGTTGTTGTGCCACCTGAAGTAAGAGCAGAGGCAAAATAATTGGTGTCGCCATTATACGTAAATAGCGGTACGTAAACTCCAGCTGATGTCGCAATTACTGAACAGGTGAAGGAAGTGCTATTCAATAAAGAGGTCGGTCCAGAATAACTATTGCAGGAAATTCCTGAGACACCGGTAATAGACCAAGTAACCGTTCCTGTCGGAGCGACTCCACCGAGTGGTCCCGCAACGTTTGCGGTAAAAATAAAGGTGGAACCGAGCGCCGTTGTTGGAGCACTTGTTGTAATAACTACTGACGGTGTTACCTTTGAAACCACGATTCCATAAGGGGAACTTGGACCTGCGTTCAAGTAGTTGCTGTCGCCAGGGTAGGAGATTGCTGCGCTATAAGTGCCAGCGAGGGCAGCAGGGATAGTACAAGTATAAATTGCGGATACAGCGCTAAATACTGGACCAGAAGTTGAACTACACGAAGACGGTCCACCGGAAAGGCTCCAACTTGGAGTACCAGTTGGAGCCACTGATCCAGTCGCTCCCGTGATGGTTCCGGTGAAGGTGACGGATTGACCCCCGGCAGTAATAGATTGTGAGGCCACAATCGAAAGAGCTGGTGTGGCTTTTTGAATGATGACAGAATCGACCGCAGATTGTGCGATTTCGTAGTTGCTATCGCCCGGATAATTCGCAACCGCAGAATATGTACCCGCCGTAATAGTAGGCATGGTGCAAGAGAAGTTAGTTACATTGGCGGATATAAAGGTTGGATTCAATACCGAATTGGTGCACGTTATTGCCGCGCCGGAAGCGTTAGTTACTGTCCAGGCCATTACCCCAGTTGGCTGATGTCCAGCTGATCCCGTGACAACTGCCGTCAAATTTAGACTGCCACCCAGTGCAGGTGTTCCGCTTTGAGAGACGGTAACAGTTGGAATCAAATCGTGTACGCCCAGCGTTACGGTGTTGGAAAGCGCTGCAAGATAATTAACATCCCCCGGATAAAAAGCAGTGACCGTGTAATTCCCATAATCCGTCGCGGTTACGTTACAAATATAAGTAGTCGTACTACCGGAACTGGTGGGTGATGGTGTAGTTGAACAACTATGAATTGAATTTGGACCCGTGACCGTCCACTGAACAGTCCCCGTTGGAGGAATTCCGCTGGCTCCAACAACTGTTGAGGTATATGTAAGGGTAGCTCCAAGCCCGCCAGCACCGCCTACGCTACCCACCAAGACAATATTTCCAGTGGGAGCGGCTTTACCAACCGTGACTGTTACGGCATTTGAAATTGGAAGCGCGGAGTAGTTGCCATCTCCTAAAAATGTCGCGGCTGCAGTGTAATTTCCGGCTGTCGTCGCAACAACAGAGCATGTGTAAATACTTTGGTTGGATCCAATCCCCGCAAGTGGTCCGGTAGTTGATGAACAGGTAGCCGCTTGATTAGTGAGTGTCCATGTCACGTCGCCCGAAGGAGCAGATGCTCCGTTAACACCGCTCACTACCGCCGTGAATACGACGGTATCGCCCAAATTGGGGGAGGAAGGGTTTACAGAAATAGCGATTGAGGCACTGGATTTACCGACGGTTATTGAAACGGGAGTTGTAGCCCCCCGAGGTAAAGCAGCATATGTAACGTCTCCTCCGTAAGAGACGCCAGCGGTGTATACCCCGGAAGTTGGGGTAGCCACAACGCAATCATAGATAGCGGAACTGGAGGAAATTGTAGGACCAGTTTGCGATGTACACGTCGCCGCTACACCGGAGATATACCAAGTCACAACTCCACTCGGAGCGGATTGACCATTAACGCCATTTACAACCGCTTCAAACGTTATGGAAGTTCCGACGGAAGGATTGGAAGGGTTTCCCGTGAGGGCAATAGTTGGTACGGCGGTTGTTAAACTAATTTGTACGGTCGAAGAAGTAGCGCTTAGGTAGTTTGCATCTGTACCTATTGTAGAACTAGCGTTGTAAATACCGGGAATGGTGGTAACAAAACTACAAGTATCTGTTCGAATATTGCCATTCGTCGAAGTTGTGTGGTTGCTACAAATAATTGTCGCCTGATTTGGATCGGTTATTGTCCACGAAACCGCTCCCCCAGGTATTGCTGCATTTGCAACACCAGTCACCGTAGTTGTTAAAGTGGTTGTTCCACCGACGGTTGGATTTGGTGAAGCCGCCAAAGCGATTGTTGGGAACTGTTTACTTATTGTGATCGTAAGCGGTGTGCTGGTAACGGTTGAATAATTTGAATCCCCCACATAAGTTGCTTGTGCAATATAGGTTCCGACAATTGGTGTTGTGATTCCACATGTGTAGGTGGTCACATTTCCCGCGGAGATAGGGCCCGTGTTTGAGGTACAAGCGGTTACATTTCCTGTTCCGCTGATAGCCCAGTTAACAGTGCCAGAAGGAGCAACAGAGTTACTAGCACCTGTAACCGTTGCTGTGTAGGTCAAGGCGCCACCAAGAGTTGGCGCACCTGACGGGACGAGCACAATTGTCGGAGTCGCGGGAGCAACGACTGTTGAAGTAGAAGAAGGAATTCCCGAGACCGCGTTATAGGCACCGGCCGAGGCAACGCTAAATGTCGCTGAATAAGTTCCTGTGACACCAGCGACAAGACTGCAAGAGTACGTTGCAACATTGGCAGATTGCTGAGTTGGTCCACTTGTCGTTGCGCAAGCGGTGACCCCAGTTACACCAGTAACTAACCACGATCCAATACCAGTTGGTGCTGCTGCACCACTTGGTCCAGAAACGGTTGCAGTGAATGAAATGGTGGAGCCAAGAGACGCCGTGGTTGCATTGGCAACAACCGCGACAGTCGGAATTGAACTGTTAACCGTAGTTGTTGTACCTGATGTCGGTGATGTAGCTAAATAATTTGCATCACCATTAAAACTAAAAAGTGGAATATAAATGCCGGCATATTTTGCGGTGACGGTGCAGGTATATGTTCCCACGTTGATACTGCCAGATGGCCCGCCAGTGCTATCACAGGCGACTCCAGATACTCCGGCAATTTGCCAACTAGCCGTACCAGTCGGAGTTGCCCCAGCTATTGGCCCCGTCACCGTCGCGGTGAAAGTGAAAGTAGAGCCCAAAGCTGCCGTCGGTGAACTGGTAGTCACTGCGATTCCTGGACTGAATTTCGACACGACGATGGTAGATGAGTAGGTAGGACCCGCAGAGGTGAAATTGCTATCCCCAGGGTAGGTCAATCCAGCGGAATAATTGCCCGCAGAAGTTGCTGGTACTACGCAGGTATAAATTGAGTTAATAACTCCGCTAGTCACCGGACCTGTCGTTGCACTACATGCGTTACTTGCACCAGTAAAACTCCAAAGCGGAGTGCCCGTTGGTGCGTTTGCTCCAGTTATGCCGGTGACAGTCGCGGTGTATGTAATTATCTGACCGGTCGTTCCGTTGGACTGGACTCCAGTTACTGAGATCGTTGGCGTCACCAGAGGAACTACGACTGGTAGTGAAAGTGAATTGCCAATTTGGTAGTACTGATCCCCTGGGAAATGAGCCACAGCGGAGTAAGTTCCTGCGGTCAGAGTTGGGAAAGTACATGTGTAAGCCGAAGAGTTCGAAGATTGTGTCGTTGGGCCAGTTGTGTTAGTGCAATTAACCGTTGCGCTCGCCGCGTTGGTTACCGTCCACGTTACAACACCGATCGGCGGAGTGATACCAGTTGGCGCGGTAACAATCGCAGTCAAGGTGGTTGACTGACCGAGTGTTGGAGTACCTGCGTATGAAATTGTTACGTTCACGGGAGTGTTAGAAACACCTAAGGTAACTAAGTTTGAGGTGCTGGATAGGTAATTCGAGTCGCCCAGATAGTTTGCTGAGACAGAGTACGCACCAACGGCAGAACCCGTCACATTGCAGGTGAATGTAGTTACTAATCCGGCCGTTGAAAGCGCGGGGGTTGAAGTACAAGAATTAATCCCTGATCCAGTCGGGCCGGTAACCGTCCAACTCATTGTCCCTAACGGCGCTATGGATCCGGCTATGCCTGTTACTGAAGCGCTAAACACCAAGGTCGAATTCAGAACCCCGGTACCGCTACCACTCAACAAGACTGAAACTGGAGAGACTTTCGAAATTGTAACTGGCGCTGAAGCCGTGGCCCCAACAGTTGTGTAATTGACGTCCCCCGCGTAGGTGGCCGATGCCGAATAAATTCCGGCAGTAGTTGCACTCACCGTACATGTAAAGAGAGTCTGCGTAGCAAATTGACCAGCTATAGGACCTGTCGTGGTCGCGCAAGTACTCGCCTGACCTGTAATCGTCCAGCCGACTGATCCATAAGGAGTCGATGCACCGGCTACTCCTGTAACGGTAGCCGTGAAGGTAATTGTGTTACCTAAAACGGGACTTGATGGTGATGACGTAACATTAAAATTAACCGGAGTTGCAGGGGTTACAACAACTGGACCAGATGCAATTGCTGTCGCCGGAAGTGATCCATAGTGCGAATCACCGTTGTACGTTGCAGTTACGTTATACGTTCCTGCAACGGGTGTAGCGATCGTACAACTGTATAAAGTAGTTACTCCGTTAGTCACCGTGGCTGGGTTGGAGGTGCAACTTGTCGCAGCGCCGGTGACAGTCCAGGTGACCGTTCCGGTTACGGGAACGGAATTGGAGCCTGTCAGTAAAGCGGTAACTGTTACAAGTGTGCCAACAGTGGTACCACTGGGAGACGCGCTTACGAATATTGAAGGTGTTGCCACCGAGAGATTTACGGAAACTATTGATGAAGTAGCAGCGTTGTAATTGTTATCAGTTGCTATCGTGGAAGTCGCTTGATAAACCCCAGCGTTCGCTGTAACAAATTGACAGGTATACGTGGAAACGCCTGCCTGAGTTACTGGACCCGTTGCATTTGTGCAGGGAATAGTAGATCCATCAGAGTAAGTAACATGCCAACTCACTGCTCCGCTTGGAATAATTGCACCCGCGATTCCGGAAACGGTTGTGGTTAACGTTGTGCTCCCACCCAAAATCGGATTAGCTGATGCAACGAGGGAAATAGTTGGATCTTGCTTGGCGATTGTGATCGTCTGAGGCGTTGCAGTTTGCGCCAGGTAATTCGCGTCACCACCGAATGTTGCACCCACTGTATAAGTCCCGGCATAAGGAGTGGAGAGCAAACAGGTATATGTTGCAACGCTACCTAAGGTATTAGGACCAGTGGTCGAGGCGCAGGTCGTAACTCCGGCAGTGCCTGAAATCGACCAATTCATGGCACCAGTAGGAGCTACTGCATTGCTTGATCCGGTAAGAGTTACAGTCCAGAGTAGCGATCCACCGAGAGTGGTAGATCCAGTTTCCTGAAGAGATATTGATGGACGTGGCGCGGTGACTACCGTTGAGTTTGACGAGGTTGTTGGCGCTACCGCGGTGTATGCACTGTCGCCAGGGAAAGTGAAGACCGCCTGATAAGTACCCGAAACGCTCGCTACAACGCTACAGGTGTAAGTCGACACATTTGAAACGGGAATCGGTCCGACAGTAGTGGTGCAATTTGTAACGCCAGTTACTCCAATAATGGACCATGATCCAATGGCGGTCGGTGCAACTGCGGCTGCCGGTCCAGCCACAGTTGCCGAAAAGGTGATTGTGCTTCCGAGTGATCCTGATATTGCGTTCGCCGAAACTGCCACAGTAGGTGTCGATTTTGCGACTGAAGTCGTTGAACCGGATGTAAAGCTCGTGCTGGTGTAGTTTGCATCTCCGTTATATTGAAAAAGTGGGACGTAGATGCCGGCAGAAGTTGCCGTAACAGAACAGATATCTGTAACAGTGCTTGCCCCACCAACGAGGCCCGAATCCGTTGCACAAACTATTCCCGTAACACCAGTAATCTGCCAAGTTCCAGTTCCCGTAATTGCCGGACCATTGGCAGGGCCTTGAATTGTTGCTGTGAAAGTGATTGTGGAACCAAGTGTTGCCGTAGAGGCATTAGCACTCACGGAAACGTTAGGAGTGTATTGAGAGACCGTCGTAGTAATTGTGGCAACGGTGTTAGCGACAGCGTTGTATGTTCCGTCAGTTGCTAAATGGAAGGTTGCTCCATAAGTTCCAGCTTTGGTTGCGTGACTCAAAGTACAGGTATACACCGCCACATTAGAAGTGTTCACCGGACCAGTAGTTGAACTGCAACTCGTTATTCCAATTACTCCGGTTATATTCCATGTACCTGCGCCTGTCGGAACATCGGCGTTAGTAGTTCCTGTTACCCGCGCGGTGAAAATAATCGGATCTGCTAGGTTGGCCGTGCTTGCATTGGCCGTTACAGTCATTGCCGTCGGGTTGACAGTCGCAACGGTTGTTGTAGGGGCTGCTAGAGAATTAGAGGTGCCGGAGTTGTAATTGGTATCGCCCGGATATGTGAATGTTGCAGTATAGGTTCCACCATTTACAGCCGTGAGGGGGCAGGTATAGTAAATCGAAGTTGCGTCTGCGGTTGTTGCAGGAGTTGATGAACATGAATAAGGGGTGCTCACACCACTCACTAATCTGCTAGAAACTCCATTTACGTAGATAACCCAAGTACCAGCGGTTGCCGTTGGAAGTTGGGCGCCAGAGACTTCAGATACTTTGGCAGTGAAGGTAAAGGGATTGCCAAGGGTTGCCGAGGGCGCACTTGTGGTGACAGTTATCGCCGGAGTTCCGTTATTAACAGTAATTCTAGAAGGTGTCGGCAGCGCTACTGCACCAACTGCGGTGTAGTTCAAATCACCGGGATAAGTGAAACTCGCGCCATATACGCCAATCACTGGAGCAACAAATGAACAGGTGTAGGTAGAAACAGGTGCTGACCCGGTCGGAGTTGTTGGAGGAATACACGCGTAACCCGTGGCGCCACCATTCAAAGTTATTGCCCAGTTTGCAGTGCCCGTAGGAGCCAGCGCATTTGTCGGACCGGTGACAGTAGCGGTGAAAACTAACGTCGAGCCGAGCGTAACCGGAGAGGAAGAGGCCGTAACAACCACACCTGGCGTGTATTGAGTGACAGTCACTTGGGTTCCAGATGTCGTAGATAACGTGACTGTCAGGTANNAATAAACTCCCGCTGCGGTCGAATTGAAGCTGCATGTGTATGTCGCAATATTGGAACTGCCTGTTGGAGTCAGCCCATTAGAAACTCCGCAGGTGTTACCTGCTGTGGGACCAGTGATAGTCCAGGAAGGTGTACCTGCGCCATTTGTAGGAGTTACACCACCGCTTGGGCCAGTTACGTTCGCAGTGAAGGTGATAAGCGAACCCAATGTTGTGGGGGTTGTACTCCCTTGAATGGCTATTGCGCTGGATGGTTGGTACTTCGCAACCGTTGTCGTCGTCGAGACTACGGGGCCAGCCGAGTTGTAATTCGGATCAACAGACCCGTCGAAGGTGAAATTAGCCGTATATGCACCAGAAAAGGTAGCCGCGGTGACGGTGCATGTGTACGTTGCAGCGCTTAATGCATTCGAAGAACTTGTGGTTCCAGATATTTTGGAAGTTGTTCCGCAGGAAGGAGCCTGACTTCCACCAGTGCCGGTTAAAGTCCAAATTCCTGTTCCCGTCGGAGTTGGGAAAGGCGACTGAAGCAAGGTCCCGGTCACTGTTGCGGTAAAGGTAAATGTTGCGGGGCTGTTTGCCGTTGCTGGGTTTGTGGAATTGGCAAAGGTCACTGTCGGTGTATTTTGTTGAACAACTATCGTATTTCCTGAAGCCGTGGAAGATATGGCGAGGTAATTGCTATCTGTCACCGAGGAAAAATTGACTCCATACGTACCAGCCGTAGCCGTATTCAATGCGCATGTGTATGTGTAAGTCGTAGCCGTTAAAAGTGTTGGGCCAGTAGTAGAGGCGCAAGCAGGGCTTGCCGTTCCGGTAATTGTCCATGCTCCAGCTGAAGTTGGTGCCGTACCTCCAGTAGGAATTGTCACTATCGCGATGAAGTACCCGGCAGTGCTCGGAAGTAATACGGTTGGTATTACCGCGCTCGTTGAACTGTTGAGCGGGCTCGCAAAAACAGTTACGGTGGGTTGAGCTTTTGCGACTGCCGTTGTTGAAGAAGTGGTAACTGGACCTACTGCACTGTAATTTGAATCAGCTGCAACGGTGAAAGTTGTTGAATAAGTCCCGGCTTTAGTCGCAGGGACCGTACATGTATATGTAGTTACGTTCGCTACTGGGGTAACTGTTTTCGATACGCAACTACCGGCTATAGCCACAGCATTTAAGGTAGGCACCCACGTTGCCACTCCTGCGGGAGAGGCAGCGCCAGACGGTCCAGTAACCGTTGCAGTGAAGGTAACGTTTAAACCCAAATTGACGTTGGCGGCATTTGCAGAAACCGCAACAAGCGGCGTTGCCAGCCCCGCGGTGGAGGTAGTTGGATTTGGTGTCGCGATTATGGTTACGTAGTTGCCATCGCCAGGATAGGTAAATTTGGCTAAATAAGTTCCGCCATTGGTTACATTGATCTGGCAGGTGTAACTAGAAACCAAAGCGGGACCAGTCGAGCCACCCAACGCGGTACAGGTAGTCACTCCAGCAGTCCCGGTGATAGTCCACAACCCACTTGAGTTGGCTACGGTTGGAAATGCGGTCGTGGATGGAGGATTTGTACCGGTAATTGTGGCCGTAAACGTGATGGATCCACCAACTGTCGGTGTTGCATTATTGACAACCATCGTGGCAGTAATTCCATAAGTCGCATCGCCAGATATGGTCCAACCATCGGCCAGGAGAGTCGCGCGAGCAACAGCGCCTGCTTGGTTGTAGTCGTTGAAATTGCTCGCCACCACCGACATCGTTACGCCACTTTTTACCGCTTCCGTGGCCCACCCAATGAGGGTTTGGCTATAGGTTGTAACGTTAAATCCAGATTCCCAAGTTGTTAAACCGGCACCAGTAATTCCAGTTACTAACCAAGCGCCCAAGTTTTGGCTGAAAGATGAAGCACCATTAAAAATACTCGTCATATTGGTTACGTTTGCAACGCTCCAAGAACTGATATTTTGATTGAATGCCGTTGCACCTTGGAACATTGAGACCATATTTGAGACCGTGCTTGTATTCCAAGAACTGATATTCTGATTGAAGAGGGTGTCACCTTGGAACATCGATGTTAATACGGTGGTCGTCGCAGTTCCGGGAGTCCAGTTAAGCATCGCTACGTTCAAATTCGTATCGTTTAAGAACATGTTCGCAAAAGTGGTCACGCTAGAAAGTTTCCAAATATTTCCAGAGCCAGCTGAAAGCGGGCTATTCCCGTTGTTGAAGGCGGTCGCACCACTAAACATTGCTGACATATTTGTCACCGTGGCGGTGCTCCAACTGCTTACATCTTGGTTAAAGAGAATGGCTCCTTGAAACATCGATGCCAGCGTTGCAGTAGTCGCCGATCCAGGAGTCCAGTTGGCCATTCCCACGTTAAACGCGGTTGCTCCGTTAAACATATTTGCAAAGGTGGTGACCTTAGAGACATCCCATTTGCTACCCACCGTCGCTGACATTGCGGCAGCGCCATCATTAAAGGAGGTCGCGCCTTGGAACATAGATGACATGTTGGTAACTGTGTGTGTATCCCACGTACTGATGTTGGAGTTGAATTTCGTGGCTCCCTGGAACATAGAAGTCGCTACCGAGGAAGTTGCCGTACCCAATGTCCAGTTATTCATCGCGATGATGGTGCCGTTACCCAAGCCGGTGTCATTTAAAAACATGCTTGCAAATGTGGTGACGTTTGAGAGGTTCCAAATATTGCCTGAACCGGAATAAGAAAGCGCGAGTCCACCATTGTTGTAAGCGGTCGCTCCATTGAACATCGAGGACATATTGTTAACTAAATGCGTATCCCAGGTACTTATATCTTGATTGAACGCGGTCGCCCCTTGGAACATCGAGGTTAAAGTCGCACCCGCAACTGATCCAGGAGTCCAGTTGGCCATTCCGACGTTAAACGCGGTTGCTCCATTGAACATGTTTGCGAAGGTAGTAACGTTTTTAACGTCCCACTTGCTACCGACCGTTGCCGGCATAGCCACGCCACCGTTGTTGTAAGAGGTGTCACCCTGAAACATGGATGACATATTTGTTACCGAGTGCGTATCCCACGCACTTAAATTCTGATTAAAGTTAATGACGTTTTGGAATGTAGAGGCCATGTTTGTAACCGCGCCAGTGGCCCAGCTGGCGATGTTTGCCCCGATTGGAGAATTGTTGTTGTTTCCAAAAAATGCATAACTGAGATCTGTGACACTACTCGGAAGAGAAGTGGGTACGCTCGTCAACGCGGTCGCATCGTAGAACGCGCCTGTGAGGCTTGTGAGCGTGTTACCAATTTGGGTTACACCAGTCACGTTTGTGGCGGCATTCAAGCCAGCCCACACCGCATTGCCGTTTCCAAATCGGAGCATAGTTCCCGCTGTGGGTTCGATCTTGATGGTAAATGTGCCTGCATTACTGAAGTTGTGCGAAAGGTTGCCATTCCAAACAACGCCGGTCGTCGAGGTAGTGTCACCCCAATCGATAGTTGCCGTCCAAGGACTAGCAGCGTTGTTGTAACCAATTGGAAGCGTGATCGAAACACCGGCGGGTACGTTGACGACAATTTCCGTCCATGTAAGTGGATCTGCCGCGTTTGCTCGAGAAGAGCCGGTGACAAGTGCAAAAAATAAACACACAAAACCGACAATCAGGTAAGTTAGAAAGTGCAAGCCTTTTGCAAATATCTTGTAAGGAAGGCTTGAGGAAGGAGTCATGAGCGGGCTCTGCAACTAGGTTGCCCCCTGCTGGTCATGGCTCTTCACGGCACAATTCTACGCGTGGGTACAAGGATTTAAGCGTTGAATGGGAGTATTACCGCATACTGACTTCCGCATGGTACGTCCAGTCTCACCTGCCATGAATGGAAGGTACGAGTGATTCCTTACGGGAAGGTCACAAATTAACGACAAAATAGTAATGTTTTACGTTAAGTAATTTCTCAGGAAAGTCTAATTTCTTGCAGATAATTGCGAATATCTCAGGGTGATGGGGTGGCTGCTGGGGTTCCTGATCCCGTCGTGCCCGACTTGGGTATCGGCGTGATTTGGAGGTTCAAAATGGCCGCTCCATCAGGTACTTCAGAACTGCCAGCTAACAAAGTCGCTGAATTCTTAAAGTAAGGCAGGTTATACGAACCAATTGCCGCGGCATATTGGAGAGCGGTGGCAGTTCCACGGTCCGAGGACTCAGTTTTTGGGTTAAACCCCCCGGCGATGACCATGCTATCGACGGTATAAGTAGAAGGGAGGTGCTGGATAGCACCGTAATTCTGCAAGGCATCGATCAACGCTGCTTCATCGATGGATGTGAGTGTTATGGAGGTTTTTAGCGGCGAGGTCGTCCCGGTCAGGCTGGTTTTGTTACTTAAAAGGCCCTCAAATTGCGGCAAACTTGCTTCTTTTGGAACGAAAGATTGGGCGGCGAGGAATATAACCATGAGCGCCAGCAATAAGTCCGCAAACATCCATCCAGCTTGGTGAGATGCATCTTCCAGCGCTGCTTTACGCGCACTCATGATGCTTCACTCTTCAATAGCTGAGAACTCCCCCACTCCATTGTTTCGCTGAGCGCTTTGTTTCGTGCTGCTTCGCGCTGAGATGTCCTCCACTCACGCTCCTTGGCGGCCTTCTTGTGCTCCTTGTTCAACTTGCCTTGAAGTTGGGCTAACTCGTTCTGGGTATTTCCTAGTTCAATTTCGACCTTTTTCAATTCTTTTCGAGCATGAGCTTGCCGAGGCAATGACTGCGCGATCACATCGACTCGTTTAGCGGCAGTGTTCAAGGTCTGGGACGCGCTCAGGAGGCTATCCGACCGGTCCTGATCCTCATCAAATCTATCGAATTTTGGCTTCGATCGATTTTCGCGTTGATACCTAAGGATTTCGATTTCTCGATCCGATAGTTTCGATTCTTCTGTTTCTGGCTGATCCGCTGCTATATCGACGAAAATTTCCGGATCCGGAGTGTTCTCTTCAAATTCCTCAAGTGATTCGAGCTGCCGCGGAAGTGCTCTCATCCCAATTTCTATCCGCTTAGAGGCGAGCGCCAAGTTTCTGGTGGATTCGACCACCCGCTCAAATGACTGTGCAAGTGAAGAATCAATTGTTAATGGAGTTAGTCGACGTTTATCAAAGAAGAACGATTCCACCTCAATAACCAAAGTAAGACGCTCCCTCAGGGCATCTTGCTCAAAGCGCGCCGCTCTCTTTATCGCCGATCTATTCATGAATGGTGTTATAAAAGTTAAAATGATAACCGTTCCGATGATGTAGAAATCATCTTCCGCAATATGGCTCAGGGTCCAAGTCTTTGAAAGCACGCCGTAGCCGTTCTGCCAAAACTGTAAGAAATTAACCACTGAAGCGGCGCTGCTCTTGACCGTATACAAGGAGAAACCCGTCGTCGCTTTGCCCACCGCGAGCCAGGTCAAGGCTACGGGGACGAAGACCAGAACATTTCGGATTAAAACCATTGCAGAATAAATTGGACCTTCTACGGATCCGACATCGGGGTGCGGCATTAAGGTCATTACATCGTTGGATGCCCAGACGGATAAATTTTTTCCCTCTTCAATCGCATTACTCAAACCCTCCAGGTATGGATCTTCCTCAAGTCCGTAGTTTTCGCCGTATTCTCGGAGCCGACCGGCAAGTTCAGGATTAGCAGAATCTTTGCGTGGACGCGCTTTTTCCTTTGGCGCTCGGTCCCTATCTTTAGAACTCTTTTCCTTTGGATTTTTCTCTCTATTTTTTTTAGACTTTTCAGTTCCAGAGCCATTCTTATGTTTCTTGGAGTCGTCCTTGTCCGTGCGCGCGTCATCCTTGGACCAGGGAAAGAGCCTCATACCAATAAAGGTACAGTAGAGACTTTGAAATTCGGGTTAATTCGGGCAAAACACGAGTGTGGCGTAGATGAACAATCCATTAATATTTGAACCGAAAGCTTCACTGTTTTTATGAAGTAAGCAACTCCGACAAAAGGCTTTGTACACGGCTTTTAATGTCATCGCGAACCCTTCTGACAAACTCAATATCTTGACCAGCTGGATCTTCTAGCACCCAATCTTCATAACGCTTTCCCGGAAAGATCGGACACGCATCTCCACAACCCATGGTTATCACCGCATCCGATTCAAAGACCGCCTCGGTCGTCAAAATTTTTGGCTGCTGATGAGAAATATCAATTCCAACCTCGTTCATAACTTCTATCGCGACCGGATTGATCGAGCCCTTTGGGGCAGAGCCCGCTGAGAGTACTTCTACGCGATCGCCTGCCAGTTCGCGCATAAAACCTGCCGCCATTTGTGACCGGCCAGCGTTGTGCACACACACGAATAAAACCGCAGGTTTTTCATTACTCATAGATTTCCTCCGTCTTTGAATGATTTAAAAAGTTTCCAAATATTGTGCCAAGTGTTGCTCCAACCAATTGAGCAAGGATAAATCCAACAACGGAACTGAGGGCGATACCGCTAAAAGTATCCGTAAAGCCACGAGCTAAAGTAACGGCGGGGTTAGCAAAGGATGTAGACGAGGTGAAGAAATAAGCGCTGCCTATCCAGCCCGCCACAATCACGGGCGCCAGTGCTAATTTTCCTTGCCCTCTCAGCATTTGAATCAGGAACAAAAGCCCGCTAGTTGCAACGACTTCCCCAAGCAATAAGTTTGCCCCACCTCGAACATGGTGAGATTGAAAGAGCGCGGGATTCTTAAACATTAAGTTGGCGAGAATCACACCTGCAATTCCGCCAGAAAATTGGGCGATTACGTAACCCAGCGAAATCATCGTTCCAACTCTCCGTTGAGCCCAATCACTCAAGGTGACTGCCGGATTGAAGTGGGCTCCACTCACTGGTCCCAGGATCTGAATTAAAATTCCAAGCGCTAAAACCGTAGCTAGAGTATTAATTAAAAGTTCAATCCCTCGGTCTGCACTCATGGTAGTTGCCATGGTGCCTGAGCCCACGACGACTGCTACCAAAGTGCAGGTTCCGAAGAATTCCGCCGTTAATCTACGAAGCATTGATTAACAGCAGGGTGTGGTGCAGCAGCATGGGTCGCACTTGCATACCTGGCAATTACAGCAGTTTTCGATATCTTGAGACATTTTTTCCTCCAATTGATGTTTGTCAATGCGTAAGTTAATACTCAAATTGATGATTGTCAATGTAAGATGGACGCATGTCGACTCCCGTTGTGCTCACCAAATCCCCCGCGGACCTCTCTCTCATCGCTACGCAATTTAAGGCGCTCGGCGACTCCACACGACTCGAACTGATTATGAGCGTTGCAGCGAGCGCGACTTCAGAAGCGTGTGTCTGTGATTTAACGCCAAATACCGGCCTGACCCAAGGCACCGTCAGTCATCACCTTCGCATATTGGTCGAAGCTGGACTACTGAAAAGATCGCAGCGCGGCAAGTGGTCGTACTATTCTTTGACCGGCGCAGCACATGGAATCCTGACCTCACTCAATATTGCGATACCGCTTCATCTTTCAAAACCCGCAAACTGCTAAAAACTATTGACAGTTCAACACTTAACCTTTAAGTTAAGTGTTGATGAAAGTTACATTGAAAACCCAAAATTTAGATCTCGTATTTGATGTTCTCGCAAGTGAGCATCGACGAGAAATTGTCTATGTTTTGAGCCAACAACCGGCTTCCATCAGTGATTTGGCTTCGCGGCGTGAGCTCTCTTTGCAGGCCATTCACAAGCACATCAACCTGCTCGTAAAGGCTGGCATGGTTACTCGGAAGAAATCGGGAAGGGTCACCTTCTTGACTTTGAATCGGGCCGGGATGCGGGGGATTCAAGAATGGGTTAACCAGTTCCAGGCGCATTGGGATGGTGGAACCGAGACTCTCGAAAATTATGCAAACACTATTGAATTTAAGAAACAACTCAAGAAGGAGAAGAAGTGAAGAAGTTTCTATTCATTTATAACGCAAGCCCCCAAGAGGGATCCGATTCGATGGACGATTGGATGACCTGGTTTCAATCGATTGGTGAGCACCTTGTTGATGTTGGAAATCCAATTCAAGGTGGCACCCTGGTTAAAGCCGGGAAGGTGACCGAACTTAGTTCCTTCGATGACCTGGTTGGGGGCTATTCCTTGATCAATGCGAAGGACATTGAGGAAGCCACAGGGCTCGCCAAGAGTTGTCCCAATCCTGCCGGAATTAGGATTTTTGAAACCCTGCCCATGTAAGCAACTTTTCTCCCTCGAAAGCACTGGGTTCACCTGCCTCTGAGCGAAGTAGACTGTGAAACGCTTTAATAAACCGAGGAGTTTCGATGAAGGCTCTGCGTAAGATCGATGAAAAACCAGGTTTTGTACTGGTCGATCTTCCAGAGCCTTCACCCAATTTACGTGAAGTAAAAATTCGGGTTCTTCGCACGGGCATATGTGGCACCGATCTTCACATCAAAAATTGGGATGAGTGGGCAAGCAAGACCATCAAAGTTCCGATTACGCCAGGCCATGAATTTAGCGGAACAATTGTGGAGGTCGGCCCGGAAGTAACGAGCGTAAAAGTCGGAGATTTCGTCTCCGGTGAAGGCCATATCGTCTGCAATCTTTGTCGAAACTGTCGGGCTGGTCGACGTCACCTTTGTATGAACACGATAGGAGTTGGAGTTAATCGGGACGGCGCCTTCGCAGAATTTATTTGCATTCCCGAATCAAATGTTTGGAAGCATGAACCAGGTATAGACCCCGATTTAGCAGCAATCTTCGATCCCCTTGGAAACGCGGTACACGTTGCACTTTCATTTCCGCTCGTAGGCGAAGATGTATTAATTACCGGCGCGGGACCGATTGGGATAATGTCCGCTCAAGTCGCTCGCTTTGCAGGAGCTAGATACGTGGTCATTACCGATATTTCAGAAGATCGTTTAGCCCTGGCACGAACCATGGGAGTCGATGTGGCCGTAAATGTAAAGACTGAAAATCTCCGCGAGGTGATGAAAAATCTTGGGATGACTGAGGGATTCGATGTGGCATTTGAAATGAGTGGGAGTCCGGCAGCGCTCCCTCAGATTTTGGACTGTGTCGGCCATGGAGCCCGGATCGCCCTTCTGGGCCTTCCAAGTAAGCCAATAGAAATAGATTGGGCCAAGGTGATCACAAACATGGTGACTATCAAGGGGATTTACGGGCGTGAAATGTTTGAAACTTGGTATGCCATGACTGCCATGATTAAAAAGGGGCTCGATATTTCCCCAGTCATCACGCACAAAATGCCCTATACGAAATGGGAAGAAGCCTTCGCTATCGCTGGTATGTCCAATGCGGGCAAGATCGTTTTAGATTGGAGTTAAGGTGTTTATAGATATCAGGAATCAATTAACGGATGAGTTAGCTGAAATTAGTGGGGCAGGTACAACAAAAACAGAGAGTGAAATCACCTCGGCACAAGGCTCACATGTCACGATCCAAGGAAAACCATTTCTCAATTTTTGCGCCAATAATTACCTCGGGCTATCAAATAATCCCGAAATCATCGCGGCGGTCAAAGTTAGTTTGGATGAACACGGGTATGGACTTTCTAGCGTTCGGTTTATCTGTGGGACCCAAGACCTACATCTGCAATTAGAAGCTGAGTTGACTGGATTTCTGCACCAGGAAGCAACCATCCTCTTTCCCTCTTGCTTTGATGCTAATGGGGGAATCTTTGAAGTGTTGATGAAAGAGCAGGACGCAATAATTTCCGACGAACTCAACCACGCTTCTATTATTGATGGGATACGGCTCTCAAAAGCGCAACGATTCAGATACAAGAATCGCGATATGCAGGATCTAGAGCAACAATTGATTTCAGCACAGAGTGCACGAAGAAGATTGATCGTTACCGATGGTGTTTTTTCTATGGATGGATACCTAGCACCCCTGAAGGAAATCTGCGATCTCGCCGAAAAATATGATGCGATGGTCATGGTCGACGACTCTCACGCAGTTGGGTTCATGGGTACAACGGGTGCAGGAACTCCAGAACACTTTGGCGTGGGAGACCGCGTGGATATTATTTCTGGCACTCTCGGAAAAGCACTGGGAGGTGCATCAGGCGGCTATATAAGTGCGCGCTCCGAAATCGTGGATATTTTGCGCCAAAAGGCGAGGCCGTATCTCTTTTCTAATTCGGTTCCGCCTTCAGTTGTCTCGGGTTCACTGAAAGCGCTAGAGCTCTTAAAATCTGGCGAAGGACTTCGCAAAACCTTGCATTCAAACGCCAAATTATTTCGACAATTAATGGAAGCAGAAGGTTTCAAACTTTTGCCGGGAGAACATCCAATCGTTCCCGTGATGTTTGGCTCAGAATCTGATGCGGTGGAATGTGCGAATGGACTTCATTCTGAAGGGATTCATGCAGTTGCCTTTTCTTATCCTGTCGTTCCGCTGGGAAAAGCTCGAATTCGGATTCAAATCTCTGCGGAGCATACCGAGCAAGACATTTACGACTGCGTTGCGGCATTTATAAGAGTTCGCTCTTGCAAATAACTGGCAATTAACTGCGACGAACGCCACATTAATTTGGTTGAAATTTCAACTAATTTCGTCTAGTGTTCAGGTTATTCACGTATAGTGATTTTTACAACTAGCAAAGGAATAACATGTCAGTACTTTCATCATTACCCACAGGAACATTTACTATCGATCCATCACACAGCCGTATCGGCTTTAGCGCCCGTCACGCAATGGTGACAAAAGTACGCGGTTCATTTAATGAATTCACCGGTTCTGGATCAGTTGAACATGGCGTTGCTTCCCTGAACGCTGATATCACTGTTGGCTCAATCGATACCCGCAGCGCAGACCGCGACGCTCATTTACAATCCCCAGATTTTTTTGATGTTGCAAAATTTCAAAAAATTACATTTGTTTCAACATCAGTTAAAGATACCGGCGCAGACAAAGTCACTGTTGAAGGTAACCTCACAATCAAAGATGTCACAAAGCCAATTTCAATCGCATTCGAATACACGGGAACTGCAACAGATCCCTACGGCAATGCCCGGTTCGGATTCGAAGGCGCAGCAGAAATCAACCGAAAGGACTTCGGTCTAACTTGGAACGCTGCACTTGAGACTGGTGGACTTTTGGTTTCCGAAACCATCAAACTAGAGTTCGAAATTTCAGCTATCGCTACCGTACCGGCAGCAGCCCATTAACTCCTTACTGCCTCTAAGACCCCACGAGTAATCGTGGGGTCTTTTTTTTGATCCTCCTCTTTAATCACAAAACAAATCCCCATAAGCCCTTCCGCAAAGCACGAAACAAAGATAATTTAGGAAGAGCGGGTTGTGGCGCAGGGGTAGCGCGCTGCGTTCGGGACGCAGAGGCCGCGGGTTCAAATCCCGCCAACCCGACAAAGAACTAGGGCTGCTGTATCGTGTTTCTGATCTGATTCGCGTGACCGGTTGGGTGATCCGTAAAGCGAATAATCATCTTTTCAAATGTAATTTCTCCCAGTTCAGAATGCATACATACGTTGCCCAAATCAGAATCCTTAGCTGATTTAATAATTCTCAGCGCCTCTGCACGCACTGCTTTAAAAAGGGCAACGCTGGATTCGATCGGAGTAGTTGAATAAGCCAATATTTCACTGTCGACCAGCGCAGACTCGGAAAAACTCCTAATCGGAGTTCCTGGTTCAGAGACAACTTGGATAATGCGCGTCAAGCAATACGCGTCCGCATGCGCCTGATGATGGATGATTTGGCGAGGCGTCCACTCACCGACTGGGGCAGTGTCAAGATCCGCCGCATTTACTTCAGCCACTGCATCTAGAAACGACTTGGTTGCTTCTTCATAGGCGCTAGCTAAATCCTTGATACTCATCCCCGTAGATTACTTACTTAAGTCTCCAAGGTGCGTGTGTTTAAAACTCGAGTCAAATTTGAGTCCATAACCTAGGAATCGGTCGCAACCCACGTGGCCGAGCCAAATAAGTCCTACGGCGAGAGCGAAGGGGTGGTGTTGCTGCCAACCCAGATAAACAAGTAGCGAAGGCAAAAGATAAGAGTGACCGGCGTTGTATAAAAAAGCGCCAATCTTCGTATCCTTTAGGTAGCCCACCATGAAGATATCAGGAACAAAAATGAGGGCAGGGTAAATCCACCATTTTTGATGTTCTCCAGCAAATAAAAATATCGTGGCTATAAACAAAACCAAACCATCTAAACGTAACCAATTTTTCGGCTTTCCGGTGGCAATCATTGCCTCTCCTTGCTAACGGTGTTAGCCTAAAAGTACTATGGCTAACACCAAGGACCCAACTCGGGAGCGGATCTTTATTGAATCCTTAGCGCTTTTAGAATCCAAGGGCCTCGCGGGATTTAGCATGCGAAATCTCGCGGATCGGCTTCACATAAAAGCCCCAAGTCTTTACAAGCACGTCGAGGGACGAGATGAAATCATCGCCGAAATCCAGGCGTATGGCATTAAAGAGTTTGGGCAGGCAATCGCCAGTGCCAATAAATCTAAGCGAGCCAAGGCCTTGGCCTACCGAAAATGGGCGATCCTGAACCCCCACTTATACGAAGTTACTCTCAGAACTCCACTCCTCCGGCATCGACTCCCGGCTGGCCTCGAAGATAGTGTTACAAAAATGATCATTGGGATTACCGGCAAAGATCACGAACACGCCCGTGCGGTTTGGGCTCTGATGCACGGGCTGGTCGACCTAGAGATTGCCGGTAGATTCCCAGAAAACGCCAACCTCGATAAAACCTGGACCCGCGCTATTCAGATGCTGAGCCAGTAGTCGTTAATATATTTCTCGCCCTCATCACAAAAAATGGTTACTACCGTTTCTACTCCTAGTTCTTCCTTTAACCGTTTTGCGGCCAACATGTGGGCTCCGGAAGAGGGACCGACGAAGATCCCGTGAGTTCGAGCTAATCGCCTGGTTTCCTCAACGGCATCATTGGAATGGATATGTACGAAACCATCTATCTCTTTGGCGTGACGTTCAACAATCCCCGGGACAAATCCATCAGAAATTCCCTCAATCAAATGCTTCGCAACTTCGCTACACGCAATGGTGCAGGACTCTGACGGCTCTAGCGCATAATTTTTTGACGCAGGATTTACCTCTTTAAAGGCTCGTCCGACTCCGACCAAGGTTCCACCAGTCCCAACCCCAGAAACCAATAAATCGGGTTTTGTGGGAAGCTGACTTACGATCTCTTTTCCAAGCCATTCATAATTCTCTGTAACATTCCACTCGTTATCGAATTGCTGCGGGGCATAAAACCCGGGTTGTTCGGCGAGTCGCCTAACCTCTTCCAAAGCCTTGTTGACGTGGAAATCACCGAGGGTTCTAACTTCTGCTCCAAAAGCGCGAGATATAGCGGTTCGCTCCATACTCAGGCCCTCAGGCATAACAACCAACATCTTGTAGCCCTTAACGGCTGCAACCATTGACATCGCATTTCCCGTATTGCCACTGCTAGCCTCAACTATCGTGTAGCCAGGTTTTAGCAAACCCTCTTGCTCGGCACGTTCAATCATGTATTTTGCGATCCGCGCTTTGACTGATCCAGACGGATTGAGATATTCCATTTTTACATAAATACCCTCAATCTGGATCAGAGGTGTATTTCCAATTGCGTCAAGAATCGTTTTCACAGAGGTCAGATTAGTCTCAATTCATTATTCTGAGAATGATTTGCCACAGGGAAATGTCTGACAAGCCCAATAAGTGGCCGAAACTTAGAGTTCTTGCAGTTGCTCGAATTTTGCTTTCAGTAACTTCTTTAAGAGTGATTTTGGAAAGGGTTTATCCAGAGAAAAATGAATCGAGCCTTTTGTTTGTTCATAATTGACTAACTCGGCTTTGAGTTTCAAAGTGACCGAACCGCTATAAGGGAAAATACTGTTGTGATTTTTATATCCACTAAATCCAATAATCGGCACCCCATCAATCACGAAAGTAGGGATTCCATATTTGATAACCTGTTTGGCCTCAGGTAATTCAAGTGCTATTTGATCCCGAAGATCGGTCAAAATTTGTCGCTGCGCGCTAGGAAAAGATTTTAAGTGCGCATTTACTAGAGCTTTGGTCACACAATAATTCTAAATCCTAAGAGTTAAAATTGAATAGGTAGATTCAATAATTTAATTAAAATTATTAGCTTGTGACTCCTCGGAGAGTCCGGCCAATTCTCTGAGAGGTTGCTCAAAAGCCTCGCCATAGGTTGGAAAGGCATGTACAACATCGCATAGAACGGCTAATGGAATTTGCGCGCGAATGGCTAAGGTGGCTTCTGCCATCCATTCATCGACATGGGGTCCGATTGCAGCCGCACCAACTAGGACACCGCGTTTGGGATCAGCGGTCAAAATGAGTAAGCCGCCGACCTCGCCGTCAGTGTCGTTGCGTGATTCTTGCGACAATTCAATTCTTGAAGTGACCAATTCATCTTCCTTTTCAACACTTTTCATCTGACCCACACTCGCAACAGGTGGATCCGTGTAGATGGCCCTCGGAATCGCCGAATAGTTCGCTACTTCGCTTCCACCCATAATGTTGGCAGCAACAATTCGACCCTGATAGTTCGCCGTATGAGTAAATGGCGCGATGCCAGTCACATCTCCGGCAGCCCAGATGTGTGGATGCCCGACAACCCGGCAACTTTCGTCCACAACTACTGCGCCCTTCTCATTAGGAGATACTCCGAGGAGCAATATGTCTATATCGCTAGTATTTGGATGGCGGCCCGCGGCAATAATTACCCGTTCGACGCTGAGCAAAGTCTTATTCGATAAGTGCGCGACTGTATTTTTGTTAGATTCTTTTTCAAGCTTAGTGACATTGGTATCCAATAGAACCGTAACGCCGGAAGTTCTAAGATTCTGGGCAAGGCGGCTTGCTATTTCTGGGTGCTCTTTACCTGCAAGTTGTTTACTAGACTGTACGACAGTGGTCTTAGCACCAAATCCCGAAAAAATTTGAGCCAACTCGCACCCAACAGGTCCCCCACCCACGATCAAGACCGATTTTGGAAGTTCTGTAACTGAGAGCGCCATATCGCTCGTCCAATAATCTATATCTCTTACTCCCTCAATATCGGGAATTGTGGAACTCGATCCCATTGCAAGGACGAGATCAGTCCAACCGAACACTTCACTTTCGACTTGAATGCTGTCCACTCCAGTGAAAACTCCATCACCGCGGATCAACTCAACGCCAACGTCTCTTGTATGAGATGCAGCTCTTTCGTCATTCCGGAATTTAGCAATTCGATCCCGTCGTGATGCTGCAGAGCGATAAGCGACGGCGTCATCATCGAGTTGGATGGCACTACTCGCACCACCTAGGGATACCAAGTTCTTTGCTGTGCGTCTAGCTGTCACACTTCGTAACATCGCCTTGCTTGGAATACAAGATACATATGCACACTCTCCACCTACGCGGAGTTTCTCTATAAGAGCAACCGTTCGACCGGCGCCAGCTAAAGTGTTTGCAATTAGTTCTCCGGCCGAGCCGGCGCCTAAGACGACAACATCATAATGTTTCATTTTACTCAAAAGTTACTTGCGATTTATCAAATTCAACTTGATCTTTCTCTGGCTCTACTACGGGATTAGTTGATTGCATTTCATCATCAAGATCTCCGCACTTTATGCATCGAACTTGACCATCAATTGGATCAACTTGGAAATCGTGTTCGCATTGTGTCATTAGTACCTCTCTTTAAAGTCGAGGTTCAACTTGTCCCACCATACTAACCCTGAATTTTGGATTATTTACCCCAAGATTTTTAAAACCGAACTTCGCTGGCCGCCACGACGTCAACTCGGCTATCAGGCAGGTCATAATTCGAACAAGCTCGGTTAAGTTCCGCGACAATCATTTCGGCCGGAATGGTAACGCCGTTCCAGGACTCATCCATGGTCGTATGCGCATCTTCGACCAAAGTAACGTCAAGTCCACGCTCTATCGCAGCATGGATCGTGTGACGCACACAGTAATTTGTTTGAGCGCCTGAAATGAGTAAATGGTCAACTTTCAACTGCTCCAATACATCCTCGAGATTGGTCTCCTCGAATGCGCTTCGCCAAAGTTTATGAATGATTTTCTCATCTTTCAAAGGTGTCAGCTCGGGAACTATCTGCCAGTATTCACTATCAATTGGCATGTCATCTTCGGAATGTTGAACCCAGATTACAGCAGTGCCGTTCGCCCTTGCCTGATCTACGAGAGAAGCGATGCGATTGACGGTCACATCTCGATTTCGAGCGTAATCGACTACACCATTTTGGACATCGATCACCATCAGCGCCTTCATTGAGCGATCATCATAGGCACTCATTTAGTCCTCATCTCAATAAGCCTAAAATCATTCGACAATTTTATTTACGGCGTCTTCTTCTTTTTTTTCGGGACAGGTAATTCGCCTGCGGTTGCTTCAACAAGGTTGATTAACCAGTCATGATCATCTGCCTTTGCCTTCGAAATTTTAAAGGCAGGTTTAGCCCCTGGATACGGAAATCCTTTCCCAATTCGCCCGGCAATTTCACTCCCTGCATCTGTAACTCTAATGAAAAAGGTATCGTCGCAAAGAAGACCAAACATTTTGCCTTTGTAATAGAGACCGTATTCGCCAAACATGGGTTTGGCGGTCACGTCTAGTGGTAGAAGTCCATCTGTAATCTTTTGAACAAAATCTTTTTTAGTCGCCATCTAATAACCAATGCTCCACAACCGGTGGCTTGGCAAAGAATCCCCCGATAATTCCTCTCCATTGCGGAAATAGATCGCTCTGTCGAAAACCTACCGTGTGAGCTTCAAGGGTTTCCCACCGTATGTGCAAGGCGTAAGTATCGATCCTTTCAATCCCCTTATTGAGTCTGTAATCTACGAAACCGTCGGCTTTGGAAAGCACTTCGGAAACGCCCCTTTTTATCGCAGATTCAAAGGCATCCTTATTTTCAGCCAATACTTCTATCGTCGCCACTTCTAATATCATCTTAGAAGTATAAACCAATGAAAAGTCGCTGAGCTGAAATCTCGCTAAAGATTCTTCTCTGCCCAAATACAGATTGCGTCGTAATGGTACTTTCCAAGTCCCGAGGCCACTTCTTCATACGAATCTCGATACGGGGATGGGAGTATGTATGACATCGCCAAAGATTTATAGGCCTCTTTTGTCGGAGTCCAAAACTGAAGTACAAAATCATAGTGTCGCTTAACTAAAGCCTGAACATTTTCATCGCTTGCCAGAGCGCCAGCAGCTAATTGAACGGCAAATTCTTGAGTTAATTCACCAAATACTTTAGTAAAATTCTGATTCTCTTCCTTAGAGAAATTGTTCTGGAACTGCTCAGAATAAATTCCAAATTTCATCTCAGAAGTATAAATGAAGAGTCGCTCTTTAGACTGTATAAAAGGAGTACTATTCGTTCTCCCCTGCATTTCACTCGTTTCAGCTTAGAACTACGGACAAATTGGTTCGAAAGTTAGAGAAGGACAAGAGTACGAATGGACGCTCGGCAAGCCATCCGACACGGGATTCCTATTTATATTGCTGCGTTAGTAATGCGTTCGAGCATGATGGTGATGAATCCTTTACTTCCAGTTTTTAAAGCCCAATACCACCTGAGCGCGTTCCATGTTTCTTTCCTATCCTCCTTACCAATACTTTGTTTTGCTGGTGCTGGATTATTGATGCCTCTTGTTCGTCGTATCGGAGTTACTAATCGCATAATAGCCGCTGGTCTAATTGTCATCACATTTGGCGTATCGATTCGAATGTTCGGAAGTTTGCTTCTCCTATTCTTTTCTGTAATTGCGGTGGGCATCGGAATTGCAATTCTTAATTTCACCTTACCGGTATGGATAAAGGAAGAGGTCCCAGAGAATTCGGGGCTCTTAACAAGTCTTTATGTCACGCTGATGGGTATATTTGCAGCGGTTGCCATCGCGACTGCAGTACCGCTCTCACACCTAACAAGCATCGGCTGGCGCTTATCGATGGTGCCATGGTTGATCTTGGGATTGTTCTCCTCCATTTGGTGGATAAAGATGAATCGAAACAAGGTGGAACTTGCAGCCGCTGAATTGACTCCACATTTTCACGCCCGCTTTTTTCATAGTCTCGACGCCTGGGCGATCACTCTTTTCTTTGGATTCCAAAGTATGTTGGCATATGGAATCGCTACCTGGCTACCTTCAATTCTTTTATCAAAGGGCTACTCCCTAAATAGTGCGGGCTACACGGTGTCTGCGACAGGTTTAATGGGCTCTCTTTTGGGCATTTTTGTTCCCTACCTCGTTGTCAAAATTAGGAAGCTCAGGACTCTCTTAGTCGGTGCAGGTATTTTGATGTCGATTTCCTTTGGAGCGCTGATTTTCGATCACGGTTGGCACTTAATCATCTGGCTCCTATTGGGCAGTATCGGACTCGCAGTGACTTTTCAAGTCTCCTTGCTTTTGACTATTTTTCGGGGAGCCTCTGCAGGTGAAACCAGATCGCTGTCGATCATGTCCCAATCCATTGGCTACCTCATGGCCATGTTTGCCCCGGGAATTGTCGGAGCAACATTTGATGCGACTCACAATTGGAATGACGCACTTATCATCCCTGTCGTCCTGGGAATCGTGGTTGCAGTCGTGGGGTCCGTTGCGGGACGCGAAGGTACGGTTTAGTGATTACCCATTGAGGGAAATAAGTGCAACTCCAGCAACCGCGAGAAAAATCCCAAGGTACTGAACTTTATGCAATCGTTCGTGCAAGAAACGGAAAGCCAAAATAGATGTGACTATCGGAAAGAGTGATCCTAAAACCATTGCTACAGAGACCAACCCCTTAGTGGTTGCGACGCCCAGAAGGTAATTGGCAAAGAAATCAGCGCTCCCAATAATTGCCAAAATTCTTAGGTCCAGAAAATGAAATCCGCCCACAGTTCGAAAACGAATTGCAATAAAAACACATATGGATACCGAGATGACGCGCATGGATGTCATCGTCATGAGTGAACTGGTCTTAGATCCCTGAGCCATAAAAGTCAGGGCAGTTCCGAATCCCATCGCCGCACAAAGTCCAAGCAAGAGCGGCTTTATTGGCAATTTTTTAACGAGCTCTGGACCTGAAGCGCAGAACGCTCCTCCCAACGCAACAACCATTCCCAAATATTGAATGGCGTGTGGGCGCTCGCCATGAATAAATGAGTAAACCAACGGAATGATTGCGCTGAGCGAACTTATCGGAGATACGACTCCCATTCGACCAGTGGCTAAACCGGTGTAGAAAGCGGTGAGTCCAAGGAATCCCGCTATCCCCGCACCAATCGCGGGAATGAAGTATCCGTTCCATGACAAAGTCGGCGGTATCCAAGAACCACTAATCACAATTAAAACCACTCCAAAGAGAAGACCGAGTGATTGAGATACTCCGGTGACTGCAAGGGACTTAAAGCGTTTGGACAAATTGCCACCCAGGAAATCTGATGTCCCCCATAAAACGCTTGATAAGAGCGCAAGGATCGAAGCCATCATCAGATTCTAGTGCTGAAAAATTTGGAGCAGCTGAAGAGAAGGGCTGGCTGTCATTTGGGGTGGATTAGAATGGATCGGTGCTGCAGATAATCACAATTCTTTCAGTGGGTGTCTTAGTAGGAATTTTAAATGGTGCTGCTGGTGGAGCTTCCATACTTTCTTTCCCAGTATTGGTGGCGGCAGGATTAAATCCAGTCAGTGCTGCAATGACAAATGCCATCGGTGTATTCCCAGCGAATATATTTGCCCTTGTTGGAAAACGTGAGAAAGTGCTACCCATCATCAAAGAGCACTCCAAGCTCTTGATTGCCGCCTCTATTGGGGCATTTATTGGAGCGATGGCACTCGCGATTTTGCCCGAAGAGAATTTTAAGAAAATTGTCCCATTCCTCCTATTGATTGCCTCGTTCTCTCTTCTGATCAATGTGGCACCAGCCTTAACGGCATTTGAGCGTCGCCTTGAGATTTTACTTATGACTGCAATTGGAATCTACTGCGGGTACTTTGGGCCAGGTCAGGGAGTAATGGTTATTGCGGTACTTGCTCGCGACGCAGGACGCGCAATTGCTACGGTTAACATCAGCAAGAACGTGATCGTGGCAATTTCAAATTTCTTCTCCAATGTAGTTTTCATTATTAGCGGACACGTCGATTGGAAGTTTGCCTTTACTCTTTTTATCGGCGCCAGCGGCGGTGGATATATTGGAGGGCGCTTAGTCGGAAAAGTTAGCCGCAATGTTTATAAGTCCATTATTTTTACGGTCGGGTTCGCTTCAGCCCTCTGGTTCTTCTATAAATATTGGATTAAATAGTAAATCTTTAATCCAGAAGAGGTCGCAACTCAACCTTACGGTTGCACGCCTTAGATCCTTCAAAGGCAAGTGTTCGAGCCGTTTCCACATCAGCAACTTGGATCAACCAAAAGCCGCTGAAATTTTCCTTTTGATTAAAGAGCGGCTTTCCGGTTTCAATCATTGCGCTTTTTCGGTTATCAATGACGCTTCCAGTCGTGTAGCTAGCGAGACCGCCAGCGAATATCCACTGTCCATTTGCTCTCAACTTGTCATTAAACGCATCAATCGAAGTCATTTCTTCCGGTGTGCCTGATCCGGTCTGGTCATCGATCACGAAAATAATAAACTTTATGCCCATGAAGATATTGTAAGAGAAGAGTCGCCCTATGAGCCGGATCCTCTCCCTCGCTTTCGCGAAAGCGCTATTTTCTTGACGGCTTGCTCGAAGTGGACTGACTTAACTATGCAGTTAACCCGACGCTAGGTACTCCCTGGAGGAACTTTTGCGATTGGCTCTGACCTCCGTCCGAACGGTCAGGCAGCTGGTATTTGAATGACCCTGTAAAGTCATGTCTAATGAAAAGGCATAGGTTTCGAGCGGCCGTTTGAGCACTGACAAAGCCACGCGCCGTCAAGCCTTCGCACTTGGCGCCATCGCAGTCGCGATCGGAATATTTGTAGGTGAAATAACTTCAAACTTCCATTCTGCCTGGAAAACACCGGTCGACTCGCTCGGTAATTGGATCATTAGCGTTATTCCACACTTCCTCGAGTCACTCGCTATCACTCTTTTCCGCACGCACGATAAAGGCTTCCTCGTTGCCACGATTCTTCTAGTTGCCCTCCTTCTCGGTGGATTGGCAGGAGATTTATTATTACAAGGTAAGCGAAAATTCGCGTTCGCAATCGTTGCACTAGAGACGATTTTTGGGGCATTTACTGTGCTTGCCCGTCCGCACGCAGGTGTCACTGCAATTGCTCCTTCGCTAACAAGCGGATTGGCGATTGCGATGATCTTGTATTTTGTCCTTGGGCGAGTAAAACCTAAACTGCCTGATGCAAATTCACTAACACAAGTTAAATCACGGCGCCAAGTTCTAAAATTTGCAGGTGGGGCTAGCGTACTTGGTGGGCTGATGCTGCTCACCGGGCAGAATGTAAAAATCCATGGTCTTAATTTGATTAAACGATTAGCAGTAAAATTACCAACGGCAACTCATCCACTTCCGCCGCTTCCTGTCGATCCAGCGTTAACAATCCCAGGTCTTTCGTCGCTCATCACGCCAAATAATCAGTTCTATCAAATTGATACAGCCATCAACGCTCCGATTATTGACGTGGATACGTGGACTCTCTCGATCAATGGATTGGTGAGGAATCCCATTACATTGACGTATGCCGACTTGCTCAAGCGCCCACTCTTTGAACTCGATGACACTATGTCATGTGTATCTAACCCCGTTGGTGGAAATTTAGTCGGCAATGCTCGCTGGCTCGGATGTCGACTCGATGACCTGATCCGCGAAGTTGGGCCCTTATCATCGGCTGATCAAATATTAAGTTCATCGGGCGATGGTTTTGGAGCGGGATTCCCACTCAATTTGCTAGATGGACGCGATGCAATGATTGCTGTTGGTATGAACGGCCAACCGCTTCCTATAAAACATGGTTTTCCTGCACGAGTGATAGTTCCCGGCTTATATGGATATGTATCAGCAACAAAGTGGGTGACAAATATCGAATTGACGCGTTTTGATGTGAAGCAAGGTTTCTGGATTTCACGAGGTTGGTCACAACTTGGTCCGATCAAAATGGAGTCTCGAATTGATTATCCGATTGATGGCACCACCATACCTGCCGGAAAATTCCGATTTGCTGGAGTTGCATGGGCACCACTGTCTGGCATCGCCTCAGTGCAATTGGGTATAAATGGTCTTTGGAAAGATGCGAATCTGGGGCCGGCGCTCTCCGGAACGACTTGGCGACAGTGGTGGTTTGACTGGGATACGACGGCCGGTAATCATTTGGTTGAAGTACGTGCAGTCAGCGCTAGTGGTGAATTACAGACTCAGGCAATTGCAGATGTCTCCCCGAATGGTGCATCAGGTTGGCATACGATTCACATTCGGTGTAAATAAAAGAAGAGTCGCCCTATAAGCCGGATCCTGTCCCTCGCTTTCGCGAATGGATCACCATCCATCTAGTCACGCNNCTTACACCACCGTTTCACCCTTACCTCTCTTGCGAGTGGCGGTCATTTTCTGTGGCACTGGCCCGCGGGTTGCCCCGGGTGGGTGTTACCCACCACTTTGCTCTGCGGAGTCCGGACTTTCCTCGGTGTTTAAGCAACTGGTGCTTGCACAACGCGGTGACCCAGACGACTCTTCCTTAGATTAAGGATACGTTAAAGGGTTCCTCTTCGTAATCCCACGTTTTCGTCATAAGGTCTGCCTATGACTAATCAGGTTGACCCAGATTTCCTAGCCCTCCCGCTCCAGGCCGTTTCAGATTCCGCAATAAGCGCAGGTACCTCACTCGGGGCCTCTCACGTTGATGTCCGAGTTCAACGAGTACGAACCGGCATACTGCAATTGCGCGACAGAAATCCGGAGACTCAAACCGATGAAAGTGTGTCGGGCCTTGGAGTTCGTGTAATTGTTAACGGTGCATGGGGGTTTGCCGCTTCGCCTGAGATAAGTGTCGATAAGGCGCGCGAGCTGGCACTCGTTGCAGTCGCGATGGCAAAGACGAGTGGTCCTCTCTCGACGGAGGAAATCGCCCTTGCTCCCGAACCTGTATATGCGGACCGTACCTGGGTCAGTGAATATGTAAAAGATCCCTTCGATGTGCCAGCGGCAGACAAGGTCATGCGTCTCGCTGAACTTAACGATCGACTTCTCAAATCGAATTCCGTGAACTTTGCCTCTGCATTTTCGATGTTTGTAAAAGAGCAAAAACATTACGCCGACTCGTATGGGACCTCGACCACGCAACAACGAGTGCGAGTACAAACCCAGATCGAAGCCTTCAACGTTGGCCCAAATGGATTTGAATCGATCCGCACCCTTGCGCAACCCGCAGGTTATGGTTGGGAGTGGATGGGGAACTCACTTTGGAATTGGGATCTGGAAATAGATGAACTCCCTGAATTGTTGGCTGAAAAAGTCGCCGCACCATCGATCGAACCTGGACGCTATGACCTTTTGATTCATCCTAGTAACTTGTGGTTGACCATTCACGAATCGATAGGTCATGCAACGGAATTGGATCGTGCGCTTGGGTACGAAGCGAACTATGCCGGTACTTCATTCGCGACCGTAGATAATCTAAATAAATTGCAATATGGCTCATCCCTCATGAACATTACGGGCGATCGGATCACTCCCCATGGTTTGAGCACTGTTGGATATGACGATGAGGGCGTGCAGGCACAGCAGTGGGACATCATTAAAGATGGTCTATTAGTTGGCTATCAACTAGATCGCCGAATTGCGGCACGTGCTGGTCGTGATCGTAGTAATGGGTGTGCCTTTGCGGATTCCGCCAGCCACGTGCCAATCCAACGAATGCCAAACGTTTCTTTGCAACCGAACCCAACCGGACCCGATCTAGCGGGCCTGATCGAAGGGGTTGAGGATGGCATTTTTATCAAGGGCGATAACTCTTGGTCGATCGATATGCAGCGTTACAACTTCCAATTTACTGGTCAGCAATTCCATCGGATTAAGAATGGTCGTCTCGTTGGTCAAGTGAGGGATGTCGCCTACCAAGCGACAACTACNNGGTCCATCTACCTACGTTTTGGGCGGTGCCTTTAACTGCGGTAAAGCACAACCAGGCCAAGTTGCAGCCGTGAGCCACGGTTGCCCGGCCGCAGTCTTTGACAAGGTAAATGTCCTTAACACCGTTGCGGAGGCAGGAAAATGATCGCGCCACAGGAACTTATTGAAAGAATAACTGCTGCTGCCGATTACGACGATTGCATTGTGATCGTAGAAGCCAAGTCGCAATCGAATCTGCGTTGGGCCAGCAGTACTCTCACGACAAACGGAGTTATAGCGGAACAGACCGTCACGGTGATCGCATTTGTCGCTGTTGATGGAGGTATGGCCACGGGATCGGTAAGTCGGACAAACGTAGAGTTAGATGAGATAGCAAGCGTTGCCAAAGAAGCTGGAGCAATTGCTCTCGCGGCAGGTGTTGCTGAAGACCAAGCTCCGTTGCTCCGTGATAAATCGTTCGGAGATTGGAGCGCCGCCCACCTGGCTACTGGTCCAGAAGTCTTTAAGACCTTTGCTCCAAACTTAGGCGAACTCTTTAAGAAATCTAAGTCCGACGATATCGAACTCTTTGGATACGCAGAACACACACGTGTCACTACGTGGGTAGGTTCAAAGGGTGGGTTACGCCTACGTCACGATCAACCATCAGGACGCTTAGAGATGACAGGTAAATCGCACAACCGGAGTCGTTCTACGTGGGAAGGTCGAGCAACTCGTGATTTTACCGATGTTGATTTGAATGGAGTAGATCGAGAGATCCGCCAGAGGCTTGATTGGCAAGCCAGAACTTCTGCTAAAGCAGCTGGTCACTACCAAACGGTGGCCCCCGCGGGAGCAATAGCAGATTTACTTGCCTATCTACTATGGACCTCCCCTGCAAAAGATGCAGCAGAGGGCAGATCTGTCTACGCCAAAAAGGGTGAACTTGGTAAGACAAGGATCGGCGAAACTTTCGCGAATTTACCGCTTAACATTTATAGCGATCCGAATTACAAGGGTCTAGAAAGTCTGCCATTCAACGTTGCTTCAAGTAGCAGTTCATTTAGTTCTGTCTTTGATAATGGCCTGCCACAGGAGAAATGGGATTTCGTTAAGGATGGGAAGCTTGCAGGTCTGATTTCTACTCGATCAGTGGCTAAAACCACCGGGATCCCTTATGGATCAGGGGGAGAAAACGTCATCATGGAACTTCCCGGAAGTATGGGAGATCTAGACTCTCAAATATCCAAAGTTAAGAATGGGTTGTTACTTACCACCCTTTGGTATATCCGGATGGTAGATCCAGTAACCAGTTTGCTCACGGGTCTCACTCGCGACGGAGTTTATGAAATCAAGGATGGAGAGGTAATTGGTGCAGTCAATAACTTCCGTTGGAATGAATCCCCTGTCGATCTGCTGAACAGAATTTCATCAACTGGGGCAACGGAAATCACCGCAACACGCGAATTTGAAGACTTGGCTCGAACCGCGACCCCAACGGTGATATTCGAAGATTTCAACATGTCCACGGTTAGCCAAGCCAACTAAGGCCTGCAAACCGCTCGCAATTTCTCGTTGAACATCGGCTTTGCTAGTGTTTGGCGCGGTCCACACGCCCCGTAATTTACTGAGCACTGCTCTTTCTGAAAGGTAGTTATACATGAAGAAGAAATTAGGAACCGCAGTAGCTGTCTCTGCTCTGGTCGGATCACTTTCAATCGGTTTCGCGACATCTGCTTCAAACGCGGCAAGGAGCGGAGGTTCTCTCCCCACCCTGACAAAGGGCTATCTGACAATTGGAACGGATGACCCCGCTTACACTCCTTGGTTTGATAGCAACAAGCCCGCCGATGGTAAAGGCTTCGAGTCTGCGGTCGCCTACGCCGTAGCAAAGCAACTTGGATACCCAGCGACTAAGGTCAAGTGGGTAAAAGCTTCTTTCAATACTGTTATTCAACCTGGAAAGAAAGCCTTTGATTTTGATATCAACGAAGTTTCGATTACTCCAGAGCGTGCAAAAGCCGTTGATTTCTCGACTGGTTATTACGATGTCGCCCAAGCATTGATCACGACAACCAAGTCGAAGATTGCTAAAGCAAAGACCATTGCGGATTTGGCCAATGCCAAACTCGGAGCATCCGTTGGATCAACTTCTTATTCAACAATTACGGATGTTATCAAGCCAAAGGGAAAGCCTTCCGTCTTTGACACCAATGATCTAGCGACCGCGGCACTCAAGAATGGTCAAATCGATGGTCTAGTTTTAGACCTTCCTACCGCTTTCTATGTTGCCGGAGCTGAACTTTCTAATGGACTTATCGTGGGTCAGTTCGCCCCTAAAGCTGGAAGCGACCAATTTGGATTGGTTTTATCAAAGGGAAGCTCACTCACCAAATCGGTTTCTGCGGCCGTCAATGCACTGCGCGCCAACGGAACTCTTAAAGCTCTTGCAGGAAAATGGCTTGCAAGTGTAGGAGGAGCACCAGTACTCAAGTAGTTTGATCCTCAACTTGTAACGGAGGTCCGATGTCTTACCAACCTTCTGCGCTCAGAATAGAGCGCGAAGCTGCTAGGCATCGGGCCTCTCGTCATTCCACGGTAGTTGCCCTAATAAGCACGTTAACTATTGCCATTATTCTGACAATCGTGGTGGCAGGTGCACCTGGTTTTAAATTGGTTCGCGAATCATTCTTCAGTTGGCACTATGCGGTTTCCTCCTTTCCCCATGTTTTATCGGGGTTGTGGCTCAATTTGAGAGTGATGATAATTGCCGAATTCTTTGTACTGATCTTTGGACTTCTCATTGCGCTGGCTCGGACTTCGCATTCACCAATACTTTATCCAGTCCGATTAATAGCAACTATTTACACCGACATCTTCCGCGGGCTTCCGCTCCTTCTGGTTCTATTGTTAATCGGATTCGGTGTGCCAGGATTGCAAATTTCTTGGATCACTAATTCCGCCGTCATTTTGGGAACTGTCTCACTCATCATGACCTATTCCGCCTACGTAGCTGAGGTCATTCGCGCTGGGATAGAAGCCGTTAATCCGGCTCAAAGGATGGCCGGGCGAGCACTCGGACTAACCCAAGCTCAAACTCAGCGCCACGTGGTTTTGCCACAAGCGCTGCGCAAGGTAACTCCACCCCTACTTAATGACCTAGTTTCGCTTCAAAAAGACTCGGGTTTGATTTCCGTACTAGGTGCAATTGATGCGATCAGATCGGCTCAGATTGATACTGCGCAATCTTTTAATTTTACGCCCTATGTAGTGGCGGGAGTGTTGTTCGTGGCACTCACAATTCCACTCACTCGCTTCACCGATTGGCTCACACGGAAGCAAGATCGCGCTCGGGTTCAGCAAGGTCAATGGTAGTCATGTCTAAATCGATGTTAGATATTATCAATCTGCGCAAGAGTTACGGCGCTGATCTAGTACTAGAAGATATCTCAGTTTCGCTTGCGGAACATGAAGTAAAAGTGTTAATTGGAGCGAGTGGCTCCGGAAAATCGACGTTGCTGCGGACCATAAATCTGCTTGAGAGAATTGATGATGGCCAAATTCTTCTTGATAATAAAGATATAACTGCTGTTGGAGTTAATCCCGATGTGGTGCGCGCCCAAATCGGCTCAGTTTTCCAATCTTTTAATCTCTTCCCACACCTGAATGTTTTGCAGAACATCACGCTCGCCCCTCGCAAAGTTCATGGGGTATCCAAAGAGGTTGCTGAAACCAATGCTACGGAATTGCTCGAACGCTTTGGTTTGGCAGATAAGGCAAGGCAATATCCAGATTTACTAAGCGGAGGACAGCAACAACGTGTTGCAATTTTACGTGCACTCATTACCAAACCCAAAGTCCTCTTGCTTGATGAAGTTACAAGCGCCCTCGACCCAATTCTCATCGCAGAAGTTTTATCGCTTATCGCAGAACTAAAAGCCGAAGGAATGACGATGATGATCGCCACGCATGAGATGGGATTTGCTAAGCGCGTCGCCGATCAGGTCTTGTTTCTGCACCATGGGCGGATCCTTGAAGCAGGAACGCCTTCAGATATTCTAGAAAAACCCCACTCCCCCGAGTTGTCTGATTTTCTTGGCGCCTTGCGGGAAGCTGGCCGGCTTTAGTCTTTATCACCTTTGCCGCGAGCTTCGTCGATTTTGGCCTGTGTGAGATGAGGTAGCGCAAAATAAGCAACCACTAGACCCAGGACTGCTCCTAAGAGCATAGGTGTACGAAGTGCGAATCCGCGCGAAAAGAGATGGAGTGAAATTGTTACTAGTACTCCACCGATAACAGCACCAATGGGTTGACTACCTAGCGCGAAGAACCGATAAACGCTATTAACTCTCCCCAGGATCTGATCGGGAATTATTTCCTGTCGCATTGATACAGTCACCACGTTCCATAAAATGGCAAAGAACATTTCAATCGCGGCGATAAACCACACCAATTCCCATACAGGCGAAAAAGCCATCCCAACCAGAAATACCGGAGCTCCAAGTATGACAACCTTCAAAATGAACGCTCTTCCAAATCTTTTTATGATTCGACCAGCGAAAATCCCGCCTATAGCACCGCCAAACGCCCCACCGGTACTTAACAATCCAAAGGTGAATACAGAGGTGTGCAAATCCTCTTGAGCGAAGAGAATAAATACAGAGAATCCAAGGGCATTAAGGCCATTGATAGATCCCAAAATGAATGCAAGCGGGCGCAAAAATGGGTGGTGCCAAAGCCAACTCAAGCCTTCTTTTAACTCCGCTTTAAAATTCGGTTTCACCTCGGAAATTTTTTGCTTTTTAATCATTGACGAGGCGATCAGACCAATCAAACCTGCCGAGGCAAAGAAACTGGCACCGTCAAACATCAAAGGTGCAAATACCGATAGACCCAGGAGGACAGAAGCAAGCGGTGGGCCCATGAAGTTCTGCATCAGCGATTCGGAAGTCCACATGCGACCATTGGCGGTTTCGAGTTGGTTCGTCTCAACGATAAGTGGAATAAATGTTTGCGAAGCTCCATTACCTAGAACTTCACCGCAACCCAGTAAGAATGTCGCGATTAGCAAGAGAAGGTATAGACCGGCGTTGGTGTGAATAGACGAAGTTTTAACGATACTTCTAACGATGTGAATATGGGATTCATTGCCCCAAATTGATAACGCCACCACGAGCGTAACTAGTCCGCGCAACACATCTGTAAAGACGATGACACTCCGCCGCGGGAAACGATCAATAAATACACCAGCGGGCAAACTAAACACCAACCAAGGCATAGAAGCCATCAAGCCAATAATGGAAAGAAGGAGTGGAGAGCGCGTGATTGAAGAAGCGATCCAAGGATACGCAACCGCAGAAACACCATTGCCTAAATTAGATAGAGCACTCGCTGTAAAAAGCTTGTGGTAAGAATTAGGTAGTTTCTTCTCTGACACTATTTTGCAACTGCCCGCTCGCTAAGTGACTTAAGAGCCCTAAGCCCATCTGATGGCCAGACGTGGACTGTGGTGATGCTGCACGGCAAAATATCGACGTAATACATACTTTCGAGTGGGGCATTCATGGCATAAGCCGCTATCGAGCGAATAACTATGTTATGCGTAACCACACATATCTTCTTGCCGGGGTATCGCTCGACTAGATCAGCAATACCTGCAACAGCCCTGGAGTAAACCTCCTCGTAGGATTCTCCCCCACCAGGCCGATAGGTAAGAGAAGTCAACCAACCGTTCCATTCATCAGGACGTTGATCGCGAACCTCTGATGGTGTTAAGCCCTCCCATGTACCGAAGTCGATTTCGACCCATAAATCATCAAATATCGGATCCAACCCCGTTGCATCAGAAACTTCCTTCGCGGTCATCATGGTTCGCATGAGGGGGGAGGCGATCAGTACATCGGGTTGGCGTGCTGCAATTTCCTTGGCAACGGCCTGAGCTTGTTCAATGCCAGTTTCAGTAAGAGGTGGGTCCATTTTTCCAATGCCAGAGAATCGCCTGGTGGGTGTCAGGATTGTTTCGCCATGACGAACAAACCAGATAGTTGTTGGAATCTCACCCGAAACGAGTCGCAGAGTTAAGTAGTTCAATATCGGTTTTGAACCCGCCGGCACTCCACTGTCGAGGGCCTTATTTGCTAAACGATCGGCGTGCGAATTCTCTTCACGCGGAATCCATTGGAAAGTGACCAGTGACATTGAATGCGCAAGCCGCGCCTCATTCGCCAAGGTCCTCATATCTGGATGCTTGATCTGCCAACGACCCGACATTTGCTCCACAACGAGCTTGGAATCCATTTTTACCTGGATCCTCGCCTCTGGATCCAGCTCGTGCACCTTCTTTAATCCAGCGATTAAGCCAGAATATTCGGCGACATTGTTGGAGGCGGTTCCGAGTACATCAAATAGTTCCGCTATTAACTTTCCATCTTCAGAAACGGTTGCCCCGTATGCCGCTGGACCGGGGTTCCCACGCGAAGCTCCATCAGCCGTCACTACGAATTCGCGGGCCATCTAAATTCTCACCAAGATGCGACGGCATTCTTCACACCGAATTACTTCGTCGGGAACTAATCCCTTGATTCTGTCTATTTCGGTTGCATTAATCGCCAAGTGGCAACCATCGCACTTATTACCTACCAATAGTGCGGCACCGACTCCATGCGCTGACAATCGGATCTTGTTATACAACTCGACAAGGGCTGGATCAATCTTTGGCGCTAGCGCGGCGCGAGCCTGAGCGAGTTCGGCAAGAGTTTTATCGATCTCAGCTCGGGCATTTTCCAGACGAACATTAAGTTCAAGTTCCAGTTGTTTGAGTCCAATTTGGTCATTGAGCAACTCATCAACCCGTCCTTTGATGCCATCGTGCTTTATCAAAATTTCGAGTTCGCCGTCTTCTAGTTCGGCCTTGCGCTTAGTTAGCGTGACGACTTCGTGCTGCAATTGCTCGAGTTCTTTCGGAGTAGTCAGGCCCGACGACAAGCGCTTCTCGTCTTTTTGGATTCGGTCATCTACTTGTTCGACATCAAGTTCACTTCGTCGGAGGTCAATTGCAACATCCGCAAGTTCCGTTTCAACAACGTTCAATTCCACTGCGGTATTTTCAAGTCGGGCATGAATCGCTGCGATCTGCTCTAATTCTGGTAAGCCAGCAAGTTTGGTTTTTACTTGAGTCACTTGGGAGTCGATCAACTGAAGTTCAATAAGAAGATTTTGGTCTTCAGGGGTTGCCTTCACCAAAAGCTCCTATCGCCGTGCCATATGGAAATGTATTGCCATACTTTAATGGAATCGGCTCTCTTTGATCAATTTGCTGTGGAATCATTGCCCCGTGAACAGCACCCGTCATGCCTCTCCCGCAGATCAAAGCAAGGTAATCGAAATCTGGTCGGAGTGCGACTTGATCAGGCCACAAAACGATCCAGTCGAAGACTTTGATTTAGCGCTCTCCACATCGACTTCCACTGTGTTGATACTTGAAACTGATCAAAAGATTATCGGGGCAGTAGTAGTCGGGTTTGATGGTCATAGAGGCTGGTTCTACTATTTAGGAATCAAACCCGATCATCAAAACTCGGGGAATGGACGATCCCTAGTTACGGCTGCGGAAGAATGGTTAAGGCACCAAGGGGCGCCAAAGGCAATGCTGATGGTGCGCCGTACAAATTCGGCTGTCATTGAGTTCTATGAAAAGCTTGGATATAAAGTGGAAGATACTTTGGTTCTCGGAAAACGATTTTGAAAGGTAGCAAATGTCAGAATACTCAGAAATGAGCCAAGAAGAACAGATTGCCCTTCTTGAGGAATTCGCTATCGACGTCCTTGCCCAATACGGATTATCGGTCAGCAAAATTGAATGTGTCAATCATGCTTTCAACACGACTTTTAAATTCACAAGTACCGAAAATGACACATACGCACTACGCATCAACACCAATTCCAAAAAGTGGCCAGAACACATCTGGGCTGAAGTCCAGTGGTTGAACGCTCTTTCAGAACAGGGGCTGGTTCGCGCTCCAGTTCCAACCCCGAATTTGCAAGATGAGTTATTTTCTAACCACTACTTCTTTTACGAGGGTGGTAATCTCAATGTTGTTGTCTACCCTTGGATCGAGGGCGAAGTCGTAGAAGATCACCCTACGGACGAGCAACTCTTTCAACTCGGAAAAACGATGGCTCAGCTTCAACAATTTGGATTAACCTGGCGTCCAACGGGATACGCAAATTTTCTCGCCATCGATAATTCATTGGTAGTGAGGTATCCGGTCCTTTTTACCTCCCCCCATCCTGAAATCTCCCCCGAGCTATACCTAATGCTGGAAGAGATTAACCTTCGGACTGAAAAGTTATTTGAGTCCCTGCGAGAGCGCTCAGCGCCCCAGTTAATTCACGCGGATCTGCATTTTGGAAATGTAATCTGGCGTGAAGGTCAGATGTCTATCCTCGATTTTGATGATGCCGGTATAGGTTTTCCGCTTCAAGATCTAGCAATAGCTCTCTACTACCTCCGCGAGGACAAAGAGCGCGAGAAAATTCTAATCTCCGGATTCCTTTCGGTAGCTCCGCTGCCAGAACACGAACCTTGGGAATTGGAACTATTGATAGCAAGTCGATCCCTCGTGCTCGCCAACTACTTACTCGAAACATCTACCGCCAAAGACGCGGCCTACCTTCCGACTTTCCTAACCAATACTGAAAAGCGGCTAAGGCATTATCTGGACACTGGAGAATTCTTACTGCTTAAATAAGGCTATTTCCAAGATATATTCCAAATGGTGTTAGATCCAACGAGGCTAAATCCAATTTTAATATAAACATTATTTGAAGCAGGATTTTTTGCATCCGCGTAAAGCATCACCGATACACCTCGTGCATGGAGTCTCCGACTAATTTCCGCAACAAGAAAACTTGCGTAGCCGTGTTTGCGATACTCCGGGGGCGTGTATACCGGACCAATTCGAGCCAGCGTGCCGCCAGGAATCTCAACACTTGCAGTGTGACCCGCCATAGACACGATTACCCCGTCTACCGACCACAAGTAAAGTCGTTCCGTAGCGGTCGCTCGATCTACAACTGCCTCAAGATTGTGATTTTCCACATCGGCTTCGTGCGCAAAAGCAGTAAACCATTGGAGCACTAGGGTCTTATCCTCAGGCGTGGCTAGTCTGACTTCACCTACACTGTTTAAAGGAGAAATCAATTCAATTAAAGAATAGGTCAGATGCTCCTGATGCAATTCGTACTTCCTAAGTTTCGTTGAGAGTTCAGCACACTTGCTTAGGAATGGTTTAACAACCTCCGAAGGTCCGTTGACCCCAGGGAAACCGGGATGCTCAGCCACGATCAATTTCGCCAGGGCAAGCGAAGCTTCCAGTGGCATAGGTGACAGAAATAAATTGAAAGGTTCGGTATGCATGGCAAGGCCAACTACCTTTCCATCGGATTCAATTACCCACCAAGTACACCTCTCATAACTACTCGTCCCTTTGGCGACAGCGGCCGCGGCACCTCCAATTATTTGAGTGGCAATCGGCTCGGAGGCTCGCACTTCTCGAGATAACTGAAGGAATTGGTCGACGCTGTGAACCTCGCGTGCAAGGAAATCTGATCTCATCGATTATCCCCTCCACGACTATTTACTCGGTTTAACCAGAGATCAGACTCTAGAACTATGAAGGCAGCAATGTTAGGGTTTTTCATGTTAAAAATTGGATACATCACCATCGATTCGAAGGACACTCTGGCCATTTCGAAATTCTGGGCTGCGGTCCTGGGATGGGAAGTTACTTACGGCGATGAGACCGGCGCCATGTTAGAAAACCCAACAAAATTAGAAGATGGAGCAAAATTCCCACCGATACTCTTTTACAAGAATCCAGATGAAAAAGTGATTAAGAACCGAATGCATTTTGATCTACAACCAGATGACCAAGCGGCCGAAGTTTCACGAATCGAAGGGCTGGGTGGAAAACGGATTGAAATCGGTCAATCAGCGGATCCAGCCACGACCTGGGTGGTCATGGCTGATCCAGAAGGAAATGAGTTCTGTGTTCTTAAGAGCCAAGAGGCTTCGTAGCAAAAAGTTCTGGAAATGCAATTCCAGTTGAGGAATGGCAGTCATATCCATGCGGATTTTTCGCCAAGTACCTCTGGTGATAAGTCTCAGCGGGCCAATAGGTAATATCTCTCGCATCAGAAATCTCAGTGCAGATCTTGCCGTAACCGCTTTTGTCGAGAGCCGATTGATAGAGCCCTAAGGTTTCGTAAGCTTCATTCTCCTGTTCAACAGAATCAGTGAATATCGCGCTTCGATATTGAGAGCCCACATCATTGCCTTGTCGGTTAAAGGATGTTGGATCGTGCATAACCCAAAAGAGGGCAAGCAGTTCGCGATAGCTAACGAGTGCTGGATCAAAAGTGACTTCAACAACCTCAGCGTGACCAGTTTTTCCAGTGCAGACTGCCTCATAGGACGGCTGGTTCAACTTTCCACCCATATAACCAACGGAGGTCGAAGTAACCCCCGCCGTCAACCAAAATTTACGCTCAGCACCCCAAAAACATCCGGTTCCAAAGTAAGCCTTCTTAAGATTTTCCATCGCATTCTCTCCATTTTCGTGGTTTATCTGGTTGTAATAGCAGAACAACAAGGCGTCGAGAAATGTTCCTGATTCCAATTATTTGTCGGGAGGGATCGCTATTTCTCTCCTTAACCCATAATTCCCAAATACAGCAAACCAATTAAAACGAGAAGCACCCCTCCCCAACTGGTAAGCGTGAGGTGGTTATGAAGCACTGTCACCGACAAAATTGTGGCCGTAACGGGTTCAGCCAAGACGAGGGTTGAAGCATTACTTGCCTTCAAATGCGAAAGCCCAAATCCATAGAGGCTATAGGCCAATGCTGTAGCAACAATCCCAAGCCATAAAATCAGACCAGCCCCTCTTATGGTTCTTAGCCACCAAAGCCGTTCAGTAAATATGAATGGTGAAATCAGCAAGGCAGCTAATGCAAAACTTCTTGATATGAAGTGGCTAAGTGGATATCCACTCTGTAGAACCTGGCGCCCAGCTACGTTAAAGGATCCGAACCCCGCTGCAGCGCATAGCGCCAACAGAACTCCTGAAACCTTGAAGGTTGAACTTTCAGCGTGAGTATTTAATGCGACGATTCCCAGGGTAGTGATCAGGGTTGATATCGCCCACGTGCGACTTGGTTTTTCGTGACCAACTAGCCACGAAATCAGGCCAGTGAATACCGGAGAGCTTCCTAAAGCGGTTATTGTTGCAATCGCAACTCCGGTGAGGTGTACCGCCGAGAAAAATGCTAATTGATAGATGGCCATACCTAGCGCGCAGATCCAAAGTTGGCGTTTAGGGAATTTGAGATTTGTCTTATCTTTCAGAGATATCAACCAAAGTGCGATTGATCCTACAAACAAGCGCGAACTTCCTATAACAAGCGGGTTGATTCCTTTTCCCCAGAGAGACTGACTCGTACCTGTCGTTCCAAAACAGACTCCCGCCAAAATGACAGCGAGAACGGCAAATTCACTTGATCGTTTAGTTTTTAAACTCGCCATTGATGAAGTCTAAGTGACGACGAAATTAGGGCGATTCGCAAGTACATACAAAAAATCTGGTGGGCAGCGAGGTGTCCTGTTC
>PLXJ01000024.1 GCA_003151395.1 Actinomycetota bacterium | reverse complement strand
ACAATTCAAATATTCTCGCCGCTCGAGTAGCGCGTGAAAGTTACAACGTTCCAAATGTAGTTGCCCGAATCTACGATCCAGAACGAGCTGAAATTTATCAGCGTCTCGGTATTCCAACCGTTGCCACGGTCTTATGGACGACAGATCAGATGATGCGCAGATTGGCTCCTGAGGGCTCTCAATCGGAGTGGCGCGACGCCAGCGGCACCGTTCAACTCTGTGAAGTTTCACTCCATATTGGGTGGTTTGGGCGCCCAGTCCTGCTGATTGAAGAAGCCACAGGCGCGCGCGTCGCCTTCATCACCCGACTTGGCGAAGGTTTGATCCCCAATAGCCACACCGTTCTCCAGCAAGGCGATCTCGTCCACGTGACTCTGATGGAAGCCGAGCGTGCCAAGATTGACGAGATTCTCTCCCGTGAACCCGAAGTGAACTAGGGAGACCCATGAAGATAGCAATCGTCGGTGCGGGCAATGTCGGTCGAGCGATCGCGCGCGAGCTCTTAGAGAACGGTCACCATGTTTTACTCATGGATCGCGATCCCAAGTCACTCAAGATGGATACCGTTCCCCAGGCCGAATGGTTATTGGCTGATGCTTGCGAAATTTCTTCCCTTGATAATGCCAAACTCTCTGGATGTCAGGTACTGGTCGCCGCGACGGGGGACGACAAAGTCAATCTCGTCTGTTCACTCCTTGCTAAGACCGAATACGGCGTACCACGCGTCGTAGCCCGCATCAATCATCCTAAAAATGAATGGCTCTTTGATGCTTCATGGGGTGTTGACGTTGCAGTTTCGACTCCGCGAATTATCTCCGCCCTCGTTGAAGAAGCGGTAACCGTAGGTGACGTTGTCAGGCTTTTCTCGCTTAAGCGTGGTGGAGCAAACTTGGTTGAAATAACTCTGCCTGAAGGCGCTTCCGCTTCCGGCAAGACCGTCGGAGAAGTTCTCTTCCCCGCTGGAACCTCGCTCGCGTCCATCGTTCGCGATGGACATGTGATTGCACCAAAGGATGAAGATATGTTCATGGATGGCGACGAGCTCATCTTCGTTTCAACTGCAGCAGCCGAAGACCAATTGAAAGCGTGTTTACTCGGCCTTTGAGTTCGGTTTTACTGTCGGAACCTTCCGTAAAATCAACCAAGTTCCCCACCCAACCACCAAAAAGAGCGGCGTACCCATAATAAGTCTCGCTGTTCCAAGCCAATTTATATGATTGGTCTTATAGAGCGGGTATTGCACCACTAATCGAGAAACAAAGAGCCCGACCCAGAGCCATCCCGCACGACGATAGGCGTTCTTTCTGGCGGGAACCTTAGCCCATGCCAGATTTTCACCTAACACAGGCCCCAACAGCAGACCCAATACCGGCCATCCCACCAGGTTTGCAACCGTATACACGATTCCATAAACAACGTTGATGATTAACCCCGGCAGATAAAAATCTGCTGCCTTACCTGTATGTCTAGCCAGCAAGGCGCAAAATGCAACACCAATCACTCCGGAAATCGCGTGTTGTAAGGTCTCGCGCTTCACCAATCTCGCGATAGCGAAAATTACAGAAAGCCCAATTGAAACAATCGCAGAATTATTGAGGCTATGTGAAATATTAAATGCTACGAGAAAGACGATTGATGGAAGTCCGCTATCGAGCAGACCACGGGTTCCACCTAGCGCCCCAAGAATTTTTGCTTTGTCTTCGAGATGCCCGTCATAGCTCATAGCGTTGAAGTACCAGTTGATCCAAAGCCACCAGCGGCGCGCTCTGATCCGGGAAGCTCAGCTACCTCGATGAATTCCGCCGCCTCAACGCGCTGAATAACGAGTTGCGCAATTCGATCGCCTTTTTTAAATGAAATTGGTTCATGGAGATCATGATTAATCAGAATGACTTGTAGTTCACCGCGGTAGCCGGCATCAACTGTGCCAGGCGTGTTGACCATAGAGACACCATGTTTAATTGCTAAACCAGAGCGGGGATGTACAAAGGCAGCAAAACCAAAAGGGAGCGCAATAAATAACCCGGTAGGAACCAGTGTTCGTTCCCCTGGCAGGATGGTCACATCGATACGTGTTGTAATATCGGCGCCCGCGTCTCCAGCTTTTCCATACCGCGGTAATGGGATACTGGGATCCAATCGCTTTACTAAGACTTGCACATTCTTCATGGGTTTATCTCAAAGTCGGGGTCAACGAATGCCAGCAACTTTGGATTTTCGCGGATGTGATCAATGAATTCTTTTGGAGCTTTTTCCAAAAAGTGTGACATCGGCACTATGACGTATAGCGAACTCGCCCGCACCGCGACTGGACCATCGTATGACTCGAGGTGACCTTCTGCTTCCGCGTAGACCTTACGTCCCGACTGGCCCGTGATCTTTGCCGTGATGTAAAGGTTGGCTCCGACTGGGACCGGCAATACAAAATCTGTTTCTAAGCGCGCGGTAACGGCGGGGGCGCGTAATAACCACATCAACTTGCCGAGCGCCTCATCAAAGGCGAGAGTCAGGAGTCCACCATGAGCCAGTCCAGGAGCGCCCTGATGATTATTGGTAACGGTAAAGATCGCAGTGATGTTCTGTCCTACCCCGGCGTGCGCAACCAGATGCAGCCCCGTCGGATGCAACTCGCCACAGCCAAAACAGTTGGCGTAATGCGAAGGAATTTGTGTTCCTGGGGCGGGAGCTAACGGGTGACGCGGAGGAATTACCGCGTCGCGTGGTGGAGTTGTACTAGCGACTCGACTCATGGCGATAGCCTAATGGATAAGTCAAACTCCAAAGGATAAGCGATAGCTCGAAGGATAAGCGATAGCCCGAAGGATTGCAGTGGGCGAACGAGTAGCGTAGGGGCGTGAAGCACGGGGCAAACATTTACAAAGAGCGATCCCCATGGCCCGTTTGGCTCTGGCTTTTTTTGCTTTTTCTAGCAGGATCATTAGCGCTGGCGGTATGGGCCGCCCTCGGAACCCGATGGGGTTCAATCACAATGCTCGTGCAACTCCTCGGATTGATCTATCTTTCTCAAAGCACGGTCCTAGTCATCCAAGTCACCAAAGATGGATTACGAGTTGGAAGTGCTCACATTGACAGAAAATTCATTGGGAATATCGAAGCGCTAACGAGCGATCAAATGCGGCAGTGGCGCGGACCGTTGTGCGATCCAGCGAGTTTTATGGTGTTGCGTTTTTGGATCTCCACCGGAGTCAAAGTCGAAATAAGGGATCCAAAGGATCCAACACCTTATTGGCTGATTAGTAGCAAAAAAGCGCAACCACTCATGGCTGCGCTTTCATCGAATAACTGATTAAAACTTATTCGCAATCCTTACAGACTGACTTTGCGCCTTCACCTCTTGCAAGTTGAGAGGTGTGATGAACTAAGAAACAACGAGAACAAGTAAATTCGTCGGTCTGCTTTGGCACGACTCGAACAGTCAACTCTTCACCCGATAAATCTGCGCCTGGAAGTTCTAGGTTCTCCGCGGCATCTTCTTCATCGATATCAACTTGCCCTGACTGAGCATCTGCGCGACGAGCTTTTAGCTCTTCGAGAGATTCCTCATGAAGTTCTTCATCCGTCTTTCGGGGTGTGTCGTAATCGGTTGCCATGGTGCACCTCCTTCACTTTTTTGCGGTAGAGCCCGCTTGCACCAGATTGGCACTCACCAAACTCCCTATCGGGGCGGATAATGTCCTATAACGCACCGTATGGCTAATTAACACTCGGCGTGTCGAGATTATTCCCCCAATACTCGCAAGAAACCCCGCTCGTGGCTAAATAGTTAACCTATTTCAGCCGGCTCTTCTCCTAAATCAGTCGGAGAGGGACAATTCCGCGTGCAATCTGGCGTTCAAAATGAACCTCACGTTTATCCACAAAAGTCGCAACATCTGTAGTGCTTTTTTTAATGAAAGCAGCTAGCTCATCGCGAGCCGCAGCTCCCGCACCCGTCAAGGTATCGAGTTCAAAGATTCCCCAAGCACGAAGCACTGGCAGTACGACATCCTCTAAGTGGAGTTTTAAGTCATAGATACCGGCAAGTGCAATTTGGACCGATTTACGACCCCATCCCGGCATTCCTGCCCCTGGCATCTGAAAATTAATGAGAACATCGGTGATAGCGCACATCGCTGCATTTGGTTCTAGCTTCAGGGCTGCCGAGATGAGGTTGCGGTAGAACAACATATGCAAATTTTCGTCAAGTGCGACTCGAGCCAACATCCCCTCGCAGATTTCATCCTCCGAGATTCGACCAGTATTGCGGTGCGAAATTCGGGTAGCAAGCTCTTGGAAGGTTACATATGCAATTGTGTGCAACATATCGTTCGGATACGGAGTCTGGTATCCCACTTGCATATGAGCCATGCGCAAATCTTCAAGTTCAATTGGATCCACTCCGCGAGTGGCCATCAAGTAATCCCGGATCACAATTCCATGGCGAGCTTCTTCGGCAGTCCAACGATTGATCCAAGTGTTCCATGCGCCATCTCGACTCGTGGCGAAAGCAATTTCGGTGTGATACGAAGGAAGATTATCTTCAGTTAAGAGATTGAGGACGAGTGAATCTTGCGCAACCAGCGTCAACCTAGAGTCTTTTGCTTCCCAGGCATCTCCATTAAGTGGGCCGGCAAAGGTGCGACCTTCTGACCATGGGACGTACTCATGGGGATACCAGTCCCTCGTGGTTTTGATATGCCGCTCAATTTCGATCGCCACGGTAGGTTCCAAGTCGCGAATTAGCCGCGATTGGATCTGGGGATCGGTCTCGGCCATTAAAAAACTCCTCATTAGAAATGAACGCTCACTAGTTTAAAGGTACCGCGTGCGAAGGGGTTACCCGCGAGTTCTGGGATCTAACTTCAGGGTTCGCTCCCGCGCCTGTTCGTTTCGCCATGATTTGATTCGAGCGTGATTTCCAGAGAGGAGTACTTCTGGAACTTCAATTCCCCGCCACGAAGCAGGCTTCGTATAGTTCGGGTATTCAACGGCGTCTTCGGGAAGTGAATGAGATTCTTCGACTAGAGACTGGGGATTACCCAAGACACCCGGAATCAGGCGGATAACCGCTTCCATAATGACAAGAGTTGCGACTTCCCCGCCTCCCAGAACGTAATCCCCGATAGAAATTTCTCGAACTCGAATATTAGGAAGAGTTTGATAGAACTCAGTTACTCGATGATCAATACCTTCATACCTTCCGCAGGCAAAGATCAGGTGCTCACATACGACTAATTCCTCGACCAAACTTTGCGTTAGTTTCTGGCCGGCGGGTGTCAAAATAATAAGATCATGGATCGCTGCAGAATCCGACGCGATCACCCGATCGAGCGCCTCGCCCCATGGCACAGGCGACATCACCATGCCGGCTCCCCCGCCATACGGAGTGTCATCTACGCTCTTGTGCACCCCCTGGGCCTGGTCGCGCAGGTCATGAATTGCGATCGATACCAAGTTGTTCTCTTGCGCTTTTCCGATCAGTGAAAGTTTAAGCGGAGAAAAGTACTCCGGAAATATTGTGATTAAATCGAAGCACACTTTACTCATTGCTTGTACCCTGATGATTAGAGTGGTGGAGTTCGACTAGCCCAACGGGTGGACGAACAACAATTCTTCGATTTTCGATATCAACTTCCGGAACAAATTCTGCTATGAATGGTAGGAGCAGTTCACCGGTCGCACTTTGGATTGCTAGTAAATCTTGGCCAGGCAGATTTAAGACGTCAGCGAGTACACCAAGTTTGACTCCATCCACATCTACCACATCGCAACCGATCAACTGTTGAACATGGTATTCATCTGCACTTCCACTTAAATGGTCCTCGACCAAATCAATATCGGCCAAGAGCAAAGTATCGCGAATCCGCTCGATCGCGGTGCGATCTTTAACCTCTTCGAATTTGAGAAGCAAGATGCCATTATGATCGCGAACTGATTCAATAGTGAGCGGACCATTACTAACTGGATCAGTTACAAGTCGTGCGCCCACAAAAAATCGTTCATCGGGTAAGTCAGTGCGAATTTCGATGGTCGCTTCACCCAGGACTCCGTGCGCCCGGCCAATTCGGCCGACGACGAGCAACATTGCTATCGAGCCTCGTCAGCCTCGATGAGATCTACTCGAACTGAACGACCAGCAATTGCACTTATAACTGTGCGAAGGGCGCGTGCGGTGCGGCCATTGCGGCCGATCACCTTTCCAATATCATCGGGATGCACGCGTACTTCTAAAGTTGTTCCACGGCGATGAGTCTTCTCAGTGATGATGACCTCTTCTGGGTTATCAACAATTCCCTTTACGAGATGTTCGAGAGCCTCGTCAATCATGGTTACTCAGCACTCGCTTCTTCACTTACAGGCAAGTTTTCTTCTACCGCAGTCTCTGAAGCAGGAACGAGTGCCTCAGCACTCTCATCAAGCGCTGGGACAGGATTGGCCTTGGCAGCAAGCTTGTCAGCGGCCTTCTTCTTCGCAGTCGTTGCGCCATCAGCTGGCTCATTCATGGCATCTTTAACCGCTGCCTCATACGCAATGCGCTTATCTGGCTTTGGTTCGGCAAAGCGAAGTGTTCCCTCTGTTCCAGGAAGACCCTTGAACTTCTGCCAATCACCGGTGATCTTGAGAATTGCCTCTACAGCTTCTGTTGGTTGTGCACCAACTCCGAGCCAATAAGCCGCACGCTCACCATTTACCTGGATAAATGATGGTTCTGCATTTGGGTTATAGCGACCAATCTCCTCGATAGCGCGGCTATCGCGGGCGGTACGAGCATCGGCAACGACAATTCGGTAATGCGCGGTGCGAATCTTTCCGAAACGCATCAATTTAATTTTAACGGCCACGTGTGTGGTTACTCCTTGAGTGATTCGGTTCGATCATCGCACTGTCAGTGGGAGCGACAGGCAAATCTCAATCCATAATGGATGGGTTGTTAACCTGGAATAAGGGGTAGAGGGCCCTTACGCAGGGGGCTAATCTTGCCACCTTGTGCTTGGCTAACCAAATTGGGTCTTATCCCTGCTCGGCAGCCCGCTTTGCGGGGTTACCAGACTTCGACTTCTTCTTAGGCGGCGGCGCCTTACTTATCTTAGGCATGGCGGGCATCCCCGGGATTGCGGGCATTCCACCTGGCGCTCCCCCGCTATTTCTCATTTGGCGCATCATCTTCTGGGCTGCCGTAAAACGATCGACCAGATTGTTCACCTCTGAGACCTGTCGTCCGCTGCCTTTGGCGATCCTCGCCCGTCTAGTGCCATTAAGGATTTTTACATCTCCTCGTTCGGCTTCGGTCATCGACTGAATGATCGCCTCGGTTCGAACTAATTCGTTATCGTCAATGCTTTCCAATTGCTTCTTCATTGCCCCGCTATTCATACCAGGCAACATCCCCAACATCTTGGTCATAGACCCCATTTTTTTGAGCGCCTGCAACTGACTGAGAAAATCGACCAGCGTGAAGTCATCTCCTCGAACAAACTTCTCTTCGAATTTCTTACTGAGATCGGGATCAATGGCAGCCTTGGCTTGCTCGGCAAGCGTTGCCACATCTCCGAGCCCCAAAATTCGCGAAGCCATTCGATCAGGATGAAATAGATCAAAATCAGCAGGTTTTTCACCGGTGGCAATAAACATGATTGGTCGTTCAGTGAGGGTAACAATCGAAAGCGCGGCGCCACCACGGGCATCTCCATCCAACTTTGTTAATACAACTCCATCAAACCCAACACCTCGCATAAAACTTGTGGCGGTTCGAACAGCATCTTGGCCGAGCATTGCATCAACCACAAAAAGTACCTCATCAGGCTTTACGGCATCGCGAATTTTCGCTGCTTGTGACATCAGCTCTTCATCGATTCCCAAACGTCCAGCAGTATCAACGATGACAAAGTTGTGCAATTTATCTTCTGCAAATTTCTTACCTGCTTGCGCAACTTTTACTGGATCTCCGACTCCGTTTCCGGGCTCCGGAGCAAAAACTGGAATACCAATGCTCTGACCAACTTGCTGTAATTGATTGACTGCATTGGGGCGTTGCAAATCCGATGCGACTAATAAGGGGGTATTTCCTTGATTCTTGAGGAAGAGCGCAAGTTTGCCGGCAAGCGAAGTTTTACCCGCGCCTTGAAGTCCGACGAGCATGATGACAGTTGGAGATTTCTTGGCCATTCGAATTCGACGAGTCTGGCCACCTAAAATCTTTACAAGTTCTGTATTAACGATCTCGAAGATTCCGTTAGCTGGATTAGTGCTCTTATTTACTTGTTCCAACACGGCTAAAGATTGATCTTTGATCGCAAGGCTAAAGGAATCGGCGACTTCTAAGGCAACATCGGATTCAATGAGTGCAGTGCGAATGTCGGCGACGATTTCATCTACATCACCCGCCTTTATTCTCCCGCGGGTACGCAAAGACGAAAATACAGAAGAGAATTTTGAGGTCAATGAATCAAACACGGCTTAAGGGTACTAGTCCTCTCCACTCACGATGAACTCAACATGAGCTGCAGTTGTTGAGCAAGTTCCAACGCCTGTGAGGTGGATAAAGGGGCACCATTGAGGTCCGTTACATAAAGCGTGTCGAATGCTTCGGCTCCCAGAGTGGAGACAATTGCTCCCTTGATATCAACTCCAAATTCTGAAATCGCGGTTGCCACTGAATAAAGAAGGGCTGGGCGATCGTGCATCCGGACTACAATGATGGTTGCATCAGCAACAATCTGAGTGAAGGCCGTAACAACCAGTGGTGGAACCAAAATTCCTGGCCGCCGATGGTAGGAGTGAATTCGTTCATTGATCCGCACTCGCAGATCTTCGGTGCCAATTAGAGCTCGTTCTATAAGATCGAACAACCCCTCTCGCGACGGCACGGGAACATTAATATCAACGTTTACTATCCAATTCATCACCGCCATTTGATCTACAGTTCTGGTTTTTGCAGAACGAACATCGAGGCGTGAAACTGCAAATACCGCTGTGATCGCGGAGAGCAAACCCAGTCGGTCCGGGGCGACTATTTCAATATCAAGGACGTCACCTCGATCTAAAACTTCAAGAGAGAGCGAACGCTTGGCAACTTTTGCCAACTGCGCCGCACTTAGTTCGGGCTGCGGTGGTGGTTCTATTCCTTGCATTGCAGCCAGTGTGCGCTCCACCAAATTATCAACTAATACGGCTTTCCATTCCGTCCAAGCGGTTCGACCCGTCGCTTCGCCATCGGCAATGCTCAAAGCGTGGAGAAGTTCCAATAAATCAGCGGTCTTCACAATGCCGCGAACATATTCGATTGTTTGCGGATCATCGATATCACGTCTAGTTGCAACGCTTGGAAGCAATAGATGATAGGTGACCATAGCCGCCAAAGCATCGGCGTCTGCTTCACTAAAGCCCAGCCGTTTTGCCAACGGCCAAATCAATTCTGCTCCGAAATCCGAATGATCCTCGCCAGGGTATCCCTTGCCGATATCGTGAAAAAGTGCACCAACGAGTAGTAGATCAGGTCGATGGACTTGCCTGGTAAGCGTTGCGGCGCGTACTGCGGTTTCGAGCATATGTCGGTCAACCGTGTGATGGTGCAGGACATTTCGCTGTGGCAAGAACCTAACGTGGCTCCACTCTGGAATCCAACGCTCAATCAGGCCCTCCTGGTCTAGCGCTTCAAAAACATCGATCATCGACTCCCCTGCGCCGATGAGGGTTACCAAGTCTTCGCGAGACTGCCGCGGCCAAGGAGTTGGTAAATCTGCAAACTCCTCGGCGATTCTCATTGTACTTTCGATAGATAAACGAACACCGCGTTGCGCTGCTATTGCTGCGGCGCGCAACCCAAGACCAGGATCAGTGGCTATCGCATAACCGGGTTCCACCCCGATCTCATTGCCAAATCTCTCTAGCCCTTTTGCAATCGGAGTTCGTTTAATACGACGCAAAGAAAACCGATTCACTCGCTCATCGATTCGATACCACGTCAATTGCATCACATAATCGACGGCGCGAGCGGCCTTTGAGACTTCCAGCATCAGCGCATCAGCATCTTCAAAATCCATTGCTCTTGCGACAGCATCCTGCTCGGTTAATAAAAGTTGATCTCGCGTCCTGCCTGTGACCCCATGCAGTTCATCCCGGACGTTGGCAAAGAGCGCCTCTGAAGCGGCGAGACGATCTAACACAATAGGAACGAACTCGCTCTTAGCCAGTGACCTGATCAACGTTATGTCACGCAGCCCACCGCGAGCTTCCTTGATATCGGGCTCAAGCAGGAAAGCGAGTTCTCCAAAGGTTTCCGTCCGCTGATTCATACTCTCGCGAAGCATCGGCGCATAAGATCGGATGCGACTTCGCCACTGCTTGTTGGCATCATTCGAAACGGCAATCGTGAAATCTTCATTTCCAGCTAGATGGCGAATGTCCAACAAACCCAAAATAACCTTAATATCACTTCGAGCCACCGCTTTTGTCTCGGCGCGCGTTCTCACCGAGTAATCAATCTGGCGTCCCAGGTTCCATAAGGGGTTTAGCATCGCTTTAATAAAGGCACTTAGATTTCGTTCGCTAACGCCATTGTGAATGAAAACCAGATCAAGATCAGATCCCGGAGAGAGTTCCCCACGACCAAATCACCCCACTGCGGTAAGAGCTATCTGGCGTTCGGTGATTCCGGAAAGAGCGAGAGCGCCGTGAAAGAGTTCAACGAGTTCACGATCACTCGCATCAGATCTTTCACGACGCTCTCGGGTACCCATGTAGGTAGCCTACTTAAGGGTTACCTCAAATTGCATCGACTCCGCGCTCGCCGGTTCGGACTCGAACGATGTGATCTACAGGAACCGACCAGACCTTTCCGTCTCCGATTGCTCCTGTGGAAGCAGCCTTCACGATGACGTCGATGACTTTCTCGGCATCAGATGAATCAACGACAACTTCGAGCCGAATTTTAGGAATGAGATCGATCGTGTATTCAGCACCGCGATATACCTCGGTGTGGCCACGAGTTCGTCCAAACCCCATAGCTTCGGAAACGGTCATACCCGTAATCCCGAAAGCGTTAAGTGCGTTCTTTACATCATCCAACTTAAATGGCTTGATGATTGCTGTAACGAGTTTCATGTTTGCCCCTTAGTGGATTAGTTATTGGTTGTGAAGTTTGAAAGGAAACGAGATCCGTCACTAAATGTCGCGGACTCGTATGCAGTTTCTGCATGCTGTGATAGATCGAGACCTGCGGCCTCATCCTCTTCAGACACTCGCAAACCTATGGTCTTGTCCAGGATCTGGGCCAAGATGTAAGTGACGATGAATGAGTACGCCACAACAGCTACTACCGCGAGAGCTTGGTGACCCATGAGAGTCCACCCGCCCTTGTAGAAGACGCCGTTTGCACCATTAACCATTGCAGTACCGAAGAGACCAATCAAGAGGGCGCCCAACACTCCGCCAACAAGGTGAACTCCTACAACATCAAGGGCATCATCAAACTTGAAGATGTTCTTGAGGCTCGTTGCCAAGCAGCAGATGGCTCCAGCTAATAAACCAATGACGATTGATCCCATTGGGCTAACGAATCCACATGCAGGTGTAATTGCAACGAGACCGGCAACAGCACCGGATGCAGCACCAAGCGTTGTCGAATGACCATCTCTAAACTTTTCAGTCAGGATCCAGCCGATGAGAGCAGCGCCGGTTGCGGTATTGGTATTTACAAATGCGTAAGCAGACAAGGTGTTTGCAGAGAGCGCAGATCCAGCGTTGAAGCCAAACCAACCAAACCACAATAAACCTGCTCCCAGGAGTACGTAAGGAACATTGTGCGGACGCATCCGCTCCTTAGGCCATCCCTTGCGCTTTCCGATAACGAGGATAACTGCGAGTGCTGCAGCACCAGCGTTTGCGTGAACAACTGTTCCACCAGCGAAGTCTTCGGCACCTTTTTTAGCCAACCAACCTGCTGGGGAGAACACCCAGTGTGCAACTGGCGCATAAACAACAACTAACCAGATTGAAGAGAAGGCGACCCAGCTACCAAACTTAAGTCGGTCTGCAGTACCTCCCGTGATGAGTGCTGGGGTAATGATTGCGAACATCAATTGGAATGCAACGAAGACCATTGGCGGAATAGTGAGGGCAAATCCAGTTGGTTGCATCCAAATATGGTTGAGACCAAAATTCTTTAGATTTCCAATGAATCCATTTGTACCCTGGAATGCAAGTGAATAAACACCGGTGATCCATAGAATGGAGACCATGCCCATAGTGACGTAGTTCTGAGCCAACATTCCTAGAACGTTTTTTCCGCGAACCATGCCACCATAGAAGAAGGCAAGACCTGGAGTCATAAGCAGGACAAGTGCAGAGGATGCCAAAAGCCAAGCAGTATCTGCGTGATTTGTTGCATCAGTTGTTGTTGCGGCGGCGGACACCATTGCGCCCATTATGAAATGCATAGATTCTCCATTTATTTTTGAGGTGAGGAGATCTCATCATTGAGAGGTCCGAAGAAAGTTGGCCGACACTGGCACGAACTTTTTCGTCTTACGAACGGGCGAAATTTAACACGCCAACGGCCCTATTCGGAACCAATTAGTGCAGAAATATACGAGTCGGGATCAAATATTTTGAAATCTGTGGCCGCCTCACCTGTCCCCACAAATTTAATGGGCAGATCTGTTTCACGTTCAATCACGAGTGCAATCCCCCCTTTTGCCGAACCATCCAATTTGGTGAGGATCAAACCGGTTACACCCACACTCTTGGTGAAACTTCGCGCCTGAATAATCCCGTTTTGTCCCGTTGTCGCATCAACAATCAGCAGCACTTCATCAACTGTGCCGACTTTTTCGAGCACGCGACGAATCTTGGACAGTTCATCCATCAAATTAGACTGGGTATGAAGCCTTCCAGCGGTATCCACGATGAGGTAGTCAGCCGAAATCTCTTTAGCCTTTGCCGCTGCATCGAAGACCACAGACGCCGGATCCCCTTGAAATTTTCCTGCAATAACTGGGGTCCCTATCCGCTGACCCCAGGTCTGAAGTTGCTCGATCGCAGCGGCTCTAAAAGTATCCGCAGCGGCAACCACAACGCTCATCCCCTCTTCCTTGAGTAAATACATTAATTTTGCAACCGAGGTAGTTTTCCCGGTTCCATTTACACCAACCACAAGAATGGTCGTTGGGCCAGATGAAACTTTGGCCAATTCACGCGGAGATGAAGTCAGCGCTTCAGACAGTGCGCTCTTTATTGCGCCCGCAATATCACTGGACTTTTGCGATTTTGCAGTAGCAATCAACGCGTCGCTAAAAGCTGCTCCCAGATCGGCTTCGATCAATGTCGCTCGAAGTTCATCCCAGTCGGCTGCAGATACGCTCCCACCGCGAAGTTTGGAGAATATCTTGCTAAAAAGCGCCATAGCTTTACGCCTTTGAGCTAAACGGATTCAGATTCGCGTAAGCGTTGCGAAATAACTTCAGAGACGCCATCTCCCCGCATGGTGACTCCATATAGTGCATCTGCAATTTCCATGGTGCGCTTCTGGTGAGTAATGATTATCAATTGTGATTTCTCACGAAGTTCATCAAAAACGCCTAAGAGTCGACTGAGGTTGGTGTCATCGAGCGCGGCCTCAACTTCATCCATCACATAGAACGGGCTAGGTCTGGCTTTAAAGATTGCAACCAGCATGGCCACCGCAACGAGTGAACGCTCTCCGCCGGAGAGGAGAGAGAGGCGCTTGATTCGCTTTCCTGGAGGTCTTGCTTCAACGTCGACACCGGTGGTCATCATATTGCTTGGATCAGTAAGAATTAATTTTCCATCGCCACCTGGAAAAAGTCTGGCAAAAATCTTTTCGAACTCTCGTGCGGTATCAAAATAGGCGTCGCTAAAAATCTGAACAACTTTGTCATCAACTTCTTTGATGATCTCTAAAAGATCTCGCTTGGTTTTTTTCAAATCTTCGAGTTGCTCTGCCAAATATTTGAGTCGCTCTTCGTGAGAGGTGTACTCCTCAAGTGCAAGCGGGTTAATCTTTCCAAGCATCGCAAGGCCACGCTCGGCCTGAGCTAGCCGCTTCTCCTGCTGATCACGTCGATATGGAATCAAATCACCAGGTACAAAATTTCCTAACTCATCCTCAACCAGAGTTGGGACATCTTTATCTGGACCATATTCTGCAACGAGAGCGACGGCATCAATTCCCAATTCTTCGACGGCGCGTTGTTCTAGTTGCTCAATCCGGAGTCGTTGCTCTGCACGGAATATCTCGTCACGGTGCACGCTCGAGGTCAGGTGATCTAGTTCTGTTGTTAGTTCGCGAATCTTGCCGCGAACATTAAGAGTTTCGCCCTCACGACCAGTGCGAGAGGTTTCTAAACGAATCCGCTCTGTGAGCGCTTTAGAAAGTGTTACCTCAATTTGGATCAAGGCCTCGAAAGCAAGATCCGCGATCTCCTGCGCGATTGACGCAGCGACGGCGCGTTGCTCCATCCGAGCTATCGCTTTAACGGCGCTATCACGCTCAGCTCGTGCATTCTCTTCAAGCGAGCGTGCGCGATCGCTGACCGCGGTAATCCGCTCTTCCATCGTGCGAAGTTCTAACCGCGCTTCAACCTCAACAGTTCGAGCCGCGGTAACACGCGTGCGAAGTTCTTCAAGATTCTGCAGCTCCGGCTCTGGCGGTGTCTGATGTGAATCGAATTGGGCGAGAGCGGTTTCGAGATCATCTTCATCGGTCGAACGCTGCGCACTTGCCGCGGTCAGCGACGCATTTAAGCGTTCAACCTCGTCGTGAGCGTTCTTCACATTTTGTCCAGCAACAGCCATTTGTTCTGCAAGTCCCGACATTTTTGCATCGGATTCATTGAGGCCGGCTAGTGCTACCTCATGTGCCTTATGTGCACTTTCCAAGGCCGTGACAGATTTAGATAATTCAAATTTGAGTGAGTCACAAGTAGCGACAATCTCCTCAAGCTGTCCGTGCGTGCGCTCAATGAGAGCGGCAATTTCGATTGCACTATTTGAGCCTGCCGATCCCCCTCGGACGCGATTTCTACTGACGACATCGCCTTCGCGGGTCACTGCGACTAGCCCTGGATGCTCTAACGCCAAGCGTTCAGCGGTTTCTAAATTATCGACTGCCACGACGCCGCCCAATAGCGCTTCAATCACATCTTCGAGGCCATCGGATTTAATAAGTGAAGCAAGCGAACTAAATCCTGATGGAATTGCAGCGCTAGACCCGAACTCCCCCTCAACAACGAGCAACTCTGATTGACCTGCTGATTTGGATTTAAGCATCGCAACTGCATGAACTGCGGCAGAAAGATTAGAGACCACGATCGACTCCGCAAGCGGACCCAGAGCTGCCGCCACTGCGCTTTCCCAGCCGCTTGCCACAGATATCAAAGTTGATAAACGACCGCGAGAGGTTGCGCCACCCTCACCAGAGAGAATCGCTTCTCCCCCGTCACGGTGAAGCAGTGATTCTTGCAGGGCGGAGAGCCGAGCGGTAAGTCCTGCTCGCTCTCGGCTAGCAGTCTGTTCTTTCTCTAATAGAACTTTATGTGCAGAATTAACCAAATTTAAATCGGTGAGCGCTTTCTCGTAATCTGCGTCAAGCTCTGGCTCAAAACGATCCACTCCCGCGATTTCTGATTCGAGCGTGGCAAACTCAGTTCTAAATCCAACTAAGCGATTCTCGGCATCAACGCGAGCATTTGTAAGCCGGGTGACTTCGGCGTTAGTTGCGTCGATCCGGGCTCGCAATCCGTTGATGTGGCCTTCTTGGCGAGCTGTACCTTCACGAGCATCAGCAATCGCACGCAACGCCGCTGATACTTGATTCTCCTCAAGGGATAAACGTGCTTCTGCATCGCGAAGCGCTTCAGTAATTTCAGCGAGCGATGATCTGGCGGTGGTGCCTTGCTGACGGAGCGAAGTTTCTTCTTCGCGCAGGAGATGAGCTTCGGCATCCATGCTTTCTGGATCGCGACCATTTGCACGCGCTTCTTCGCGCTCCTCGGCCAAAAAGCGGGCGCGTTCTGAAGCCAAAGATTGGATACCACGGAATTTTTCCCGTTGCGCCGTAAGACGGTAGTAATTTTCTTGAGCCTGAACTAGTAGTGGATTCTCGACGAGAGCCTTTGAATCCAGCTCCTCCTCACGAGCACGAGACTCTGCAAGCGCTGCCTCCACCTGATCCCGACGAGCGCGAAGTGAAGTTTCATCTGCAACCTCTGCGTCAAAATTCTGGCGGAGTGAAACCAGATCATCAGCCAAGAGTCGAAGTTTGGCATCGCGCAGATCCGACTGAATCGTCGATGCACGCCGAGCAACTTCTGCTTGCTTGCCAAGTGGTTTGAGCTGACGACGAAGTTCTACGGTCAAATCCTGAATCCGAGCCAAGTTCGCCTGCATTGAATCAAGTTTTCGTAGCGCTTTCTCTTTGCGTTTACGATGTTTGAGGACTCCAGCCGCCTCTTCGATAAAGGCGCGACGTTCCTCGGGGTTGGCAAGCAAAATTCCATCGAGTTGACCCTGCCCAACGATGACATGCATCTCACGGCCAATGCCAGAGTCGCTCAGCAACTCTTGAATATCAAGAAGTCGGGTTGTTTCACCGTTCAATTGGTATTCACTCGTCCCATTACGGAACAAGATGCGAGAAATCGTCACCTCTGCAAAGTCGATTGGAAGGACGCCATCAGAATTGTCGATCGTGACTGAGACTTCTGCACGGCCCAGCGGAGCGCGCCCACTCGTTCCGGCGAAGATGACATCTTCCATCTTGCCACCACGGAGTGATTTTGCGCCTTGCTCGCCCATGACCCAGGAGAGCGCATCAACCACATTCGATTTTCCAGAGCCGTTTGGGCCAACCACACAGGTAATCCCACGCTCAAAAATTAAAGTAGTCGAGGAGGCAAAGGACTTAAATCCCTTGAGGTTCACGCTCTTCAAATACACGAGGAAAACCTATCTCCTTCTGAGCATCATTCTGCGCATAAATCGCAGAGTTGAACGAGTTGAGATGGTTGAACTAGAGACGCTGACATTTTGGACAGAAGTGCGATGAGCGCCCAGCAAATGCAATTCTTCGAATCTCTCCTCCGCATCTACTGCAGCGCTCGTGCTCCCGCCCGTAAACCTCGAGTGATCGGTCGAAGTAACCACTCTCGCCGTTCACATTTACATAGAGCGAGTCAAAGGAAGTGCCACCCTCAACCAATGCTTGAGNNGTCCACTCATGAGGCTCTGATCAAGGAGCGCTCTTTTGATCTCGGTGTGCCGCTTTTTAAATTTGGAGCTCACCGCCGCAGGATCAAATTCCGGGTCAAAGATATCGAGTGCAATTTTGGATACGAGTTCTGGAACCCCGTCCAGATATTCAGAGACTGCCAGCCAGCCAAAAGTTCGTTGATCGATAAAACGCAACTCAAATTTTTCTCGCCCCCTTCCCCGGCCTGCAAGAGAAAAACGGGCACGAAGGTGCTTCTCATATTGCGTTTCTCGTCGTTGAATTCGAAATTGCCCACTCATTCCTAAATGAGCCACCAGAGCCAGGGGTTCATCGAGTTCAAACCAGAGGAATTTTCCGCGGCGGTTTACGCTTTTTATCCTTGCGCCGGCGACGGAATTGAGTGGAGAGAGCGACCTAGAGTTGGTTGCGCGCGGATGAAGCGTTTGAACCGCGACGATCTGCCTTCCGATACACGACCCGGCTAAGCCCCGTCGTACAGTCTCTACTTCAGGAAGTTCGGGCATTCAGGCTTTCGAGCGCCAACTTTGCGGAAACCTGCTCCGCCTCACGTTTGCTCTTTCCAGACCCGAAGCCAAATCGCTCACCGGAAAGCACTGCGACTGCGGTAAAACTTTTATCGTGATCTGGACCAGACTCTTCGATTTCATACTCCGGTGCCGTAAGGCCCTTCTCCGCCGCGAATTCTTGGAGCGCTGTCTTAGCATCGATTCCCGCACCTTGCGCATTAGCAGAATCAATCAGGGGTCCAAACCACTCAAGCACTTTGCGAGTTGCGCCATCAATTCCATGTTCCAAATAGATTGCCCCAACTAAGGCCTCAAGGGAATCAGCGAGAATTGAGTTTTTATCGCGGCCACCAGAACTCTCTTCACCTTTGCCGATGCGAAGGTAATCACCGAGTGAAAGCTGGCGCGCAATCACAGCGAGCGCTTTAGTATTTACGACTCCGGAGCGCAGCGGAGACAATCTGCTCTCATCGAGTTCAGGAAATTTTGAATAGAGCTCTTGCGTGATGATCAAACCCAGGACGCTATCGCCCAAAAATTCGAGCCGTTCATTAGGTGGTATCCCACCCGATTCGTATGCGAAAGAGCGGTGGGTAAGAGCAAGTTCAAGCAACGCAGGCGTAACCGAAATGCCTAGGTTTTTTATGAGGCTTTCGGAGCGACCAGCGGACAGATCAGACCTCTAGGACCTGACGACGGTTATAAGTACCGCAAGTTGGGCACGCTGTGTGTTGAAGCTTTGGCTGTTGGCACTGTGCGCAAAGTGATGTGGCAGCAGGCGTGGTCTTCCATGCACTACGACGTGAGCGAGTGCGCGAGCGCGACATCTTTCGCTTTGGGACTGGCATGGTGTAACTCCTTCTAAAAAAGCTTTAAATTTTAAAGCTTACCTGCGACCGCTAGGCGGAAGCTTCTTCAAGAGGAAAAGTATCCCCCAAAGCCCCAAAATAGTAAAAACGAGCGAAATCAGGAGTTGGGACTCTTCCAGTCGGTCAATCCTGCCCAACGAATATCAGATGCTGCGTGAGCGTGGTCGGCGGGCAAATCAATCCATTTTAAGCCGCAAGTCGGACAGAGACCGGGGCAATCCTCTGAACAAAGCGGGTTTAACGGCAGATTCAAAACTAGCGCGTCCCGAATTGGACCTTCTAAGTTAATGAAATCACCCTCCATCTCAAGGAGTTCGACCTCATCAAGGTCAACCAGCGCCTCAGTTGGATTGGACTTTGGCTTCTGTCGGTAATCAAGTTGATAATGGAAGAGTTCTTGAAAAGTTTCTTCGATATCAAAAGTAACCGGATCAAGGCAGCGAGTGCACTCTCCTAGCGCTTCGGCCGAAACAGTGCCCGTCGCTAAAACGCCCTGTGCTACCGCTTCCACTCGCAAATCTACGTAGATCGGACCTTCGCTAGGGACAGCAAGGAGGGGAACTCCAATTGGTTCATGTTCATCATAAGTAAGTTCGTACTCCCGCATTTCACCCGCTCGGCGCGGAAGATCGTGGCAGCTAAATGAGAATGGATTCTTTGTTGTCATATTTTCTCTGACTTACTCCGAGAGTTCAGAGAGAACATGCTTGTCTTCAAAGCCCTGCAACTTATCGCGACCGCGTTGCACGACGTCTAAGGTCTTGTTGAGGATTACCTCCAAGGTTGCAAGGCGAGAATCAATGTAGGCCTCGATCTCTTCGCGTTGGCTTCGGGCATCTGCTTCAACTTCCTGCATAATGCGCTTAGCCTCACCACGTGCGGTTGCAACGATTTCGGTTTGTTCAACCATCCGCGAAACTTCTTCACGACCATGAGCAACCAAGGAATCCGCACTTGCGCGAGCCTCTTCCAGAATTTGCTCACGGGTATCAATGATTTGCTGCGCCACTGAAAAATCAGCTGGGAATGAGTTTCGAGCACCGTCCAGCAATTCTAATAGCTCCCCGCGATGAACAACACAACTTGCTGAGAGCGGCACCCCACGCGCCTCCTCAACAAGGGCTATTGCGCCTAAAACTCGATCAACTGATTCCATTAGTTACCTCCATGAACGAGCGCCAGTCTGTTCTTCAATCTCTCAAGAAGAGTGGCCGGGATGTAAGCAGAAACATCGCCGTCGTAACTTGCGATTTCTTTCACGAGCGATGAAGAGAGAAATGAGTGGGCAGGAGCGGTCGACATAAATAAGGTTTCGATACCTTTGAGTTGAAAATTAAGTTGTGACATTTGAAGTTCGTAATCAAAATCTGTAACTGCTCGTAGGCCTTTGACAATCGCCCGAATATCGTTCTCTACACAATAATCGACAAGTAAGCCCGACCACGAATCCACGCGAACATTCGGATATTTGCCGGTGACCTCAGTGATCATCTCAATGCGCTCCGGAACGGTAAAAAGGGTGCTCTTTGTCTTGTTAACCAGGACGGCGATAATCACCTCATCAAACATTTTGCTTGCGCGATCGATGATATCTAAATGCCCAAAAGTAATTGGATCAAATGAACCCGGGCAAACAACTCTTCTCACGGCAAAACGCTAGCAGAGTAGCCCCCATAGAAGATACTTCCTTGTCCATATGAGCGTACTTTGATCTCTTCCATGCCCGTTGGCCAAGCAAAGGGTGAACCCTTGCTTTCACGCTCGATCGCGATGATTCCTCGTGGCTGTAAGAGCTCGCGCGTTTTTATCAAATCCAGCAATTCAAAAATCACCTCGTTAGCCAGTTCATAAGGCGGGTCCATAAAAATGATGTCGTACTTTCCTACTTCTAGGGCTTGATCTGAATTGAGAAACTTTGCGACAGAAGTATGGAAAACTCTAAATGACCCACCCTTCGCAGCAACGAGTTTGAAATTTCCAATTGCAATATTTCCCATCTCGGAATCTGACTCCACGGCGTGCACCACAGCTGCACCGCGCGAAAGTGCTTCAACTCCGACTGCACTACTACCTGCAAAGAGATCTAAAAACTGTAACCCTGTTAACGTGGAAAACTCGGAGACTAAGGAAGAGAAAAGCCCTTCACGGGCCCGATCAGAAGTTGGTCTCGTTCGGATATCTGGTGGGGATATCAACCTTTTTCCTTTAGCGCTTCCAGCGATAATTCTCATCAATTGGTGCACCTATCCCTTATCCACAAACGAACTTGCTTCTTCATTGCGCAGTTGGGCGACGGCAGTGGCGAGAGCAGGTGAGCGAGAGAGCGTCGAATCTTGCGCAATGAGTTTAGTACCGATCAATCTGGCTTTTTCAATAAGCGGTTCATCTCGTAACACTTTGAGAAGTCGCAGGTGAGAACGAACTCCCGACTGCGCTTTTCCAAGAACATCACCCTCACTTCGTTGTTCCAAATCAATTCTTGATAATTCAAAACCATCGACAGTGCTCGCTACGGCGTTGAGACGAACCATGGCATTAGAGCTTTCATCTGCGCTAGAAACCAAGAGGCACAATCCCGTCACACTTCCTCGACCAACGCGCCCGCGCAGTTGATGAAGTTGCGAGACCCCAAATCGATCACCATCCATAATCACCATCATCGATGCATTGGGGACGTCGACCCCAACTTCGATCACCGTCGTAGCAACCAACACATCTATCTTGCCTTCAGCAAAGGCCTGCATGGTTGCCTCTTTTAAATCAGAACTCTGTCGCCCGTGTAGTGGAGCTACGCTTAAACCTTTGAGTGGACCAAGGGCCAGTTGAGGAGCTAACTCTTCAACGGAGGTAAGTGGAATTTTCTCCTCCTTCCCTCCATCCATCAAACGAGCGATTGCTTTATCTCCCTCTGTCATCCCATCCAGCTCAGACTCACCCGCACTAATTCGAGGTGCTACCACGTAAACCTGGTGTCCCTTTTCCACCTCTTCCCGGATGCGTTGCCATGCCCGATCCAAATAGTGCGGTTTTTCCAGCACTGGTATTACATGTGTAACAATCGGGGTTCGCCCCGATGGAAGTTGCCGGAGCGTTGAAATTTCAAGATCACCGAAAATCGTCATCGCAACCGTCCGAGGAATCGGAGTCGCTGTCATGACCAAGACGTGTGGCGGGACTTTTGCTTTCGTGCGAAGCGCGTCACGTTGTTCTACTCCAAAACGATGCTGTTCATCGACGATTACTAGACCTAGGTCAAAGAAATCAGCGCCTTGCGACAAAAGCGCATGAGTGCCAATCACAATTCCTGCCTCCCCCGAGGCAATTTTTGAAAGTGCATCTCTCTTCTGCTGCGCGTTCATTGATCCCGTGAGCAACACGACTTGAGTGCCGTCCGCATCCCCTTCTAGGGTTCCAGCCTGGGCAAGCGGTCCCAAGAGTTTGGAGATCGTTTTCAAATGCTGTTGCGCGAGTACTTCTGTAGGAGCTAGAAACGCTGCTTGTCCACCGGAGTCAACAACTGCGAGCGCAGCCCGCAAAGCAACAACCGTCTTTCCAGAACCCACTTCTCCTTGAAGCAAGCGGTGCATGGGGTGAGTTGCTGACATATCCTTTTCAATTTCAGCGCAGACTTGTATCTGGCCCTCGGTTAAAGTAAACGGCAACAACAATTCAAATCGCGCAACCAGGCCATCCGGTCTGATTTTTCGCGAGATCGCTGGCATCGATTGATATTCCGCGCGGCGTTGGGCCAGCAACAACTGTAAGAGAAGCGCCTCATCGAAGGTGAGGGCCTCTCTGGCAAGCGTCGATGCAGCGAGTGAGGTTGGTTGATGGATTTCGCGTAGTGCTTCAGTGAAACCCGGGTATCCCAATTCACTTCGTACTTCTTCGCTCAAGTACTCTGGTAAATCTTCCAACCCATCGAGAACTATTTCGACGCATTGTGAGACTTTCCACGACGGGAATTTTGCTGCAGAGGGATAGACGGCTAGAAACTTGCCGGCGAAACCAGAAATTGCCTCATCGACATCGTCACCATCTGGAATTAATTGGTAATCGGGATGCGAAAGTTGTCTCTTGCCATTAAATAACCCAACTTTGCCTGCAAACATTCCAGTCCGCCCAACCCTCAACTCTTTTTCGCGCCAGGGTTGATTGAAAAAGGTCAACCATAATTTCGCCGATCCGTCGGTCACGACGACTTCAAGTATGGTCCGACCGCTTGCCCGCCGGAGATGAACAGCGGCAATTTCGGCCAAGACCGTCGCCTCCTCCCCTTCGGCCAACTCTGAAATATTGCTTAACTCACCCCTTGCGACGTATCGCCTCGGGTAGTGGCGCAGCAGATCTCCAACAGTCTCCATCCCAAAGGCCTTGGTCAACGCCGTGGCAGTCCGATCGCCCAACTCCTTCTTAAGCGGGGTCTCTAAGGTGGACATAGGCGCCATTCTGCCAATGATGGGGCCATGGATTAGCCTTTTAGGCTCGTGGGGCGGTAATCTTCCCCACTTAGCCGTACTGGAATTTCACCGTACCTGAATTTAAAGGAGCCATCGTGGCATCAAACTGCGACATTTGTGGCAAAGGCCCGAGCTTTGGAAATAACGTTTCGCACTCCATGCGTAAGACCCGCCGCCGCTGGAACCCAAATATCCAACGGGTCCGCACCCTGGTCGCTGGCGCAACCAAGCGTCAAAACGTATGTTCATCTTGCCTCAAGGCTGGAAAAGTAGTCCGTTAACCCTTCTCTCTTTAGGGTAAGCGCGTGGCTTCCGGTAGCAATCCCCTGATCTACGCCCATCGTGGGGCCTCTTTTGACCATCCAGAAATGTCTCGTTCCGCCTATCTCGCCGCCGTTGAACAAGGGGCGGATGGCTTTGAATGTGATCTGCGATTGACCAAAGACCGAACCCTTGTATGTTGGCACGATTCAAATATGAAGCGCGTGGCTCATTGCAACCTCGTTATCGCAAAATCCACCCTTGCGGAGCTGCGAGCCGTTTACCCCATCATCACTCTGGAAGAACTCCTCGAAATTGCGCTCGAAAACCAAAAAAGTCTGGCGTTAGAAACCAAACATCCGGTCGTTTCCGGAGGGGCCGTTGAACGCGAACTCCTCCAACTTTTAGACCGATATCGCAGCGCAATCACCACCGCTGGAATTCAAGTTTCAATAATGTCGTTCTCTTGGCTCGCTGCTGCAAGATTGAGAAATTCCGGGTGGAACACCGTCTTATTAATGAGTTACCGCTGGCTCTTCCCATTTAATATCGGTCGATCTATCGGCCCATCCGTTGCGATCATAAAACATTTGAAAAAATCGCCAGCTAGCGGCAGGGAAGTATTTGCCTGGACAGCAAATAGTGAAGAAGAGATTCTGCTCTGTAAAAGTGAAAACGTTGACGTCATGATGACCGATCGTCCCGCCTTTGCAAGGATCATTCTGGAAAGTGCGTAAATCCGTGATGCGCCATCGGCTCACCATTAACTCGAACACCTTTGCCAAATACAACTCGACCTATCTCTATCGCTTGACGAGGAAATGGCAAATGGGGAGAAATTGTCGCCACGAAAATGTGGTCCTCGCCGCCATGAAAATCTATCGCTTCATCGGTTCTGATTTCTATTCCTACGCCGGACGCTTTTGAGATGTGAAGTAATTCCGAGACCAGTCCATCACTAACATCGCACATCGCTGAAACGCCTGCCAAAGCAAAATCTCGAGCAGCGGTGTAATCAACAATTGGTCTTCGATGAGGCGAGGTTCTTTCATCGCTTATTCCACTCTTTAATAGTTCCAGACCTGCAGCTGACTTTCCGGGGAGATCGTTAATAATCACCAGATCGCCGATCTGCGCTCCACTTCTCCGGATCGGGTCCTTGACACTTCCATAAACTGCGATGGAAATCACGAGCGAGGATGAAGCGGTTATATCCCCTCCAACTACCCGAGCTCCTACTTTCGAAGCCTCATCAAGCACGCCTCGCGCCAACTCCTCAATCTCTGACACGGTGAAATCAACTGGAAGCGCCGCAGCTACCAATAAGTATTCGGGGATTCCCCCCATTGCATAAATGTCAGCCAAATTGGCCGCAGTGATCTTTGCGCCGATTTCAAAGAGGGAAGACCAGTTGCGATTAAAATGAACTCCCTCAACTGCGATATCTGTGGCAAGCGCCACTTTTCCTTTTGGCTGGGTAATAACCGCCGCATCATCGCCAATTCCAATAAGAAGCCGAGGGTCGCTATCGTCCCCGGTTTCAAAAATTGCCTTTAAAGCGGCGATGAGTTCTGCTTCACTTGCCACAAATAATCACTTCCCTTAAAGGTAGATTCTGGGAGTAGCCTAGAGCCCATGGGGTCAGAGCAGCCCCCTCCAAAAAAAAGAGTTAGCAATCATCGCAAGTGAAGGAGTCCATATGTCAGTTCAGGTTTATATCTTGATTCAAACCGATGTCGGCAAGGCTTCCAGCGTTGCAAAGGCCATCTCCCAAATTGCCGGTGTGACCCTCGCTGAAGGCGTAACTGGTCCGTATGACGTAATCATGCGTGCCGAATCGCCAAGCATGGAAGAACTCGGTCGCGGTGTACTTGCAAGAGTGCAAGCAGTACCTGGAATCACCCGCACATTAACTTGTCCGGTGACCACTTACTAAGTAATGACAGAACCAATACCCGTAATTCTCGCCATTCAAAATGACGAGACTGATGCACCTCACCTTGTAGGTCAATGGCTCGAGGAACTTGGCTTTGAAATTCGGGTCCTCCGTGCATATGCGGGCGAAAAAGTCCCCACTCTAGTACCAGATGGCATTGCCGCTCTCATTCCCCTCGGCGGTCATATGAATGCGACCGAAGATCATTTGCATCCATGGCTGGCTCCCGAACGCGCGTTGTTAAAGGATGCCATGGATCGCGACATTCCAATTTTTGCCATCTGCCTTGGAACACAATTACTGGCAGTCGCTGGAGGTGGACGAGTCGAACGCGCCGAGATTGGTGAAGTAGGCATCTATTCCATATTTAGCGTTGATGAACCAGATGCGATTTTTCCTTTAAACTCCGAACTAACGGTCGCCCAATGGCATGAAGATCAAATTGTTGAGCTTCCTGCGGACGCAACATTGCTAGCGTCAAGCGAACTTTGTAAAAATCAAATTTATCGTTTGGGTACCAGGAGTTATGGCGTGCAATTCCATCCTGAGATTGATTTGTCCGTCATCAAATGGTGGGAGGCGGAAGCCGATAACGCCTTCATCGATTCCGGAAAGAGCACAATACAAGCAGAGTTTGCCGCAGCAGAGGCAGAATTATTCAGTACTTGGAAACCGATAATTCAACGCTGGGGCCAGGAAGTCTTGGCGAACGACTAGTTGATGACTCTAGAATTTTCGATAGAAGATCCGCTCGCTGCCGATGTAAAGGTTCTACTACAAACCCACTTGGATTTTTGTCATGAGGTGACTCCCCCGGAACACTCTTATGCGCTCGATGTTGAAAAACTAAAAGATTCGAGCATTACGGTATTTGGCGCGCGAGAAAATGGAATTCTTATAGGTGTCGGCGCGCTAAAAGTAATCGGACCGGGGCATGCTGAACTCAAATCAATGCACACCGCGAAAGCATCCAGAGGAAAAGGTGTCGGCAAAGCAATGGTCACTCACATTTTGTCATTTGCAGGCGCAAACGGACTTTCGCGTGTGAGCCTTGAAACTGGAAGCCACCCACCTTACAAATCCGCGCGCAAACTTTATCAAGCGACCGGATTTCAACCGTGCGATGCATTCGGTGAGTATGTCGCTAGTGATTTCAATACCTTCATGACTATTTTGCTGTAGAAAGAAATAATCACTACTGCGCGGTCATTCCGCCATCTGCGGAAATGATTGATCCGGTAATAAAGGATGCCTCGTCAGACGCCAGGAAGAGAACGAGATTTGCTATTTCACGTGGAGTTCCTGGGCGACCAATCGGTTGAAAGGTGCCGATAGTTTCGTAAACATGTTTGATTCCCCCAAGCAGGTCCGCATGGGCATAATTAATTGGCGTATCCACCCATCCAGGGCAGATCGCGTTGCAACGTATCCCCTGCTTGGCATAGTCCAGAGCGATTCCCCGAGTCAGCATTACAATTGCCCCTTTGCTCGCTGAGTAAACACTTAGGAAAGGCTCTGACACCAGACCGTTAACGCTCGACATATTTACTATTGAACCGTGACCGGTCTTGAGCATATGCGGGATAGCGGCACGAATCAGGTACATCGCGCCTTTGACATTGACATCTAATGTGCGATCAATAGTTTCGTTAGACACTTCATGAAAAACACCTGGAAGATTTACACCGGCATTGTTTACCAAAATATCGATACTGCCGAAATCTGCAACTACCTTGTCTACTAAATCACTGCATGCCATTGAGTCAGAGATATCAATTGCAGCCCAAGAAGCGCGTCCGTCGGTTGCGATTATCGAATCGGAAGTTGCACGCGCCGCTTTGTCATTGATATCCGCACAAATAACCGTGGCACCCTCTTCGGCTAATCGGATGGCACTCGCCTGCCCAATACCTGAGCCAGCCCCAGTAACGATTGCAACTAATCCAACGACTCTGCCTGACATTCTTGACTCCTCTATTAAAAATGTGGGGAAAAGAAATTCACCCGCTGACCTCCTGGGCCATCGGGTGAATTCTATTTTATTGCTCTCTTACAGGTCGATAGTTCTAACTGGACCCTTGAAGTGCTTGTTTG
>PLXJ01000047.1 GCA_003151395.1 Actinomycetota bacterium | reverse complement strand
CTTTCACGGCGGTAACACGGGTTCGAACCCCGTTGGGGGCACTCTCACCAACTGGGAACGGTTGGATGAGTTGAAGTGGTTGCAGTAAATTTACGAAAAGCTAACTTATGAAAATAAGTTTGGCCCAGTAGCGCAGTTGGTTAGCGCGCCGCCCTGTCACGGCGGAGGTCGCGGGTTCAAGTCCCGTCTGGGTCGCTAGGACATCTAAATTATTGGCTCGGTAGCTCAGTTGGTACGAGCGCGCGACTGAAAATCGTGAGGTCGACAGTTCGATCCTGTCCCGAGCCACCATTGATTGTTATTGCTTTCGATTGATATTGCTTTCGACTGATATTGCTTTTATTTCTCCAAAATTTACTCTTTGCTAAATAGTTATTAACTATTGCCTAACTATTTGCCTTTGATTATTTAGCGAGCGGAAGAATTTCCTGGAACCGAATTTAAAAGTGCAGTCACTTCGGATTCTTTGTATCGACGATGCCCACCAAGCGTACGAATGCTTGTTAACTTTCCGGCCTTCGCCCATCTGGTTACGGTCTTAGGGTCCACTCGAAACAACGCAGCAACTTCTGATGGCGTCAGCAAGGTCTCTTGTTCGCTCATCGTCGCCCCCGTTGGTGAATTGGCGAAATGTCCATTTCGCACCGATATGGGTGCAGTATTCCCGTTATCAGACCGTTATGACAAGGGGTTTGGGGAGAAATTTCTCAGATCAGGTGGCCTGCTCTAGTGCGGCTACTTTGCGCCACCTAGAGACTAAACGTTCATACCCCAAACCGGCTTTTGCGCCATCTCCGGCGGAAAGGCCCCCTAACGAGAGTTGAATATCCTCAATGGAGGTGTCGGCCGATAAACCGTCAAAACCATCTTCCTTCAGCGTCTGCTCTAAATACTGAGCCAACCCACCATAATCCAGCTCAACCAACGATTGCGCGTGAAACATGTTGAGCCACTCCAAGAGGTCGGCAATGTCTTCTTCAATTGGACCGTTGCCAAATGCCTCAACAACGCTCTGGTGTGTGAACATGCAACGTTTCTTGGCATTTGAGATTGAAGTTCGAAGAATAGTGAACGGTCCATCTTCATTATTGCCACGAATTCGGTCGCCTGGTTCGAAGAGCGAAAACCAACGTGGTGGAATCACCCAGGTTTCGGTGAGGATATGTGGGACTTTGTCTTCAACGGTTTCGGAATTAATCAAAATAGCTTCTTCAACATTTGCAGGAACAAAAAATCTGGCGACATTGAGTGGCATTGATTCTTTAAATTTTGAAAGCGCCGCCCATGACCTTGCAGCGGTGGACCAGGGTGCTACATAACGCTTTCCTTCAAATTCCAAGATATGGGCACCATCTGCACTGAGCGCCGGAGGTTCGGATGAAATTAACCTGCGGAGCGCACGGATTTGCTCGTCGAGCCCAGTAGTCGAAGTAATTGGGATTGCTTCCCAGCGCAACCGCTCTGCCGGTTCAAATGCATCCATTGGCTCATACACCCGCAGGGATGCAACATAAGGAGTTGGGAGCATCAGTTCACTAGTTACCGATGGCTAACGATGCAAAATAAATTACGCGCGCTTGGCGTAATTGCCATCTTCATTATCGTTTAAGTAAGGCTCTTCATCGCTCTCATCGGTGACCATTCTGCTAGCTGTGCTAGCCGGTGCTTCTCCGTGGAGTTCTTTTGCCAAACGCTCTAAATCCATATCTGGACCAGAATATTTAAGATCGCGAGCGACTCGTGTCGCCTTAGCTTTCTGTCGGCCACGCCCCATAGCGAGACCTCCTTCTTCTATGTATCAATCTTGTTTAATTTCGTCAGGAGCGAAGGTTATCGCGCTTGGTAGTTACCCACCAACGCAGACTCTTTTTCGGCGGTTTTACGCTCAATTACCCCACAGGCCCAGGCCTTCATACCCCTGGCTGCAAGGCTTCGAATCGCCAAATCGGCGATTTGGGGGTCCACCAAAGCGACCATACCGATGCCACAGTTCCAGGTTCGCTCCATATCGCGCTGAGGCACCCCTCCCACCTGGGCCAAATACTCCATTTCGACAGGAAGGGACCAGGTCGCCCGATCAAAGGTTGCCACGAGGTCGGCTGGAATAACTCGCGAGGTATTAGCTGCAATTCCACCACCAGTAATGTGCGCAAACCCATGAAGTGCGCCCTTTAGACCTTTGTGGAGGGCAAGGCAATCAAGAGAGTAAATCTCTGTTGGAGTCAAAAGAACTTCGCCAAGGGTCTTTCCAAATTCTTCAAGATAATTTTCTAGCAATAAGTTTTTTGTTTTTAAGATGTGGCGAACAAGTGAGTACCCATTGGCGTGCAATCCCGAAGCTGGCATCGCAATAATGACATCCCCGGCACGAACTAGATGCTCACCCAATAAATTTTCATGGTCAACTGCCCCGGTCGCCGCTCCTGCAATATCAAATTCATCCTCCGCAAGTAGCCCCGGATGTTCGGCAGTTTCACCACCGATAAGTGCGGTTCCTGCTTTTTGGCAACCAATTGCAATACCACGAACGATTTCTGCAATACGTTCGGGAAAAACTTTTCCAACTGCAATGTAATCAGTCATAAAAAGTGGCTCGGCCCCGCAGACGACCAAGTCATCCACAACCATCGCAACTAAATCTTCACCAATGGTGTCGAATTTTGACATCGCCCGAGCGATTTCGGTTTTTGTTCCGACGCCATCAGTGGAAGTTGCAAGCAACGGTCGATTGAATTTCTTTAAAGCAGAAACATCGAAGAGACCTGCAAAGCCACCAATATCTCCCAAAACTTCTGGGCGACGAGCTTTTGCGAGATGCGCCTTCATTAATTCAACGGCCCGATCCCCAGCAACAATATCTACGCCAGCGGCCGCATATGTTGTTGAGTTAGGAGAGGTCATTCGTAGCGATTCACAATCTCCAGCAAGTTCTTGCCAGCAGATAAGTCAGTTGGAATGTCGATCGGGTATTGACCAGTAAAACAAGCGGAGCATAAATTAGATTCAGCGATTGTCGTTGCTGCGATCATCCCCTCCATCGAAACGTAGCCCAAGGAGTCCGCGCCTATCGAACGCCGAATCTCCTCGACTTCGAGTCCCGCGGCGATTAACTCTGCACGAGAGGCAAAATCAATGCCGTAGTAACAGGGCCACTTAACAGGCGGAGAGGATATGCGAACGTGAATTTCAAGCGCACCAGCTTCGCGCAACATACGAACTAATGCACGCTGGGTGTTACCGCGAACGATCGAGTCATCAACGACGACGATCCGCTTACCCTCAATAACATCACGAAGCGGATTTAGCTTCAGCCGAATCCCCAATTGGCGAATCGTCTGGCTTGGCTGAATAAAGGTTCTACCAACATATGAATTCTTAACTAAACCTGTTCCGTATGGAATTCCAGACTCGCGAGCATATCCAACGGCGGCCGGAGTTCCCGACTCGGGAACGGGAATAACTAAATCTGCTTGGACTGGATGTTCTTTTGCTAGTTGTGCGCCAAGTGCGACCCGCGTTGTATGCACGTTGCGACCCGCTATAGAAGTATCAGGGCGGGCTAAATAAACATATTCAAAGACGCAACCCTTTGGTTCTGGTGTGGCCCAGCGCGTTGACCGCAATCCATTTTCATCGATCGCAATAAATTCTCCGCATTCAACTTCACGGATAAAAGATGCGCCGACTATATCCAAGGCAGCAGTTTCAGATGCAACAACCCAACCATGATCTAGTTTGCCGATAACAAGTGGTCTGACTCCATTTCGATCTCGAGCCGCATAGAGAGTGTTTTCATCCATAAAGACCAGTGAGAAGGCGCCTTTAAGTAACGGAAGAACTGCAAGAGCAGAACTTTCGAAATTCTTTCCTTCTTGGGCGGCTATTAAGGCGGTCATGATTTCAGTGTCAGTTGTAGCATGCATACCGTCGTCATTTTTTGGCGTAATTCTCGCAAGTGTTTCGGCCAGATCTCCGGTATTTGTTAAGTTCCCGTTGTGAGCGAGCGCAAGAGTTCCGTGATTAGTGGATCGCAAAGTTGGTTGCGCATTTGCCCAAGTGGATGATCCAGTTGTTGAATAACGACAATGCCCAATAGCTAATTTGCCAGTGAGAGTCGCGAGATCATTTTCAGTAAAGACTTGAGAGACCAGTCCCATATCCTTGTAAACGACGATTCGCTTACCATCAGATGTAGCGATGCCCGCGGATTCCTGACCACGGTGTTGCAAGGCATAAAGCCCGTAAAATGTTAGTTTTGCTACCTCTTCATCAGGGGCCCAAACCCCAAATACACCACATTCATCTTGTGGACCTTTTTCGACACCGGAAGTCTCAAAAGTCAGCTTTCCGTCTGGGCGTCTGGTCACTCTGTAATCCTAATTGTCCGGGCAACCCGCTGAAACAATTCCGAGAGGTCTGAACGCTCCCCGCTAGCAGTAATCCGACCATCGGCCAGACCCTCACTCCAGAGGAGAGAGCCATCTATGAGCCCAAAAAGTTGATCTGCACCCATTTCAACAACGTTCGGAGGCGTACCCCTCGTATGTTTTGGTCCAGTGCAACATTGAATCGCGGCATACGGTGGGATTCTAAGTTCGACAGCGTGCCCCGGAGCTAACTGGTTGATTTGATCGAGGAGCGCTTTAACCTGCGAGAGTACGAGGGGATCGCGCGCCATTGTCCTCACCTATCCAAAAAGTCTCGGAAGAGTTTCGGTGTAGGCCGCGCGAAGTTCTGTTAGTGAAATTGAAGCGTGATTAATGACCAACGCATCACCACCAGTGCTACCAAGTGCGTGGAGTGGAATTTCGTATTTGGCTGCGAGAACTTCCAGCGCAGAGAGATTTATTGGATCAACCGCAATGAGAACTCTGCCAGGGGTTTCGGCGAAAAGTGCCGCAGCAACTCCACCGGGTATAAATTCACCAGGTAATCCGATTGTTGCACCGATGTTGTTGCGCAATGTGGCCTCGGTGAGTGCCGCGGCCAGGCCTCCGTCACTCAAGTCGTGAGCTGATTCGAAGAGCGGTTGCGCTTCGAGCAAAAGTTCAATGAGTCGAACCTCGGTACCAACATCAGGCGTCGGTGCGTGATCACCCATCTGACCGTGCAAATGCGCCCATTCTGATCCACTGAAGTTGTCGCCAGTATTACCAATTTGGATCAATTGCAATCCTGCGGATGGGATGCCCATTTTTGTGCGAGCACGAACATCCTGAATAACTCCAAGCACTCCAATGACGGGGGTTGGCAATATTGCCACGGCCCCGGTCTGATTATAAAAAGAGACATTTCCACCGGTAACGGGGAGACCCATCTCTAAACAAATATCTGCCAAACCTCGGACGGTTTCAGCGAATTGCCACATGACGCCAGGATCCTCAGGAGATCCAAAATTTAGGCAATTAGTGACTGCAAGTGGTTTTGCCCCGGTCGTCGCGATGTTTCGACAGGATTCAAGCAAGGCAAGTTTTGCGCCGTTATAGGGATCTAGATACGACCAGCGTGCATTGGCATCGGTAGAAATAGCCACCCCGAGGTGAGTTTGCTCGTCAATGCGAACCATTCCAGAATCCTCTGGTTGCGCTAAAACAGAGTTACCTTGAACATAACGATCGTATTGATCGGTAACCCAAGATTTATCGGCGATATTCGGCGCGGCAATAAGCGACAAAAGTTCGGCTTTAATCGCATCGGGGGTGTCAAGGGTCGGCAATTCTGTTGGAACCAAGGAATCCAAATATGCGGGCTTTGCTATCGGGCGGTTGTACACCGGTCCATCATGAGCAACCGTGCGCGGCGGAACATCAACAATTAGCTCGCCATTAAATGTAATTTCTAAATGTTTTCCAGCGGTGACTTCTCCGATAACTGTTGCCGTGACATCCCACTTTTTGCAGATCTTCATGAAGCGCGAAAGTTTTGCGGGTTCGATAATTGCGCACATTCGTTCTTGCGACTCAGACATTAAAATTTCTTCGGGCGATAGAGAGGGATCGCGGAGGGGAACTTTATCTAGCTGAATCGACATCCCGCCGGAACCCGCCGAAGCTAGTTCGCTAGTTGCGCAGGATAATCCCGCTCCACCTAAATCTTGGATTCCAATTACCAAATCTTCAGCAAATATTTCAAGTGAGCATTCGATCAATACTTTTTCAGCGAAGGGATCTCCCACCTGAACAGACGGCCGCTTTGCAGCTTTACCAGATGCAAAAGTTTCGGAAGCTAAGACTGAGACGCCACCAATCCCATCTCCACCAGTCTTTGCTCCAAAAAGGACGACCAAATTTCCAGTTCCGTGAGCGGTGGCAAGTTTTATATCTTCATGGCGCATGACACCGACGCAGAGCGCATTCACTAATGGATTCCCGGCGTAAGTTTCATCAAAGACGACTTCGCCGCCAATGTTTGGCAAACCCAGACAATTTCCGTATCCCCCGACGCCGGCGACAATTCCCGGCAAAACCCGGCGAGTATCGGGCGCATCGGCGAGGCCAAAGCGGAGCGGATCCATGACGGCAATTGGACGCGCGCCCATCGTCAAAATATCGCGAACGATCCCACCGACACCGGTGGCGGCCCCTTGATAGGGCTCAACAAAAGAAGGGTGGTTATGCGATTCGATTTTAAAGGTGACCGCATAACCTTGACCTATATCAACGACACCCGCGTTCTCGCCAATACCAACGAGGAGTGCATCGGAGTGCGGAGCCTTCTCTCCGAACTGTTTTAGGTGCACTTTGGAAGATTTGTAAGAGCAGTGCTCAGACCACATCACGGAATACATGGCGAGTTCTGAAGCCGTTGGACGACGGCCCAAAATCTCTTTGATTCGGGAGTACTCGTCCTCTTTTAATCCAAGCTCGCGCCAAGGTTGCAGAGTATTCGGTTGCTCAGACGCAATTGCTACGGTGTCTAGGGCCATTAGCGGCCAACCAGACTTTGTAATATAGAAGTGAAGAAGGCGAGTCCATCAGTACTTGGACCGGTAAGGGATTCGACGGCTTGCTCTGGATGCGGCATCACTCCAACAACATTTCCCCGGGCGTTAGTGATCCCAGCGATCTCATTTTTTGAACCATTCGGGTTTTTATCGGCGTAGCGCAATGCCACCCGCCCCTCAGATTCAAGTTCGATCAAAGTTTCAGCGCTCGCTTGAAATGATCCCTCGCCATTTTTAATCGGAATTACTAACCGCTGGCCCAGTGCGTATCCAGAAGTCCAGGGGGTCGAAATATTTTCGACAGTCAATGGCTGGTCGGTGCAGACAAAGTGCAAGCCTTGGTTTCGCGTTAAGGCTCCGGGGAGCAAATGCGATTCACAAAGGATCTGAAATCCATTACAGATTCCAAGGACTGGGAACCCATGTTCCGCAGCAATGATGATGGAAGACATTATTGGAGCGAAGCGTGATATCGCGCCACAACGCAAATAGTCGCCATAGGAAAAACCGCCTGGCAGTACCACTGCCTCAACTTCCATCAGGTCATCACTCGCGTGAAAGAGTGGGACTGGTGTTCCGCCCGCCAAACGAATTGCGCGCAGCGCAGATGAGTCGTCGAGAGAGCCTGGAAAGGTAACTACTCCAATGCGCATTAGGCCCCAACCCTGACGACATAAGTTTCGATCACGGGATTGGAAAGCAGGGTTTCTGCGGCACGTTCAATATCCGAAAGTTGTTCCGCCGAAGGAGTTCCATCTACCTCAATCTCAAAGCACTTACCTTGCCTCACCGCTTTGGCGAAGGTGAACCCAAGCCGTGGCAGCGCCGCCGCCACCGCCTGGCCTTGGGGATCCAAAATTTCGGGTTTCAACATAACTTCCACGACGATGGTGGCCATTAGATTTTCCTTCCGGTCAGGAGTGTGAAAGCGGATTCGTAGCGTTCAAGAGTCTTCTCAACGACTTCGGCGGGCAGTTCTGGGGGTGGGCTCTTGCGATCCCAGCCAGAGGTGAGCAACCAATCGCGAACATATTGCTTATCGAATGAGGGTTGTGCGCCGCCCGGCTTCCAAGAATCAGCAGACCAAAAACGGGAAGAATCTGGAGTTAGGGCCTCGTCGCCTAAACAGATCTTACCCTCGCGATCTCTTCCGAATTCAAATTTAGTGTCCGCAAGAATAATCCCGCGCGTTGCGGCGTACTCCTCGGCCGTGGAATAGAGTTCTAAAGTTAATTTTCGCAGCGCTTCTGCATCGGATTCCCCGACTATTGAAACCGCCCGCTCAAAAGAAATGTTCTCGTCATGATCGCCCATTTCAGCTTTTGTGGCCGGGGTAAAAATGTTAGTAGGTAATTTAGAGCCGTCAAGTAATCCAACTGGAAGCGGAATTTCGGTGACGGACTGCGACTGTTGATATTCGATCCAGCCGGAGCCCGTTAAGTATCCACGCGCAACACATTCAAGTGGAAACATATCTAGCGGCTTGACGATTACTGCTCGACCCTGCACAACTTCCGGAACATCCGTGGAAATTAAATGGTTGGGTACTAAATCTGAGAACATCTCGAACCAAAAAAGCGAGAGCTGGGTGAGCAACTTGCCTTTACCCGGAATTGGGGTAGGCAATATGTAATCAAATGCAGAAATTCGATCGCTAGCCACAATCAATAATTGGCCTTGCGAATTTGTATACAGGTCCCGAACTTTTCCGCTGCGTAGATGGTTCCAACCATCGATCAGAATACTCACCGGATACTGGCGGGGCGATACTTTGCCGCCGTAGCGTGCGTTGATGCAATCGCCACGATGCGATTTATTACTCTGGTCGTTTGCGCCCTAGCATCACCCGTGAATTCCAGTGGAGATGAGAGCAGGGCTTCAAGTTGAGCTTTATCGAGTGGAATGCGCGGATCAGCAGCAATTGAATCAATCATGGTGTTGGGTAAGCCTTGTCGAATTCCGAGTGCTGCGGAAATGGCGTGTTCCTTAATCACTTCGTGAGCGGTTTCGCGGCCGACGCCTGCTTTTACTGCGGCAACTAGAATCTTGGTTGTCGCAAGAAAAGGTAAGTACCGCGTGAGTTCCGCGTTAATAACTTCTGGGAAGGCACCAAATTCGCTGATAACTGTCATGAAAGTTTCGAGTAATCCATCCAACGCGTAAAAAGCATCTGGAAGTGCGATTCGGCGTACAACACTGCAGGAGACGTCGCCTTCATTCCACTGATCACCACTTATTTCGCCAACCATCGAGGAGAAACCGCGCAAAACCACGGACAATCCATTAACTCGTTCGCACGATCGAGTATTCATCTTATGTGGCATTGCACTAGATCCGACCTGACCTGCCTTAAATCCTTCTGTTACAAGTTCGGCGCCTGCCATGAGTCGTATCGAAGTGGCAAGAGAGGATGGGCCAGCAGCAATTTGAACGAGAGTGGTTACAACATCAAAATCGAAAGAGCGTGGATAGATCTGCCCGGTTGAATCCAAAACTCGATCAAAATCTAAGTGCTTTGCAATCTGCTGCTCAAGCTCGTAATGGGCGGCGGAACTTCCTAACAAATCCACGGAATCTTGCGCTGTACCAACAGGCCCTTTGATTCCACGAATCGGATAGCGCAAAATCAGATTTTCTAATCGCTCAAAGGCAAATAGCAATTCTTCGGCAGCGGAGGCAAAACGTTTACCCAACGTAGTAACTTGGGCTGCAACATTATGCGAGCGACCCGTTATTGGTTGATCGATATATTGACCAGCCCGATCGGCCAGCATTGCAAGTGTTGCTACTACTCGATCCCGGACCAGAAGCAACCCATCACGAATCTGCATTGCTTCAACGTTTTCGGTGAGATCGCGCGAGGTCATGCCGGCATGGATTGACTCATGCCCAGCAAGTGCATTGAATTCTTCGATGCGAGCTTTGACGTCATGACGTGTTAATTTTTCGCGGGCATCAATTGATTCAAGATCAACGTCAGCTATCACCTTTTCGTAGTCGGCGACCACGGAATCTGCAATCGGGTGACCCAGCCCAGATTGGGCTCGCATTACTGCGACCCACAGTCTGCGTTCTTGAATAATCTTGGACTCAGGGGACCAAATGGAGCGCATCTCGGCCGATGAATAACGATCAGCTAAAACGCTCATGGGTTAATTCTCTCGTACTTTCGAGGAGAGCGAAGCCGTGAGCGCTATATCGCGGCGATAATAACTCCCGCGCAGTCCAATCTTTGCAATTGCCTCATACGCCTTGGACCGAGCAGTCTCCAAACTGGATCCCACGCCCGTAACCGCAAGGACTCGCCCACCAGATGAATGCAGGACCTGATCTTTGAGGGTGGTACCCGCTTGAAAAACTTCTGCACCTTCTACCGACTCCACTCCAGTAATTGGATCCCCAACTTTTGGAGCGGATGGATATCCCTCGGCAGCGAGCACAACGGTAACCGCGGCATCCGGGGACCAGGCCAAATCAGGCGAATTTTTAAGCGATCCAGTGGCTGCCTGATACAAAAGGGTCGCCAATGGAGTAATTAATCGCGGTAACAAAACCTGTGTCTCAGGATCACCAAAGCGAGCATTAAATTCAATGACGCGGATTCCCTGCTTGGTCAACGCTAGACCAGCGTATAGCAATCCAATGAATGGAGTATCGCGGGCTTTCATTTCAGCGATAGTAGGTTTGAGGACTTGGATCCATGTTTGCTCAACGATATCTGCCGGCGCCCATGGCAATGGAGAGTATGCGCCCATTCCGCCAGTATTTGGCCCCAAATCTCCATCAAGGGCCCGTTTAAAGTCCTGAGCCGGTTGCATCGCAAGAATTGTTGTGCCATCGGATATTCCAAAGAGAGATACTTCGGGGCCATCTAAATATTCTTCAATAACAACTCTGGGGGAGAGGTAGGCGTGATCGAGGGCCAGTTGGCGATCGTCGGTAACCACAACTCCTTTGCCAGCTGCCAGGCCATCATGCTTCACAACATATGGTGCCCCAAAGGCATCTAGCGCGGCGATGATCTCGGCTTTGGTGGTGCAGGTGAAACTTCGCGCCGTTGGAACCCCCGCATCGTGCATCACTTGTTTGGCAAAATCTTTTGACCCTTCGAGTTTGGCCGCGAGGGCGCTCGGACCAAAAACGGCGAAGTCTGCCTTTCGAAGCTCATCCGCTAACCCATTGACCAGTGGCTTTTCCGGTCCAATGACAACCAGATCCACACCAAGTTCTTGGGCCAAGGCGACGACCTGAAAATTGTCGTCGGAATCAATGGCGTGGCATAAGGCGATTTGTGCAATCCCGGGGTTTCCGGGCGCAACATGCAATTCTTCTAATTCTGGATCGCGGTTAAGGGCTACTGCCAAGGCATGCTCGCGGCCGCCTGATCCAATCAGAAGAACCTTCAAATCAGATCCCTGACCACAATCGTTTCCGTGCGTCCTGGTCCAACTCCAATTGCACTCATTGGCGCCCCTGAAATCTCTTCAAGAAATTTGACGTAAGCGCGAGCATTTGCTGGCAGATCCTCAAGTTTTCGGGCTTTGGAAATATCTTCACTCCAACCGGGCAGGTATTCGTAGATTGGTTTTGCGTGATGGAAATCTGATTGAGACGATGGAAGTTCTTCGACCCGCTCTCCATCGATTTCATACGCAACGCAGACGGGGATTTGTTCCCAGCCAGTTAACACGTCTAGTTTGGTTAAGAAGAAATCTGTTAATCCATTGACGCGTACCGCATATCGAGCAATCGGTGCGTCATACCAACCACAACGACGGGCGCGACCGGTGGTCACTCCAATTTCTCCACCAATAGTGCGTAGCCTTTCGCCATCTTCATCGAAGAGTTCGGTTGGGAATGGGCCAGATCCAACACGCGTTGTATAAGCCTTCACAATACCAATTACTCGTGTGATTTTAGTTGGACCAATACCGGAACCCGTTGATGCACCGCCTGCAGTCGGATTCGACGATGTGACAAAAGGATAGGTGCCGTGATCAACGTCGAGCAAGGTACCTTGCGATCCTTCAAGCAGGACATTCTTTCCCGCTTTGAGCGCTTGATCGAGCAGAAGCACGGTATCTGCTACGTATGGTTTCAAAAGTTCGGCATAACCAAGATATTCGTTCAAGACATCTTCGACTTCGATACCTTTACGATTAAATACCTTAATAAGTACCTGATTCTTATCTCGTAATGCAGCTTCAATTTTCTGGCGCAAGATGGAGGGATCAAAGAGATCTTGAACCCGAATTCCGATTCGATTTATTTTATCGGCATATGCTGGCCCAATTCCGCGACCAGTTGTTCCTATCTTTGAGTTGCCAAGAAATCGTTCAGAAACTTTATCGATCGTGCGGTGGTAGGGGGTAATTAAATGCGCATTAGTGCTGATCTTTAATTTTGAGGTATCGATGCCTCGTTCATTTAATCCGCGGATTTCCTGAAGGAGAACCGAAGGATCAATCACAACGCCGTTTCCAATAACTGGTACGACGTTGGGACTCAAGATTCCTGATGGGAGGAGGTGAAGTGCATACTTTTGATCGCCGATAACGACTGTATGACCGGCGTTATTTCCACCTTGATACCGAACTACATAGTCAACGCGATCTCCCAAGATATCGGTTGCCTTACCCTTACCTTCATCGCCCCATTGAGCGCCGAGCAGTACTAGAGCAGGCATTTATCCCAACCTTTATCTCAGTTGAAGCACGATTAATTTTTAAAACCATATCGGTCTAAATTTACAACTATTTCTTGAGGGATGTTCCTGCCGAACGCAGATCCTCGCATCCTTCAACTACGCGTTTTGCAAGTCCGGCTTCCCCGGCCTTACCCCATGCACGAGGATCGTAAGCCTTCTTGTTTCCGACTTCACCGTCAACCTTTAGAACGCCATCGTAGTTTTTCAAGATATGGTCCGCGATCGGGCGAGTGAATGCATACTGAGTATCAGTGTCAATATTCATCTTCACCACACCATAGTCAAGTGATTCGCGAATTTCCGAGAGTAAAGAACCAGAACCACCATGGAATACGAGATCCATTGGCTTTGATCCGGCAGGTAATCCAAGCTTTGCCGCGACCGCATCTTGAAGGGTCTGCAAAATCTTGGGTTGAAGTACGACATTGCCTGGCTTATAAACTCCATGAACGTTTCCAAATGTTGCCGCTACCATGTATCGCGCCTGGGGATCGCTACCAAGCGTTTGGATGGTCAAGAGCGCATCATCAGGAGTTGAGTACAATTTTGCATCATGTTTCGCTTCAATTCCATCTTCTTCACCACCAACAACGCCAATTTCAATTTCGAGAATTGTGTTTGCTGCTTTGGACTTTTCTAACAACTCTTTTGCAATGGTCATGTTTTCCGTCATCGACACGGCCGAGCCATCCCACATATGAGAATTAAAAAGTGGAGCTTTACCCGACTTAACTCGGTCCGCACCAAACGCTAGGAGCGGGCGCATAAAACCATCGAGTTTTTCGGCAGGGCAATGATCGGTGTGAATTCCAATATTGACGTTGTAATTCTTTGCAACAATATGCGCAAACTCGGCAAGTGCTACTGCACCGTCCACCATATTCTTTACAGTAGATCCAGATAGGTATTCCGCTCCGCCCCAAGAGATCTGGATGATTCCATCTGATTCTGCTTCAGCGAATCCGCGGATCGCACCAATGAGCGTCTGAGATGACGAGACGTTAATCGCTGGGTAGGCAAAGGCGCCGGCCTTCGCGCGGTCCAACATTTGTGCATAAATTTCCGGGGTTGCGATTGGCATGTGTGATGTTCTCCTGATGATGTAGTGGGCGGTGATGTCATGAATGGCAGTAAGTGCGACGCCACTGGCTCAACGCTGGGTCAGGCTGTCTTGCTTACGGCTAATCCCACCACATTTCGGGGCGGATTGGAAAACCCGCGGGGAATTCGGTTCTTCCGAGCTAATTAATTCCAAAATGGCTCAATATTCGGTCGATTCCCAATAAACCGAAGTTTGAGTGCGCCATAGCGTGACCCCCTCGCAATAGCCAGCGTCCTGCGATCTCAAGAGTATGTAGATGTGCGATGACCTTAAAAGCGCCATTGAGTATTGAAAACACGTTGCCCCCTTTGTCTTTCGCTGCTTCAGATCTCTGAGGCAGCTTTGCTTTAGGTCGGTGAAATTACGTGAATTCAGGACAATACAACCGAAGCCGACCCCCACTGTGTGGAGTCGGCCCGGTTGTGGATACTGTTATTGGTTTAAGGAAGTAACTCTCTTCCATACTCTTCATTGATGAGCGCCTTCGCGGCCATATATAGCGCGACGACGGCGGTAAGGATTCCAAGCCATCCGCCTATCTTGACCGAACCTGAATGGCCCCCAGCCCAATCACCGTAGGCCAAGAAGATGAGGGTCAGCGTGAGTAGGAAACCAAAGAGGTTGTGATGCATGCTCCGCTTCATGACCGCCATCCACATTACGAAGGCGCCGAAGGCAAAGCACATGATGAAAACTCCTAGCGATCCGGGTGCTTGACTGGCTGGGTGGCTCATCCAATACCAAAGTGAGAGCCAAAAAGCCCCAAACGAGCCGAAAAATGTTGCCCCAATGGCATCTCCACGGATGAACTCCATAATGGAGACTATCAATCCGACAATTCCGCCATAAAAGAGCGCCGTTCCCATTACCGCAACGCCGCCAACACCGTGCCATAACCCGGCATTTGAACTACTCAGCAAGAAGGTTGTGATACCGAATGCGGCTAGGCCTAACGGTGCTGGATTAGCAACCATGCGATCATTTGCCATATCTGATTCTCCCTATTGAATAACGTGCAGCCATCGACTCTGACGGCCCAGAAATAGTATGCTCGCCCGCTTCGCAAAATGTGGGATGCGTCACAGGAAAATCACAGATTTTTTATCATCGCAATTTTTAGTGGAGGCTTCCTTGTGAGAGCGCAAGCGCCGAGGTAACCTCACCGATATGAGCTCATTGGAAAACCTCTCGCACGAAAATCGGACATTTCCACCTAGCCCTGAATTCGCAGCCCAGGCAAACGCGTCCGCTGCGCTCTATGTTGAGGCGGCGAGTGATCGCTTAGCCTTCTGGGCCAAAGAAGCCGAGAACTTGCACTGGGCTAAGAAATGGGAGCAAGTCTTGGAATGGGAGGTCCCCGACGCCAAATGGTTCGTGGGCGGAAAAATCAATGCCTCCTATAACTGCCTAGATGTTCACGTCCTAGCAGGCCGTGGAGATCGCGTCGCCTTTTATTTCGAAGGTGAACCTGGCGATACCCGAACAATTACCTATGCAGAGATGCTTCATGATGTTAAGAAAGCAGCAAACGCGCTCCTTGAACTAGGTATTAAAGCCGGAGACCGGGTGGCAATTTACATGCCAATGATTCCGGAGGCAGCCGTAGCAATGTTGGCGTGCGCACGAATTGGGGCTGCTCATTCAGTTGTCTTTGGCGGGTTCAGCGCTGATGCTCTTATAAGCCGGATTCAAGATGCGGATGCCACGTTAGTTATTACATCTGACGGTGGATTTCGAAAAGGTTCGCCCTTTCCGCTGAAGCCTGTTGTTGATGAGGCGCTAAGCCGTCCAAATCACAATGTGAAGAATGTTTTAGTAGTGAAACGAACTGGCCAAGAAACCGAGTGGACAACAGGTCGAGATATCTGGTGGCATGAAATTGTGGATCGTCAAAAACCAGAGCATGTTGCTGAAAACTTTGACTCAGAACATGTCCTTTTTATTCTTTACACATCGGGAACGACCGCCAAACCTAAAGGGATTTTTCACACAACGGGCGGATACTTAACTCAAACGGCATATACACACCGCGCGGTCTTCGATTTAAAAGCAGAGAGTGATGTCTATTGGTGTACTGCCGACATCGGCTGGATTACCGGACACTCATATGTCGTTTACGGGCCGATGATTAATGGGGCAACTCAGGTGATGTATGAGGGAACTCCAGATACTCCAACGAAGCATCGACTTTTTCAACTCATCGAAAAATATAAAGTTTCAATTCTTTATACTGCGCCAACTCTGATTCGTACCTGGATGAAATGGGGAGAAGAATTTCCTGCAGATAGTGACTTAACTTCCATCCGTCTTTTGGGCTCTGTCGGCGAACCGATTAATCCAGAGGCCTGGATGTGGTACCGGCAAGTTATTGGTGAAAACCACTGTCCGATAGTTGATACCTGGTGGCAGACAGAAACTGGTGGCTTAATGATTTCGCCACTACCCGGAGTGACAGTTACCAAACCTGGATCTGCAATGGCTGCGCTTCCCGGAATCGTTGCCAAAGTTGTTGATGATGAGGGCCATGAAGTTGAAAACGGTAAAGGCGGATACTTAGTACTTACGGAACCCTGGCCATCAATGTTGCGTGGAATTTGGGGAGAGCCAGAACGTTATCAAGAGACGTATTGGTCCCGTTTTCCAGGATTATATTTTGCTGGTGATGGCGCAAAGCTAGATGAAGATGGAGCGATCTGGTTATTGGGTCGAGTTGATGATGTCATGAATGTTTCAGGCCACCGCATCTCCACAACAGAAGTTGAGTCTTCGTTAGTGTCTCATCACAATGTTGCCGAGGCGGCGGTTGTTGGAGCAAATGATGAGATGACCGGACAAGCAATTGTTGCCTTTGTTATCTTGCGCGGAGGTGTTCCAAGTGTTGGGGGCGATGAGTTAATCAAGGATCTAAAAGCACATGTCACTAAAGAAATTGGTGCGATTGCACGTCCTAAGCAGATCCTCGTTGTTAACGAACTTCCGAAAACTCGCAGCGGAAAAATTATGCGACGTTTACTTCGCGATGTCGCCGAAAATCGGAGCGTCGGAGACTCAACGACCCTTGCCGATCCAAATATTATGAAACTGATCGGCGAAGGGTTAAAGAGCGGTAAGTCTGAAGATTAAAACTAGTTATCTCCTCGTGGGCGCAACTTTGGCGCAAGGGAAGTGCAGGCCGCGATAGCTTTGGTTTGAATTGCGCTGTTCGCTGGTTTTACGCCAGAAGCCTTTCCTAATCTAACGAGTGCAGTTCCTCCATGAGCAACAAGACAGGCGTTGTACTTGATCAACCCAGCTTGGCGAGCGCCTCCTTCCGAACCTTGCTCTTCCCCTTGATTGCCAACACCTTCGGAACCACCTTCACCGTTAGCGCCGCCACTAATCTGTGGCTTGCCACCACCAACCGACGGTGATGCAGAGCCGGTTATCCAAACAAGTTTGCCGCTCAGAACTTTGGTACAAATATATGATTTGCCGCTGATTGTGGTTACGGCGCCAGACTTAGTGCAAAGTCCGTTCGGAGTATTAGTGGAGGTAGCGGCTTGTGCACCTGCCACCGAGATTGAAGCGATAACAACTGTGGCCAACGCGCTGGCAAGAGATTTTTTTATCATGTGCCAGATAGTAGGCGTCGTAACTTAGATAGCTCTGGTGAATACCTGTGACTTGTTAGTGAATTTCGGCCTGTGCACGCTTAGTGATATCAGAGATGATTGCCGGCGCCCGAGCGTTAAGTTTCCCATAGATCTCACTTTTCGGAATATCATGAACCCAGTTCCAAGGAGTTATTAATAGCAGGTGTCCCAGAATTACCAACATGATCAGCGTCCGAAGTATCGAGAAAGCGGCGCCTAAGACTGAATCAATCCAAGTCAACGGGGCAAAGAGGATCTTGTCATGGAATAACTTTCCAAAATTTCTAAATATCACCTCTCCGAGTGCGGAGCCGACCGTGACTGCGAAAAAGAGAAATAAGAACTTTGATACACCGTGAGAGTGAAAGTGATCTAGTCCAAAAATTAGCCCGAGAAGGCCCCCGCCGATATAACCGATAAAGGTCAAGAGCGTCGATACGAGTCCAGCCTTCCAGCCACGGTAAAAGGAGATGATTGTGGCCACGATAAAGACCGCATCCACCCAATTCTTCATAATTTGATCTTCAAATACTTCGTGACCTCTGACTTTAACTCCGCCGTTGAGGTGATCACACCGATCTGTTTGTAAGTGACTTTACCTTTCGCATCGATAAACCAGGTGACCGGAACCCCCAAACCAAAAATTCCGCGGGTTACGCTAGTCGTATCGTAAAGAATCGGCCAAGTGATGCCCTTTTTGATAACAAAATTGCGACCGGCTTGCATATTGGTTTCTTCGACATCAATTCCAACAATGGCGACCTTGTGGAGCGCTTGAAGTTGTAGAAAGTGCGGGATCTCCTGATTACATGGTTCGCACCAAGAACCAAAGACGTTGACGACAACGGGACCTCGGATCTCTTGGTAAGTAATGTGTGACTTGTTATCTAAACAAGGCAAAGAAATTCCTTTGGTCGCGCTTTTGGCAACCGCAATTGTTTGACAACCGGCGACCACCCCTGTGCTTGCCTGCGCGGTAAATGGAACACTGGAAAGAATAAGTGCCAAGAGCAGAATTCGTTTCATCTAAAGGCCTCATCTTTCTTGACTAGTGCTAACGCCTTGATCTTATCGACTTCACCAATTCCATAAGAAGGACAGAGAGTCGCCAACGGACAGGCGCCACACGCAGGTTTTCGAGAATGACAGATACGTCGACCGTGCCAGATCATTCGCTGTGAAAGTTCGGTCCACTCAGATTGCGGAATTAAGGCTCCCACTTCATGCTCAACCTTGACTGGGTCTAATGAATTACTCCAACCAAACATTCGACTCAAACGACCGAAATGGGTATCTACCGTGATGCCAGGAATGCCAAAGGCGTGACCTAAAACGACATTTGCTGTTTTCCGACCCACTCCAGGAAGGGTGATTAATTTTTCGAGGGTTTCTGGAACCTTGGAACCATATTCAGTTATCAATAGTTGGCTTAGTCCCTTTATGTTCTGCGCCTTGGTGTGAAAAAAACCGACAGAGTGAATTAACTCCTCTAGCTCAAGAATTGGAGCCGCCGCCATTTTTCGAGGCGAGCCATACCTTTTATATAGAGCGGGGGTCACTTGATTGACGCGTTTGTCGGTGCATTGTGCGGAGAGAACCGTCGCTACTAAAAGTTGAAAGGGGGTCTGGAAATCTAACTCGCACTTCACATCGGGATAGCGCTTGGTCAGCACCCGGTACATTCTTTGAGCACGGCGTCTCTTCTCGGGGAAGGATTCGTGATCCACATTAATCGCGTGCACTTTATAAGCCTAGAGGATTGCCCATGACTCGTCTGTTGGAGCGAGGTGGGGTCTGGCTGTAGGGTCTGACCGTGACTAATAAAGATGACGAACTCATTATTCGTAAAGCACCGCTCTTCAGCGCACTAGACGACATAGCTGCGCACGAACTCCGCCAATCCATGGTGGCAGTGAAACTTAATAAGGGTCAGGTTCTTTTTAAAGAGGGTCAAGAGGGTGATCGACTCTATGTAGTCGTTCATGGCAAGATCAAACTTGGAACAACGAGCGGCGATGGCCGCGAAAATTTGCTTTCAATACTCGGGCCAGGAGAAATGTTCGGCGAACTCTCACTTTTTGATCCAGAACCTCGCACTTCCACCGCAACCGCAGTAACAGATGCTCGGTTGGTTTCACTCGCTCATGAGGCAGTTATCGGACTTGTCACCTCCAATCCACAAACTTCACTCGAACTTCTTCGCCGCTTGGCTCAACGGTTACGCAAATCAAACGAAATTTTGGCTGACCTGGTTTTTGCCGATGTCCCCGGCCGAGTTGCAAAAGCAATCATTGATTTGGGGGAACGATTTGGTATTCAGAAAGAGGACGGCCTGCACGTCAATCACGACCTCACCCAAGAGGAACTTGCACAATTAGTTGGAGCGTCCCGAGAAACCGTCAATAAAGCGCTCGCAGATTTCGCGGCACGCGGCTGGGTAAAGCTCGAGCCGCGCGCCGTACTAGTAATCGACGTCGAGCGCGTTTCAAAGCGCGGACGTTAATATTTTTTTGATAGTGAGTAATTAGCCAGCGATTGAGCAGGCCTTTCCGGTACCTGATCCACTTACGGTGACTAGATTATTTTCTAGCCAATTGGTCTGGATGAGATAGTTCAGAGAACCGAGCGTAATGTCGTAGCGAGCTGATCCGATCTTCTGAAGTGGCCCCCATATCCATGCACACTTATCTGCGCTTTCGTAGCCCGAAGAGTCAAGCCAACCGGAGAAGTATGGATCGGTAAGGGTCTCATCAACTTCATGAACCAAAACACTTGCCATAGAGTCCAATCCGACATTTCCATTTGGTGTGGATGTTTGAGCGGCGCATGTATGGTAGTAAGTTGAAGTGAAATCCTGGAAGGCAATGAATGGCACACTGGATCCTGATCCAAGTCCATATGAGTGCCATCCGCAATAACTAGTTCCGAATCCACTAGTAAGTAGCGTGGTCTTGGCACCAATATAGATATAAACCGGGGTCGTCCCGGTTGGAACGATCGCCGGGTTTGCTGCAATAAATGTATTGATCTCTGTTGCAACGCCGGAGTCACTCACATTAGTAACCGTCGGATCTGTGACGGTTGTGTTAGCTACCCACTGCAACGAAGGTGGCGTCAATCCTTGGCTCGTGTAATAAAGGCTGGTCGTATTAAATACATGACCAGCGAGCGCAACTGAATTTGCCGATCCACTTCCGAGTGAGGTAACAATATTGCCTAGGACCGAATTCCATGTTGTGACGTCGGTACCGGACCATCCGCCAACAAACACTGGAATCAGAGAAATAGTTCCAGTTAAAGTTGTGCAAGTACCGTGGCAATAAATCGGACTCGGTGCCGGAGAGCCGACGGGGAGGCTAAATCCCTTTCTAAATGTGTTGCTTAAATTTGAAGCAAAGTTAGCTAAATTACCTTGATCTCCACCTTGGGAGTTGCCTTGTGACGATTGGCCATCGGACAAGTTCCCATTGCCGTTTCCACCGTTGTCGTTATTGAAATTTCCCTGTTGCTGTGAATCGAGAACTGGGAATCCATCTGAACGGAAACCTACATATTGGAAAGTATGACTGCCTGCTGATTGAGATGAGGATTGATCGGCGTAAACAGCAGCAGTCAAATTGGCGGTGATGGCAAGTGAAGAGACGATTATTAAGGCGCGACGAATATTCATGAAAGCACTTTAATTAATACTCTCAAGTAAAGATAGAGGTTCACTCAAGAAAAGTTAACTATTCACAAGATATTTCTTTACACATTTTACAGACGGCCCCCACCGGGAGTGTCAGCAAACTCGGGTTAAGCCACTTCGACTGTGAGTTCGATCTCTACCGGGGCGTCCAAGGGAAGTTCAGCAACACCAAATGCGCTTCGGGCATGTTTACCATTCGCATCCCCAAAGATATGGATGAGAACTTCAGAGGCTCCGTTGACTACCCCGGGTGCGGCAATAAATCCCGGAACTCCATTCACATACCCCACCACCCGTACGACCTTCACGATTGAATCCACTGGGGCAACTAGTTCGACGGCTGCGAGTGCATTGAGTATGCAGACCTCAGCCATCTCTTTGGCCTGCTCGGGAGTGACTGGGCCACCCACCTTTCCAGTAAATGGAATTTTTCCATCTACCAACGGAAGTTGACCTGCAGTAAAAACTAAATTGCCAGTTCGCACGGCAGGTACATATGCGGCTACAGGAAGCGCCGCAATTGGAAGTTTGAGATTTAACTCGGCTAACTTGGCACGAACATCCATTTACGCAACCACCCTTTTCATATAGGCAACTAAATTATCTCCGCCGCCCGGAGCGGGAATGACTTGGACGAGTTCCCAACCTTCGGAGCCCCAATTATCCAAAATTTGCTTCGTCGCATGAGTCAGTAGTGGGACCGTGACGTATTCAAATTTCGTGATTGATGACATTAATTACCTCCTGTAAGCGCGGCCTTGACCAGCGCAGAAACGGTGCCTCCGTCGGCCTTTCCAGCAATTTTGGGTGAAACGATTTTCATAACTTGGCCCATTCCGGTCGGACCTGACGCGCCTGATTCCGCAATTGCCGATTGAATCAACTTTTTGATTTCCTCTTCAGATAACTGGGTTGGCAAATAGGTGACGATGAATTCACCTTCAAGTTTTTCGCGTTCCGCCCGATCTGGCCGCCCTCCATCCGCAAATGCCTCCGCCGCTTCACGACGCTTCTTTGACTCACGGGATAGAACGGTGATGATCTCGGGCTCGGTGAGCGTTCGCGCCGTCTTGCCAGAGACTTCCTCATTAGTGATCGCAGTCAAAACCATTCGGATGGTCCCAGATTTGAGCTCATCGCGGGAGCGAATTGCCTCAGTGAGATCGCCCTGAAGTACCTCTTTGAGTCCCATAGGGGTATCTTCTCATGCCTATGAGTTACCGACTACGCGAAGCAACTTTGCCTGTGCTCCCACTGGGTCACTCCGCAATTCGAATTCTGCACTTTTCTGATCTGCATTTGACCCCGACTAGGCGCAAAGAGATTGCAGATATTAAAAGTCTTGCATCACTCAAACCCGACCTTGTTATAAGCACTGGTGATTTCTTGGCAGATAAGGCCGCTGTTCCAGCCGTCTTGGATGCACTGGGCGAACTCCTAAAACTGCCCGGGGTCTTCGTATTTGGATCCAACGACTATTACGAGCCTCAGATAAAGAACCCATTCTCCTATCTATTCAAAGATCACGGGAAGCGCATCCTCGGAGATCAATTGCCTTTTGAAGATCTTCGAGGCGGATTAATTAAATATGGATGGAAGGACCTCAACCACCAGAGATCTCTCTTGACAATTAAGGGCACCACAATCGAGTTTCGCGGTACAGATGATGCTCATCTCGAACTCGATAACTATTCTTTAGTCGCTGGAGAGCCTGCAGATTGTGATTTAGCAGTTGGTGTTACACACGCTCCGTATCTTCGAATTCTGGAGGCGATGTCCGCCGACCAACTCGACGTGATTTTTGCGGGACACACACACGGTGGTCAGGTCAGACTTCCTTGGTTTGGCGGTTCCAAGGCGCTCACTACAAATTGCGATCTCCCAAATTCTCGAGCTAGAGGGGTCTCAAAAGTTGGAGACGAGCCATGGCTCAATGTTTCCGCTGGTATGGGTACCTCACCATTTGCACGAATTCGCGTGGCGTCTCCTCCTGAAGTATCACTGATTACTCTCGACCGTAGTTTGTAAAGTCAGCTAAATTCTTGAAACCTGCTTTTTCATAAACCCGCTGCGCCGCAGTGTTTGTCGTTCGTACTCCAAGACCAATTTCAGCGATCCCGGATGAATGTGCTTCCGAAATCATTCCTTCAGCAAGAAGAGTTGCGTAACCTTTGCCCCGATCTTGCAATCGAGTTACAACAGAAACCATCACATGAAAACCAGATTGCCATTTAACCAAGCCCGCAAGGGCTACCAATTCTTTCTCTTCGTTTCTAACGCCACCCCAAAACACCTCCTCGGGATCTCCGGGATGAACCGAGGAATCTGGCGCGTGTTCTGCGATGATTGCATTAATCTCATCCCCATTTGTGAGAAGTTCGATGTGCGAGGCTCGCTGAGAAGTTGGCGCTTCCCAGAATTGGAAACCCCGTCCGCTAACCATCTTCCCCGAGAGATCCGGCTCGCTACCTGTAACAGATAACCAGATACATCTTTCATCGAAATGAGGGTTTGGACCGTACATCTGACTATAAAAATTATCCCCATCAATCAAAAATGAAAAAGATTTGTCGCTTCTGTATGCTGCTACAAAATTCTGTGGGGCCAAATAGTACTTTGCGGGATTTTGGCCACCCAAAATCTCACGGGCCCAACGTCGGGCCGTTACTAAATCAGAGGTATGTTCCGACATTAATTACTGAATTCAGCCGCGACTAACTCTGCGATCTGCGCAGTATTTAGTGCAGCACCCTTACGAAGGTTGTCGCCACACATAAAGAGATCAAGGGCATGATCATCATCAAATGAACGGCGAACACGTCCTACCCATGTGGGATCTGTGTTGACAACATCTGCAGGCGTTGGCCAGATGCCATTCTCTGGGTCATCAAGCAACTCGATTCCGGCTGAATTTTTCAGTAAGGCTTGCGCACCTGCACGAGTTACTTCAGTTTCAAATACTGCATGCACAGCCAACGAGTGAGTTGTAATTACTGGAACTCGCACACACGTCACTGCAACTTTGAGATTGGGAAGTCCTAAAATCTTGCGGGACTCGAAACGAACCTTCGTTTCCTCAGATGAATAACCATCGGCCTTCAGCGATCCAGCCCAAGGAATAACGTTGAGGGCGAGTGGTGCGGGAAAGACACCGAAATCTTTTATAACCGTACGAAGGTCACCTGGTTGCTCGCCAAGATGAGTTCCAGCAACTGCCGAAATCTGATTTCGTAGCGTTTCTGGACCCGTAACACCCATACCTGAAACGGCCTGGTAGGAAGACACAAATATCTCCTTGAGGCCGTATTCCTTATGCAGAGCGCCCATGGCGACGATCATCGTCATGGTGGTGCAATTTGGATTTGAGATGATGCCCTTGGGGCGATCCTTGATCGCTTCTGGATTGATTTCGACTACGACTAGCGGGACTTGGTCGTCCATCCGGAAATATGTTGAGTTATCCACGACCACTGCTCCGCGCGCAACAGCGATCGGAGCCCATTCACCAGCAATTTCATCAGGCGTATCAAACATAGCAATATCAATGCCATCAAAGGCTTCAGGTGAAATTGGCACCACTGTCAGTTCTTCTCCCCGACACATTAGCTTTTTACCAGCGCTACGAGCGGAGGCAATCAAACGGATTTCGCCGTAGACATTAGGACGTTTACTCAAGATATCGAGCATGACGGTTCCAACAGCGCCGGTGGCGCCAACTACTGCAAGTGATGGTTTCTTACTCATCGTCCAGTCCCTCCATATACAACCGCTTCGTCGGTAGTGTCTAGTTCAAAAGCTGAGTGGGCGGCTTTAACGCCCTTTTCAAGATCGGTGTCGCGAACTATGACAGAGATACGGATTTCTGAGGTCGAAATCATTTCAATATTTAGGCCCGCATCGGCAAGACAGGCAAAGAAGGTGGCGGTAACACCAGGGTGCGAGCGCATTCCAGCACCGACGAGTGAAAGTTTGCCGACTTGGTCATCGTATAAGAGTTGGGCAAAACCGATCTCTCCTTGAATCTCTTTGAGCAACACGGTCGCTTCTGCACCATCACTCTTGGGTAGTGTGAATGAAATATCAGTTAATCCGGTCGCCGCGGCCGACACATTCTGAACGATCATATCGATATTGATAGCGGCATCCGCGATTGCCTGGAATATTCGTGCCGCAACTCCAGTGCGATCAGGAACACCGACAATAGTGATCTTCGCTTCGGTCTTGTCGTGGGCTATTCCACTAATGATTGCTTGTTCCATATCCTCTGCTCCCTCGGGGTGATCCTTAACGATCCAGGTACCTTCTAAATTTGAAAACGATGAACGAACGTGAATGGGAAGGTTGAAACGACGTGCATACTCAACGCATCGCAAGTGCAAAACCTTGGCGCCGCTCGCGGCGAGCTCGAGCATTTCTTCGTAAGTAACGGTTGTGAGTTTGCGCGCAGTTGGTACAACGCGCGGATCAGCAGAATAGACGCCATCGACGTCGGTATAAATCTCACATACATCTGCATCGAGCGCTGCTGCGAGCGCAACAGCTGTGGTGTCTGAACCACCGCGACCGAGAGTTGTCACGTCATTGGTATCTTGCGAAACTCCTTGGAATCCAGCGACGATTGCAATGTGCCCACCTTCGAGAGCTTCTCTAATCCGACCCGGAGCGACATCGATAATGCGGGCTTTGCCGTGAGTGGAGTCAGTAATTACACCAGCTTGTGAACCGGTAAATGACATCGCCTCATGTCCTAGATTTCCAATTGCCATAGCGAGCAACGCCATCGAAATGCGCTCTCCAGCGGTCAGCAACATATCTAACTCACGGCCAGAAGGCATGGGGGTCACTTGATTTGCGAGTTCAATTAACTCATCCGTGGTGTCTCCCATTGCAGAAACAACCACCACTACTTGATGTCCAGCTTTTTTCGTAGCCACGATGCGACCCGCGACCCGTTTCAGGCCTTCGGCATCGGCAACGGAGGAGCCACCATATTTCTGGACAATTAAACCCATGCGAGAACTTTGACATAGAAAGAGTGCTGCATGAGATTTGTCTTAATATATAAGACGCTCAAACATCTTAAATATTGAGATAATTCCTACTCAACCGTCCTTCGCCCTTCAAAGGCGCGCCCTAGGGTTACTTCGTCGGCGTATTCGAGATCTCCGCCAACAGGTAGACCTGAAGCCAGTCGACTTACTTTGATCCCTAGCGGTTTAATCTGGCGAATCAGGTACGAAGCCGTCGCCTCACCCTCCAAGTTGGGGTCTGTGGCAATGATTAACTCTTGAATATCAGTATCTGCCAGGCGCGCCATCAACTCCCTGATCCGTAAGTTCTCTGGACCAATACCATCAATGGGCGAGATAGCTCCTCCGAGGACGTGGTACTTGCCACGAAATTCGCGAGTTTTTTCGATGGCCATCACATCTTTGCTCTCTTCAACGACGCAAATCAAAGAATTATCTCGTCTCGGGTCGCGGCAGATGCGACATAAATCTTCTTCCGAAATATTGCCGCATTCGATGCAGAACTTAACGCGCTCTTTTACGGTTCGAAGGACGTCGGCAAGACGCGAAACGTCAACCCGCTCGGACTGAATAATGTGAAAGGCGATGCGCTGCGCTGACTTAGGTCCGATTCCCGGTAGGCGCCCGAGTTCATCGATCAAATCCTGAATCGCTCCCTCATACATCAACGTTCAAATTCCTTAATCACTTGGGCGCCAAGTTCTCGGGCAAGTAGCGCGGTACCCGAAAGTTGATCTTCATCCGTCGCCTCTTCTGTGGTTCGTTCATATTGCGGCGCGCTAATAGAGGGATCCACAACAAGATCCATCTTACGGACAAGTCCTGTTACATCTTGAAATGCCGCTGCAAGAATTTCTTCGCTACCGCTGCGCACAAAAGAATCGCGCGCACCAGCATTAACAATTCCTATAGTGATTGCGGCGTCATCAACCGCCAATACTTGCGCGCTTGCAGAAAGCAATGACCAGGTCAGGCGTCGACGCTTTTTTACGTTCTCGATGACATCGGGCCACAAGCGCCGGAGTGCTGCAATGTCGATAGGACCCACGGGCTGAGTTGTTGATGGTTCCGGGGCTGCTGCTCGAATTGGCTTCTTAACTATTGGAACTGTCGACGCTACATCCGTCACGGTTTTAGGTTCTAATATGGGAAGTGTTTGTGTAACGATGGGTGTTTGCGAAACGAGATTAACGCCGCGTTCTAACCGTTCTACTCGAGCAACCAGCGCCGCGTCATCACCCGTGGGTAACAAAATACGACCACAAATGAGCTCAAGGATCAATCGTGGCGCCGTTGCGCCTCGCATTTCTGTCAAACCTAAGGAAGTTATATCTGCGGCACGAATCAAAGTTGCGGCACCGATTAAGTTCGCTTGTGTTCGCATTCGATCGAGTTGATCATCGGGAAAATCACGGAGCACATGTCCGACGTTGTCTTTCACTGCACCGACAATAATTAAGTCGCGTAGCCGCTCCAAAAAGTCCTGAGTAAAACGCCTCGGGTCCAAACCCGATTCAATAACTTTATCTATCGTATTAAAAATTGTGGTGCTATCTCTTGCGGCAAGCGCGTCGACTGCCTCATCTAAGAGCGCTCCATCAGTGAATCCTAGAAGTTGAATGGCAATCTCGTATGTGACTCCATCGGCACCTGCACCGGCCAAAAGTTGACCTAAAACCGAGAGCGCGTCTCGAACTGATCCGCCACTTGAGCGCACCACCAGCGGAATGACACCCTTAGCGACTTTGATTCCTTCAAGCTCACAAATCTTTTCTAGATGCGCGCTAAGAATTCCAGGGGGCACTAACCGAAATGGATAATGGTGCGTCCGAGATCGAATTGTTGAAATTAATTTATCTGGCTCTGTTGTGGCGAATATAAAGATGACATGAGGTGGCGGCTCTTCAACGACTTTGAGTAGTGCGTTTGCGGCGCCGGGTCCAAGTTGATGCGCTTCATCAATAATATAAATCTTGTAGCGAGACTGGACTGGGGCGAAGAAGGCTTTGTCTCGAAGATCGCGGGCATCATCGACGAGCCCATGGGTGGCGGCATCCAATTCCATCACATCAATAGAGCCGGGTCCGTTTGCAACAAGATCAGTACAAGATTGACAGACTCCACAAGGAATAGGAGTTGGACCATTTTCACAATTGAGGGAGCGGGCCATGATGCGAGCGCTAGATGTTTTGCCACATCCGCGTGGTCCACTAAAGAGGTATGCATGATGAATTTTGCCAGCAGCCAAAGCATTGGAAAGCGGTTGGGTCACATGCTCTTGCCCAATAACCTCAGCGAAGGTCGAGGGGCGATATTTCCTATATAGAGCGAGAGACACCGTTCTCCTTCGTAACTGTTTGTAACTGCTAATTGAGGGACCCTCCGCACACCCGCCAGAGCGCACCTACCCTTGCTACCTTCCGGTCCTGGGGGAGTTCAGTACGGTAACGCCGCACGGAGGATCTGTGGGTAATCATAGTTTCTAAGACCGATACCCTTCTCCCCTGGCCCGTAATCACGAGCCATGGAGGATTCGCATAGTGGCCGAGTGCGCACGCTTGGAAAGCGTGTAAAGGGCAACCTTTCGAGGGTTCAAATCCCTCATCCTCCGCTCCCGCCTCGGCACTTCCTTCCAAAGTTGGCCATGCGCCAAACTCGAGCAATAAGGTGTTTTTTGAAGGTTCGAAATCCGATTAGAGTCAACAGATGCGGATGCGTCTGGGAATCTTTCTTTTAACTGTTTCGCTCACTGCAGTTACCACGATGGCCCCCGGCGCCGTCGTCGCCAGCCAAACCACCATGAAATTGATAAAGACAATCAACGGAAATATCTCGCCAAAATCTGTTCGCTCATCGGAAGATGGCGTGGTGAGCGCGCAAAACATGATGTATCGTCACTCGATTACGATTTATGATGCAAAAACTTTCGCGCTACTAAAAACCATCCCGGATTCCGTTTCACTAAAAGATTTTGGCTATTCAACAACTGCCGGTATCTACAAAGGCGCTCCTGTGGAGGGATCATTTTCACCAGATGGTAAGTATTTATACGTCACTAACTATTCGATGTATGGCAAGGGGTATAACAAGGAGGGACACGACACGTGTTCACCGGCGTCTGGTTTTGATAAGAGTTTTGTCTATCGCATCAATCGAAGTAACTACACGATAGATGCTGTTTATCCCGTTGGCTCGGTCCCAAAAGTTGTTGAAGTTACTCCAGACAACAAATATATATTGGTAACGGATTGGTGTTCATACACTCTCAATGTGATATCGATCGCCGCTCAGAAGGTAGTTAAGAATATTTATATCGGAGCTTACCCGCGCGGGATTACGATTTCGAAAGATTCCACAACCGCATATGTGGCTGAAATGGGTGGAAATAGAATCCACGTCATCAATCTCAATAACTTCGCTGTCACATATATTCCAATCGGAAGCAATCCGCGAGCAATAGTTTTATCACCAGATAATTCAATGTTATATGCGACTCTAAATTTATCTGGTCGAGTTACATCTTGGAATTTGACGAAGCATAAAGCAGGGGTCACCGTTAAAACCGGAAAGGCGGCCCGTAGCCTCGCAATCTCCTCTGATGGCACTTCGCTATTCGTCGTAAATTTTGAAAGTGGAACAATGTCAAAGGTTCGTACTAGTGATATGAAAGTCCTACAAACAATTTCAGCTTGCAAAGACCCGATAGGAGTTTCTTACGATTCTCCGACCAATAATGTCTGGGTTGCTTGCTATTCTGGACAGATAAAGGTTTATTCGGATAACTAGGGTCATATTAAGATAAAATTGGTCTTTTTCCGACTTGTAATAACTCTTTGGCGGTTTTCCACCCTAAAATAATGGACTGTTCCTGATTTATTGTTCGGGTCTTAATAAAGAAGAAGGTAATCGTGCCAAAAGCTTGGATAGATGATGCTCCGCAGCCAATGGTCTTACAGGAACATGCTCACCTAAAAGACCCACTTTCTTACAAAATTAAAAAGGCATTTCTGGGAAAACCTCTTAACCGACATACGCTCTCACACCAACGGTTGAGTAAAGTATTTGCACTCGGCGTTTTGTCTTCGGATTGCATCTCTTCCGCAGCTTATGGAACAGAAAATATTCTTATATATCTCCTTCCCGCGTTTGGATTATCTGGATACAACATCCTGATGCCTATGACTTTAGTTGTCATAGCCGTTCTACTTATTGTCACGCTCTCTTATCGCGAAGTTGTGATGGCTTATACAAAGACTGGTGGCTCCTACGTAGTTGCCCGAGATAACTTTGGTGTCGTCATTGCTCAGATCGCAGCAGTCGCACTGATGTTGGATTACATAGTGACTGTCGCAGTTCAGACAGCTGCGGGGACGTCGGCACTCGCTTCTGCCTTCCCAGCCCTCTCTTCAACGTCTACTCAGAAGTTAATCACCCTAGGCGTAATCGCTTTCCTGTTTTACGGAAATCTCAAGGGTGTTAAAGAAGCCGGACGTCTTTTTGCCGCACCAACATACCTATTCATTACAGCCGTGTTGGCGATCATTGCGGCAGGAACCTGGCGCGAATTCCATCACACTTTGCACCATGTTGCAGTTAACGCTGGAAATGTTGGATACGGCCACTCTCAGCAACTCATAACATTTGCATCCATTTTTATTCTTCTGAAAGCTTTTGCAAATGGAGGCTCTTCGCTGACGGGGCTTGAAGCTATTTCAAACGGAGTTTCACTTTTCAAATCTCCGGAAGGAAATAATGCTCGGCGTACGACGGTAATTATGGCTAGCATTTTGGGTTGTATGGTGCTTGGCATTTCATTCTTTGCCAAAGCAACTCATGCCCTCCCATACACAAGTGGAACACCAACGGTGGTCTCACAGATCGCAGATGTCGTATTTGGGCATGGAGCTCTGGGCCATATCTTCTATCTCTTTGTCCAATTTTCCACTATGTTAATTCTTTACACTGGCGCTAATACTCCCTTTAGCGGATTTCCCTTCTTGATGAACTTCATTGCAGAAGACGGATTTTTGCCTCGTCAACTTACAAAACGCGGACATCGCCTGGTGTTCTCAAATGGGATCATCTTTTTAACGATTGCCTCTGCAACGTTGGTTGCGGTGGTTGGCTCCAATGTCGCGAAATTAATCGCCTTCTACGCAATCGGAGTATTCACAGGTTTTACCATGGCTGGATTCGGTATGGCCAAACGAAATTGGACTAGGCGTGAGGCTGGATGGCGGGGCCGCTTCTTTATCAACTTCTTGTCAGGATCTGTTTCATTTGCTGTTGTAATCATCTTTGCCGTTGTTAAGTTCTCCGAAGGAGCATGGTTAATTGTTTTAATCTTCCCAGTTGCAACCATGGCTTTGATCCGATTAAACCGACAATATCGGAAAGAGCAGCAAGCTCTTAGAATTAACCAGAATCAATCTCGAGCGACCAACATCACGAGGCATGATGTGACGGTTTTAATTGATGCAGTTGATATTGCAACGGTGGGGGCAGTTCGGTACGCACGTTCACTCAATCCTCATGTGCTCGCCGCCGTGCATTTTGTTATTGATGATCAGCGCGCTGAAGTAATCAAGGAAGCATGGCGTAACAATCCCGCCCTCGCAGATGTCTCGATTGAATTTATTGATTGCCCCGATCGCCGATTGGCAAATGCGACAGTGGATTACGCGATTCGTATGACGCTCTCGCCTGATGTTGAACTGACACTCCTGCTGCCACGACGTGCATACTCGGGCCTTCTGGGACGGATATTGCACGATCGCACGGCGGAGGCAATTTCAGCGCCTATCTCTCAACTTCCTCGCGTTGTTGCAACAATTATTCCTTTCGATGTAGAGAAAATTATTTCGGGTCGACCTATTCATTATCACGAAGAACATTCAACAGATATAGTCGAATCAATTCAGCCAATCGCGCAAACCCGGAGATTAGAAGACGCTCCGATTTCTGCAGATGAAACTAGACATTTTGCCGAAGATATCCACCCCATCGCTGCTGCGCAGTGGCGTCATCGTGCGCACGTTAAAGGGCACGTTACCAATATTCGAAATGCTCCGGCCAACTCTTCGCCACATGTTGACATAGAGGTCTGGGATGAAACGGGGGGAATTACCCTGCAATTTATTGGACGTCGCGAAATAACGGGAGTCGAGGTTGGTTCAACAATCTGCGCCGAAGGTATGGTCGGAGAAACCGATGGAAACTTAGTTATCTTAAATCCCTCGTACGAAATCTTTATGTAGCAATTAGGCAACGAAGTGGATAACAAAATGAAATTGGCGGTGGCGGTGGGATTTGAACCCACGGTTGAGTCTCCCCAACACACGCTTTCGAGACGTGCTCTTTAGGCCACTCAGACACGCCACCAGAGGTGAGGATACGCCTTAACGCTTATCTTTAAAAAACTCTTGCAGTAATTCAACACAATCCGCTTCGAGAACTCCAGCGATCACCTCGACTTGATAAGGAGCCCTTGGATCTCGCAAAATGTCCCAGACTGATCCAACGGCACCCGCCTTTTCATCCCACGCGCCGAATACAACTCTCTTGATTCTTGACTGCGCTATAGCACCGGCACACATAGGACATGGTTCTAAAGTGACAACTAAGGTGTGATCATCAAGTCTCCAGCTTCCCGCCACCGCTGCTGCCTCACGCAGTGCAACAATTTCGGCATGCGAAGTTGGATCATTATCAAATTCCCGCAAATTGTTGCCGCGGCCAACAATGGCGCCAGTCGAATCAACTACTAGCGCCCCAACGGGTACGTCACCAGTACTCAACGCTCTACGAGCGATTGTTAACGCCTCGCGCATGAGGGGTATCGAATCAACCATTAATTGCGATCATAGAGTTGATCAAATTGTTCGCCAAAACCCAATCTGTGAGAAAGCGTGGAGATCTGTTCCTCGGGATACATTTCCAAGTCATCGCTCATAACTTCGAGTTCCATCGCGTTAATCCCAAAATCCGCCAGTAGGTCGACATCTCCTCCAGGTTGCGGCTCATCTTCATCCTCAGGAAACGGCAAATCCAGAGCGTCTATGAGATCTGCGGCAATTTCATATTCGGATGCATACGTCACGTCGCTGAGCATCATCTGCATTGAATGACCAACGCAGCGGGCAACCAAGAAAAATTCTTCATCTATTGCGATAAGAACGATCGAACCGTTCTCCCCTTGTTGCGCTTTGAGTTGATCCATGATGGAACCAAAGTCGCGGGTATTTGCCAGACGTGAGGCGCGCCATAATCCATCCTCGCGCCACGCGATTACGCCAAAGTCATCGTCGTTAAACTCTGAATGGTCCGTCATCCCTACATCGTTCCACCGAAAGAGACAGGCGACAAGGATGATTTCCACGGGTAAAGTCGGACTTGTGAAAGTCCATGTCGCGCAACATCCACTTATAACCCATAAAGTAACAATTCTACGAAACCAGGAAACTCCCTCTTCAATCTTTCGGGAATTAATCGGCGAGATAGTCACCCTCTTGGCCTATGAAGCCACCCGCGATGTGAAGACCGTCCCCGTAACGGTACAGACTCCTGTGGCGCTGGCCCAAGGAGCGGTAATGGCAAAGCCTGACGCGGTCGTTATCCCGATTTTGCGAGCTGGGCTTGGAATGCTCGAAGGTATGGTGCGTTTGATGCCTTCTGTTCAAGTTGGATTTCTAGGAATGGTCCGTGATGAACACACTTTGCAAGCAAAAACCTACGCAAACCGCCTTCCCCAGGATCTCAACAACCACGAGTGTTTTGTTCTCGATCCTATGTTAGCCACGGGTGGAACCTTAATTTCGGCGATTCATTATCTAATTGACCTTGGTGCAATGGATATCACGATGATCTGCGTTCTCGCTTCACCCGAAGGAGTTGCCGCCTTGGAAAAAGAGTTCGAGAATTCACCAGCCAGACTCACCTTAGTCACTGCCGCGCTTGACGAAAAATTAAATGAGAAGGGCTACATAGTCCCTGGACTCGGCGACGCTGGAGACCGATTGTATGGAGTTGTGTAATGGCATCGACTAGTCCCGGTTACTCCATAACAATTCGCGTGGAAGGACCACCCTCTGCGCAACCTGTCGCTGAGATAACTGCTGCCATCTCAGCCGCAGGTGCATCTATTACCGCGCTTGATGTTGTTGAATCCTTTATAGATCGCGTAACTGTAGACGTTTCATGCGATGCGCATGATGGTGAACATGCGGAACGAATCACAGCTGCGATCTCCGAAAATCCATTACTTACTGTTCGTAAAGTAAGCGATCGTACCTTCTTATTACATCTCGGTGGAAAGATTGAAGTCACTTCCAAGGTGCCACTCAAAACTCGAGATGATTTATCCAGGGCTTACACACCTGGAGTTGCTCGCATCTCTCAAGCAATAGCGGCCGATCCTTCAGACGCCAGGCGTCTAACGATTAAGAGAAATACCGTCGCTGTTGTAACGGACGGATCGGCCGTTCTTGGACTTGGGAATATTGGCCCAGAAGCTGCTCTCCCGGTGATGGAGGGGAAAGCCGCACTCTTTAAACGTTTTGCAGATGTGGATGCATGGCCCGTCTGCTTAGACACTCAGGATGTCGATGAGATCATTCGGACCGTTCAAATTATCGCTCCGGTATACGGTGGAATTAACCTTGAAGATATTTCTGCTCCTCGCTGTTTCGAAGTGGAACGTCGGCTCCGTGAATTATTGGATATNNAAATTTGTTAAAAAGGATTTGGGCGAGAGCAAAATTGTCATGAGTGGTGCCGGTGCCGCCGGAACCGCCGTCGCACGATTATTGGTAGCCAGCGGTGCCCAACACATTATTGGATTTGATAAGGATGGATTGGTCCACGAGAACAAGCCTGGTGATGATGTCATGCGCACCTGGTTCGTTGATAATTGCGACCCAGGGGAGTTTAGGGGATCTTTATCGGATGCAATGGTTGGGGCAGATATCTTTATTGGCGTCAGTGCACCAAACGTCTTAACCGAATCCGATGTCGCTTCGATGGCAGCCAACTCAATCGTTTTTGCTTTGGCTAATCCAGAACCTGAAATTGATCCAGTCATAGCTCGCAAATATGCGGCAGTTGTGGCCACAGGTAGGAGTGACCATCCAAACCAGATTAATAATGTTTTGGCTTTTCCTGGCATCTTCCGTGGTTTACTGGATGGCCGAATCCACAAAATTACCGACAAAATGTTGGTGGCTGCCGCAAATGCAATCTCACAATGTGTTGGTCCAGACCAACTCAATGCAAACTTCATTGTTCCAAGTGTTTTTGATCCGAGAGTCGTACCAGCGGTCGCGGCCGCGGTTAGGGCATCGGCTAATTAATTTACCCGTCCATTAAAATATAAGTACAAGAGGGGTTGAGATGAGAACTTTTCCGGATAATTTTTTGTGGGGTGCTGCGACGGCCGCCTACCAAGTAGAAGGTGCGGCGAAGGAAGATGGCCGGGGTCTATCAATTTGGGACACCTTCTCTCACACGCTAGGCAAAACAGAGAAAGGCGATACTGGGGATATCGCTTGCGATATGTATCACCGCTACCCCGGCGACGTGGAAATAATGAAGCACCTTGGACTTAAAGGATTTCGTCTCTCAATTTCGTGGTCCCGCTTATTTCCGAACGGCGATGAAGTACGTGAAAATCGCGGATTTGCCTTCTATGACAAGTTGATCAACGCATTGTTGGCAGAGGGAATAACTCCTTTCATAACTTTGTACCATTGGGATTTGCCGCAAGCTTTAGAAAATAAGGGCGGTTGGCGTAGCCGAGAAACCGTTTCAGCTTTTGGCAAATATGCTGCGGCAGTAGCAGAACATTTTGGAGATCGGGTTAAACATTTCTCACCGATTAACGAACCTTGGTGTGTTGCCTGGCTGGGACATGGATTAGGTGTGCACGCACCTGGGATTGCGGATCGTGCAACTGCTTTCAAAGTTGCCCATCACACTGTGATCGCACATGCGACTGCCGTAAATGCAATGCGTGCGGTGAGGGGCGATCTGAAAATAGGTCCTGTACTTAATCAAGCAAATTACCCCGCTGACGATCCAAACGACCCCATCCAATCGCGCGCAGCCGAGATCCTAGACGCAGTACAAAATCGTTGGTGGATGGACGCCATATTTTATGGAAAGTATCCACAAATATTGCTTGACGAATACGGTTCTGAGTTTATGGATGCAATTCTTCCCGGAGATATGGAACTGGCCCAGGCTAAGAACGATTGGCTTGGAATAAATTATTACTTTGATACTCGCGTTGGCTCGAGTGATACAAGCAAGCCCGTGCAGTTTGACAATTCAGCGCTACTCGGACTATCGATTGACTCAACCCCACAAGGTGAATTGACTGATATGGGTTGGCCGATCACTCCTCTGGGACTCACCAACATGTTAGTTCGTTGGAAGAACGAATTTGGTTCCAGACTCCCACAAGTATTCATCACCGAAAACGGCTGTGCTTATCCAGACAGCCCAGATGTTCGCGGTGAGGTAACTGATTTACGCCGCATTTCTTATTTAGAAAAACATCTCAACGCAATACTCGATTCGATTCAGCAAGGCGTAAATATTGGTGGATATTTCCAATGGTCACTGTTGGATAATTTTGAATGGTCTTTAGGTTATCAAAAGCGATTCGGGATTGTTTTCGTTGACTACCCCACTCAAAAACGAACTATAAAAAAATCTGGTATTTGGTATTCGGAAGTTATCAAACAAAATGGGTTCTAACTAACTCCGTAAGCAAATTGTCAATGAATTGGTAGGTATTTGGAGAGTATCGACGTGAAATCACTATGAGTTGAAGGAAATCGCTTTTACCCTGTGTCTATACCACGGGAATCAAACTTCACGGGAAGTTGGGACCGCAATTATTCATAAGGAATTGATATGGCGTTAAGCAAGAAAAATCTCATGATTGGCGGAGGATCGGCAGCCGTTGTGATCGTTGCAATAGTCGTTGTGCTCATCGCAACACTCTCGTCTCCTTCAGGTTCAAATGGAACCTCAGCAGCTAACTGCGCAAATGTTGGTACAGGTTATGCCGTTCAACAAGGCAAAACCGTTGAAGTGTTCACATCTGTTGTTGGCGACGAACTCACACGGTACACAGCGGCATCTTCTGACTTCACTGCTTGCACAGGTATTAAAATCAACTGGAACGGTAGCGATCAGTTCGAAGCCCAACTTCCAGTACGCGTTGCTGGTGGCACTGCCCCAGATCTCGCATTGGTTCCACAACCAGGTTTAATCGCGCAGATGGTTGCGACTGGTAAAGCTGTTCCTGCCCCTTCGGCTGTCTTGAGCAATGTCGACAAGTACTGGTCAAAGAGCTGGAGCGGACTTGGTTCTGTTAACGGCACCTTCTACGCAGCACCTAACTCTGCCAACATGAAGTCATTGGTTTGGTATTCACCAAAGCAATTCGCTAAATATCATTACACAGTCCCAACAACTTGGGCACAGATGTTCACTCAATCAGACAAGATGGCTGCTGCTCATCAAACAGCATGGTGTGGCGGTATCGGTTCTGGTGGCGCTACTGGATGGCCTGCAACTGACTGGCTTGAAGAGGTAGTTGTTCGTGAAGCTGGCGCAACTGTCTACAACAACTGGATTACACACAAGGTTAAGTTCTCAGATGCTCCAATCATCCACGCTATGAATACCGTGTTGGGTTGGATGGGTAACTCCAAGTATGTTGGCAAGGTTTCCACCATTGCTACAACTACTTTCCAAGATGCAGTCACAGGAATTCCTTCAGGTGGTTGCATGCAACTACAGCAGGCATCATTCATTGCTGCCTCATTGCCGGCAGGTTCTGTTGTCTCTCCTACCGGTGATGCATGGGTTTACTACCTCCCAGGTATCAATCCAGCTGTAACAACACCTGTTGAAGGTGGCGGAGAGTTCTACCTCGCCTTTAACTCAAGCAAGGCAACTGTTGAAGCTCAAACATTCTTCTCAACGCCACAATGGGCCATCGCCCGCATTAAGGCTGCTGGCGCAAACGGTGGCTGGTTGAGTGCAAATAGTGGCGTACCTGCTGCTACATACTCCACCCCCTTGGATGCACTATCAGCTAAGTACCTCGCTGATCCAACTTCTACCTTCGTCTTCGATGCATCTGACGCTATGCCAGCTGCTATCGGAAACGGCGCAGAATGGACCGGATTCACCGATTGGTTCGCTAATGGAACTCCAGTGAAGACGGTTGCGGCTCGTATTGATGCTGCTTGGCCTGCTAGTAAATAATCCCGTAAAGGTTAGTTCGAATCTGGCGGGGACCAAACGGTCCTCGCCAGTTTTTGTCGTTATCAAATTGTTATTGTTTTTAGGGGTATTTTGACCCTTTTGGAGCGCTAGTAACTAGGTCACATGGCCTTCCCCTTCTACACTTTACCTACACCGCGGGAATCAGCCTTCATGGGGAGACTGGACCGCGATCACCCCTTAAGGAATATATATGTCGATTAGCAAAAAAGGTTTGCTCGCTGGCGTCGCCACGGCAACCGTTGCGCTCGTTGCAACATTTGTAACTCCCGCGGCTTATGCAGGTACAAGTACAGCAAACTGCGCATCCGTAGGTTCAGGTTATGCCGTTCAAAAAGGCCAGACCGTTGAAGTGTTCACCTCTGTCGTTGGCGATGAACTCACACGCTACGCAGCAGCATCAGCTGCATTCACCGCTTGCACCGGTATCAAGATTAACTGGAACGGTAGCGATCAGTTCGAATCCCAACTTCCAGTACGCGTTGCTGGTGGCACTGCCCCAGATCTCGCATTGGTTCCACAACCAGGTTTAATCGCGCAGATGGTTGCGACTGGTAAAGCTGTTCCTGCTCCCTCAGCAGTTAAGAACAACATCAACCGTTACTGGTCAAAGAGCTGGCGCAATCTAGGTTCCGTTAACGGTACCTTCTACGCAGCACCTAACTCAGCTAACCTCAAGTCACTTGTTTGGTATTCACCAAAGCAATTCGCTAAATATAATTACACAGTCCCAACAACATGGGCACAGATGTTCACTCAATCAGACAAGATGGCTGCAGCTGGTCAAACAGCATGGTGCGGCGGTATCGGTTCTGGTGGCGCTACCGGATGGCCTGCAACTGACTGGCTTGAAGAGGTAGTTGTTCGTGAAGCTGGCGCAACTGTCTACAACAACTGGATTTCACACAAGGTGAAGTTCTCAGATGCTCCAATCATCCACGCTATGAATACCGTATTGGGTTGGATGGGTAACTCCAAGTATGTTGGCAAGGTTTCCACCATTGCTACAACATCCTTCCAAGATGCAGTCACAGGAATTCCTTCAGGTGGTTGCATGCAACTACAGCAGGCATCATTCATTGCTGCCTCATTGCCAGCAGGTTCTGTTGTCTCTCCTACCGGTGATGCATGGGTTTACTACCTCCCAGGTATCAACCCAGCTGTAACAACACCTGTTGAAGGTGGCGGAGAGTTCTACCTCGCCTTTAACTCAAACAAGGATACCGTTGAAGCTCAGACCTTCCTGTCCTCACCACAATGGGCTGTCGCCCGCATTAAGGCTGCTGGCGCAAACGGTGGTTGGTTGAGTGCAAATAGTGGCGTACCTGCTGCTACATACTCCACCCCCTTGGATGCACTATCAGCTAAGTACCTCGCTGATCCAACTTCTACCTTCGTCTTCGATGCATCTGACGCTATGCCAGCTGCTATCGGAAACGGCGCAGAATGGACCGGATTCACCGATTGGTTCGCTAATGGAACTCCAGTGAAGACGGTTGCGGCTCGTATCGATTCAGCTTGGCCAGCTGGTAACTAATTAGATAGTTAGTTATTTCGTCTAAGTAATGGCGGGGGCCAATCGGTCCCCGCCATTACTTTTTGATTGATTCTTAGTTAACCTTGCACCCATGCGAATTAGTTCAGTAGAAGAGAGAATCCATGTCTAGTTTCTGGAGCGACAATCTTCCCAAACTCGGTCAGATGTTTGCTGGAATCGCAATATTTGTAGCAGTCCTTTCTGCAGTCTTCTTTATTGCAGGTAAGGCAAATGGTAAAAAGCAACGCCCAATAGCGATACTAGTTTTTCTTGGACCGGCACTCCTCCTTTTACTTTTTGGGCTTCTTGGACCGGCAATTCGCACCTTCGTTCTAAGTTTCAAAGGTTCGGCTTCGCACACTTGGGTAGGGTTTAAGAATTACCAGTGGTTATTTACCGATGAGAGCATGCGTATTGTTTTAAGAAATACCGTCTTTTGGATTCTCTTCACCCCGATAATCACCACTGGACTAGGTTTGCTTTTGGCAATCCTTCTCGATCGTATGCGCCGAGAATCTGTCGCGAAGTCCTTAATATTTATGCCGATGGCTATCTCTTTCGTGGGCGCCTCGATTGTTTGGCAATTCGTTTACAAATACGCAAATCCAAACCAGCCTCAAGTGGGTTTGATGTCATCAATTGCGAAGCATCTAGGTTTCGAACCTACTAACTGGCTTTTGACACAACCGCTCAACACCTTCCTTTTAATGATCATTTTCGTTTGGTCGCAGACAGGATTTGCGATGGTGATTCTTTCAGCGGCCATTAAGAATGTTCCCACTGATGTCATGGAAGCCTCTGCCTTAGATGGTGCTACTGGTTGGCGACTCTTTCGGGGGGTTACCTTCCCAATGGTGCGCTCTACTTTCATAGTGGTGTTGGCAACCATGGTCGTCGCAACCCTTAAGCTTTTTGACATCGTTCGTGCATCGACCGGCGGAAACTTCGGAACATCGGTCCTTGCCAACGAAATGTATTCCGAGGTCTTTATCCGCTACGACGCTGGTCGTGGGTCTGCCATGGCAATTGTTCTCTTCTTGCTTGTTTTCCCTGTTTTAATTTATAACATTTACAACCTACGTCGAGAGCGGTCAATCAAATGAGCCTATTAACTCGCAACAAAGCGCCTAAGCTCGCCGAACATAACGCTGGTCGTAAACTTTTTGGAAGTCGTGGAGCAACTATCACGGTCTGGATCATCGCCATTCTCTGGACTGTCCCTACTTTGGGGCTTTTTGCAACCTCTTTCCGTCCAAAAGCAGAAATTTCTGCAACAGGTTGGTGGAATATATTCTTGCATTTCCATCTCACTCTTGGAAATTACTCAGCCATTTTTAGCACTGGAACTGTAAGCGGGATATCCAATGGCATCATGCCGTACGTCATCAACTCCTTTGTTATCACCATTCCAGCCGTCATCTTTCCAATCACTATTGCAACAATGGCGGCTTATTGTCTTGCTTGGGTTAAATTCCGCGGCAGCGATGCCTTATTTTATGGAATCTTTGCGCTCCAAATCGTTCCAATTCAGGTTGCGCTAGTTCCGCTCTTAAATCTCTTTACCGGTGGAGTGCATGTGGGTACTGTCACGGTTGTCCCGGCGCTCCATATCGCTGGAACATTCATGGGAATTTGGTTACCGCACACAATGTTTGCGCTCCCACTCGCTATCTATTTGTTGCATAATTTTATTTCCTCACTGCCAAGGGATTTAATGGAAGCCGCCAATGTGGATGGAGCCAGTCATTTCATGGTATTTCGACGCATAGTTCTTCCGCTTTCTGTTCCTGCAATTGCTGCCTTTACGATCTTCCAGTTTTTGTGGGTCTGGAATGATTTGCTGGTAGCGCTGACCTTCACGGGTGGCACAGAAGGTATCAATCCGCTTAACGCAAAACTTGCTGGACTAGCCGGCACATGGGGAAGTCACTGGGAGCTACTTACCTCGAGCGCCTTCGTGACTATTGTGGTTCCGCTGATAGTATTTTTCTCGCTCCAACGCTACTTCGTTCGCGGCTTGCTTGCCGGGTCTGTTAAGTAATTAACGTTGTAACCAGATGGTTGTGTTGGCTGAAATAGTCAACACGCCATCTTGTAACAGACTTCCAGAAGCAGATTGAAGCAAGAAAGACTTACCTTTTACCTCCATTGAAACATCAGTATCCAAAGTGTTTACGACGACTTCGAGTCCTGGCTCTCGAGTGAAATGCATGACTCCATGCGGTGCATCAATCCATGTCAGCACGCCTTCTCCACCTAGCGCTGGATGGGTATGCCTAAGTTTGAGGCTCTCTTTATAAAGCGTCAGACTACTTGTCGGATCTTGCGCCTCGACATCCATGGCAAATTGTGCCCAGGTATCTGGTTGCGGCAACCAAGGGTTTCCTGTGCCATATCCATAGTTCGGTTCCGAGGCGATCCAAGGGATGGGTACCCTGCATTCATCCCTCCCTTTATCAGAACCGCCACTTCGAATAAAGGCGGGGTCCTGCCGCGCTTCATCAGGTAAATCGACGCTGGGCAATCCAAGTTCTTCACCTTGGTAAATGTAGATCCCGCCTGGCAGTGAATGAGTCAACATGGCTAGCGCACGCGCCTTACGAGCGCCACCGATGCGGGTTACGACTCGGGGAGTGTCGTGATTATTAAGAACCCAGGTTGCCGGAGCCTGAACATCAATTAACTCCGCGAGAGTTTTTTCGATACTCGCGCGCATTGCTGCGGCGTCCCAGCCGAGCATCATAAAATTGAAATTAAAGACTTGATTTAGTTCCCCTGGACGCACGTATCGAGCGGCGCGACTTGATGGATAAACGAAGGCCTCAGCAACGGTCATTCGGTCTCCGGAATACTCATCAAGAACCGCCCGCCATTTGCGATAAATTTCATGAACGCCTTCCCGGTCAAAGAAAGGAACATCCGCCAGCAAACCCGCTCTCTCAGTTTCTGAAATATCAAGAAAATCTAAACGGAGCGCATCGATCAACCGCTCTGGGTTGGGGTGATCGATCAAAATATTATCTTTTGCTCCTCCGTGAGCGACGTCGATTCGGAATCCATCCACGCCAAGGTCCAACCAGAACCGTAGGGTTTTTTCGAAATCTGCACTGACATCAGGATTTTTCCAGTTTAAATCTGGCTGACTCGAATCAAAGAGGTGTAGGTACCATTGACCATCAGGTGTGCGAGTCCATGCCGGACCACGAAAAACTGAAATCCAATTATTGGGTGGCAATTCACCATTCTCACCACGGCCGTCATAAAAGTGAAAGCGAGATCTAGCAGCGGAACCCCTTGGAGAACCAATCGCCTCTTTGAACCATTCGTGTTCCGATGAGAAGTGATTTGGCACAATATCCACGATCAACTTAAGTCCGCGCGAGTGAGCGGCACCAATAAGCTCCGCTGCATCATCAAGCGTCCCAAAACGAGGATCCACATCACGTGGATCGGAAACGTCGTATCCGCCATCTTTATTTGGAGACTTATAAAAAGGGCTTAACCAGATGGCGTCGACACCAAGATCAGCTAGATACGGAAGCCCCTCAATGACCCCTTGGAGATCTCCCTCGCCATCACCATTACTGTCGCGAAAAGAACGCGGATAAACCTGATAAATCGCGGCGTCACGCCACCAAACTTGGGAATTCATAAAGCAATCCTAGCGATCTTGTCACATGGAATAAGATCACCATATGAGTTTTGTGAAGCGTACCGAACTTCGAATGTTTGATGGTCGGCAGATCTTCTATTTCGACAGTAGCCCCGTGGACCGCGTCGCAGTCGATATCCGTCCGTTTGAACCGCGACCATTACCGGGTGATATGAGGGAAGACTTACTCACAGGTGAATGGATTGCAATAGCTGCGCACCGCCAAGGTCGAGCTTTTCTGCCACCCAAGGAATTTTGTCCCCTCTGCCCGACTAAAACGGATTTTGGTACCGAAGTCGCCGACTCTAATTTCGAAGTAGTGGTCTTTGAAAATCGTTCACCGTCGTTCTCTGCTCCGTCGAATGAGTTAGATGCGGGAGTGATCCAAGCGCTCGGTCGATGCGAAGTTGTTGTCTTTTCCGATCACCATGAAGGCAGTTTTGGTAGTTTAGATCGCACTCATATGCGTACAGTATTAGCAGCATGGATTGATCGCACTCGAGAAATCTCAAAATTACCTTATGTCGAGCAGGTATTTGTCTTCGAAAATCGTGGGGAAGAAGTAGGCGTGACTCTTAATCATCCACATGGTCAAATTTATTCTTACCCTTTCATCACCCCTCGAACTATCAAAATGCTGAACGTGGCTCAGGAACATTTTGATAAAACAGGGATTCCACTAATCACGAGCATCATCCAACGGGAAATCAAGGATGGGATCCGCATCGTTTCCCAAAATGAACATTGGATCGCATATGTTCCTTACGCAGCTCGATATCCATACGAGATACATGTAGCACCAAAGGTTTTCGTTCCGGATTTTGCAGAACTAACAGATACAGTGGCTGATGCCTTTCCAGAAATCGCAAGGGAAGTCCTGCTGCGCCTTGACGGAGTTTTCAATATACCAATGGCCTACATCGCTGCCTGGCATCAAGCGCCAGTTCGAACTGGGCGCGAGGTTTTTGGCCTGCATTGGCAAATAACAAGCGTGAGGCGGGCACCAGGTAAGTTGAAATATCTCGCGGGCTCTGAATCAGCAATGGGTGCTTTTATTATGGATGTTAAGCCCGAAAAATCCGCGGAAGAGTTACGAAACGTTCAACTCTAACCAAGCCATTTCAAGGTCGTCGAATTCGCGTTGCAAACTCGTCTGCTCGGCGTGTAGCTCTATGAGTTTATGGTGATCGCTCGATACCGATGTAAGGGCAAGAGAGATTTCGGCAATTCGCAATTGACGGCGTTCCATCTGCTTTTCGATGCGAGCTATCTCCTTTTTAAGCGCTTTTTCTTCGAGAATACTCGACTCACGCTTTGCAATCTTTACTTTGCCGTCATTAGATTCGCTCAATCGGCGAAGTTCGAGATACTCATCTATCCCACGGGGTAAATCTCGAAGTAACTTATCGCCAACGAGCCCAACAAAGGTATCGCAGACTCTCTCCAGGAAATACCGATCATGCGATATTACGATCAATGTACCAGCGAAAGAATCCAACAAATCCTCTAGCGCGGTCAGCGTTTCAACATCAAAATCGTTTGTTGGCTCGTCGAGCAGAAGTACGTTTGGACTATCCATTAAAAGGCGAGTGAGTTGCAATCGTCTCCGCTCGCCACCAGAGAGATCACCCACTGGAGTCCATTGCTGATCCTTATTAAACCCGAGCCGCTCGCAGAGTTGGCTTGCTGAAAGTTCTTTACCATTACCTAATTGAACGCGATTCGCAATTTTTTCTACCGCTTCAAGCACTCGCCAAGTTGGATCTAACTCCTCCAAATGTTGTGAGAGGTATGCTGACTTAACGGTCACACCAGTTATTAATTTCCCGGTGGAAATTTTTCCTTCTCCGCTTAACACTTTCATCAAAGTAGTTTTACCGGCGCCATTAACGCCAACTACTCCAATGCGATCTCCCGGACCAATATTCCAATAAATGTCATCGAGTAACTGAAGGTCACCGGCTTTGATTGAAGCTTGATGCAATTCGTATACGGTGTTACCCAGGCGGTTGGCGGCAAAATTGAGTAGTTCTGCCTCATTTCGAGGTGGTGGTTCGTTCGCGATTAAAGTATTGGCAGCATCTATGCGGAATTTAGGCTTAGCAGTTCTGGCTGGTGCACCACGTCGCAACCAAGCAAGTTCTTTACGAATGAGCATATTTCTCTTACCGTCTTCAACCGAACCCTGCCTGGAACGTTCGGCTTTGGACAAGACAAAGGCGGAATAACCCCCCTCATATTCCAAGACTTTGCCCCCCACGACCTCCCAGATCCGGTCAGAAATTTCATCTAAGAACCATCGATCGTGAGTAATGACTACAACAGCGAGTGCATTGCGTGACTTGAGATGAGCCGCGAGCCAAGAAACTCCTTCGACATCAAGGTGGTTGGTGGGTTCATCGAGAAGAATGAGATCTAAGTCGGCAACCAATAATTTAGCTAGATTGACCCGGCGGCGTTCTCCGCCAGATAGTGAATGGAACTTCCGATCCAGTAAATCATCGCTATGCCCGCCGAATAGTCCTTGTAAGACCTCGCGGATCTGGCTGTTGCTTGCCCATTGATGAATCGGCGTATCACCAAGAACTACCTCGCGCACGGTTGAATCCTGTGCCGCGTAGTCGGACTGGCTAAGGATCCCTACGTGAACCGAATTTGACTTGGAAATACGCCCAGCGTCAGGTTCAAGTTCACCCGCCATAATCTTCAGCAAAGTGCTCTTTCCATCGCCGTTGCGGCCGACTATGCCAATCCGCTCACCTTGACTGACGCCGAGTGAGACGCCATCCAAGAGTGGGCGGATATCGAAGGCTTTTGAGACCGACTCTAAGTTAAGTAAATTCACTCCCTACAGTCTGTCACGAAAAGAGTCTGTCACGAATTTGAAGGTGCGGATCCCAGAGTTAATGTGAAGACCTTGCTCACTCCACTTGGAAGAGTGGTAGTAAGCGAGACAGTGCTTCCTGGAGCATAGGAACGAATTCGGACAATCGCTGTTTGATCATCTGGAATTCGACTTCCCCCGATATTGGTAATTATCGCTCCCACAGGAATGCCCGCCTTATCGGCAGCTCCTCCTGTAACTAGTTGGCTTACCTTAGCTCCGACGCCAGTAAAGGTGCTGTCAAAATATACGCCGAGCACTGGCCTGGTGGAAGTGTGCGTTGGGCTCGTGATAATTTCATTAATGGTGCGTTGAGCTTCATTGACGGGAATTGCGAATCCGAGACCAATAGAACCCGCCTGTGTGCCAGTCGTGACATCAGAAGCAATCGCGCTGTTGATTCCAATCATGCGACCTTGGGAATCTGTCAAAGGACCACCGGAATTACCCGGATTAATGGCTGCATCTGTCTGGACGGCATCAACGTAGGACTGAGTCGTCGAGTTAGAACTTTGTGTTGTGACGGGCCGGTTAAGAGCTGAGACAATTCCAGCAGTGACCGTTCCGGAGAGTCCGAGCGGGGAACCGAATGCAATAACTGGATCACCGATCGAAATTGTTGAAGAGTCACCAATTGCGATGACAGGTAAATTTGGGGTGGCAATATGAAGGACTGCAAGATCATAGGAAATGTCGCGACCAACAAGAGTGGCGGTTACTTTGCTCCCATTATTGAGGTCGACCGCCAGGGTGTAAGGATTACCGGCGACTGTTAAGGCATCTATTACGTGATTATTAGTCACGATGTAAGAACCAGTTGCATCCGACTTAATAATTGAACCTGAACCAGTATCGCCAGTCCCATCTGTTGCTAATACATCGACAGTGACAACCGCTGGCGCGACTTTTGCCACAATGTTCTTGAGTGAACCGTTACCAATACTTACTGCGGTGCGATTTCCAGTGCAGGTACCTGTGGCGCTTGCGTAGAGAGCCCCAGTGCTGTTGTCCGCACAAGCTGTAATAACGCTTGCGCTAGTTAAACTGTTTGCTGCGGTGGCAACCCCACCTATGACTGTCGCTCCAGCTATAAACCCAATCACAAGTTTGGAGATCGTACTCAAACTACTTACCCTGTTGAAGATGAACATTGTAAAATTCCCCTCGTCGCAAAATACCTAAGAGCATTTAACCCGCGAGAACCGAGAAAATGGGCAACGCTTCCTATGAGTTCTCTGTGAACGGATCGGTAAGTTTCATCTGCCGAACCGCCGGTGAAGCAAACATAGCAGCGATTACTACCAAGGAAATTGCCGCAAAAATCCACATTGTGTGGGGAATCCCTAGAACAGCAGCTAAGGGGGCTGCTATTGCTAACCCAACTGGTCGAAGCAGCAAAGTCCCTAAACCATCAAAGGCTGATGCTCGGGATAGGGCCTCTCGGGGAATTGTTCTCTGAAATGCGGTTCCCCAGAGCGCTCCCCAAAGATCCATGGTGACGCCCCATAAAAAGGCTCCTGCAGCAACAAAAAAGAGCGGTACGGGTTTGGAGAGCAATAACAGGTAAAGGGTTAAGGTGACTGATATTCCGGTGAGAAAGCGCATGGGGTACTTAATCCTTACTCTTATAGCGAGCAAGGACCCAACCACATATCCGGCGGACTCAAAGGTAATCACAAAAGCCCAAGATTTTGCACCATGGAAGTGGGCTAAAGAGATTACTGGACCTAGAACATCTTGAGCACCAGACCAAACCATTACCAAAAAAGAGAATCCCGCGACGGTTATTACAATCCATGGAAATGAGATGAATACCCGCCATCCTTCTCGCATGTCCTCGCGAATTGAAGTTCCAGTCGGGGCTCTTGGAGGTGTTAGCTCTTTTAGACTAAAAACGAGTAACCCTGAAAAGACAAATGTAATCGCGTCTAGAAAGAGCGCGATGGTGCTTCCAAAAGCGTTGATTAAGTAGCCTCCAACGGCAGCTCCAAATATGATCGCAAAGTTTCCAACAAATTGATTGATCGCGATTCCTTCTTGAAAATTCTCCTCAGGTAAAATCGCTGGAAGGACTCCACCAATTGATGGCCAAAAGAGCCCCCACATTAAACCAAAACCAATATTCGAAAATAGCAGTGCCGCTAGCGGTACATGGCCAAGGTGGAAATAAAATACTTGAACGAAGAGAACTAAACCACCGACAATATCGGAATATGCGCAAACCTTAATACGACCATATTTATCTGAAATCACTCCACCAAAAGGCAACATGCAGAGCATTGACACGGTCATCGCCCCAAGAACGAAACCTAATTCTTTAGCGCTACCGCGGGGCAGGTGAAGAATGCCGAAGGCAAGGGCTATCGGACCCATTCCATTGCCAAGGTTGGAAATAAAACGTGCCAAATAGAATCTCTTAATGTACCTATGGCCAAGCGTCGATCGAACCGTCATTTTGAAAGTTTGGGCTCGATATCCTTCAGAACGCGATGAATATCCGCGGCGATTTTCTTTAATTCAACGATTTCTTGTTGATTGAGCGAACGTGCTTCCTTCGCCAATTCAAATTCACTTAGTGAGGCGGTGTGAGTCTCTGTAATTTTCTTTTCAACTGAGGCTGAAGCGACATTCTGTCCGACCATAATGATGGACAAGAGAACAAGTTGTAAGAAGGTTTGGGCAACCCACGCCACGATAGTTATAAGGTCACCAGTCTTGAGGGCTGCGGGAAGTGAAATCAAGGCGATAGCCGCAAATGCGTAAGCGCACCACATCGTCGCAACCCCAGTAGTAATTTTGGCAGCGAGATTTGTATTGAATTCATTTATCTTTTTGAGCATTACAACAGTTTAATGAAGGTCGACCAATTCCCCGTGCTCATACTTGTGAGTCGCCGGCCCTCTTAACACGTGTACCCCACCTGTTCCGTGAACAGCAAACACAAGGGGGTTATAACTCGTCCTCGGATCGAGTCCGGAAACCGCAGCTGTCATTTCATCGACGCCGATTACCGCTACTCCTTCTGGCGCGCGCACCATCAATTTTGCAGCGCTATCTGGAATCCAACCAAAAAATTTGTTGTAGTGCGGGATTGTTCTCAGCGTAGGAAGGAGATTAAGTCCTGGAGTTCCCACCGCACTCTGTTTTCGAAAATTTGGAATATCTCCAGAAAGTGCCATGGCCCCTGCACTGCAACCAGCTAGTGATGTACCCGCTCGCCAAGAACGCGCGATCGCCTCCCAGACTGGGGTATTGATAAGCGAAGTGGCTAAATAGGAGGGATCCCCGCCTGAGATGTAGATAAGGCCAGCACCATCAATCAGTGCGGCCAAATCTTCGCGCATAGCATCAGCTCGGGTGTAGATCGGAAGAAAAACTTGTTCGGCGCTCAAACGTTCTGCCTGCGCGGCTCCCAATTCCTGCCAATACCGCAGGCGATCAATACCTTCACGTCCTGCGGCTAGTGGAATCTGCACATAACGATTACTCATTCCTCGTTCTATACCACTTCTCAGTAAATCTCCCTCGAGTTCGGCCATTCCGGGCAGATACTCGCCCGAGCCCACAAGGGCTAAAGCCCCGACGTCATCCATGCGAAGACTCTAGTCGGTAAGATTCCCGCCATGCGCTTTCGAAGATTCACCGCGACTATTTCGATCGCCATAACCCTCCTCGCCTTTGCCTTTTACTTTTTTGATAAGACCGCGGGAAGCGCAATTCCTCGCTCAAATGTCCTGAGCGGTGCTAAACAATCAGCAGGCGGTGATGTAAATATCCTCCTCTTGGGGTTGGATTCACGGCGCGACAACAACGGCAACAATCTGCCGCGCGCATTGCTCGACTTGATGCATGTCGGCTCATCCTCGGCAGTTGGAGGCTACAACACCAACACCATGATCCTGATTCACATACCTGCGAACGGAAAAAGCGCGGTCGCCATCTCAATCCCACGCGACGACTATGTCAACGTGGCCGGATGGGGGATGCAGAAGATCAAGGAAGCCTATGGGTTGGCTAAATACAACTCCGAAAACGCACTCGTAAAGCAGGGTGTCCCTAATCCGCTTCGAGAACATAAAAGTCGTGACGCTGGTCGGGCGGCTACAATTTCAACGATCACAAACCTCCTCGGGGTTCCAATAGATCATTTTGCCGAGGTCAATCTCGTAGGATTTTATGATCTGGCCACCGCGTTGGGTGGAATCCAAGTATGTCTAAACCGCGCGGTAAACGATTTGCAATATTCAGGGGGTGTATTTCCAGCAGGTATACAGACCATCTCTGGCGTACAAGCCCTCGAATTTGTTCGCCAAAGACATGGGTTGCCGAATGGAGATCTTGACCGTACCCACCGTCAACAGGCATTTATCACCGGCGTCATCACCAAATTCCGGAGTCAGGGAATTTTTGGAGACTTAGGAAAACTTCAGTCGCTTCTTACGGTAGCAAAGAAAGACGTTGTGATTGACGCAGGATGGGATGTCCTCGGATTTTTGCCACAAGCAAAAGCGCTCACGGGTGGTCACATTACATTCCACACCCTACCAATCGAAGGCTATGCACTTCGCAATGGCCAGGATGTTAATTTGATAAATATCCCAACCGTTCGTAAATTCGTACACGACCTCTTCTACCCAGCTCCAAAGGTAACAACTTCACCGGTGCCTGGTGCAAGCGCAAAGCCAACACCAAAACCCACTCCTTCGAAATTTAACTATGCTCACCTCGCCAATGGAAATGCGGTACAAGGTTCAGGCATACCCTGCGTGAATTAATGTATATTTTTTTAGCAGTTCTTGTCGGTTCTTTGACGGCCGCACAATCGAGATTCAATGGGGAGCTTTCCTTTCAAATTCACAATGGAATTGGTGCTGGTTTAATTTCTAATACTGTCGGCTGCATTATTCTCATCGCGATTGCGCTAATCTTTAAACGAGAACGTGAAGGAATATTCAAAACCATTGCCGCGGTAAAGTCTGGGCAATTGGCTTGGTGGGAAATGTTGGGTGGACTAGGTGGAACAATATTTCTTAGCGCTCAAGGGGTTACTGTCCCAGAAATTGGAGTGGCATTTTTCACGATCGCACTCGTTGGGGGGCAAACCGCTTCATCATTGTTAGTGGATAAAATTGGACTCACACCCTCCGGAAAAAAACCGATCACCATTGCTCGTATCTCTATCGCGACGGTGACTTTGATCTCCGTGACCGTTGCCGTTTATCCAGAACTGGTTAACTCTACTTTTAGAATATTGCCGGTATTTTTCGCAGTTGTTGCTGGTGTCGTAGTAGCGTTCCAGCAAGCCGTCAATGCGCGAGTAAATGCAATTTCCGAACGTCCGCTTGCTACAACATTTTTTAATTTTACTATCGGAGCCTTTTTCTTACTCATTGCCCTAGGAATCAATTTATCCCGTGGTGGTTCGATAGGGAGACTTCCAACTTCTCCGTGGTCATACCTTGGCGGTTTATTTGGTATTACCTTTATTGCCGTATCGGCCTATACCCTTAAACACATTGGTCTCCTAAATTTCATCACCTTTAGTGTGAGTGGTCAGCTGATAGGTGCCTTACTATTTGATTGGCTCGCACCCGCCGCCCACACTTCAGTGAGCGGCTATTTGTTGACGGGAACCGCGATGACAATGTGTGCCGTAGTGGCATCGCGATTCATAAATGTTCGCAATAAGGTTAGATATTAAGCAGCAGCGCGAGCTTTCGCGGCTTCTTTGGCTGCCGCAATTGAGGCGTTCTTCTGGTCTATGAAACGCGCGAGCGCAGGAACTATTCCTGCCAATCCGAATTCAGAGAGAATAATTTCTACATCGCTGGCACCTTGGGAGGTAAATACCTGCCTGAGATAGCCTGTTTCCCAATCCCATCCAGCGCGCGGAGCGCCTTCTGCGTATGACCCACCTTGTGAAATGATGATGGTAACTTTTCCGGATACTTTGGTTGCACCCGAAATAATCATTTGATCTATCCATGCCTTGAGAACTGATGGCACAGAAAAGTTCCACATCGGAGTAGAAATCAAGATGTGCTTGGCATCATTGACTTCATTCATTAGCTGAAGTCGGAATTCGTGTTTCGCCTGCATAGTCTCCGAACGTTCCGCTTCAGGGGTGAATCCTGCAAAAATGGTTTGGCCGTCAAGGTGGGGAATCGAATCTGTAGCTAGATCACGGGTGACGACCACGGCTCCTGGATTTCTCTCATTAAAGGCCTCCAGAAATTCCTTGGAAATTGCACGGGAGATGGAGTGATCGCCCTGCGGGCTTACCTCAATATGAAGCAAATCAGACATTAATTGACCTAACTGTAAGTGGGGGATTAGATAATAGTTGAACTTTCAACTATCCGCCATTCGAAAAAGAGTGAGATACTTGCAACCTGATGCCAAAAATTCAAGCTCCGACCATTGCGTTACACAGGGAGTTGCGCCGCCAACAACTGATCGATGCGGCGATGGAACTGGCGTTAACAAATGGTGCAGAAGCGATCAGCGTTGCAGCAGTTGCAGCAAAGGCTGGATTGGCTAGAAGTTCTATTTACGAATACTTCGCATCTAGCGCTGATCTTGTTGCCGATCTCGTCCTAGAAGAACTTGACTATTACACCAGTCGTTTGGCCGAAGCAGTTGCTGGAGAGACAGACGCTTTTCAAAGGATCGAACTCTGGGTTGCTGAGAGTCTGCGTTATGTGGCAGATGGCCGTCACATGCTGGTTAAATCCCTCAACACAATCAATACTCCTTTAGATCGCAAAGAAGAAATCTTGCTGGGTCATCGACGGATGATGGCTCCGCTCCAAGAAGCGCTCTTCGAGGCCGGGCTTCCCGATCTTCGCATCGCCGCTGCTCTGCTCTCGAGTATTACTGACGCCGCATCAATTCGAATTGACGCTGGAAATAACGCAGAGCTCGAAATTCAGAGCGCTGTAACCTTTGCGCTTGCTGGACTTCGAGCTCTTTCTAAAAGTTGAACTATTTTTTAACGACTACTTCGCAGAAAAAGTAAATGGAATTGTCTGATTCTGCGACTTATCCCCTGCTGCGTTGTGATCATTTGTAATGAAGAAAACGCATGTAGTGTGAACGCAGTCGCCATTAGTAAAGTAGGGAACTGGCTTAAACGCGACCTTCCCTTTTCCAGAAGTTGCGCCCTGCGCAAGGTCCGCCTTCACGTTTGAAACCCAAGCTTGAACAGATTGGTCGGAGTCGCAGACAGTCGGAGTTGCGCCTTTAGTAGAGGGTGCCATGCACTCTTCAACATAAACTCCGTTCTTAGCAGGCAATTTCGCAAATTTAAAAGTTACGATCGCACCTTTCTGTGACAAGTTCTTGGTAGGTGTTGCGCTTACCGTCGCTTTAGCGCTGGCAAGCGGAGCCGCCACTACGACAAGTCCTATTGCTAGTACAGTTATGAGTTTCTTTTTCATCATTTCTCTCTTCCGTCTGGTTTCTATTATTTGCTGAAGGTTATTGGGAGTTTGAGGTCATGCGTTCGGTCTTGCGTTCTTGTGTGATCAGCCCTCACATAAATTGCACATTGAACCTTGCGGCAATCGGTCTTGCCAATCATGGGTTGAACTTTTAATCCGACTGAAAATGCGCCACCCGATTTGAAAGGAATAGCCAAATTCTTGCCATAACTTGGTGGATTTGATGAAATCCAAAACGACGCTGCCCCGCCGCCGGTTAAATTGGCTCCGCCGCCGCAGATTGACGGAAGTACTCCTGCCGGAACCACTTGGCACATCTCGACATAAATTCCAATGCTTGTATCAAATTTTTTACCGTTGACAGTGATTATTTGCCCAGCCTTAATACCGGTTACTTTTGAAGCAGTAAGCACCTCACCATGTTGGCCTGTAGCGGCAACGGCGCCGGAAATTCCGAGCGTCATCAAGGTGAGGACCGGAACAACTAACTTCAATTTCATGGCGTTAATGTAAAAGAAAGATCCGAAGTTTGCTCCGACAACTTAGCCTCCCCTGTCGGATAACTCCATGACAGAATACGCGGATGAGATCACGGATGGTCAGTTCGAGCGTGGTTTGTGCGCTCGTACTTTCCTTTTCTCCGACGGCTCATGCCGCAATGTCTGATATAAATGCCAGTCAAATCTCACTACCGGTAATAAAGAGTTTAGAGGTACCGCGGTATAAAAGGGTTGTTGCGCTGGCTAATGGTTCCGCAGAGATAGTCGCAGCCCTTGGTTATAGGAACATACTCGTTGGTCGTGATATCGCATCTACAATGCCAGAACTCAAAAGCATTCCAATTGACGAATCTGCAATGCAAGTTTCCGCCGAGGCCGTGCTTTCGCAACACCCTGACTTGGTTTTTGTTGACTCAAACACAACCCCGGCGACAGCTCTCGCTACCTTGAAGTTGGCAAAAATTCCACTTGTAAACGTACCAAGCGCGTTCACTCTTGCCGATATTTACGCAAAAGAGGGTCTTATTGCCAATACTCTTGGAGTTCCTAAAGCCGGAAAGAAACTTGAGGCGGAAGCAAGGTCACTGCAGGGAAAGAAAACCGGCATCAAAGTAGCTTTTCTTTACTTGCGTGGAACCGCCTCAATTTACTTAATAGGAGGACCTGGATCAGGAGCGGACTCAATACTACAAGCAGACGGTTTTATTGATGTCGGAGCCTCAACTCTTAAATCTCCTTTCAACGCCTTAACCGCTGAAGAACTAATCAAATTGCAACCCGATGTCCTCTTGCTGATGACCAAGGGTTTGGCCTCAGTTGGTGGAATCGGTGGACTTGTCCAATTACCAGGCATTGCACAAACTCCCGCCGGGCAACACAAACGTATTGTTACCGTAGATGATTCTCTCTTGCTTTCCTTTGGTCCCCGCACCGTTCCGATGGCCAAGGCGCTACGTGTACTTCTGATTGCAGCGGCTAAATCGTGAAGAAATTAATTATTTACTTGTGCGGGTTTGCACTTCTACTCTTTCTCTTTTGGCTCTCCCTGGATATCGGTATTCTGCAATTGCACCGATCGATCTTTTCACTCATTGGTAAGCATGATGTCGATGCAACAACCGTTTGGCAGGTGCGCTTCCCCCGAGCTCTCGGAGCGGTAATTATTGGTGCGGGGCTGGGAGTCGCAGGTGCTGTGGCACAAGGAATATTTCAAAATCCGTTGGCAGAGCCGACTCTGATTGGTTTATCCAGTGGCGCAACACTAGGAACGATTGCCTTAATCGCTTCTGGAACCTCAATATATGGAACACGCACCAATATCGCCGCGGCGGTCCTAGCTTCTGCGCTTACTGCGCTACTAGTTCAATGGTTGGCACCGGGTAAGGGTTTTGGTTTTTTATTAACCGGAATTGCGGTCTCGGCCATATTGACCTCTGTCGCAGGGCTTCTAATCTCAATGTCCCCGAAACCTGGAATTCAATCCATTACATTCTGGGATTTTGGATCTTTGACGCTTCTCAATAATGCAACGGTTGGAATGATTGCTCCCTATATAGAAGTGGGAGTCATCATCTGCTTCATGGTTTCGCGCAAGTTAGACATTTATTCTTTGGGAGAAAATTCTGCCCATTACATGGGCGTAAATCCGAAACGACTTCGACTATACGCAATTATTGGGCTGGCCTTCCTGATTGGCGCCTCAGTTAGCGCAGTAGGCTCAATCGCTTTCATAGGACTCTTAGTACCACATATCGTTCGCTTACTAATTGGCCCTGCCCACCGGAAAATGTTGTCCTTGAGCGCGCTGGTTGGTGCCATCGTCCTCCTCTTGGCAGATTTGCTCGCAAGGACGCTCTTTCGGCCAAATGAAATCCCACTTGGCTTGCTAACTTCGCTTTTGGGAGCCCCGGCTCTCATTATTTTGCTCCGCGTTCGGCGTGCATCGTGGGTGAGCCATGATTGAGATTAAGGCGCTCTCCTTTGCTCGCGGAGCACACCAAATATACAGGCAATTCAACGAAAAACTGGAGGTTGGTGAGGCGGTACTTCTCACGGGTCCTAACGGTTCCGGAAAGAGCACGTTAATAGGTTTAATCGGCGGACTTCTCAAACCAGATTCTGGAATTATCTCCATTAACGAAAAGGCTGTTAGTCAATTGAGCGCCGGCGAGCAGGCTTCACTCCGATCGATTGCTCCGCAGCGCCGCTCATTCACTCTTGCATTTACAGTCGCCGAAGTACTTGAGTTTTTACCGAAAAAGCGTCGAATCAAAGAGAATGATCACTTGATTGCGCAGTTGGGCTTGACGGATCTTTTAACGAAAAAAGTAACCGAACTATCCATCGGTCAACAAGAGCGCGTAAGTCTGGCGCTTGCGCTAAGCCAAGCGGCTGATTACTACCTGCTTGACGAACCATTTAGCGCGCAAGATTCACAATCAACTGGACGGATACTAGAAATTGTTTCTGAATTAAAGAAAGAGAAGGGCGTCCTGGTGATTTCTCACAATCAGGACGCCATCGCAAACTCTTTTGATCGAGTAATTAGCCTCGCTTAGCCTGACTCGGCTTTCCCGTCTTATAAGTTTTTCCGCCAGCCTTAGCAAACTTCTTTGGACCGGCAGATTTGCCTGCTCGGGATCGTGACTCGGCTTTCTCGAGTGCAATGCGTTTCTCAAGTGGCATCCGAGGTGCTTTCTTAACAGATCTACTTACAGGTGCCGCCTCGACACGTCCACGGTTGCCGACAGTGGCGCTCGTGCCGTCAGCGCGATCACGTGAATCGCGTGCCTTCTCTTCCCACTTCTTTGGAGCTGATCGGAAGGGACGATCGCTACGATCGGAACGAACGGATGGCGCTGGAGTGTCCTCCGATTTGGTTGCTCTTTCAAAAGTACCGCCACCGGATTTACGTGGCTTGAAGTTGCCATCACGGTTTCCGCGATCATTTGAGCGACTGCGGCTACCGGGCTTACGATCATTGCGAGATGGCTTTTCTGCTTCTACTTCGATAGGAATTCCAGATGGTTCCTGAGCTCCCGTGATTTCTTGGAGTTTGGAGTCGCCGGGGCGAACCTGGTTCTCTATTAACTTCACCGCAGCGCGGTTTGTAATTCCAAAAACCGCCTTCTTCTGTTTGTGTGTGGCTAGCGTTACTACTGTTCCAGTTGCACCAGCTCGAGCAGTACGTCCGGCGCGGTGTAAATAGTCTTTATGGTCTGCTGGAGCATCAACATGCACGATGAGAGAAACATCGTCAACGTGAATACCGCGAGCCGCGACATCTGTGGCTACGAGTGCAGAGGCGCGACCATCTTTGAATGCTTTGAGAACTCGGGTACGTTGTCCTTGAGATTTTCCACCATGAAGCACGCCAACTGGCACACCACTACGAAGCATCTTTTCTGCGAGTTTATCCGCACCATGCTTTGTACGTACGAAGAAAATTGTGCGGCCATTTCTAGCAGCAATTTGAGCCGAAATTTCATCTTTGTGTTGTTGATCGAGCAGCAAGAGGTGATGAGTCATGTCGACGGCCCGTGACTTCTCATTTTCAAGTGAATGAGTGATCGGATCTTTGAGGAAGCGTTTTACTAGCGAATCGACGTCGCGATCAAGCGTTGCAGAGAATAGTAGGTGTTGTCCGCCTTCTTGAGTTAGCGACAAAATTTCTTTAACAACAGGCAGGAAGCCCATATCAGCCATCTGATCGGCCTCATCTAATACCGTAATCATTACGTCAGAGAGATCGATGTGCTTTTTTTCGAGTAGATCCATCAAGCGGCCTGGAGTAGCAACTATGACCGGAACTCCGCGTTTGAGCGCTTGGATCTGGCCAATATACGAAAGTCCACCGGCGACAACTTGTGATGAGAGACCAATTTTTCGAGCAAGCGGTGAAATCACTTCATTGATTTGAACAGCAAGTTCGCGAGTTGGAGAGAGAATTAATCCAAGGGGCCTATGCGCCTTTGCGGTACGGCCGTTGAGGCGGGTAAGCATTGCTAGGCCAAAGGCGAGCGTCTTTCCTGAGCCGGTTTGCCCGCGACCAAGCACATCGCGACCATTAATTGCGTCCGGCAAAGTGGCGGTTTGAATAGGGAATGGTGCGGTCTTGCCCTCAGCTTCTAGAGCCTCGCAGAGCGCAGGGGTAACACCTAAATTACGGAACGTAGACATTGTTATACCAATCGAGACAGTAATGCGTGTCTCGTGGTGCTTATCAGCTAAAACTGACGTAAGACTCGCAAACGAACTTGTTTATGGAGCAAAACAGAGGTTCTATGAGTTGTGCTGCGGATGCAACTCCTAATTGTAACCTACTTAATTACCGCTCTTCGCCACTTCGCATATTGATCAGCTAATTCATCATCCACGCTTGATATTGCCTCTCCTAACGCTCGCTCAAGCATTAAGTCTGCAAATTCCGGGTTACGTGCGAGTACAGGTCCATGTAAATATGTCCCAAATACATTATTCGACATAGCACCATCTAGGCCGGCAACACCGTTTCCATTCCCTGCAATTACCGTGCCAAATGGTGGAACACCCTCTCCAAGAGTTGTCACGCTACTGTGATTTTCAAATCCTGTCATTGGTTCGGCGAAGAACGGTGATTTTATGGCGATATCACCAACAAGGCGTCCATCGCCAGGCGCAGTAGTTACATCAAGGAGCCCTAGCCCTTCGAACTCTTGGTCACGCGTTCTATAAGTCGTTCCAACAATTTGAAAACCAGCGCAGACCGCCAATACAACGGCTCCTTTATTAGCAGCGCGAGCGAGAATTGAGCCCTTTCGTAGCGCTGTAAGAGAGAGCAGTTGTGCGGCGTCCTCAGCCCCTCCCAAGAGATATATATCGCCACCGCGCGGGAGTGGATCAAGATAGGAAACATCAATTACTCGAGCCTTAATTTCACGAAGTCCTGCTCGGAATTTCAAAACTTCTGCATTTCCGTTGTCTCCATATGTACCGAGCAACTCATTGTGTATTCGAATGATTTCTAACATCACATTGCCAATTCAAAGAAGGCCGTATAGGCGGTAAGCACAGAAATTTCAGGACCTCTGGAAAGGGAGAGAGCTTGATCAAAAGAATCCACTACTCGTGACTCAATGCCCTCAACATGAATTCGATATGCCATATCTAACGCGCGCTCACCACACACAACGACGTGATGGCCTTTCAACGCCGCGAAAGAGAGATCCCAAAGCCAAGAGGTATCAATTCCATCCACCTGCCTGGCATTAAGTACCAAAATCACATCTTCGCTAAGATCGGATTGCAACGCCTCGGTCCACGAAGCTGGATTTTTGGTCAACCTAAAGTGAACGTTCTTACCCACTATTACTTTCGTGACGCGTCGTTCAAGTTGGCTGGATTCAAATTCAACAGGTTCTGCGCCAACGATTTCGCCGACAATATTTGCAAGAAGTGCATTGCGATATGCAGCCGATCCCCCCTCGAATTTGAGCTCACTACTCTTATTAGTTAAACCGCAGGAACACGAATAATCTCCATCAACCCAGGTCAAATACTCTCCACATCGCGGGCACACCGCGCCATCCGGATGATGCCGTCCGCCAAATGAAACCCGAACTACGTTTGTTGCATTTGCTATCGCGTAATTGAGATAGGGATCATCGATATCGGCAACGAAAACCGTATTAGCAGCTTCCGTGCACTCCACATGCCACCGATCGGCAACGCGCTTAACCTCATGCATCCGATGCAATTGATCACGAGTGAGATTGAGAAGTAAGACAACGGTTGGATCGGTCTGGGCAATAATCGCGGGAAGATGAAGTTCATCGATTTCTAAAACCGCATAGGGAGCAGAAGACATAAGCGCATTGGCCGCACCCCAAGAAAGATTTGACCCTGAGCCGCTTGTGGCAACTTGACCAAGCTGGGAGACAATCGTGGCGACGGCTTTGGTTGTGGAAGTCTTCCCATTGGTCCCGGAAACCAAAATAACCTCTTTGTTTTGCGCTAAAAGTGAGATTGCCTCTGGTTCAATGGCAAGCAAGATACGACCCGGAAGAGTTTCACCCTGGTTTCCGATTAATCGGGAGAGAAAACTGACAAGTTTCGCAACGAATATTGCCAAACGTAATCGAAGTTTGCTCACGAGTTAAGAATACGCCTAATTACGCAATGAATCGCCCGCAGAACTAGGTAAGGCGAGGACTCTGCCCAGGGAGACAAGCAACATGCCTATTGCAAAAATGAAAGCAAAAGTAAATTGATAATTTGTCCCGGCCATCGCCCTACCCACATTAATCGCAATGACTGCCGCCGCGACTGCAATCACTGCGGCCAACTGTTGAACCATATTTGATAAGGAATTTGCATGCGACATCACCTCTTGATCAATATCGGCAAATGTGATGGTGTTATAAAGCGTCATTCCGAGGGACCTAACTCCACCCGTGATAAAAAGCAAAATAGCGATCCAGAGAATAGGTAATGAGTGACCTAATATTCCCAGGGCGAGGGTGAGTGGAATGCTCGTGAGAGTCGCCCAAAGAATGAGTGATTTAAAGGCAAACTTCTTCATCAATGGAGTGGTAAACACTTTGAAGATTAAGTTTCCGAGCATGTAAAAGAAGAGAATCTCGCCGGCTTTTTGCGGGCTCCATCCAAATTTATCTTGAAACATAAGAGGAAGTACAAATGGTGCAGTATTTTGGGAAACCCGGAACAGAAGCCCACTAGAACTATTTAATTGAAAAGTCTGAATCTTCATAACCGCGAGATCTACCAAAGGCTTTTCGGTGCGCTTTAGGTGTCGAATTGTTGGAACCCCTATTCCAACGCCTAGGGCGATGAGGAGAAGGGATACCAGAATATTAACGTGAGGTGTGCCGAGCTCCGCTGCTCCAAATACTAAAAAGCCCAGGCTAATGGCCGTTCCATAAAACCCGTTCCAATCAAGGCGTTCGACTTTTCCACCAGAAATATGCGGAACAATCTTTATCCCGATCAGAAGTACAAATAGACCTATAGGTAGGTTGATCAGAAAAATCCAACGCCAAGATGCGTGGGCAATAATGAAACCGCCTAAAACTGGTGCAATCACAGGTGCGGCAAGTGCCGGCCATACTGAATAGGAGATGGTGCGAATTACTTGACTTTTATCAACTGATCGCATCAAGATTAACCGACCAACTGGAACCATTGTGGCTGCACCAATTCCTTGAATGATTCTCATTATTGTGAGTTCCAGAACGCTGGTACTAATCGCACAAAGAAGCGAGGCGAGAACAAAGAGGGTGATGCTACCGAATAGAATTTTTCGGACGCCGAACTTCTCTGCAAGCCACGCAGATATAGGGATCAAAATGACAATCGTGACCATGTAACTGGTCGCGCAGATTCCAATTTGCTCCGAAAGTGTGTGAAAAGAGCGGGCGATTGTAGGAGCAGCTGTTGGAAGAATTGAGCCATCTAAGAACTCCATAAACATCAGTCCTGCAACTAGAAAAGCAACGGGGCCAATCTCTAATCGGTTTTCTGATTTAGCCAACTGCCTGCCTTCTATTTGCCTTGTTATTCACTGTACGGTTACTCATTTTATGGTCAATTACTTTATTGTGAAAACTCTGGAATAAATCACCTTTGCACTAAATTCAATAATAACCAGATTGCTCCCTGCTCTTACCGTATTCGTTCCAACCTTTGCCTTCACACCATTGATCATCACGATTACTTTGGAATTATTGGAAGTTATGTGAATGGTTCGACCGGCCACTTTTGCCGAGACAATCGGTACCACCGGAGGCTTGACCAGAGTTGGTTTAGGAGTTGGGGTTGGCTTAGGGGTTGGCTTAGGTGTTGGGGTTGGCTTAGGGGTTGGCTTAGGTGTTGGGGTTGGGGTTGGCTTAGGTGTTGGGGTTGGGGTCGGCTTAGGTGTTGGGGTTGGGGTCGGCTTAGGTGTTGGGGTTGGAGTTGGTGTCGGAGGAGCGGCTTTTACGGTCACCGTGCTCTGAACGGTATTAGATTGTCCATATTTTCCAGCGGGCTTTTGAACTCCGGAGAGCGTCGTCGTTCCAACGGCTACGCCAACGAGAGTGCCATTAACCACCTTTGCAATATTTGGATCGCCAGTTGAGTAGCTCCATACTCCACCGGAATTTGAAGTGGGATTGATTATTGCTGTGGGTGTCGTCCCTACGGTTACCGAGATCGGAGAAAGGGCGCCAATTGTTGGAACCAGACCAGCAACGTTTATAGTAAATAGCGTTGAATTTGTTAACCAGATTCCATCTGCTGCCTGTGTCAGCGTGAGCGTGGCTGATCCAGCATTTCCAACCGTAACACTGAGTCCGGAAACCGCTGCGACAGTTGAATCACTGGAGGTTAGGGTCCAGACTCCAGTCGATTGTGTCCCAGGCGGAGTAATTGAAATTGCTGGGTCCCCAACAACTTGGCTGAGATTGGGTAGTGAGGGAATAGTGGAAAGTTGATTTACGACGAGTGGCGCAGTTAGTACGCTAGAAAAATCAAAGTTACCGCTTGAACCCTGTTGTGCAGAAATAGTTGTAGAACCGCCCTTAAGGACGGTGAGAATAAATCCATTAACCGTAGCGATTGACGGATCTATAACTTTAAAGAACCAGGGCCCCGCCGAGTTTGAGGTGGGTGGTACCAAAATCAAAATGTTGCCCGGATTGGCACCCAATCTGTAAGAAATTGGTGCGAGCACTCCCACCGTTGGAGCCGTTGAAGTGATTGTTAAATTCATTGCAACGGTTGCAGATTGGTATCCGCCGGCCGGAGCCTGATGTGCTGTGATGACCGTGGTGCCGACTCCATTTGGGGTTACAAGCGTGCCCGTAACTGTCGCAATGCTAGGAATTGAAGATGTCAGGGTCCAGATCCCAGGTGAGGTAGTTGATGGCAATTTCAGATTAAATGAACCGACGCTGGCGCGGGAAACTGAAAGATCGGGAAAAGAACCAATCGCAGGTTTAGCAGCGGTTATCGCTAGCGTGGTTGTCGCGGCTGCTTGTAAAAATGTGCTTGTGGGCGCTTGAGTTGCGCTGATGGTTACGATCCCACCATCAAGCAAGGTAACGACGTTGCCGCTCAGAGTTGCAATCACATACCCGTTTACCACGTTATTACTCAGGCTAAAGAGCCATGAACCTATTGAATTAGAGGTAGGTGGAAGAATTTTGAACTGATTAGAAATAAGTGGAACGCTTAAGGGAGACCAGATGCCGATCGTTGGTGTGCCCGGCGTAACTCGGAACACTGTGGTTCTAGCGACGCTTGAATACGAGCCAGATGCGGCTTGAGTAAAAGTTAACTGCCCACTTCCCACACCTTTCAAAGTGAGGGTCAATCCACTAATTGTTGCCAAAGCCGCATTGTCCAGGGCTAAAGACCAGGCGCCAGGAGAGTTTGAAGTTGGGGGCTGAACCGTGATCGTTTGTTTATCCAGCGGGACGGTTATCAAAGAAAGTGAGCCGACCTGTGTAGTCGTCGCCTGGGCATTTGGAAGTTGCGTTGCAGCAAATCCGCATAGAGAGATGATGATGGCGGCGTTTAGGAATAACTTTTTCACACCGCCATTATCTTGCTCTCACTGATCAAAGTGTGGGAACCACACCCTTTTATTCCTTAGAGATTGAACTCTGGTGTCCTTAAGAGTTATTCCTCAAGAACTGCCGAGCGCTCTTCCTTTGTAACTTTATTGAAGTACGTAGATCCTTGAATCCAGAATATGGACATCGGGATGACACCAATCGCCACCGTTCCAACACCTACCCAGAGGGCAAGGTGGCTCAGCGTTGGAATCACTTTAAAGAGAACTGCAATTAAGAAGGCACCCGACAGCGCAGGCCACAAACCTACGAGCAGAAAAGTGCGGATGTCTCTTAATAAATAACGCCGATAAAGAACAATTACAGAAATTGCGGCGAGCGCATAATAGAAACAAATTTGAATTCCTATAGCTGCGACGCCAGCTTGCGCAATGTCGTTAACTTTCTTAATAAATTGCGAACCTATGAAGAACAGTAGGACAAATACTGTTGTAAAGACTGTGGCATTCCAGGGGGTGCGGAATTTCTTGTGCACATGTCCAAATGAACCTGGCATGGTGTAATCCCTGCCCATTGAAAAGAGAGTTCTGGTCACTTGAATCATCTGCGTTTCAATAGTGGCTACGGTCGACAGCAGAACGGACACGATAATAAATTTACCAAACCATCCTGGGATTAAGACCGCCGCGAAATCACTCAAAATGCTACTGCTATTGTGCAAAGTGGCATCACTTAAGACCATGTTGATGGCGATCAATGTCAACAGGAAGGTGAAGAAGACGAAGAAAATTCCGACTATTCCACCTTTGCCAGCATTGTCTTTTCCATTCTTAGTCTCTTCATTGAGATTCGCAGTGACATCCCAACCCCAGTAGAAGAACGCGCCAGATACTGCGCCGATCAATATCGCGCTTAATCCATGCGCAATAGCGAATTTTGAATCGAAGGGATTTGAACCGGCAGCAGCCGCGGCGGGGGTGGAGTACGCCTTAATCTGATTGAATGAGAACCAACCCCAATCAAAACGGTGAGTGTGTGGATGATGCAGAAGGGCAACTACGTCGAAAATCCAGAGCAAGCCCAATTCCACAACTGTCATCACCACTTGAGCTTTTGCGGTGAATTTAATTCCATACGCGATTATCGCCACCATGAATACGAAAATGAGAGCGCCAATGAAGGTGGTCCAGTGGACGTTGCTGATCGTATTTTGATTGTTCGAAAAAAGTGAGAGCAAACTGGTAGATGCTGGCACAGTGGAAACGAGCCCAAAAATTATCGATGCCGTTACAAGGGACCAACCGGCCAAATATCCAAGTATTGGGTGCAGCGCATTTCTCACCCAAATATAAGTCGCACCAGCATTTTGACGCACCTTTCCCATGTAATGAAAGGCAATCACTACACCGAACATCGCTATTCCGGAGTAGAGGAGTTCTCCGGGACCAAAGAGGCCCACCGTGACCGCAAGAGTGACCGTCGTCGCAGCGATTGAGTACGCGGGGGCAGAACCAGCAATACCCATGATGGAAGATTCAAAAAGACCCAAAACATTCGAGGCTAAATTATTTCCTTCGACTTCATTCTCTTCTTGATTGGGATTCGCCACGTAAAGACCTCCGAATAGAGAGCATCCATTGATGCGCGGGTGAGATAGCAGGTGACATTACAGGCGCTGCCAAATTTTTGCGAGGGTTTCGCAGCCAAAATTTCAGAGAAGCAGGAAGCAACCCACCTAGACCTGTTCTACGGCGGCGGAGGAAAACTGGCTGGCATATAGATCAAAATAGAAGCCTTTGGCAGCCATCAAGTCCTCATGATTGCCCTGTTCAACCAGTGTTCCTCTATCCATTACAAGAATTATGTCCGCGTCGCGGATCGTGGATAAACGGTGGGCAATGACAAAACTGGTTCTGCCAAAACGTAATTTTGCCATAGCGTGTTGAACGAGGACCTCTGTGCGGGTATCGACAGAGGAAGTGGCCTCATCGAGTATCAAAACTGCAGGGTCCGCCATAAAAGCTCGGGCGATAGTTAATAGCTGGCGTTCACCATTCGAAACCGTTGAATTGTCGTCAGTGAGTAAAGATTCATATCCACCCGGTAAGCCCCTGATAAAATGGTCAATATTGGCGGCTTTGGCCGCTTCCATCACTTTATCTGGGGTTGGCTCCTTGGAGCCGAAGGCAATATTTTCACTCATTGTTCCAGAGAAGAGCCAGGTGTCTTGAAGTACCATTCCAAATTGGCTACGCAGATCGTCTCGAGTGATTTCACGGGTATTGATGCCGTCGAGAGTAATTTCGCCACCGTTAATTTCATAAAAACGCATAATCAAATTGACGAGCGTGGTTTTTCCCGCGCCGGTAGGTCCAACGATCGCAACGGTTTGTCCTGGTTCGACCTCAAGATTGAAATGTTCAATCAGGGGCTGATCCTCTTTATAGCGGAACGAGACATCCTTGAATGCGATCCGACCAGTAGCACGGCCAAATGGAATGCTCGTTTCGCGGTCTGGCTCCTCTTCCGGCGCATCGAGTAATTCAAAGAGCCGTTCGGCGGAAGCTACACCGGACTGCACGGTATTCATTAACCCAGCTATTTGAGCCAACGGCATTCCAAATTGTCGGGAGTATTGGATAAATGCTTGAACATCGCCGAGCGACATGGTTCCGGTAGCAACACGATAGCCACCAAGAACTGAAATTCCGACATAAATGAGGTTAGAAATAAATGTAGTGGAAGGCATAATGATGCCCGACATAAATTGCGCATTGAATGAAGATTTATTGAGATTTTCATTCAAATCTGCAAAATCTGATATTGCTTGCTTACGACGGCCAAAGACCTTTACTAGTGCAGCTCCGGTATGCATCTCCTCAACATGACCATTGAGTTTTCCGGTCCAATCCCACTGTGCAATAAATTGCTTCTGTGACGCCTTGGCGATCCGAACGGAAACAAACATTGAAAGTGGAATCGCGATCAAAGAAATAAGGGCGAGCAGGGGACTGATCCAAATCATCATCACCAATACGGAAACAACAGTTAGTACCGAATTGAGAATTTGGGATAGTCCCTGTTGCATGGAGGTCGAAATATTATCTACATCGTTCGTTACGCGCGAAAGAAGATCTCCACGAGAGGTGGTATCAAAGTAACTTAATGGAAGTCGTCCGATTTTCTCCTCAGCAAGGCGGCGTAACCTAAAGACAGTCTTCTGGGTTACTCCTGCCATCAGATATTGCTGCAGCCATAAAAATAATGAAGAGAAAATGTAGAGAACTATTGCCAAGGAGATCCAGTGCGCAACTGCAGTGAAATCAATTCCTTTGCCAGGAATAACTCCACTCTTATTCACCACATCCGCCAGCGTATTTTGGCCTTTGGCTCGCAACCCAGCAACAACTTGAGCTTTTGTCTGGCCCGCTGGTAGTTGGTGACCCAAGAAGCCATAGAAGATGTCATTTGTCGCATGACCCAATATCTTTGGTCCGAAAGATCCGATTGTTACTGCGGTGGTTATAAGAACAAAGACCGCATATAAACTTTTACGTTCCTCACCAACTTCGCGAAGTAAGCGACGCAAAGAACCCTTAAAATCTTTAGATTTTTGCACAGGGCCACCCATCATGCCGGCCATTGGGCCACCACGCCCGACCCCTCCTGCCATTGGTGGACGTCCGCCTTGAGGTGCACGCTGACTCATAGCGCCGCCTCCTCTGGACTTAATTGCGAAAGTACAATTTCTTGATAGGTGTCGCTCGATTCCATTAATTCCAAATGAGTGCCGATGCCAACGACCCTACCTTCATCAAGAACTACGATCTGATCCGCCTGTAAGATCGTCGATACCCGTTGAGCCACCACAATCAATGTCGTGTGCGCCATAACTCCACGCAGCGCGTTTCGTAATTTTGCGTCGGTTGTGTAATCAAGGGCGCTAAATGAATCATCAAAGATCAGAATTTGTGGTTTCTTCACCAATGCGCGAGCAATGGAAAGTCGCTGACGTTGTCCTCCGGAAAAGTTAGTACCGCCTTGTGCCACTCGAGCTTCGAGTTGTTCTGGAAGTTCTTCAATAAAATCCCTTGCCTGTGCAACGGCTAGTGCGCTCCACAATTCTTCATCCGTGGCATCTGCTTTTCCGTATCGAAGATTTTGCGCAACTGACCCTCCAAAGAGAAAAGAGCGTTGTGGAATAAGACCAATTTCAGACCAGAGAGATTCAAGTGCTTGATCTCGCACGTCAATTCCATCCAATTTCACAGCGCCGCCTGTTACATCAAAAAATCTAGGGATGAGATTGAGAAGCGTCGATTTTCCAGAGCCTGTAGAACCGATAATTGCCGTGAATTCCCCTGGCCTGGCCGCAAATGAAATATCCGACAGGATGGGGTGCTCTGCGCCGGGGTAGCGAAATTCGACGTTTTCAAATTCGATAAGACCCAAGCGCACAGACGGATCTTTTGGGTTAAGAGTCTCGACTACAGAAGATTGGGTATCCAGGACCTCTTGAATCCGCTCGGCGCAAGCGGCCGCACGAGGGATTTGTAGCGACATGAAGATAGCCATCATGACGCTACTCAAAATGAGCATGATGTAACTCAAAAAGGCGGTCATATTTCCGATCTGTAGATTCCCTGAATCGATCAACTTACCGCCAAACCAGATAACGGCAACTGATGAGAGATTTAGGATCATGGAGAGCGCAGGGAACATAACGGCAAAGGTGCGGGTTACCCGAAGCTGGGTTCGCATCAAATCCAGTGAAGCCTCACCAAATCTGGACTCTTCTTGACCCGTTTTAACAAAAGCTCGAATAACTCGGACTCCAGATATCTGTTCTCGAAGCACCAAATTTATACGATCAATTTTTACCTGCATAATTCGAAAGGCGGGAACTATTCGACGAAGTAACAAAATAATCAATAACGACATTATGGGAAGGACAACCAATAAAAGGGAAGATAATTTTAAGTTGGAACGAAGCGCCATGATAATCGCGCCAATCCCTGTGATCGGAGCGCCTATCATCATTGTGAAGCCCATAAACAGAAGCAATTGCACTTGCTGAACATCATTTGTATTTCTCGTAATAAGAGATGGCGCGCCAAATTTATTTAACTCTCGTGCAGAGAAACCTTCGACCGCGGTAAAGACGGCTGTACGTAAATCCCGCCCAAAAGCCATCGCAACTCGAGCAGCTAAATAGGCAAGCCAGATTGAAGCGCCCATTACTAACGCACTCGAACCAAGCATGATCTCACCGATATGCCAGATGTAGCCAATATTTCCTTTGGCGATCCCATTGTTGATCAGGTCCGCATTCAGGTTTGGGAGATACAAACTTGCAATTGCCTGAATCAGGAGCATTAATAGAATCAAGTAAACCTGATTCCGATAAGGGCGTAAATATCTCTTCAGAATCTGTGTCAGCAACCGTGGCTCCTAATTAAATAGCATCCTTACCAATTTAACTCAGTCAGCCTACTCCCACCCAAAAGTCTTCCTGGTTCGTTAAATTTCTACACCTATATATTTAGTCTCGAGGAACTCATGAATTCCAGCAAACCCACCTTCGCGACCCAACCCAGATTGCTTTACGCCGCCAAACGGGGCGGCTGGGTCTGAGACGACACCACGATTTATAGCTACCATTCCCGCTTCTAGCGCCTCCGCTGTCTTAATGGCACGCTTAAGATCTGATGAGTAAACATAGGCAATCAATCCATATTCCGATGCATTGGAGAGTGCGATTGCTTCTTCATCACTTTCAAAGGTAACTATTGGAGCTACTGGTCCAAAAACTTCGTATTGCAGGATTGGATTATCTTTTTTCACAGTTAGGACGGTCGCAGGGTAGAAGGCCCCTTCGCCATCTGGGATGACCCCTCCAAGGTGTAATTCGGCACCGGCGGCCACCGCCGATTCCACTAATTCTGCAATTTTATCTCGCTCCCGACGAGAAACGCTGGCTCCAAGTTGCGCTCCAACTTCCAGACCATCGGCCATTTTTAAATCGTCCATGGCTTTGGTGAACTTCTCTGTGAACTCCGCAGCGACAGATTTGGCAACATAAAACCTGTTGGCAGCCGTACAAGCCGCTCCACCATTTCGCATTTTTGCGACCATGGCGCCCTTAACTGCTTCATCAATATCCGCATCGTCCAAGACCACGAAGGGGGCATTTCCACCTAACTCAAGTGAGGTACGAAGAACCAAATCTGCGGACTCCTTGATAAGGATTCTTCCAACTTCCGTTGAACCAGTAAATGAAACATTTCGGACTCGTGGATCGTGCATCATTCGAGAGATCATCGCTCCGGTCTTCTCTGGCATCACAAAATTTACAACTCCGGCGGGGACTCCAGCACGTTGCAAAATGTCCACAACCCAAAGGGCGGTCAAAGGTGTCTCGGATGCCGCTTTCAAAATGACGGTGCATCCTGCAGCTAGCGCTGGACCTATCTTCCGCGTGGCCATTGCGGCAGGAAAGTTCCAAGGAGTGATCAACAGTGACACTCCGATTGGTTGATGAGTTACCAAAATTCGCTTATCCCCACTGGGAGAGTGTCGGAAGTCCCCGGGAGTGCGAACTGCTTCTTCGGCGAACCATCGGAAGAACTCCGCGGCATAACTCACTTCACCTTTAGCATCGGTAAATGTTTTACCATTTTCCATCGAAATCAGTCTGGCAATATCGTCTGACTCTGCAGTCATAATTTCGAAAGCTTTTCGAAGGATCTCAGAGCGAACTCGTGAAGGTGTTTTAGCCCAGCCTGGAAATGCATCATAGGCTGCCTTGACTGCCGCATCGCACTGCGCTTGGCTTGCGGTTGAAATCTCCGCGATCAATGTTCCGGTGCTCGGGTTCATGACAGCTAGTGTTGAATCACCTTTTACCCAGGCTCCGTTAATAAATAGATCGGTCTTTAATTGCTTTTCCACGACGTTCCCTTCGTCCATCCGACTTTCAATTCTAATTAAATCATCTGGATTCATTCGATCATGCTAACTGCTTGGAGCCTCGGGCCGGGATTGAACCGGCGACCTGCCCATTACGAGTGGGCTGCTCTACCACTGAGCCACCGAGGCGGAGACGTAAGAGTACCCTGTGCATTATGGAACTATCTGCAATCCTCTGCAATCACGTTGAAACTCCCAATGGCCTGTTGTACATCTCTGGCGGAGGAATCGACCGTGTCACGGTTCCAGAGGGGGCGCCAGCTCCGTGGCCAATCAATATAGCGATCGCAGTGCAAGTCAAGGTCCCGTGGGACCTCACGAACCGAGACCACCAACTGATCATTAGGCTTCAGGATATTGATGGGCAAGATGTTTTGCTTCCAACTAGCCCAGACACTTTTGGCCCATTCCGGGCAGAAATGAATTTTCAAGTGGGTCGTCCCGAAGGTTTAGTTCCTGGTGAGTGGCAAGTTATCAATATGGGTTTCAATATGCCAATGTTGCCGATTCCCCGTTTAGGAGCCTATCTATTTTCGTGCGAGATTAATGGCGAAGAGTTAGAGCGCGCGCGATTTAAAGTTAATCAAGCTAGCTAATTAATCGACGCGAACTTCCCCACCTGGAGTTTGCAAGTACACGGCAACGATTCCAGTCTCACCGTCGTTGGTGGATGGATCGACCCAAATAACCTCGACCTCACCAATAGCATCGTTAACTTCCGAACCCGCATATTCTCTTATTTTTTCTTTATCTCCCGCAAACTCAACTTTCGTAATTGCTGCAGTGGCGACTCCATCTTTAGATGGGTGATCCGTCGTTAGCCATTCAATGAAAAACGGTAGTTGCTTATCCTGTAATACATCCGCAACTCCAATCTGCTTCCAACGTAGATCGGTTCCATCAGGCTTCCTGCGGTGGCCTTCCGCGGCAGTGCGACCAATACGAACTTCGATCGGCCGAATGTCATCTGTAGAAAGTACCCACGTTAACCAGCCGCCACCTTCGTTAGCGCGATTTGAAACGGCGCGCCCAAAAGGGTTGCTATCAGTAGCTGGATGATCAAGTGGGCAAACCACTTCAAGATAATGTCCGTTGTGTAATGGCGCGGTGAAATTACGAGTACCGAACCGAGGATGTATCCCACCATCAACAAAGGTTGTTCCTAGAGTGGATCCCAATCTTTGAACTGTGTCAGAGAGCTGGTCATGACTGGTTACATAAGAAACATGGTCTAAGCGCATAGGGAAATAATGCCGTATCCAGAGGGGTACTCTTTACCAAAGTCACTCCAGCGTTGCGCTGACGTTATAACAAGGCTATAACGGAATTTATTTTAGGCCGAAACCGCTGCCGCGGCCACGGCGTCCGTGTCGCAGGAAATGTCATGAGTTGGGGGCTTGCCAGTGAGCAAGTACGAGTTCATAGCATTATCCACGCACTTACTGCCTCGGTTAGCGCCAGTATGGCCATCTCCGTTTAACGTTATCAATGTGCTGTCGACCAACACTTTATGTAACCCCATTGCCCATTGGTAGGGCGTAGCGGGGTCACGAGTTGTACCGATTACCAAAAGTGGATTCGTTACGAGATGAGTTAGGGATGGCACCGGAACTGGCTTTGCTTGCCAGTAGAGACAAGGTAAACCCGAATAAGCGAGGTATGGACCAAATATTGGTGCGGCTATGCCGAAAGATTTTGCATCGGATTCGACCTGAGCCAATGTCCGTGGATCTTTGAAATCGAGGCAGGAAATAATCTCTGAAATATCCGTTTGATTTGAAAGGTAGTGCCCGTTCGGATCCCGTTCGTTATAAGAGTCCGCCAACAGAAAGAATCCAGAGGGATCCTTAAAAAAGAAGGCGTCTCTCAACGCCTTTGCTAGCAACGGCCAACCATCTTGTGAATCATAAAGAGAGGCCGCGATCCCCGTGACCGCCAACGACTCCGCTAGCGCCCGTTTATTTTGATCAACGAGGGGTTTGGTCCGAGAAGTGTGCAAGAAACTCTGGATTTGCTTAATCGAAAATGTTGGGTTTGAGGCAACAAAAGACTTGAGAGCCATGTCGAAACCAGCAGCTTGTGCGATATTTTGGTCCCGCACCGAAACATTTGGATCGACCGCCCCATCTAAAACTATACGGCCCGTGGTGTTCGGATACAGGGCTGCATACAAGGTACCTAGGTATGTCCCATAGGATTTCCCGATGTAATTGAGTTTCGATTCTTTAAGAAGTATCCGTAACATCTCCATATCGCGAGCCGTATCCAATGTGGAGTAGTGGGCTAACTTCGATCCAGCGGCTTTTGCACATGCGCTCGCCATAAGTTTCGAAGAAGCGATTCCGGACGCCAAATCCGCAGGAGTCTCCACAGATCCATTTCCGCCAAGGAAATAGTCCTCTTGGGAATCGGTGAGGCAGCGAATTGGCTGCGAAAGATTGACCCCACGGGGATCAAACCCAATCAAGTCATAAACATTCTCGATACTTGTCGAGACGATCGAATCCGCACTTTGTACATACTGGATTCCAGAGCCACCCGGTCCCCCCGGGTTCATAATGAGTGAACCAATTCGTTTGCTCGGAACATTTGCCACGTGCTTGATCACTTGCAAGGTAAATGTATTGCTATCTATATGGTTGTAATCCACAGGAACTTGATACTGCGTACATTGGAATCCGGAATCACAAGGTTTCCATGAAAGTGTTTGACTCTGAAATTTGCTCAGCGTCCACGATTGCGCGGCAAAAGTAGGAGCGCTTAAGGTTGATAAGACAAGGGCAATGATTGCCAGCACTATTACATTACGTTTCACCTTAACTGCACCATAAGAGCCTCCATCGCTAGCAATGGGGCCGCGTTTCGCGACAAGTCGTAACGCGTTTTCATGATCGCCTCTAACTTTCTAAGTGAAGTTTCCGCAGTAGTGCCCGAAGCAACAATATTTATTTCACGTTCCATGTCACCGTTGATGAGTGCGCCAGTGGGACTAAATCCGCTCTGCACTAACAAAGTATCACGATAAAAAGTGGCAATATCTAATAGCGCTCGATCAAGATAGTCTCGCACCATTCTAGTCTGTCTGGATTTCTGTTCTTTTTCTAACTCTTTTAAGGCTTTGGCGCCTCCCTGAACTACTCGCGTTCCTTGTTGTCCCCAGGCTTCTTTAAGGGTGGCTGTTTCGATCTCATTTCGTTTCTCAGCATCAGTTTCTGCCTCACGCTTTGCTGCATCGACTAATAATTGCGCACTTCTAAATGCCGAGGCAATATCGGTAATTGTTAAAGGTAACTTAAGGATATCTGTGCGTTGGGTTCTTGCGTCTGAATTTAGCGCGAGGTACCTAGCTCTACCTATATGCCCTTGAGATGCTCGCGCTGCCAATTCCGCGGTTTGCGTAGGAATCAACTCTGACTCCAAAAGCTTTGTAACAGCTTTGATCGACGGGGTGCGCAGGGTTAAATTCCTAGTGCGGGAGCGGATAGTGGGCAATACATCGCTCAGGGTGGGGGCGCAAAGTAGCCAAACGGTACGTAAACCGGGCTCTTCAATCGCTTTAAGCAAGGCGTTTGCAGCGGACTCAGTGAGTCGATCGGCATCTTCAATAACAACCACTCGATATTGCGCAACAGAAGGTGCCCATGAAGATCTGGTGATCAGGTCACGGATTTCATCGATCTTAATTGAAAGTCCTTCGGTTTTTATGAGCTCCACATCCGCATGTACACCCCGCAACGCAGTCCTGCAGTCAATGCAGTTGTTGCATCCAGAGTTGGGACACAGTAGCGCCGCTGCGAAAGCGAGTGCTGCATTACTTCTACCCGATCCAGGTGGGCCAGTAAAGAGCCAGGCATGAGTCATATCCTGTGATTCATCTACGCTATTTTTTGCAGCAGCTACAGCGGTTTTAAGAATTGAAACTGTCGCGTCCTGATCGATGAGGGAATCAAATACTGACATATTTATTTTTTTAATTTTTCGCGGTTGACTTTTAATTGAGGGATCTGAGAGATGCGATCTTGAATCTGCTTGGCAATCTCATCTACGCGTGCGGTGCCGTCAACGACAAAATAGCGTTCTGGATCAACATTTGCTAAATTGAGAAATTCACGGCGCACTCGCTCATGAAAAGCAAGCGGCTCCTGCTCAAGTCGATCAATGCTGTTAAGTCTCGCCAGGCCAATGTCGGCGGGGAGATCCAAAATGATTGTTAAATTAGGTGTGAGGGATTCGGTTGCCCATCTAGAAATTCGTGCCACTTCATTCGGTTCCATAATTCGTCCCGCACCTTGGTATGCAATTGACGAGTCTAAATATCTATCCGTGATTACAGTCTCTCCACGCGCAAGTGCCGGTTGAATGAGTGAGTGAACGTGGTTGGCTCGATCCGCGGCATACATAAGAGCCTCTGCCCGCGGCGATATCTCACCTGTTTTTGGATCTAACAAAATTTTCCGCAGTTGCTTTCCTAAATCTGTTCCGCCTGGTTCGCGCGTTACAACTACATCTTCACCAATGCCGACTAGAAAAGTTTTGAGTAGTTCAACCTGAGTCGATTTGCCGGAACCTTCTCCTCCCTCAAAAGCGATGAAGATCCCTTTGTGTGATTTGCCGGTAATTCCACCTAATTCACCGCGAAAAGCCGCCCTGATGTCCGAGAAAAACGAGACTTTTGGACGATCTTTCATACGTTTATACGAGAAGATGCCGACGACGAGACCTATGATTCCCGCTCCAAAAAGCGTAAATGCTGCCCCACTGTAATGGAGATGCACATTGTCGATCGTGAATTCATGACGGCCAATAACGGCAGCTAGGACTGGTCCGACTGCGAGCACTACAAGCAATGAAATTCTGGTGAGGGATTGTACGAAGGCGAAGACGCGACCACGTACTTCATCTTCAACCTCCAATCCAAGCAAGGTAAAACCGGTGACGAAGGAGAGTCCGGCGAAGGCTCCTAAAGTGATTGTCATTAAGATTGCAAGAACAATGTTGGAGACAAGTGAAAAGATCACCAAGAAAGCCGAGGAGATGGTCAGCGAAATTCCAAAGATTCGCCGCCTAGAAAATTGTCCAAAAATCTTAGGTCCAAGCCAAATGCCAAGTGCAAGACCGGTGAAAACCGCAACAAATAGGATTCCGTACGCAGCATCGCCAGCGTTCAAATCACCTACGAAGGTTTTTCCTAGGCCAATGACAGCACCTGCGGCAAAGAAAGCTCCGAGCATGCCGATGATGAGCCCACTAATTACTTTGGAGTGCGATACAAATTTAAAACCATCAATCAACGATTTTCCAATGTTGTCATTAACGGCGCTCTTAGATGCAGCGCCTCTTGGGATAATTTTTAATTGATAAACAACCCAGGCGGTGTACAAGAAAGTAATGGAGTCAATATAAAGCGCCAAATCTGCGGTAGATGAGTAACGAGTATTAGTAAAGGGGGCAATGATTGCTGATACTCCGGCGAGCAGAGAGAACATAACTCCACCAAAGGGGGCGCTTCCGTAACTCGCAATCAGGGTCATTTGATTTGCAGATTCGAGCTTATCTTTGGGAACGAGATTTGGTACCGAAGCTTCTTTTGCTGGCGACCAGAAGAGAGTTACTGTTTCGACGATGGCTGTTCCTGTGTAAAGCCAGAAATAGGTGTGAACCAGTGGAATAGAGAGGTAGAGACCAAAGCGGAGAATGTCGCAGATGATCATTAGTCTGCGGCGATCAAATTTGTCGGCAATAACTCCTGCTATCGGGCCAAGTAATACTGCAGGAAGTAAACGGACAATAAACACGCCAGCGATAGCAAAGTTCGCCTTCTTATAGTTTCCACCGAGATCGGAAGCGAGCGCAGTTGTTGCGAGCAATCCGAGCCAATCGCCAAAGGAGGAGAAGGCCATGCTCTTCCATAGCTTGCGAAAGGCCGGGATAGCCAAGACGCCGCGGGATTCCGATTGCGCGGGGGCCGATGGATATGGCAGCGCTTGAGACATGGGGTAAGCCTAGAGGCTGACGCTCGCTGCGGTCTTTCCCTTGCCAGAAGCGGCCTTCTTCTTGGTCTTGGGGGAACCGGTCGCCTTAACGGTCTTGGAGGTCAGAGTTGGCGCGCTCTTTTTAGTTCGGCTGGCTCGAGAACTCTTTTTCTTTCCCCGTGTTGCACCACCATTTTCGGCCGTCCAAGCGCGTCGACCGGCCAACAACTCCATACCTCTTTCCAGAGTAAGGAATTCAACGGTATCCCCGCGACGTAGTGTTGCATTTGTTTCCCCGTCGGTGACGTACAAACCAAAACGTCCATCTTTTACTAGGACTGGTTTTTGCGTGGAGGGATCTACCCCTAAATCTTTAAGTGGGGGTTTCGCGACTCCACGTCTGCGGACCTTCGGCTCTTTGTAAATTTCAACTGCTTGTTCAAGATCGATGCTAAATAGCTGATCTTCAGAGGTCAGTGTTCGGGAATCTGCGCCTTTTGTGAGGTAGGGACCGTAACGTCCGTTCTGAACCGTAATGCTTTCTCCCTCGTACTCACCCAGAGTGCGGGGAAGTGACATTAGTTTGAGCGCATCTTCGATTGTGATCGTATCTAGTGACATTGTTGAAAGGAGCGAAGCAGTCTTTGGCTTTGCATCGGTCTTTTTCTTCCGTGGCTTCTTTAATTCGCCAGTTTTCTTATCAACGACCAACTCCGGCTCAGGAAGTATTTGGGTGACGTACGGTCCGAATCGACCAGATTTTGCAACAAGCGAATACCCGGTGTTCGGTTCAACTCCTAGTACGCGTTCTCCAGAAGGTTTTGCGAGTAATTCAATCGCTACTGGAAGCGTTAACTCATCTGGTGCCATATTTTCTGGAACATTGGCAAACTTTCGTTCATCGCCAACACCTTGTTGAATGTATGCCCCGAAACGACCGACTCGAATTTCAATATCTTGGCCCATTTTCATGGTGTTGATCTGCTGTGCATCAATTGCTCCAAGATCCGAAGCTAATGACTCCAACCCCGGCACATCATCATGACCGTAGAAAAATCGCGTTAACCATTCAACGCGATCTGCTTCACCATTTGCAATCTTGTCGAGGTCTTCTTCCATTGAAGCAGTAAATTCATAGTCAACTAACTTTGAAAAATGTTGTTCAAGTAATCCAGTAACACTAAAAGCTAAAAAGGTAGGGACTAAGGCACGACCTCGTTTTGATACATATCCACGATCTTGAATTGTGCTGATGATTGATGCGAATGTAGATGGGCGACCAATTCCAAGTTCCTCTAACTTCTTTACCAAAGTTGGCTCTGTGTAACGAGCTGGGGGCTTTGTATCGTGCCCTTCGCAGTTGTATTGATTTACCTTTATCACATCTCCAACACTCATTGGGGGGAGGCGCTTTGACTCATCGGGTGCATCGATCGCGCCTTCTTCTTGAATCTCTTCATACGCCGCTAAGAAGCCAGGGAAAGTGAGGACGGATCCGTTGGCGCGGAAAATGGCTGCGCCTCCAGCTTTGGTAGTAACATCAAAATCTACCCGCATCTGCATTTTCTTGGCATCCGACATTTGTGATGCGATAGTTCGCTTCCAAATGAGGTCATAAAGTGCAAACTCGTCTCTACTTAATTCTGGAGCTAACTCACCAGGGGTCTTGAAAATATCTCCAGCAGGACGAATTGCTTCATGTGCCTCTTGGGCGTTCTTTGTCTTTCCTTCGTAGACGCGAGCTGACGCTGGTACGTAGTCCTTCCCATAGAGCGCAGTTGCTTGTACCCGGGCTGAAGAGATAGCGGCTTGAGAGAGCGTCACGGAATCGGTACGCATATACGTTATATAACCATTCTCATATAACCGCTGTGCCACTCTCATCGTGAGCTGTGCACCCCACCCCAAACGAGAACCCGCATCTTGCTGCATTGTTGACGTGGTGAATGGAGCTTTAGGGCGTTCGGTGCGCGGTGATTCCTCTGCGCTCTTTACCTTAAGGCTCGAACCGTCTAAATTTTGCGTTAATTCGTTCGCGGAAGCTTCATCGAGCAGCAGAATATTATTTGCAGATCGCTCCTTGAGTCCCCCACTTTCATCAAAATCATTTGTAGTGGCTACTCGCTTTCCATCCAAAGAAATTAGGCGGGTTGTAAAATTCGCCTCGGTCTCACCTGAAATATCCCACCAGGATGAGGAAACAAAGGCCATGCGCTCCCGTTCGCGCTCAACAATTAGTCGCGTCGCAACAGATTGCACTCTGCCGGCGCTAATACGAGGCATCACTTTTTTCCAAAGTACGGGAGAGAGGCGATAGCCAAAGAGCCGATCAAGCACTCGTCTGGTTTCTTGTGCATCTACCAAGCGATAATCAAGATCACGAGTGTTATGAGCAGCCGCTTGAATCGCTTCCTTGGTAATTTCATGGAAAACCATCCGACTAATTGGGATCTTTGGTCTTAATACTTCTATGAGGTGCCAGGCGATGGCTTCGCCCTCGCGATCCTCATCGGTTGCCAGAATTAGTTCATCGGCGTTCCTCATGAGCGCCTTTAACTCATTTACTTTGGCTCGTTTATCGGGATTGATGACATAAAGCGGCGCAAAATCTTCTTCGATATTTACGCCCTCTTTCGCCCAAGGGATTTTCTTGTACTCAGCTGGGATATCAGCGGCGCGCTGTGGGAGATCGCGGATATGTCCTACGGATGCCTCAACGACATAGTCGTCCCCGAGAAAGGCGCCAATCTTTCGCGCCTTTGCCGGAGACTCCACAATTACAAGTTTGATACCCAAATTTATTAACTCCTAAGCGGTGCTAAGTGGTCCTAAGGGGAAGGTAAACGTTAGTTTCGGCTAACGCACTAGTTTTGTTTTAGGCAATAACAGTCGATGCTCTCCTGCTACGCACAAGTGCGTAGACAATAACAAGAACGGCTACTAAAGCGATGAGCGCACTTTCGACTTTGTGCCCACCAAGTGCAAAAGAAACAATTGCTGGAGTAATCAAAAGTGCAACCAGATTCATAACTTTAAGCAGTGGGTTAATTGCAGGACCGGCAGTATCCTTAAATGGGTCTCCAACGGTATCTCCAACAATCGTTGCATGGTGGGCGTCAGAGCCTTTGCCTCCATAATGGCCATCTTCGACCATCTTCTTAGCGTTATCCCAAGCACCACCAGAGTTAGCAAGGAAGACTGCCATCAGCGTTCCAGTTCCGATAGCTCCTGCAAGATAGGCGCCTAACGCACCGACTCCAAGGCCAAAGCCGACTGCGATCGGTGCCATAACGGCGAGTAATCCAGGGGCAACAAGTTCGCGCAAAGAATCGCGAGTACAGATATCAACAACGCGGCCATACTCTGGCTTCTGTGTTCCATCCATAATTCCTGGATGTAACCGGAATTGCTCGCGCACTTCGACTACAACTGCTCCTGCAGCACGAGACACTGCGTTAATTGCTAGACCAGAGAACAAGAAGACAACCGCCGCTCCAATAATTAATCCAACCAAGTTTCGTGGATTAGCTATATCCAAAATACCTTGGAATTGCAGATTGAGATTGGCAGCGGTTTTACCCGCGTCGCTCACCGCCTTTAAAATAGCGTTGGTAAAGGCGCCAAAGAGCGCCGTCGCAGCCAATACGGCTGTGGCAATGGCAATTCCTTTGGTGATTGCTTTAGTGGTATTTCCCACGGCATCGAGTTGGGTCAGAATTTGTGCACCTTCACCGTGAACGTCTCCAGACATTTCTGCAATGCCTTGTGCGTTATCGGAGATCGGACCAAATGTGTCCATTGCCACGATAACACCAACTGTTGTCAGTAGTCCGGTGCCTGCAAGTGCGATCGCAAACAAACTCAATACTATTGAGCCGTGTCCCAATACAAATGCGCCAAATACTGCCGCCGCGATTAAAAGTGCAGAATAAACCGCAGATTCAAATCCAATTGCGATACCAGCCAAAATTACTGTCGCCGAACCAGTGGTTGATGAAGCAGAAACATCGTTGACCGGACGTCGACCAATTTCAGTAAAGAATCCAGTTAACAATTGAATCGCTGCTGCGAGAACAATTCCGATGATCACTGCACCAAAAGTGAGAATACGTGGATTTACATTTCCAGGAGTATGTGCTGGATCAAGTCCAGTCAAAAGTTTCATTGACCCAGGTAGGTATGTAAATGTTGCAAATCCAACTAAGACAGCAGAGATAATGGCGGACAGGAAGAAAGATCGATTGATAGCCTGCATCGCAGATCTATCTGTAGAACGCAAGCGAGTAATAAAGATTCCTACGATTGCGGTGACAATTCCAATTGCTGGAACTATGAGTGGATAGATCAATCCAGCGTCGCCAAATCCAGCTTTGCCAAGAATAAGTGCGGCTACCAGTGTTACCGCATAGGATTCAAATAAGTCAGCTGCCATTCCAGCACAGTCACCGACGTTGTCACCAACGTTGTCTGCAATAGTTGCGGCATTGCGAGGATCATCTTCTGGAATATTATGTTCAACTTTACCGACGAGGTCGGCGCCAACATCAGCGGCTTTAGTAAAGATTCCGCCACCAACGCGCATGAACATCGCCAACATTGCTGCACCGAATCCAAAACCTTCAAGAACCTCTGGCGCATTGGCGCGATAAATGATCACGACAAGGGAAGCGCCAAGAAGCCCGAGTCCTACTGTTGTCATTCCAACAACGCCACCGGTGCGGAAAGCAATTTTCACGGCATTTGCAGCTGACTTCTGTCGAGCTGCCTCCGCCACACGTACATTTGCACGAACGGCGAGCCACATGCCGTTATAACCGACGGAAGCGCTAAAAATCGCTCCCAAGAGGAAGAAGATTGATCGACCGATTCGAATATCGGTATGGCCAGGTAGGGCGAATAGGAGTACAAAAACGATTCCTACAAATACTGAGAGGGTTCTGAATTGTCGGTTGAGATAAGCCGCGGCGCCTTCCTGAACGGCAGCGGCAATCTCCTTCATTTGATCGGTTCCTTCTGCTTGAGCCAACACTTGAGCGCGCAAACCATATGCAATGGCAAGAGCGAGCAAGGAGACTCCAAGAACGATATAAACATAAATTAGGTTAGTTCCGGTGACTTGCACGGGCGTAGACACTATTTTCACTCCTCGTTGAGTAGACAGTTGCGGTGCGGGTAGGGACGGGGGGCGGTGCATGGTGGTGCTAGTTCGTACTGGGGCGGTTCTAAGGGTTGAAAGGTTACACATATATATAAGGTGTATGACAAATTTCAAGAGGTAATCGCTATCCTTGACCCCTCATGAGTTTCATAAGCGTTACCTCAGCCCTCAATTCCAACTATTCGTTGGCGATCATCTTCGCGGTTTTGGCCCTAGAAACGGGTCTGCCTCTGATTATTGGCTTGCCGGGGGATACATTGCTTATCACCGCCGGTCTTTTCGCGGCCGGGATAGGCAGCACCCACGGACACCACCTCAATATCGCCCTTGTGGCCATCGGCGCCCCTATTTCCGCGATAATAGGTTCCCAATTTGGGCATTGGCTCGGATGGCATTACGGAATAAAAATATTTAGTAGGCCCGATTCCAAGTTCTTTGACCCTGGAAAGATCAAATCTGCCGAAAAATACATAACAAAGTACGGTCGCGGTCGAGCCATCGTATTGGGTCGCTTCATTCCTGTTATTCGCGGTCTTATTAACCCGCTTTCAGGAATTATCCGAGTTCCCTTTAAGACCTTTGCCTTTTGGAATATTTTTGGAGCGGTTATTTGGACTCAGGTATTGATTTGGGGTGCTTATGCAGCTGGAAACACCTTCGCTAACACTATTTCTAAATACCTCACTGACATCATCCTCATTATCGCAGGGATAACAATTTTACCCCTCGGTTGGGAGATCTTTAAAGAGTGGCGGAGTCGCAAACATCTTTCTTAGTTTTCGAAGACCGGATTTCTTTGTGAAAAGTTATAGACCCAAATCTGTTAATTGAAATGCCGCCCGATATTCAAATCCGGCATCTTGAACTTTTTGGGCTGCTCCTCGTTCCACAATGACGGCAACACCGACAATGATGGCTCCGGCTTCTTTCAACGCATCAACCGCGGTTAATACGGAGCCTCCGGTGGTTGACGTATCCTCGACCGCCAACACGCGTTTACCAGCAACATCCGGTCCTTCGATTCGTCGCTGTAGCCCGTGTGCTTTCTCTGCTTTGCGAACAACAAACGAATCTAACTTTCGACCCTGTTGACCTGCGACATGCATCATCGCAGTGGCGACGGGATCAGCCCCGAGTGTTAAACCGCCTACGGCCTCATAATCCCAATCTTTGGTGAGTTCGAGCATTACCTCACCAACCAGTGGCGCAGCGGTCGAATCTAAAGTGATGCGACGTAAATCAACGTAATAATCGGCTTCTTTGCCGGAGGAGAGAATGACCTTTCCGTGGACCACTGCTTTACTTAGAATTTCAGATTTGAGTAATTCGCGTGATGTCATGGCGAAACCCTATCTACTCTCCTTTATAAACCACGACCATGGGTTGATCGCGTTTCATAAGCACTTTAGGCGGATTTGAGGCTATCAAGGCATCGACTTCGGTACGAAGTTTGGCTACTTCTAGCGCCATATTTGCGACGGCGGATTCGAGTTCCATGATTCGCTTGATTCCGGCAAGGTTGATTCCATCACCAACTAGGCGCTGAATATTTCGAAGAGAAGCAATATCCAAGAGTGAATAGCGGCGACCACGGCCAGAAGCTCTTCCAGGTGAAACCAGCCCCATCCGATCATATTGTCGGAGGGTTTGCGGATGCATCCCTGAAAGTTCAGCAGCGACAGAGATTACATAGACCGCCTGATCATCATCTGGGTGTGCGCCTTCTGGATGTGCGCTATCTGGGTGACTATGAATAACCATTATGCCCCGGCCCTCTCTTTCAGGTGCTGGCGTGGTGAATCACTTTGGGTAAGTTCGGCGAAATTCTCTAAGGCGGTCTTCGCTTTACTATCTAACCGCTGAGGAACGTGAACCTCTACCGTGATGAGTAAATCTCCAGTTTGGAAATCTTTGGTGATTCCGCGACCTTTTACCCGTAGCACTTTCCCGTTTTGGGTACCAGGGGCAAGTCGTACTGTGACATCTTCACCATTGAGAGTCGGAACCGAAATGTCGGCACCAAGCGCAGCCTCTGTAAAGGTGACAGGGAGGGTCATCAACAGATTATTTGCGTCGCGTGTAAAAACTGGATGTTTAGTAACATGAATAATAATAAATAGATCTCCAGGACCTGCTTGGCCAGGAGCTCCACGTCCCTTAAGTTTTATCTTTGCTCCGTCTTTAACACCTGCCGGAGTTCGCGTTGTAATCGTTTGATCATTGATTCGAAGATTTATCTCTCGCCCAAATATTGAATCACGGAATGAGATCGTTGTTTCGGTTTGTAAGTCTTGACCTTTACGCGGAGCGCGATTTCCACCTCCGAAGAGGGTTGCAAAAATATCACTCTGTGAACCCCCACCGAACATATCTTCAAAGCCGCCGCCCTGGAATCCACCGTTTTGCGAGCCGCCATTTTGTTGCTGTCCACCGCGAGGCACTCGTCCACTTGTAAAAGCATCACGCATCTCTTGGTATTCGGCGCGCTTTTTTTCATCCGACAAAACTTCATAGGCTTCTGATACTTCTTTAAATCTATCCTCTAACTTTTTATCGCCTTTTGTTTTATCTGGATGCAAATCTTTAGCTAACTTTCTATAGGCTTTTTTGATTGCGGTTGCATTATCGCTCTTTGACACGCCAAGGATCTTGTAGAGGTCTTTCTCATACAAATCCTTGGCTGCCATTTAACTCAACTACTTTCTTATTCTGGGTCGGTAACAATTACTTGAGCAGGCCGCAAAATACGTTCCTTAAATTTGTAGCCTGGGCGCAACACCTTTGTCACTTGAGTATGAATAACGCTTGAAGAAGTTTCATGCATCAAAGCTTCATGAATATGAGGGTCAAAAGAATCTCCAACTGCTACAAATTTCACGAGCCCTAGTTTGGCCGTAGTAGCACTTAATTGATCTGCTACTGCCTTAAAACCGCCACTCAACTCACCATGTTCCTGTGCACGATCGATATCATCGAGAATGCCGAGAAATTGTGAGAGAACAAGACCCGTCACAACTTCAGTAGATTCGATGCGCTCTTTATCTACTCGTTTGCGATAATTCTGAAAGTCGGCTTGTAACCGTTGTAGATCATCAGTGAGGACTGCTACCGGATCAACTTCGGCTATCGCTTCTGCAACGGCGTCAGAGAGCGCCTGTTCGGCGCTCTCCCCGCCCATAGAGTTTTCAGTCATTACTGCTCTTCGACAATCTCGGCATCCTCAACACCGTCATCAGCCTTTGGAGCTTCTGATGATCCTGCTGACTCTGCTGCTTGAGACGCATAAAGCGATGCACCCAATTCTTGGCTGAGTGTGGATACTTTCTCGGTATTGGATTTGATTGCGTTGACATCTGTCCCAGCAAGAGCGCTCTTCAATTCTGCTAGCGCGGCTTCAACAGCTGCCTTTTTAGTCCCAGCGTCACCTTGTGATAATTTCTCATCATTATCCTTGATGAACTTCTCGGTCTGATAGACGAGGCTGTCTCCCATATTGCGGGTGTCTGCCTCCTCGCGACGCTGTTTATCTTCTTCGGCATGAGCTTCAGCATCCTTCACCATCCGGTCGATCTCTTCCTTTGAGAGCGATGAACCGCCACTAATGGTGATTTTCTGCTCTTTGCCGGTACCGAGATCCTTCGCAGCAACGTGCAGGATTCCATTTGCGTCAATATCGAAGGTAACTTCGATCTGAGGAACTCCGCGTGGAGCTGGAGCAAGGCCTGTGAGTTCAAACATTCCCAAACGCTTATTGGCGTTAGCTATTTCGCGTTCACCTTGGAAGACCTGAATCTGGACGGCAGGTTGATTATCATCAGCGGTCGTAAAGATTTCGGACCTCTTGGTAGGAATTGTTGTGTTCTTCTCGATGAGCTTTGTCATCACGCCACCCTTGGTTTCAATACCGAGCGAAAGTGGTGTGACATCAAGAAGAAGGATGTCTTTGACATCGCCTTTTAACACTCCAGCTTGAAGCGCAGCTCCAACGGCAACAACCTCGTCTGGGTTTACACCCTTGTTTGGCTCTCGCCCACCGGTAAGTTCACGGACCAAATCAACTACTGCAGGCATGCGAGTAGATCCGCCAACTAGGACAACATGATTGATATCAGCAATTGGAATACCGGCATCTTTCAAGACCGTTTGGAATGGTCCTTTACAACGAGCAAGTAGATCCGCGGTCATATTTTCGAATTGAGCTCTCGTGATTGTTTCATCCAAGAATAATGGATTCTTTTCTGCATCCACGGTGATGTAAGGAAGGTTGATGGATGTTTGCGCAGAAGATGAAAGTTCAATCTTTGCTTTTTCTGCGGCTTCACGAACACGTTGCATCGCCATCTTGTCTTTGGTGAGATCGATACCGTTAGATTTCTTAAATGTTGCCACAAGGTGATCGATGAGCGCTTGGTCCCAGTCATCCCCTCCAAGGTGGTTATCGCCATTAGTAGCTTTTACCTCGATAACGCCTTCACCCATTTCAAGTAGTGATACGTCAAAAGTTCCACCACCAAGGTCGAAGACCAAAATTGTTTGCTCGTGATCGCCCTTATCAAAACCATAGGCAAAAGCAGCAGCTGTTGGCTCGTTAACGATACGAAGGACGTTCAGTCCCGCGATTTCTCCGGCTTCCTTTGTCGCTTGACGCTGCGCATCATCAAAATATGCAGGGACTGTTATGACTGCATCTGTAACTGTGTCACCTAAATACGACTCGGCATCGCGCTTGAGCTTCATCAAGATACGTGCTGAAATCTCTTGCGGGGTGTACTTCTTGCCATCTATATCCACGGTCCAGTTGGTGCCCATATGGCGCTTAACCGAACGGATGGTGCGCTCAACGTTTGTGACCGATTGGCGTTTAGCTACTTCGCCGACCAGCACCTCACCGTTCTTGGCAAAGGCGACGATCGACGGGGTGGTACGAGCACCCTCGGCGTTTGCGATGACGGTGGGTTCGCCACCCTCAAGTACGCTCACGCAACTATTTGTCGTTCCTAGATCAATTCCTACGGCTCTAGCCATCTGTATTTCTCCCTTTATTTCGCCCCGCTAGGGGGTTTCTTGCCCGTTTTTACGTCGGGGCCTGACTGAATTCTCGTCCCTTGAGTCCCAGAGTGTCAAAAGATTGAGTCTCGGTGGCTCAAGTTAGGAGTTAATCAGGTAACGCGAGCTGGAGGAGGTTTATTCCCAGCTATTGCGGATACTGCGACGCGGTATTACCTGGAGAAGTAGTGCCGCGGCTAGTCCGCCAACTAGGCCACCAGCATGTGCGTGCCAATCGACCCCGGGGACGAAACTAAAGGCAATGTTGAGAACAAGCAGTCCTAAGACCTGTCTGTAATCAACGTGCATCCCTTTGCCCGTCACCAGCATGACGCCGAACAATCCAAAGATCATTCCGGAAGCACCCACGGACGGTTGGTTAACGGGATCAAGCCAGAGTACGGAGAAGGCTGCAACTAAGGCTGAGCTGAGCAGGATGAAGGAATATCGCACCTTGCCGTAGTACTGCTCAACAATATTTCCTAGTTGGAAAAAGACCAGCATATTAGAACCCAGATGTAGCCAGTTTGCATGGGTGAGCACGACAGTAAATACGCGCCACCATTCTCCGGCATAAACACCATGGACGTGACCATCGTTGAACACCGCTTTATTAATCAACAACAGATTTTCTTGGAGGTTTAGCCCACCCCAAGTAATGGTTGGTGCATATGTAGCGATAATAAAGAACCCAGATATAACAACAATAAAAGTTGTCGTTAATGAATTCTTCAGCTTCATAATGAAGTGGAGAGGCTATTCGGTAATAGTTACAGAGTTAATCTTTATTGCTTCCGCTGGGCGGTCGCCTCCGCCAGTCTTTGTCGTTTCAATTGCATCAACAACTTTCTGTGAAGCCTCATCTTTTACCTCACCGAAAATAGAGTGCTTGCGGTTAAGCCAGGTGGTTGGAGCCGCGGTGATAAAGAATTGTGATCCGTTCGTGTTTGGACCCGAGTTAGCCATCGCAAGTAGGTATGGCCGGTCGAAATTTAGTTCTCCATGGAATTCATCATCAAATTTATATCCGGGCCCACCGGTTCCGGTGCCCTGCGGGCATCCACCTTGAATCATGAAGCCTGCGATGACGCGATGAAAGATAGTGCCGTTATAAAAATCCTTCTGAGCCAGGTCGACGAAGTTCTTAACCGTCTTTGGAACCTGATTTTCGAAGAGTTCGATGACAATGTCACCTTTGGTTGTGTGAAGGGTTGCTGTTGTCATTCCGGTGCCTCCGCTTTAGGTGTCTGTTTAATTGACTGAATGTTGAAACTACTAAGTGGAGCCTAGGAGGATCGAACTCCTGACCTCCTGCTTGCAAAGCAGGCGCTCTACCAATTGAGCTAAGGCCCCGTATTTATTTCAGAATCCGTACCTTATACGAAGTGGGTGAGGCTAGGAAATTGGATGGTAGACATACTTGACAAAGCTCCCTGTCATACCTAGTATTACTAGGTATGAGCAATCAGCAACTAAAAGGGCACCTTGAAGCGCTAATTCTAGCAACTCTTGAAATTCGACCCGCTTATGGATATTCAATTTTGGAATCACTTCGAACCAGTAGCGCGGGCGTGTTTGACCTTCCTGAAGGAACTATTTATCCGGCCCTTCACCGGTTGGAAGATGCTGGATTGGTAAAAAGTACTCACGAGATGGTGGACGGGCGCCAGCGCCGGGTCTATCACCTTGTTGCGGCTGGGTATGGCTCGCTCGAAAAGAGTCGTAAATCTTGGCAAGAATTCTCTGCCGCGGTCACGAATATTTTGGCGGTGAATCCTGCATGAGTGAAATTGAAGAATACCTCAACGATTTATCGGCGAGATTGAAGGTAGGTCGCAAGAAAAGGGACGAAATCCTCGAAGAAGTTCGCGATCACCTACTTCAATCTGTTGAGAGTTTATCCGCTCATGAATCTTCAAGTATGGATGCAGAATCCCAAGCCGTGACCGCTTTCGGCCCGCTGACTCTAATCGCAAGCCAATTTAATGCCGACGCCGGAGCTAAAGCTACGCGGCGGGCACCGATAATCGCCCTAACTACTGGTGCATCAGTCGTTGCAGTATTTCTTCTTGCCGTAATAAATCAACCTAAAACAACAGCGCTCGCAAATTTACCCCAGCAAATTACTTTTTTCCTAAGCGTCATTGCATTTCAATTTGCACTGGTTGCTGGAGTCTGTGGGTTGTCGCGATCTGTGGCAACCTGGAAGACATCTGCAAGTTCAGGAACTGGTCGTGCGTACGTCAAACGGTGCATCACCGTTTCTATGATTGCGCTATCGATAGGCACGGCAACAATGGCTGCCAACTTTATCTTTGACATGCACCGGGGTACCCCAAGATCTGGAATGGTTTTAACGGTTGGTGCGTCATCAATGGTCCTAGTAGCTGTTATTGGACTCACTAGTGTGATTAAGCTCCCGGTAAATTCCTCTTCTGAAAACTTGGATCTTCATTCAAGCCATCCTCGAGCGCTATTTGAAATAGGGGAATCTACGATAAATCTTGTTCGTCGCTTTCCTTTTCTTTCTTCACTATTTACGGTTCTAGCCGCCAGTGCCTGGGTGATGGCTCACGCGGAAAGTTCAACTTTTATTGGAGCTTTTCCTTGGGGAATCGCAGAAGCAATTTCGGTGATTGCCGGCTTCTTATTTCTCGGGCGAACGCTGGGGTTACGCCCGCCACTCAGTGGTACGGAAGTGTTCTGCAGCAGCTAAGGCCAACTTCACCGCATGAGCGTTGCCCACCAAACCATAAACCGGGGTCCCAGGTTGTTGGCGCCAAGAGTCATCAATACTGCCTGCATCAACGGCGTCAAAACCTAACTCCTCGATCAAATCCATAACAACCTGCTTGGCGGCGGGCTCATCACCGGCGACCGGTAGAGCCATCCGGTCAGGAGCACCCTCTGAGCGGGCAAGATCAATAATGTTCGCAGAGTAGATGCCATTAAATGCCTTTACCACTGGATACCCAATCTGGTTCGAAACCCATCGGCTCTCCGTTAACCCATCTTCAATTTCGGCAATAAGACCATCGCGTTGCTGCGGATAGTAATTACCTGTATCAATAACGATGACTCCGTTATTAGCACCATCCAGAAATCCTTTGGCGAGATTTGGCACCTTCTTCTCGGGAATGGTCACGACAACTAGATCAGCCCCGCGGGCAGCCTCCTCCGACAAAGCCGAAGTTGCGCCAGTTTCAGCTACTAACTCGCTCAAGCTTTCTGGACCACGGGAGTTGGCAACCGTTACCTGATGTCCGAGCTTGGTCAAACGCCTAGTGAGGTTACCCCCGATATTTCCCGCTCCAATAATGCCGATCTTCATCGCGTCTCCTTTAGTGCATCAGTAAATTATTTTGATTGTAATCAGAGGTCGGAGTTGCAGCTTGGCAAATTAATGACCTTCAACTTACGGTTTAAAAATCTGAGTGGGCCTGGGAGGACTTGAACCTCCGACCTCTTCCTTATCAGGGAAGCGCTCTAACCAAGCTGAGCTACAGGCCCATTTTATGGGTTTCTTTCGAGTGCCTGAGGCTACCCGACTTCAGGGATTAGCCCAAAATCTCATCAGAAACTACCTCTTTTACTTGGGTTATAGATACGACAGAGGTACCTTCACTTAGGTTAACAAGTCGCACTCCGAGAGTATCTCTGCTGGTTTCACGAATCTCCTCCACAGCGGTTCGAATAACAACACCACCAGATGTAATCGCCAAGATCTCATCAGTCGGTAGAACAATCATCGCCCCAACCAACGTACCTCGAGAATTTTCATCAATTTTTGCTGCTTTTACACCGAGTCCTCCGCGAGCTTGTTCACGATACTCATCTAGTGGAGTTCTCTTGGCATACCCGCCATCGGTCGCAGTCAAGACATATTGATCGGAGGAGGATCCTGAAATTGCTGCCATTGTTAATAATTGATCGTTGGTTCGAAACTTCATTCCGATTACACCAGAAGTTGAACGTCCCATAGACCGAATCGATGTTTCCCGGGCGGCAAAGCGCAACGACATCCCATGACGACTCACCAACAAGATTTCATCATCATTTGTAATCAGAGCTGCGGAAACGACTTCATCTTCGGGCTTTAAGTTTATGGCGATCAAACCGCCTACTCGAGGAGAGTCGTACTCCGTTAAAGGTGACTTTTTGACCATTCCAGATTTGGTAGCGATCATCAAGTAATGAGTGGGATCGTATTCGCGCAAAGAAATAACCTGCGCGATAACTTCATCTGGTTTAAATGCGAGAAGGTTGGCAACATGTTGTCCGCGTGCGTCGCGTCCAGCATCAGGAAGTTCATGAACTTTGGCGCGATACACCCGGCCTTTGTTAGTAAAAAAGAGTAACCAATCATGTGTTGAGGCAGTAAAGAAGTGGTCCACCAAATCATCTTGTTTGAGTGCCGCGCCTTTTACGCCCTTACCGCCACGACGTTGTGCGCGATAGAGCTCTGCTTTGGTGCGCTTGGAATAACCACTCCGCGTAATCGTTACCACAACTTCCTGATCAGGAATTAAATCTTCGGTTGATAAATCAGACTCGGCCAAAACAATTTGAGTACGACGCCCATCAGCGTATTTCTCACCAAGTTCTAGGAGCTCTGATTTAATGATTTCACGTTGCTTTGACTCACTCGCTAAAATTTCATTCAATTGGACGATATCGGCCATCAAAGTTTCGTATTCATCATTGATCTTCTGGCGTTCAAGTGCGGCAATTCGACGCAGTTGCATGTCCAAAATTGCATTCGCCTGAATTTCATCTACATCCAGCAGTTTCATAAGTCCAGTGCGAGCTTCCTCTGGAGTCTTGGAAGCGCGGATTAAAGCGATGACGGCATCAAGAGCGTCGAGTGCCTTGAGGTAGCCTTGCAAGATGTGGGCGCGTTTTTCGCGCTCTGCCAAACGGAATTTAGTGCGACGAACAATTACCTCTACTTGGTGTTCAATGTAGTATCGGATGAACTCATCAAGGCGAAGCGTCCGTGGAACTCCATCCACAAGCGCCAACATATTTGCACCGAAAGAGTCCTGAAGTTGGGTGTGTTTGTAAAGGTTATTAAGTACAACCTTTGGAGTTGCGTCATTACGTAGGACTATGACGAGTCTCTGTCCAAGGCGTTCGTTACCTTCATCTCGAACATCCGCGATTCCCTTGATTCTGCCATCCTTGACCAACTCTGCAATTTTCAGCGCAAGATTGTCTGGGTTCACTTGATAGGGAAGTTCGGTAACAACCAGACAGGTGCGTTTATTAATCTCTTCGAACTCAACTACCGCTCGCATGATGATTGATCCGCGTCCGGTCCGGTACGCGTCTTCAATACCTTGACGGCCAACGATTAACGCCTTTGTTGGAAAATCTGGACCTTTAACAATGGTCATTAACTTCGCAAGAGTTTCTTCAGGTGTCGCATCTGGGTGTTCGAGCGCCCAGGCAGTTGCTTCGATAATTTCCGTTAAGTTGTGAGGTGGAATGTTGGTAGCCATGCCAACCGCGATTCCAGCTGATCCATTTACAAGCAGGTTTGGAAAACGCGATGGGAGAACCGTTGGCTCTTGTGAGCGACCGTCATAGTTTGGAATGAAATTGACGGTATCTTCATCGATATCGCGCATCATCTCCATAGCTAACGGCGCAAGTTTTGCCTCGGTATAGCGCATTGCCGCTGCCGGATCATTGCCAGGAGAACCGAAGTTTCCGTTACCGTCAATCAAGGGGTAACGAAGCGACCAAAATTGGGCTAGGCGTACAACCGCATCGTAAATGGCTCCATCGCCGTGCGGGTGGTAGTTACCCATGACGTCACCGACGATACGAGAAGATTTGTAATAACCCTTATCTGGGCGGTAACCCGCATCGAACATGGCATAAAGAACCCGGCGGTGTACTGGTTTTAAACCATCGCGAACATCTGGCAAAGCGCGACCAACAATGACTGACATCGCATAGTCAAGATAACTTCGCGCCATTTCAACTTGTAAGTCAACGGACTCAATCTTTGAGCCGGCCATACCTTCTTGAAATCTGCCTTCCATTAGATATCCAAGAATCGTACGTCTTTTGCGTTACGTTGAATAAAACTTCGGCGCAGGTCAACATCTTCACCCATGAGGACCGAGAAAAGGTCATCGGCTGCGACTGCATCATCGAGCGTTACTTGGGTCAAAATTCGATGCGTTGGATCCATTGTGGTGTCCCACAACTCTTTAGCCGGCATCTCACCCAAGCCTTTAAAACGTTGAATGCCGTCCTCTTTAGGTAACCGTTTTCCGGCATCAATTCCAAGTTTGATAATTCCATCTCTTTCGCGATCACTAAAAGCATATTGAACTGGTTCTCTACCTCCCCACTTCAATTTATACAGCGGGGGGTTCGCCAAATAGACATATCCGCCCTCGATAAGTGGGCGCATGAAACGGAAGAGCAGGGTGAGAAGCAGGGTACGAATGTGTTGACCATCCACATCAGCATCAGCCATCAAAATAATTTTGTGGTATCGAAGTTTTGCAACATCAAATTCATCATGAATACCGGTACCAAGGGCTGTTATGAGCGATTGCACCTCATTGTTCTGAAGCACGCGATCAATACGAGCTTTTTCAACATTAAGAATCTTTCCACGAATCGGAAGTACGGCCTGATAACGCGAATCGCGTCCACCTTTTGTTGAACCACCTGCAGAATCGCCCTCAACTATATATAACTCACATTTTTCGGGTTCAGTCCACTGACAGTCTGCCAGTTTTCCTGGCATTCCCCGACCTTCAAGAAGACCTTTTCTGGAGCGACTTAAATCTCGGGCTTTGCGAGCAGCTACTCGCGCTGACGCGGCATCAATACTTTTGCGGACGATATCTTTACCTTCGGTAGGATTTTTTTCAAACCATGTTGTTAGATTTTCATTCATTGCTTTTTGGGTAAAAGATTTTGCTTCAGTATTACCGAGTCGAGTTTTAGTTTGACCCTCAAATTGTGGCTCGCCAATTTTTATGGAAACAATCGCTGTCAGTCCTTCACGGACATCGTCTCCAGTTAACCTATCTTCTTTCTTCCGAATAAAACCCCACTCTTCGCCAAACTTATTAACGATCGAGGTGAGCGCCGTTCTAAATCCCTCTTCATGGGTTCCGCCCTCTTGGGTATGGATTGTGTTGGCGAAGGTATAAACGCTTTCAGAAAATCCGTTGTTCCATTGCATCGCAACTTCTAGCGACATCTTTTGACTGTTCTCTTCGGTTTCAAACGAGATGATGGATTTGTGTTGTTCGCCTTTGGTTAAATTTAAGTGACGGACAAAATCTATAATTCCACCTTCGTAGTGATAGATCGCGCTTAGCTGCTTACCTGTTTCATCCACGCGCCCTGGGCGTTCATCAGTCAATGTGAGAGTTAATCCTTTATTTAAAAAAGCCATTTCGCGGAAACGAGATGAAAGGGTCTCGAATGAGAAATCTGTTGTTTCAAATATTTCTGTAGATGGCCAAAATGTCACCGTTGTTCCGGTTTTGTCGGTTGGTTCGCCTTTACGTACTGGCTCTTGAGGAACTCCGAGTTTGTAGTTTTGGTACCAACAGAAGCCATCTCGTTGAACCATAACCGCGAGATCGGTTGATAGGGCATTTACGACAGAGATGCCAACTCCATGGAGCCCTCCAGAAACTGAATATCCGCTATCGCCAAATTTTCCTCCGGCGTGGAGCACTGTAAGAACAATTTCTAGAGCCGGCCGTTGTTCGATGGGGTGAAGGTCAACGGGGATACCCCTGCCGTTATCAATGACTCGGACCGCACCATCTTTCATTAGGGTAACTTCGATCCGGTCGCAGTATCCGGCAAGTGCCTCATCTACTGAATTATCAACAACCTCGTAAACCAGATGGTGAAGGCCTCGTTCGCCCGTAGAGCCGATATACATTCCTGGACGCTTGCGGACCGCATCTAGCCCTTCGAGGACGGTAATGGCGCTGGCGTTATAGGAATTCTCGGCCACGCTCATACTCCCTCATCTTCTAGCCCAACTCTCACGCAAAACCCTTGTTTTGGCTAAATTGAGTAAATCCTTCTAGACCAATCCTTAGGCGGATATGGCTGCTTCAAACTCTTATCTTAGTGGTAAACCGTGGTGAGAACCAGCCGTAAAAAGGCGTAAATGAACTTCTGACAGGTTTTTAGAGATTAGCCGTAGGTATCCCTAGGACCACGAGCATTTCGGATGGTTCTGATCCCTTTTTTCCAACTTGGCGATCCAGGTGGCAAGACAAGTATTTCTTCGACTAAGGCGCCGGGAGCAGAACTTGAAATCGTACTTAAAAGATTGGTGGCGATAAGGGTGAGTTGAGTTGCCCAAGCCGAGGAGCTTGCCTGGATGGTGAGAAGGCCATCTACGAGAGAAATTGGGGTGGAGTGGGAACCTATATCGGGACCAACAACTTGTAACCAATCCGTAAAAAGCGACCCCTCGGCAATTCCTTGACGCCAATCACGAGCTTGAACCAATTCAGATAAAACGGCGTTGAGTGATTGCGGGTCGTCAACTTTTGCACGAGCTTGCTCGGGGATCTCGTTTCGTTTATTTTTTCGAGAAGTGTCCCGCCAACTTTTATATAGCTCTCTAGCTAGGTCTACTTTCATGCCTTTAATTTAACGCTTCCATTTTTAACATAGTAAGTAGTTCCTAATATATTTTTTGGTAGGTCTCCTTCAACTGCGACTGTTACAAACGTCTGTTCAGCAGATTGTGCAAGCGCGACGAGTTGATCTCGGCGCCCTTCATCGAGCTCAGAAAAAACATCATCTAGGATCAAAATTGGTTGGTTTCCTTGCTCTACCAATAATCGATATGCAGAAAGTTTTAATGAGAGTGCAATCGACCAAGATTCTCCGTGAGAGGCATATCCTTTCACCAGATGGTCTCCGAGTTGGATGAGTAGATCATCGCGGTGCGGACCAACCAGGGTCAGGCCTCGATCCAACTCTTGACGTTTAATCTCCGCCATGGTTGACAAAATGATTTCAATGTTTTCCGCGATGTTTTGGGATGGATTTTCTATGGAGCTTTTATAAGTAATAAATGCAGGTTTTTCAGCCGAAATCTCTTGGTAAGTTTCAGCAAAAACTGGATTGAATTCTTCCAGGAGTGAGAGCCTGGCCGCGATTAATTCTGCACCAAATTTTGCGACATGAAGGTCCCATGGCTCTAGCGCAGTTACATTGGCTCGGGTTTTTAACAGTGCATTTCTCTGCTTGAGGGCTCTTTCGTAATCTGAAATCACCCCTGCAAGTCTTGGGGTGTGCAGCACTAAAATTTGATCGATAAACCTACGACGCTCTGTTGGATCTCCGCGCACAAGGTCCATATCTTCTGGTGAAAAATATATGCATTGAACTAAGCCATAAATCTCTTTCTGGCTTCTCGTTACATTTTGATTTATTCTGGCGCGATTGGCTTTATCGGCATTGATTTCTAACTCCACTAAAATCTCTCGATCAGGGTGATTAGTTTTAGCCCGGATATATGCTGAGGTTTCACCTAATTTAACGAGAGGCTGGTCGCTACTTGTTCGATGTGAGGTAAGAAAAGAAAGGTAGAGAATTGATTCGACGATATTTGTCTTCCCTTCACCATTCCGTCCGAGAAATACCGTTATTCCGGGGCTCAATGGCAGTTCTAATTCACTATAAGAGCGGAAGTTCTTAAGTGATAGATGGGAGAGGTGCACGCTTGATTATGCGCTATAGCGCATTGGCATAAGTAGGTATTGGTAACTTGTGTCGCGGGTTCCATTGAGTTCGTGTTTGCCGGTTAGTACAGCCGGCTTACTTGCCCCAGTGAAGTTGATTTGAACATAAGACGTTCCAATAGCTTGAAGGCCATCGGTTAAATACTGAGGGTTGAAAGCAATACTGATTGGCTCTCCAGTATAAATAATCTCTAGTTCTTCGGTTGCTTGCGCCTCCTCGCCTGCACCAGCCTCCAATTGCAGTGAGTTACTTGCGAAAATTAGCCGTAGTGGAACGGTTTTATCTGTAACGAGTGCTACTCGGCGAACTGAATCTAAAAGTGGTCCCACTTCAATTGTTGCCTCGGCGATGGAATCTGCAGGAAGAAGGTGTTTGAAAGGAGGGAAAGACCCGTCCAGAGTTCTAGATGTCATAGTTTTTAACTCTGAGAGAAAACCTATCAACCGTTCATTTGATCCGACAGGAGAAAGAGCAACTGTTACTTGTGAATGTGCAGTCAACGACTTAGCTGCATCCGCCAAGGTTCGAGCACGTACAAGTGTGCTTACTTCAATCTCGCTGTTTTTTGCCTGCCAATTTAGTTCACGAACAGCTAATCGGTAACGGTCAGTAGCAGCGAGTGTTATTTTGTTCTGTTTGATTTCAATATGAACACCAGTGAGTGTTGGGAGAGAATCGTCTTTACCGGCAGCGATAGCTACTTGATTGACAGCGTGAGCAAACACATCACTTGGGATTACTCCTGCGGTTTCAGGGAGCTNNGGAGGGTTGGGTATTCATTCACCGAAAGTGTTGGGAGGGTAAATTTGGCGGTGCCGGCAGTTACAAGAACCCTGGTTCCATCTAAAATAAAAGTTATCGGTTTATTTGGTAGGGCTCGGGCAATCTCCGCTAGGAGTCGGCCTGGAACTAGTACTTTTCCTTTTGCGCTGATATCGGCTTTAAGTATCGCTTTGGTAGATGTCTCCAGATCGGATCCTGTTAGCGTGATTGAGGTATCGACGTCGATCATAATTCCTAGTAACTCTGGTTTGATCGGCCTGGAAGAAAGGCTGCGTGCAACCCAGTTGACAGCGTCAACCAACTCTGTGGGTTCGACCAAAAACTTCATCTTGTGCCTCTTTCTCAACCAATTAATTCTAGGGTTTTGCGCTGACGCCCCAGGTTGGTTGTACCCACCCCAGGTTCTTACTTATTCTTGTTTTTTATATATATTAAGTTATACGTAGTAACCAGATGGTTTTTCTGTGGAAAACGTTAAAAACGCAGGTCAACCTAGGAGAAATCTTCTCTACAGTTGTGGGTAACTGTGTGGAAAACCCCCAATAACTTTTCTTGAACGCCATTTCCTTCCTCTTTTATCTTCACTTATCCCCCATATCCCCACAAAAACCTTACGTAAACAGCCAGTTATCCACAACTTACCCACAACTGGGGTTAGAACTTCATTTAGTTTTTAGATTGCAGCTTTATCCGGTTTGTAAGCTCAGTAACCTGGTTATAAATCGAGCGTCTCTCGGCCATCAACTGCCTAATCTTTCGATCGGCATGCATAACTGTTGTGTGGTCTCTACCCCCAAAAGCCTGACCGATTTTGGGAAGGGACAATTCGGTCAATTCACGGCAGAGGTACATAGCGATTTGGCGGGCATTTACCAAAACACGGCTGCGGCTAGTGCCGCACAAATCTTCAAGGGTGAGGCTGAAGTATGAGGCGGTCTGAGCCATGATTGTGGAGGAAGTTATTTCAGGCCCGACTTGATCTGGGATTAAATCTTTAAGGACTATCTCTGCCAAACCCATATCAACCGGTTGCCGGTTGAGTGAAGCGAAGGCGGTAACTCGGATTAAAGCACCTTCAAGTTCGCGAATATTTGAAGAAATTTTTGAAGCAATATATTCCAGAACATCATCCGGCGCATTTAACTTATCTTGCGCGGCCTTCTTTCTTAAGATCGCGATTCGTGTTTCAAGTTCTGGTGGTTGAATATCGGTAATAAGCCCCCACTCAAAACGAGAGCGCAATCGGTCTTCAAGTGTGGTTAATTGTTTTGGCGGTCGGTCACTTGAGATAACAATCTGCTTATTTGCGTTGTAAAGCGTATTAAATGTATGGAAAAACTCTTCTTGGGTCCGCTCCTTGTTCTCTAAAAATTGAATATCGTCGACAAGCAGCACATCTAAATCGCGATATCGACGTTGGAAAACCGCTGCTTTATCGTCACGGATTGAGTTAATAAAGTCGTTGGTGAATTCCTCTGAGGAGACATAACGAACACGCACAGAGCCATATAATTCTTTTGCATATGCCCCAATAGCATGCAGGAGGTGGGTTTTACCCAATCCTGATTCACCATAAATAAAGAGTGGGTTGTAAGCTTTTGCGGGAGCTTCAGCCACAGCCACAGCGGCTGCGTGAGCAAATCTATTAGACGCCCCGATAACAAATGTTTCAAAAACATATCTAGGGTTGAGTTGAGATTGTTCTAATGGAAGTTTCGACCCTAAATCGCGACCGGTTCCGCTCTTTGGTTGAACATCCGGCGCGCTCTCGTCGAGAAAATTCTCAACAGGTTCATCAACTTCCAGATTTTCATCAACTGTTACAGCGATATTTATTTTTTGACCTAACTGATTTGTTAGGATTTCATTTAAAGCGGATTTAACACGTAACTCTAAAAAATCTTTTGCGAATTGATTTGGGGTGTTGAGTAGGAGCGTTGCCCCTCCATCACCCTGAAGGAGTCCAAGCGGTTTGGTAAGGGCTAAAAAAGCCCGGTGTTGGGGTGATTCAGAGGCCATCGCCTCCACGACCAAAGCCCAGAGGGTATTGAGGTCAACTTCTTCTAATAACGCCATAACCGCCCTATACCGATCGCTAATTAACTCAATTTAAGAAGGACTCCAAAAGAGTTATCCACAAAGTTATCCACAGCCTGTGGTCTAAACCCCCACTTGAGGGTCGAGGATGAGGAAACCTGTGGATAGAGCGCGAACCTAGAGGGCTGTGGAGAAAAGCGCAAGTGGTCTATCCACACTAATTCGGCTAATCTTGCCCTTCCGCTGTGGCCCTAGCTGGTGCCAACCCCAAAACCGCTAGGAGAAATCGAGGATCTAATGAGTAAGCGTACCTACCAACCTAATAATCGCCGGCGCGCGAAGAAGCACGGATTCCGTGCTCGTATGGCAACACGTGGTGGACGAGCTGTTCTGTCGTCTCGCCGCGCTAAGGGCCGCACCCACATCTCAGCATAAATCGTGCTCTCAGCGTCGAACCGCTTACGCCTCGGCCGAGATTTTTCTAAGACTACTAAAACCGGTCACCGAGCGACTTCTAGTTTATTAGTTCTCTACTTTTTGACCCATGCGCAATTCCCGGTTGCCCCACAAATTGGTTTTATTATTAATAAAAGTGTGGGCGGTTCAGTAGCTCGTCATCGAATTGCTCGCCAATTACGTCATGCAATAGCTAGCCAACTAGCGGAACTTCCTACACATACGCAGATAGTAGTTCGAGTACTAAAAAATCATCCAGACTACCGCGAGGATTTATCACAACTCATAACCAAAGTAATAAACCGTACTGGCGCACAGCAATGAAATTAGTAAAGCAAATTCTAATCGCCCCAATTCGTTTTTGGCAGAGAGCTATCTCTTCAAACTTGGCACCGCGTTGTAAATATTTTCCATCGTGTTCGCAATACACGATTGACGCGATTAATAATTTTGGATTTAAAGGTTTGGCGATGGGGGCGTGGCGAATTCTTCGTTGCAATCCTTGGTCACACGGCGGTGTGGATTACGCCGGCGGCATAAGAGTTGAATATGAACACCTCAAGGGAGTTAAATCATGAATGCAATTCTTCACCCCATTTATTACGCTGTTACATGGGTCATGGTCACCTTCCACACCATGCTGGGGTGGGCTTTAGGAAGGAATTCGCACGAGTCCCTCAAATGGACCCTTTCTATCGTTTTACTTGTCGTCCTCATACGAGTCATATTAATTCCACTTTTCGTAAAACAAATAAAGTCCCAGCGGGCGATGACGGCTTTGCAGCCTCATATGAAAGAGATTCAGAAGCGTCACAAAGATGATCGACAGAAGCAATCCGAAGAGATGATGAAGCTCTACAAGGAGCACAAAACAAATCCACTCGCCCCATGTTTGCCTTTGTTCGCCCAAGCGCCAATCTTTTTCGCACTTTTCCGAGTACTAAGTGGAATTGCGCACAACAAATCTTATGTTCCGAATGTTCTCACTACAAAGTTGCTTACAACTGCACACGACGCAAAATTCTTAGGTGCACCCATTTCGGATAGTTTTCTTAGCTCGCATATAACGAGCACCAAGATTGTGACGGTCTGTCTCATCGCGTTTATGTCGGCAACAACATTCACCACCCAGCGCCAATTAATGGTTAAAGGGATGCCAAAATTGGATGCTTCAAATAACATGATGGCGCAACAACAGAAAATCATGTTGTATGTTTTTCCAGTAATTTTTGCGGTATCAGGTGTTAACTTTCCAATTGGTGTATTGATCTATTGGTCAACAACAAACTTGTGGACATTTGGTCAGCAGTTCTATGTTATTAAAAGGAACCCAACTCCAGGTTCCCCGGCTTACGCAGAGTGGCAGCGCAAGCGAGGAGAAATTGAAGCAACCACAAATATTGCTACCCCCGAGGGGATGACGGAGGCCGATCGCCAAGCGGAGGCCGCTAAGAACCGCCAGCGTCAACAACCCAAAAAGAAGAAACCGCGAAAATAACGCATAAAACAGTATAAAGCATGACAAATGCCACTAAAAAGGTTTAAATCCGACAGAAAGGCAGTAAAATGACAGAGACAGAGAGCCCAAAGAAGTCCCTAATTTCGCGCCTGGAGGAAGAGGGGGATGTGGCAGCAGATTATTTAGAGGGGTTATTGGATATCGCCGACCTTGATGGGGATATTGATATCGATGTTGAGAATGAGCGCGCCTCTTTGGCTATTGCCGGGGGAGCTCTCTCCCACCTCGTTGGCGATAGTGGCGAAGTACTAGATGCGCTACAGGAACTGACGCGATTGGCTGTTCAAACTTCCCTCGGTGAACGGTCGCGCCTAATGCTCGATATTGATAATTTCCGTAGCAACAAGAAAGCTGAACTCACGACTTTTGCTCACGAGATTGCAGAGCAGGTCAAAAAGACCGGAGAACAGGTAAAACTCAAGCCAATGAATGCCTTTGAAAGAAAGGTTATACATGACACGATTCAAGAAATCGGTCTTACCAGTGAATCAGAGGGCGAAGAGCCAAATCGTTGCGTGGTAGTACTACCAGCTTGACTGTTTCACGTGAAACTCTCTTAGAGGTCTATTTCAAAGAGAACCAAGAAGAGATAGTTCGTTATGTTGAGATTCTCTCCACGTGGGGGATTGAGCGAGGGTTGATCGGCCCAAAAGAGGGTGATCGGATCTGGGAGCGCCATATTGCGAACTGCATTCCTGTCTCAACCCTAATACCTCTAGGTGTAAAAGTTGTCGATATAGGCTCCGGTGCCGGACTTCCCGGAGTCGTACTAGCCCTGGCCCGACCAGACCTCGAGGTAACCTTAATTGAGCCCCTTGCGAGACGGGTGGAGTTCTTACAAGAGGTAATTTCAGAGCTAGAAGTACCCATAACTGTGATCCGAGGTAAATCAGAGAGCGTTAAAAGGAGTTTTGAGGTGGTGACCGCGAGAGCCGTGGCCCCATTACCGAAATTGTTGGATATCTCCTGGAACCTGGTTAAAACTCACGGAGCCTTATTAGCAATCAAGGGCGAGAGCGCAGCGAGTGAGATAGAAAATACTCCACCAAAAAAGCACTCGTTGACCACGCTTCACCTCATTGAATTGCCAGATTTTGACCTTTCCCGAGTCATTGAGGTTCGAAAGACTGCTTAACTACGCTCATGAATGATTCACGTGAAACATCAACCGCAATTGATACGGTTGGGTCAAGCGGCACGACTGCTAAAGGGTTTGTGGGGATCAGGCGACTCAAGGAGCCAATGCCACATCCAATAAAAACGAGGATTTTCACCGTAGCAAATCAAAAAGGTGGGGTAGGCAAGACGACTTCGGCCGTAAACCTCGCAGCTGCGCTGGCTATGGGAGGTCTTAAGGTTCTGGTCATTGATTTAGACCCACAGGCAAACGCCTGCACAGCACTTGGGGTTGATCGAAACAAACTCCCTGGAATGTATGAAGTTCTAGTGGATGAGGTTCCTCTGGCAGAAACAATTCAAAAAGTAGCTGGTTTCCCGAGCTTGGAATGCGCCCCGGCGAATCGAGAGCTAGCGGGAGCGGAAATCGCTCTTGTTACCTTTGTGGCACGAGAGAGCATTCTCAAAGGAGCGCTCCTTAAATACCTTCATGATCGCGAAGCCATGGGTAGTCGTCTGGATTATGTCATTATCGATTGTCCGCCAAGTTTGGGATTGCTCACCATCAATGCGCTCACCGCAGCTGAGGAAGTTCTTGTGCCCATTCAATGCGAGTACTACTCGTTGGAAGGTATTTCTCTATTGATGGAGACCTTAGGGAAGATACAAAAAGCGCTAAATCCCGTTGTGCGCGTCAGCACAATACTTTTAACAATGTTCGATTCACGTACTCGACTGGCCAATGACGTAGCCAATGATGTGAGACGTCACTTTCCAAGTGAATTGGTAGATATTCCAATTCCACGAGCGGTTCGCGTTTCAGAAGCGCCATCATTCAATCAAACCGTAATGACTTATGACGCATCATCGCCCGGAGCAATTGCATACATGGGGGCGGCTCGAGAAATAGCACGGAGAGGAGCAGCAGCATGAGTTCAGCACGCAAAGGAGGGTTGGGACGAGGGCTAGATGCATTAATTCCAACAACAACAATTGGGGACGTCGTAAATAGCGTAGGTGTTATCGCGGGTACCGCGCTCGAAGTTGATATCAATTTAGTAATACCAAATAGCAAACAACCACGTAGTTATTTCGACGAGGAAGCACTAAGTGATTTAGCAGCATCGATCAAAGAGGTCGGTGTAATGCAACCGCCAGTCGTGCGCGAAGCCGGCGAGGGACGTTTTGAATTAATAATGGGTGAACGTCGCTTGCGCGCTGCAAAATTGGCGGGCTTAAAAACCATTCCAGTAATTCTTCGTGCATCCAAAGATAATGAAATGCTCCGAGAAGCTCTTCTGGAAAATATTCATAGGAGCCAGTTGAACCCATTAGAAGAGGCGGCGGCCTATCAAAATTTACTTAATGATTTCGGTTACACACATGATGAACTGGCAAATAAAGTAGGAAAATCAAGACCGGTCATTACTAATACCCTGAGACTATTGAACTTACCTGCCTCAGTGCAGCGAAAAGTAGCAGCCGGAGTACTTTCTGCGGGACATGCGCGCGCCCTGCTCTCGATTCTCGATCCAAACGAAATAGAAAAACTAGCCAATCGCATTATTTCAGAAGGACTTAGTGTTCGTGCAGTTGAAGAACTTGTTGCGACAATGGGCGGCCAATCAAAAGAGCGCAAAGCACCGCGAGTAGTTGAACGATCTCTTAGATTAAAGGAGATTGGCGAGACGCTCGGAAATAAGTTGGATACGCGGGTAGTAGTAGATCTAGGACAACAAAAAGGAAAAATAACGATTGATTTCGCTGACCTAGAAGACCTCGAACGAATAACAAAATTAATTAGATAATCGCGCGGTTTTCCATCTCGGTGCGGATAACTCCCCCTAGAGCTTTTACACCCTCGCGAATTCTTTCTGGAGTTGGATAGCAATATGCGAGGCGCATTGACCAACTTCCAAATCCGTCTGCGTAAAATGCAGTGCCAGGCACATAGGCAACCTTTGCAGCAATCGCCTTTGGCATTAGCGCGTTTGTATCTATTTCAGGCGGCAAGGTAATCCAAACGTAAAATCCCCCACCAGGTTTAGTCCAACTCGCGCCTGGAGGAAAATGTTCTTCCAAACTTTCAAGCATTGCGTCACGACGAACTTTGTAAAGTTTACAGAAAGAGGCGATCTGATCACGCCAAGGTTGATCCGCTAAATAACCACTAATTGAAAGTTGTGTGAAGTTCGATGGACAGAGAATTGAACTTTCGGATGCAATCACTAATTTTTCTTTTAAAGGTTGGGGTACGAGAGCCCACCCGACTCGAAAACCTGGGGCGATCGTCTTTGAGAATGAGCCGAGGTAGATTACATTTTCTGAATCTTCTGCTCGCATCGCGTTTGGCGAAGGTTTATCAAAACCTAACAATCCATAAGGATTGTCTTCAACAATAAATATTTTTTCTCGCGCACAAATTTCTAAAATTTCAGAGCGACGATCCGCTGGAAGTAAAACACCTGCTGGATTTTGATAATTGGGAATGAGATAGAGAAATTTGATCTCTAGACCACTTTTACGCACAGCAACAATTGCAGCGCGTAGCGCATCTGGAACTAGTCCATTTTCATCCATTTCAACATGAACAACATTGGCCTCGTATTGCTTGAAAGTTCCGAGAGCTCCGACATATGAAGGGGCCTCTACCAGAACCACATCTCCAGGATTGATGAAGATTCTTGAGATTAGATCTAGCGCCTGTTGTGAGCCGGTGGTGACGATGATGTCATCGGGGTGCGCGCGGATACCTTCAAGGGCCATGACATCGCAGATCTGTTCGCGTAATTTCGGATGGCCCTGCCCACTTCCATACTGGAGGGCTTCGGCTCCATTTTCTTTAATCAATTTTTCGACAACTTCCGCCATCATGTCCATCGGCAGCGCGGAGAGATTAGGCATGCCCCCTGCGAGCGAGACGATTTCCGGACGGGAGGCAACCGCAAAAAGGGCACGGATTTCGCTGGCATGCATCAGCTCAGCTCGATGAGCAAATCGTTGCGTGAGTAGCTGATCTTCACCGGTGCGAAAGCGGGTTACCTCATTGGACATTAGCCAATTCTGCCATACCTCGTGAGAGCGATGACGCAGCTTTATTTACGTACGCCAGCTCGCCTTAAATCCGAGACTTTTAACGTTCCGGTCTTTGCATCATTTTCCGCGCTCAAATAGAGACGTTGAATTGCGATCATTAAGGCCTCAACAACGGTTTCGCGAAAGGTGGGGTCCCCAATTCGTTTCGTGTCGCCTGGGTTGGTTTCATAACCTAAGTCGATTCTTACGGTTGGCGCTTTTGTTAAACGAAGCAAATACCATGTTTTGGCGTGAATTCTGCAGTTGAGCAGATCCGTTCTGGCGCAAATTTCTCGCTGAACTAACGTTGCAAATCGCTCTCCGACAATTGAATGCACACCGTGAGAATCGCTCCCGTAATAGTAAGTGGAAACTCCATGTGCTTTTTCGTTCACGTAACTATCTTGGTGGAGCGAAATAACGAGATCCGCGTTTGCCTCGTTGGCAAGTTCGATCCGCGCTATCTCTTTAGGTTTAGATGTTGATGTTCGGGTGAGGAAGACATTGACTCCGAGGGCAATCAGCCGACCTTCAAGACGCTGCGCGAGATCAAATACCTCAGGTGATTGCGATGGATCGATCACGATTACTTTTCCAGCGAGGGCTGGACCGCGTTCTGCTCGATTTACCGCATCGCGCAATTGATTAGGAGCACCACCGGAGACGATTTTCTTTAAGCGCAAAATAGAGATGATCGTCGCTGGACCACAACGGCCATCAACTTTAACACCTACAGATTTTTGAAAATCCATTACAGCAGTTTCGGTATCCATCCCAAAAATCCCATCAACGCGCCCGCAATTAAATCCCATCTCGCTCAATTGTGATTGTAGGGCTGCAACATCATCTCCACGCATGGTTGGTGTGGCGAGTGATAAGACTCGGTCTCCGAGTTTCCACCTCGCCTCATCCAAGGAGCGAAGGGTGATGGCATCAACTATTCCTGTCACGGTCAAACCGCGCGCTTGTTGAAATTCTTTGACCGCGGCTGCGACGGTAGAATCAAAGATGCGACTCTCTGATTTAAGTAAATTCAAGCGAGTCAGAAAGTTAGTTACCTGTAAAACAAGATCGCCCGATCCACCAAAGGTTAGATCGGGCGTCATGATGAATCGTTACGTAGGTTGGTTTCGAACTACTAAATATAAGCTTCTAGATCTTTAAGGAGAGCAGGCTTTGGCTTTGCCCCAACAATGCTCTTAACAACCTGGCCACCCACATAAACGTTCAAAGTTGGTATCGAAGTGATTCCATATTTCATCGCAATGGAAGCTTCTTCATCGGTATTAAGTTTCACAATCTTGATCTTGCCAGCATGCTCAGCGGCGATCTCTTCCAAGATTGGACCCACTGCGCGGCACGGTCCGCACCACTCTGCCCAAAAATCAACAAGGACGGGTGTCGTACTCTTGAGAACAACTTCTTCGAAAGTTGCAGCTGTTACTGGTGATGTATTGCTCATATCTCTCTCTCCCTATATTAATTTACGTAAATAAAAGTTCATTATGAATTCAGAAGATCAATTCTAGTGCCCAGCTAAGAATCTTTCAGCGTCTAACGCGGCCGCGCAGCCTGACCCAGCCGCGGTAATCGCCTGCCGGTAGGTGTGATCAACCAGATCTCCGCAGGCGAAGACTCCTGAAAGATTTGTACGCGTTGAAGCTCCGATTACTTTTACATAACCTTCGTTATCGAGATCAATCTGACCGATGACAAGTTCGCTCCGAGGATTGTGTCCAATGGCAACAAATAATCCAGAAAATGCTCGTTCGCTTTCTACGCCATCCACCGTGTTACGTAATTTGAGGCCCGTGACATTATCGCCGCCCAGGACATCAGTAACTTCGGTATTCCATAGGAATTCAATCTTAGGATTGGAGGTCGCCCTATCAACCATAATTTTTGAAGCGCGTAAGGAATCTCGTCGATGAATAACGACAACCTTAGATGCGAAACGGGTAAGGAAGGTCGCCTCTTCCATTGCGGAGTCGCCTCCACCAACGACTGCAATCTCTTGGTCGCGGAAAAAGAAACCATCGCAAGTTGCACACCAAGAAACACCTCGACCCGATAACCGTTTTTCGTTTACCAAGCCAATCTCTTTATACGCAGATCCTGTAGCAAGAATGACGGCCTTTGTCCGCAGTACATTTCCAGAGCCATCGGTAAGGACCTTTACTGGTCCATCGAGTTCCATCTTGGTGATGTCATCTCGGATAAGTTTTGTGCCAAATTTTTCGGCCTGCGCTTTGAGGCTATCCATAAGATCAGGGCCAATGACCCCTTCAGGAAATCCAGGAAAATTCTCTACCTCAGTCGTGTTCATCAAGGCACCACCTGCGGTGACCGAACCTTCATAGAGAATGGGTGCCAATTGCGCTCTGGCGGCGTAGATGCCTGCCGTGTAGCCAGCAGGGCCAGAGCCAACAATTACGAGGTCGTGGATCATTTCGCTCACCGTCGCACCGTTTCTTTCAGTAGTCTCACTAGATTTTTCTTTCGTTAATTTAAGATCGTCCCGGCTTCAAGAATAGCGAGAAGGCCGCCCCCACTTCGGTGATCTTAAAGGTCTTAGCGAGTCCGAGGTACCCCAACCCACTTACGCCTAGAACAACAAATAACTTCGAAGTATTCCCGCCGGGTAGATGACCCATCACTAAGTAAAGGGGGACTGCAATGGCCGAATAGATGAGGGCCAGTCGAAGGTATAACCCCGTTATTTCACGGGTTCTAATCTTGATGTTGTAACGCCGCAACAGCCGGATCGAAGTCCACGCACCCACGTAGTAGCTAAAAGCCAGCGCTCCGGCCAATCCCACCGTCACCCACTTGGCTGGAAGCGATAAGGCGAGCAGAAGGGCAACAACACTGGCGACAATATTGGCGATGGCGTTACTCACCACTTGTAACTTTACATTTTCAAAAGCATTGAGGCCGCGCAGGGCAATCAAGTTAACGCTCAAGGGCATTAAACCAAGCGAAAATGCCGATAAAACTAAGCCGAGGTAGTGCGCATCTGCGTTCGAAATGCCAAAGAAGAGCGTGCGCGTAATCAAGGGACCAAATAAGAGAAAGGCGATTGCGCTCGGAACAGTAATGATTCCGACCAGACGGATTGCTCGAATCAATTCTTGATGAATTTCATCGAATTTACGATCGAGTGCATGGCTGGAGAGCAATGGAAGTATTGCGGTAACAATCGAGATGGTTATAACTGAATGCGGCAATAATAAAATCAGGAAAGCATTCCCATATGGGGTGTAACCAACACCCGTTTTGATTCCTTGCTTGGCTGCCTGCACTGCAGCGCTCGTTGATAAATTCACGGTCACTAGATAACTCAGTTGAGAAATAGCCGCGAAGATAAGCGTCCAGGTTGCTAAATGGAAAGATTTTTTGATTTCGGGATCACGCCAGTCAAATCTAAATCGAATCTTAATTTTTGTTTGCCTGAGAACCGGGATAAGACAGGCCAACTGAATAACGTAGCCTGCCGTCGTCCCAATTCCAAGCATGGTGGCTTGACCATGAGTAATTGTGGAGACGCCCCAACCCTTTGAGATGTGCAAAAAATATCCGAAGACGGCGATAACGACCGCGTTATTGAATACTGGGGCCCACATCATTGGGCCAAACTTTCCCTTGGCATTCGCGACTTGACCGAGAAGAGCGAAGAGGCCCATAAAGAATATTTGTGGCAAGCAATAACGCATGAACAGCACAGTGAGATTAAATTCTGGTCTACCGGAATAGCTCCCAGCGAAAATATGAACAAGAACTGGAGCAGCAACTATTGAGATAATTACCAAAACTCCTAGAACCACGCACGTTGCCGTTACCAAACGCGATATAAAAGCCGACCCACCATCCGGTTCTCTAATTGCCCGAACCATTTGAGGTACAAAAACGGCTGTCAAAGCTCCGCCAATAATAAGGTTATATAAAATGTTAGGCATCGTGTTTGCTACGTTGTAAGTGTCACCCAAGAGCGTTGTTCCAAGAACTGCAACAAGAAGCAGTCCGCGAATCAGACCAGTAATTCGAGAGACAAAGGTCCCGGCCGCCATAATCGCGGAAGAGCGAACTATTGAATCTTCGCTCATTTCTGCCTTCTTCTGATTCGGCGAATGCTCTGAATCGTAGCCGCTATAAAGAGAAGAATGGCCGCTCCAGTAGTAAACCAAGTGGCAATTGGACTGATCACGGAGAGTTTGAGTGGGTAAGAAACCCGGTCGCCCAACAAGTTCCCTTGCGAACTAATTACTTCTATATTCATTCCAGACGTTCCGGATGTCAGAACTTCAATGGGGACCATCACTTGAATTTTTGCTTTTGCAGGAATTGTTTGTACCGGAAGATCACCGACCTGAATTTTCGCATTAACTGGTACTACGCGCAGTGTTACCTTTATTTCGTTCGGGAATCCATTAGTAATTGTAATCGGGAGGTTCTGGTGCGTTGAAGTAACTGTGAATCTACCTTGGCTAAGATGCACAAGGTGAATTTGTTCAAATGCTGTTGAAGTAAGGTCTCGAATTAAATATTCCCGACGATCTTTACTTAGGTTTGGGTTTAGTATCTTGATTAGTGCAAGTCTGTAAAGATCGATTGTTGTTGGGTCAACATAAGCGGCAGTCTCTGAAAAGTTAACGGTATCAGCCTTAATAAGAGCTATATCTGAATCGAGAATTCCGAACTTGCTATCAGATTCATAGCGGCTTACGCCGGTCACCGCCAAATTAAGGAGAGTTTGTAGTCGCGCCTGGGAAATCGCCAAGACATAGTTCACTTCGTGAGAGGAGAGTTTGTTCACCCAATACAGCGAGGGATTTCCATAGGCCATCGCAGTAACTGCATCAGAAGAAGTAATTGTCTTGAGTTGGGCTAACCAAGTTTGTGCGGCGATTTGCCCCGTCCCAGCTGCACCGGAAATTAGCGTATATCCGTTACTCATCGAAGTTACCTCTTCGATGAGTGCTGGATCAATAACCCAATTTCGATTTCCGGATGGTGGATTGAAAATTATCTGCCCAAGTCGACCTTGCTCCCCGATTGACTTTGCCAATTCATCATCGATGAATTGGCCATTAATTTGCCGGTGAGTGGGTTCGGTGATGAGAATAGTAATATTTGCTTGGGCCGGGGGTGTCGCGAAGATGAGTAAGGCCATTGCAAAGAAAATTGCCGAAAAAATCGCCAATGGCCGCTTCATATTTTAAGGTCTCCAGATTTAGCAATTAACTTTTTCTCATCTGGATAAGCCAATAAGGAAATGATTTCGTCCAACGGAAACCACCCCACATCATCGACTTCAGTCACTTGAGGCGAGAGAGATCCTCCGGTTTCACGAAAGAGAAAATGATGCACTGTTTTGTGGATTCGTTTACCGCCCGCCATGAACCAAAAATCGATAATTCCGAGTTCACGGGAGATCTCACTTTCAATTCCGGTTTCTTCAGCTACTTCACGAATGGCTGCTTGCTCGGGGGTCTCCCCAGCTTCGATATGGCCTTTAGGAAGCGACCACAGCAACCTCTCACGTGAAGCATCTTTGAGATCACGGCGGCCGATCAGCAAACCTTTTGTTCCTGTTTCATCTATAACCAGCCCACCAGCGCTCACCTCATCCACTCGCTTGGCATAGGTGGGGCGTTTTCTGACAGGAGCCTTCTTGACAGGGGAAATCACCGCATCTGGTTTAGCTGCAGATAAAGAATTTGTTGGTGTCTGTGGGCCCGCAGGACGCCGTCTCCGACGTTTTTTCCGTTTCGCTTCGCCACCCGCACCAGGTGCCGGGGTCATAAGAGAAGGGTACTGCTCTAGCCTTACTCAGTGTGACCCCCAATGCTGTGACCCCAATGCTGTGACTCCCGAATACATAACCCCCAATGAGGTGATGAATTAGATGCCGAACCCGCGCGATATTGCTGCCGAGCTCGCCCTGAGTGCAGTAGACCTGCACGGGGCGATCATTTCCACGCTCGCAGATGCTTACCGGAGCGCCGGTTTTACATTGGCTCTGGTCGGCGGCCCGGTGCGTGATGCCATTCTGGGGCGACTTGGAAATGATTTGGATTTCGCTACAAACGCTCGACCCGCGGATTCGGTCAAAATTTTAAAAAAATGGGGCGATGCAATGTGGGAAACCGGCGCAGCCTTTGGAACTATTGCTGCAAAAAAAGGCGAAGTTTTTGTTGAAGTCACAACTTACCGAAGTGAGAGTTACGATCTAGATTCAAGGAAACCGGAAGTTAATTTTGGCGATTCAATTACCGGGGACCTAGCCCGGCGGGATTTCACCATCAATGCCATGGCACTCGAACTCACTGGTAAAGAGCCGCTCTTTATTGATCTCTTTGATGGAGCCGCTGATTTGGCTCGTAAAGTACTTCGTACCCCCGGAAGCGCGAAAGATTCGTTTTCAGATGATCCACTTCGCATGATGCGCGCGGCTCGCTTTGTAGCGCAGTTGAACTTTGCTGTTGACCCAGAGATCACTTCGGCAATGACGGAGATGTCAGAACGCTTATCGATAATATCTGCAGAGCGAATTCGCGAAGAATTCATCAAAACCTTAATGTCCCCCAACCCGCGTCTTGGATTACGTCTCTTGGTTGAGACAGGTTTAGCAGCGCACTTTTTGCCAGAACTACCCAAACTCAAATTAGAAATTGATGAGCACCATCACCACAAGGATGTTTATGAACATACGTTGACCGTATTGGATCAAGCGATCGTTCTTGAAGATCGTATCGGAGGCCCCAACTTAACGATCAGACTTGCTGCCTTACTTCACGATATTGGTAAACCTCGTACTCGAGAATTAATTCCAGGTGGGGGCGTTTCCTTCCACCATCATGAAGTTGTCGGCGCCAAAATGAGTTTAAAACGCTTGAAAGAATTGCGGTTTGATGGTGATACCGCCCAGGATGTTTCAAGATTGGTATTTCTGCACCTTCGTTTTCATGGATACGGAAGCGGTGAGTGGACCGATTCTGCGGTGCGACGATACATCCGCGATGCTGGCGACCTAATCGAACACCTGCACGTTCTTACCCGCGCCGATTGCACAACTAGAAATCAACGAAAAGCCGAGCAATTATCCGCAACTTATGACTCACTTGAGGCTCGGATTAAGGAGTTGATGGCGCAGGAGGAATTAAATCGTATCCGCCCCGACTTAGATGGTGAACAGATTATGGAGATTCTAGGAATCAAACCATCCCGCGCGGTTGGCGAGGCCTATGAATACTTGCTTGAATTACGTATGGAGAGAGGGCCACTCGGCGCTCCGTTGGCGAAAGAAGAGCTGTTAACTTGGGCTCGCAATAAAAAATCTGGAACGTCGGAGCAAGATTAACGAAGCAACTCCAAAAATTATTGTGGTGAGCAGAGGTAGTTCACTTGATTTACCACTGGTAGGTAACACCGAAGCGGCAATAATTGCCCCGAGAACAATTGCAGAATTCACAGCGACATCGTAAAAGGCAAAGACGCGCCCCCGGTATTCGTCTGCAATTTGCGATTGCACCAAGGCATCGTTTGTAACCTTAACCGCTTGCCCGCATGCAGCCAAGAAGAAAGCCGTTGTTAAGAGCAACCACTCCTTCGGGATAAAAGCGAAAAAGATTAGAAAAGGGGCTGGTGCGAGCATCATCATCCGGATCCAACGATGGCGTCCGAAATAACTCACAAAATAGGGCGTGATAAATGAGCCGACACCAAATCCAACTCCCGCGACTGCGAGGGCGTAAGCAAAACCGGATAACCCAGCGTCAGGATTGCTAGGTGGATTAAACGTATTCCTTTCGAGAAGCAATCCCATAAGCGTTGCTGCAGTTAATCCACCACGCTGTATCGCGGTGGAGAATATTCCTCGAAGCGCATCGGGGTGATTTCGTAAAATTCGAAGTCCTTCGTTTAACTCCCGTAAACCCTTGATCTGCCTGGAAGTTTCGTGCGCTGCGGGACCAATTTCAGAACGAGACAAACGCTTAGTGAATAGCGAACTCAACAAATAACAGAGCATGGCGATCAAAATAACTTTGGCGTCTGAAAGGTCACTCTTACCGTGAGCATCAAAGAGTTTTTTAATTCCGATTCCGATGCCGCCACCAATGACAACACCAATACTCCCACCCGTTACTGCCAATGCGTTGGCAGAAATCAATTCATTCTTACTCACAATCAATGGAAGACCAGCTGATAACCCCGAAAGAATTAGTCGATTGATACCAAAGGCAACCAGCACCAGAAGGGTGAGGGGGACTCCGGTGGTTCCCGCCTTGATCAATAAAGTAATTAGTATGAGATCGAAAGCCCGAAGCAAATTGGCATAACCGACGATACGTTGTCGAGAAAAGCGGTCTAGAAATACCCCCGCATAAGGACCTACGACTGAATACGGAAGCAAAACCACAGCAAAGGCGGTAGCGGCGCTTGTGGCGCTCGTTTGGCGTTCCGGGGAGAAAAGGACAAATGAGGCCAAGGCAGACTGAAAAATTCCATCACCGATCTGACCCAACCAGCGAACGGTTAACAAGTGTGGCAGTTTTGTCCCGGGCTGGAATCGCCAACTCTCACTCATCCTGATTCGCAACACGTGCGCAAGCGTAGTTAGTAATAAAGGTTTATTCTTTGAAACTATGTTGGCAACCCTGTGGAGTCGGCGCGATGCGATCGACTATTCACTCAAGCGCCGCGCAACGTTAATCGCGCTCTTTAAAGGGACGACCTCAGGGCTAGACGCATGCGATGCCGACCCATACCTAAAAAGCGCGGCGAAATATCATGGTGAACGAGTGGAGCGACTCTGTCCAGTTTGTCGTAAAAATGAAATGGTCGAATTGCGCTATACCTTTGGGGATCAACTCGGCCAATATTCAGGGCGCATTAAGACTGCAACCGAAATAGATGAAATGCAGAGCGAATACGGAGAGTTTCGCGTATATATAGTCGAAGTTTGTCGAGGTTGTGGATGGCACCACCTGATTTACTCCTTTAAATTGGGGGACGGTAAGTACCGAAAGCCACCTCGTAAGGTAAGAACGCTAGAAGATGAGGATTACGCTCGCAGTCCAGGGCGGTAACCTTTCCGCATGGAAAAACCCACCCGCGAGAACCTTCGAACCTGGTTTATCCGCGGCGCCATTTTCACAATCGGCGGCGGTTTTGTAATAGGCACCTATCTCTTTGCCTACGCCTACTTCAGTGTGAAAATTCCGGATCCAAATCAATATATAAATAGCCAAGCTACGGTTATCCAGTACTCCGACGGCTCGGAGATTGGCCGCGTGGGCGCCGAGGATCGAACAAGCGTTCAATTAGCAAGCATCCCAATCAGAGTTCGTCACGCAATTATGGCGGCTGAGGATCGTAATTTTTATAATGAGCACGCATTTAGTCCTACCGGAATCTTGCGCGCGCTTTGGCATGATCTTCGAGGTGGCGCTCTTCAAGGTGCATCGACGATTACGCAGCAGTACGCCAAGACCGCCTTCTTGTCACCTCAGAGGAGCATTTCGCGAAAAATCAAGGAAATAGTCATAGCCGTGAAGTTGGAACAGCAACTTTCAAAAGATCAAATTTTTGAAGATTATCTCAACACAATTTACTTTGGCCGCGGCGCTTACGGAGTTCAAACCGGTTCACAAGTTTTCTTCAACAGAACCGTTAACCAATTGAATGTTTCACAAGCGGCAGTGCTTGCGAGCATCCTTAATGCACCTGGCTACTACGACCCTGCCAACGGACCAACATATTTAGCACGTCTAAAATCTCGATGGAGATATGTATTAGATGGAATGGTAAAAGCGAATTGGTTAACCAAGGCAGATGAAGCGCGTCAAGTCTTCCCATTCATTCAGCCACGCGTCGCTTCTGGCTCTCTTGCAGGTCCAAAAGGCTATGTAGTTTCATGGATCGAAAATCAGCTACAAAAATTTGGTTTTACACAAGATCAATTATTGCAAGGTGGTCTCATTGTAAAAACTACGTTGGTAAAACGCGACCAACAGGCGGCAGTAGACGCCGTTTCAAAGCGCACCCCGAAGGCACCATTCGCAAATCTTCGAGTGGCCTTGGTGTCGATTCAACCTGGAACTGGCGCGGTGCTGGCAATGTACGGCGGTCAGGACTATTTAAAGAACCAATATAACAACGCAACACAGGCGACGGCGCAAGCAGGCTCATCCTTCAAGCCATTCACTTTAACCGCAGCTTTGGAATCCGGAATAAGTCTGCACTCAGTCTGGAACGGCAAATCCCCACAAGTTTTCTACGATCCTGGATCTCAAGGTCCTTATCCGGTATTTAATTATGGAAACGAACAATTTCCAAATGTAAATCTTTTGGATGCGACCGCAAATTCTGTCAATACGGTTTTCGTTCCTCTTGGTATTGACGTCGGTCCGGACAAAGTAATTGACGTCGCTCGCCGTGCCGGGATTCCGACTTCTGTAAAAATGGTGAGTGGTCCGTCGGTGTCCTTAGGTGTAGCAAGCCCACATGTCATTGATCTTGCCTCCGCGTTTGCCACCTTTGCCGCCCAAGGCGTTTACGCCAAGCCGTACATTATTGCGCAGGTGATTGGCGATAATGGAGGCATTCTTTATCAAGCCCAACCACAAACAAATCAAGTCTTTGCCAGTGATGTAATGGCAGATTTAACAACGGCGCTTCAAACGGTGACCCAATACGGAACAGCAGCCGGAGCCGTTGCAGATCTTGGTCGCCCAAGTGCCGGAAAGACGGGTACAACAACTGATAACGCCAGTGCATGGTTCAATGGTTATGTTCCGCAAATGGCAACCAGCGTCGCACTGTTTAGAGATAACGCTTCACAATCACTCAATGGAATTGGTGGACTAAACGCGGTAACTGGTGGTTCCTTTCCTGCAAAAATTTGGGATCAATACATGAGGGAAGCGTTAGCGCACGTCCCAATCATCGATTTTCCACCGGCTGCAAATATCGGAGGTGTTGATCCAACTCCAATGCAAAGTGCGGTACCAACGTTAGATCCTCATTTAGCTATTACGCCAAAGCCGACCCCTGCGCCCCCACCTAAAAAGAAGAAGTAAAAAGTCGATAAGAGATGAGGCTTTCCTTTTCGACTAAAGCCGTCATTGCACTTGCTCTCTTTGCCGCACTATTGTCTTTTGTAAAATTCGATCATTGCTACAACTCCAATTGGACTGGGGTTGGAGTGGATATTCATGAGTGTTATAGCGATTTACCTGCGCTGTATGACGCACGTGGGCTCGTTGACCATATTTGGCCGTACTCAAGTGCAACAAATTCCGTTGAATACCCGCCATTGACGGGTGTAGTGATGTGGGTGACGGCCATTATCACCCCTCGCGGATATAACTCAGACAAATATTATTTCCTCATTAACATTGCCTTGCTTGCACTACTTTTTATCGCAATCGCTCTCATTGTTTCAAAAATCAATCCGAATAAATGGTACTTACTTCCTCTGTTGCCAGCGGTGATTGCATCGATGTATATCAATTGGGATTTATGGGCGGTCTTGTCGGCACTCGCCGCTATCTATTGGTTCGATCGAAAGCGATATCTTTTAAGTTCAACGGTCTTAGCAATTTCTATTGCCACCAAGTTTTTCCCTGTTGTTCTTTTGATCCCAATTGTTACCATTTTCATTCATCGACGAGAATTCAAGGCGGCAATTCGTTACCTGGCTCAAACCACGCTGATTTGGATTGTCTTAAATGCTCCCTTTGCNNCCCAATATCAATTTTTATTGGATAGCAATCTTTGCGCTGGGGACGATCGCCATAGTCATCAGATTGCTACGTAGAACTACCATTCCAACTCTGGCGCAAATGGCATTTATATTTGTCGCACTCTTCACCGCTCTCAACAAGGTCTATTCGCCCCAATATGTTCTCTGGTTGGCCCCGCTCGCAGTTATTGCGCTGACCGAAAAGAAGGATCGGGCCGCTTTTTGGATCTGGCAGGGAAGCGAAGCCATCTACCACTTTGCCATTTGGGAGTATTTGGGCGGATATGCCGGGGCTAAGTTTGCGCTTCCCCCCAGGTGGTATGCGGCTGCGATTTTTATGAGAATTGCCGCTAGCCTCTTTTTCGCCTTCAAAATCCTCGTATCCACACCTGTTTTAGCCCCACAAGAGGAGGAATTTCTCCTATCTGACGTGGGGAGTTAGGCTTACCCTTCCTACACGTTCAGGGCGCCTGTCCTTTCCGCACGTAGGAGCAGTAACCCTCCTGTCGTGGAAATACCACGGCCGCTTTAGTCCAGAGGAGGTGGGGTTAACGCATGCGTCATTATGAAATCATGGTCATTCTCGATCCAGACCTAGAAGAACGCACAGTCGCACCAAGTCTTGAGACATACCTCAAGATCATCAAAGATAGCGGTGGAACCGTCGACAAACTTGATATTTGGGGCCGTCGTCGCATGACCTTCGAAATCAACAAGAAGGCCGAAGGAATCTACGCCGTTGCTGACCTGCACTGTGGTCCAGATGCGATCAAAGAACTTGATCGTCAACTCAATTTGAACGAGGCCGTGCTTCGCACCAAGGTCGTTCGTCCAGATCAACTCAATTCATAATCAAATAACAGTTAATTAAGCGAGAGAAAAATGGCAGCTGGCGATACAACAATCACAATGATCGGTAACTTAACAAGCGATCCTGAACTGCGCTTCACACCATCAGGTGCTGCTGTTGCAAAGTTCACCGTTGCATCAACTCCTCGTTATCTCGATAAGGCAACGAACGAGTGGAAAGATGGCGATAGCCTCTTTCTTAATTGCCAAATTTGGCGTCAAGCAGCAGAGAACGTGGCAGAGTCTTTGACCCGCGGTATGCGCGTCATTGTTTCTGGCCGACTCAAGCAACGCTCTTATGAAACTAAAGAAGGCGAAAAGCGTACGGTTTTTGAGGTTGAAGTCGATGAAGTAGGTCCATCACTTCGAAACGCAACCGCAAAGGTCACAAAGACAACTCGCGGTGCGGGTACCGGCGGCTTTACCGCAACAACTGAAACTGCATCATCCGATGATCCTTGGTCTGCTGCGCCGGTAGGCGGCGGTTGGGCTACTGGAGCATCTGACGATCAACCACCGTTTTAATTAACCAGAACTATTAAACCAACCATTCCTGTTTAAATAACAGGGCCCTCATAAAGGAGCACCACAGTGGGAGCAAGAAGTAATAAGACCCTCAAGCCAAAGAAGGTCGCACCGAAGATGTCGGCTGCGGCTTTAAAGAAATTTAAGAAGAAGCCATGTTCTTTCTGTCAGCAGAAAGTCTCTTATATTGATTATAAGGACATTGCAACTCTTCGTAAGTTCATCTCAGATCGCGGCAAGATTCGTGCTCGCCGTGTGACAGGTGCCTGCACCCAACATCAGCGTGCAATCGCTGCTGCGGTAAAGAATTCCCGTGAAATGGCGCTTCTGCCTTATACCTCGACTGCACGATAAGGGGGATGACAGATATGAAACTCATCCTTACTCGTGAAGTTGCAGGTCTCGGCCAAGCTGGAGATGTTGTAAACGTCAAAGACGGCTATGCCCGTAATTTTCTACTGCCAAATGGCAATGCAATTGCTTGGTCCGTTGGAGGAGAGAAGCAGATCGAGGGGATTCGTCGCGCTCGTAGCGCTCGGGAAATCCGCGATCTCGATCACGCCCGCGAAATCAAGGCAAGCCTTGAAGCTGGCCCGATTGTTGTTAAAGCCAAAGTTGGAACCACCGGCTCGCTCTTTGGTTCAGTTACCGATAAGGACCTCATCGCAGCAATTAAGTCCATGGTTGGCATCGATATCGATCGCCACCGGTTGAAGGCTCCAACTATGAAGAAGCTTGGCACCTATGCGGCAAAGGTCACCCTTCATGCGCAGGTCGCTGCAAACCTTCAGGTAGAGGTAGTTGGCGCGTAAGAAAGCCATTACTGGTTTAGGAGACCCTCACTCGCTTCAACGGGTGGGGGTTTCTCAATATCTGAGATTTTCTGAAATATCTTTATCCCCAGCCTGATGGTAGAAATTGAGCGTGAATTAGCCCTAACTCACAGTTCTATCCCCAGGCCAGGGCGAGTTACGCACAGCCCCTCCACATAGAAATTCAGGTTATCCCCAGTAAAAAACCGCTTACCCACGCTAGTCAATTGGGAATGTCGTACCTGCATAAGAGGATTCACCCATGAGCATTGCTGAACTTCCAAATCGTGGAAATAACAATCTGCAAACTCGCTCCATCGAATTTGAGCGTACTCCACCCCAAGATTTAATTGCGGAGCAATCCGTACTTGGAGGGATGCTGTTATCGAAAGATGCAATCGCCGATGTTGTAGAAATTATTAAGGAACGCGACTTTTACCGTCCCGCTCACGAACTTATTTATGATGCGATCCTTGATCTCTATGGCAGAGGCGATCCCGCTGATCCAGTCACTGTCTCGGCAGAATTAACGAAGCGTGGTGATATCGCGCGTGCAGGCGGTGCACCATATCTTCATACGCTTATTTCGTCAGTACCTACCGCAGCCAATGCCGGTTACTACGCACGCATCGTGCGAGACCGCGCAATTTTGCGCAGACTTGTCGAAGCTGGCACCAAGATTGTTCAGCTTGGATATTCAGAGAGTGGTGATGTTGATGATGCTGTCGACGCAGCGCAGGCAGAGGTGTATCAGGTAACTGAATCTCGTATGTCCGAAGATTATGTCCAGCTCTCCGAACTTCTTCCGGCAGCGCTCGATGAGATTGAAGCAATCTCAAGTGGAGTTGCAGAAGAAGGCGTAAAGAGCGGATTTAAAGACCTTGATGCCCTCACAAATGGATTTCATCCCGGAAATATGATTGTTCTTGCTGCTCGACCTGCAGTCGGTAAGTCAACACTTGGATTGGATATTGCTCGTTACGCATCAATCCACAATGGTGATACTTCTGTGATCTTCTCGCTAGAAATGAGTCGTTCCGAAATTACGATGAGAATGCTCTCGGCCGAAGCAAAAGTTGGCTTAAATAATATTCGCTCTGGTTCACTTTCTGACGATGAATGGGGACGACTTGCAAAGCGTATGGGCGAAATCTCAGAAGCCCCACTCTTTATCGATGACTCTCCCAATCTTTCGCTGATGGAGATTCGCGCTAAGGCTAGAAGGCTCAAGCAACGTCATAATCTCAAACTTATTGTTATCGATTACCTACAACTCATGACATCGGGCAAACGTGTTGAAAACCGCCAGCAAGAGGTCTCTGAGTTCTCTCGTAACCTTAAATTGCTCGCCAAGGAACTCAATGTTCCAATTATTGCTATCTCACAACTTAATCGTTCTCCAGAACAGCGCGCTGATAAGAAACCGATGCTCTCTGACCTTCGTGAATCTGGTTCTATTGAACAGGATGCGGACATGGTTATTTTGCTTCACCGTGATGACCTTTACGACAATCAAAATAGATCTGGCGAAGCTGATTTAATAGTCGCCAAGCACCGTAATGGGCCGACACGAACCATTACCGTTGCAGCACAACTTCATTACGCTCGTTTTACTGATATCGCGCCATCATTTAGTGGTAGCGGAGAAAGCTTCGTTAAAGATTAATTACTCTGCGTATCTAGCAACAGTAAACCCGAAGTGAATCGGTAAATTGACGGCAAAAAGTACTAAAGCGCTGGTCATAAGTAGAAGTACCGAACCCCGAGTGCCATCTTTGATAAAGATGTACTCAAGCGTGCCAGCGATTACACCGTAGGCAAGGAGCGTCCACTTCGCAACGAGTAAGAATTTATCCCAGGCAAAATTCGGAATCCGGGAGATCAGAATTACATTGAGGATCACCAAAAGCGCAGCCAGGATTACCAAGATAGTTGTAGGTACCAACGAGACATGGCTTGGTAGATGGGAGGCGAGGTAGACGCCACCAGCAATTACTAAAACCAGAATCGCGACAGAGATTTCGGAGACCGGTGGAAACTTATTGTTCTTCATAGCGTCGCTATCCTTGTCATAATAATCAGGGTAGCAACTTGCATTGCTCCAGTGAGTCCCGCGGTATAAAGAAAACGCTTCATTAACTTCCCAATTACTTCACCATTTGGGTGCTCTTTTTTCAATTCAAAAAGGACACCAAGATTTGCGGGTTCCAAAAATCCAAGTGCAACAACCGCCATTACTCCTACAACTATCATGGACGCGACCACCCAACCATGATGTTTATCTGAAGCGAGAATAAATCCTTCATGACGTGCTAACTGCCACCCTCCCGCTAAAGTCATAATGACCAAGGTCGGCATGAGGAGCAGCATCTTTGGCATAAATTTCTTAGAAAACTCCATACGCGCTGGGATGCTCATATTTCCAATAATTGGACCAATAACAAAGCCGAGAAAGAGATCGATCGCGGTCCAAAGACCGCCGCCTACAACGTGAAAGAAATCAAGTACCCAGAGGCGATTGGTGGCAACTGCAAAAAGTAAGCCAGCAAGGACTATGACAACTGCTGGAATTGCCTTTGTTGGAACAATCTTAAAATCATTTTTAGGGGGAGCCATCTCGGTATGCGTCATTCAGCGGTCCTTAACCCTAGATATTCAGCGGATTCCAAGGGTAGGGAAATACCAACGCAAAATGCAAGAGGACACGATTAATTTATCGGAGTTAGCGATCCACTTCTAACATCGTATATGGCTCCCATAACGCGAACCTCGTTCGCAAGGAGCGGATAACTTTCAATCTTTACGATATCTTTCAAGAGAGCTGCGCGCTGATCAGAGGTAGTTTGAAAATCCAAACTGCGAGTATCCACTCCACTCTTCTTGGAGATCGCCGCATGAATTCCTGCCTCATCGGTACTTGCCATTCGGCAATCGGTATGTGGCATAACAAGTACGCGATCTACTCCAAGCAAATGCGTAGCAAGGACGAGCGTCCGCAAAACGTCGTCGGTCACACGAGCTCCAGCGTTTCTCAAGATTTTTGCATCGCCTGCATGCATTCCAACGATTCGTAGCGGATCGATCCGGGAATCCATGCAGGTAACGATTGCCAGACCTTTAACTGCGGTACCGGTCAAATCTTCTGAAGTGAAAGCAGAAGTGAATATTTCGTTAGCGGCTAAAATGTCTTCAAATCTATCCATTATCGCTCCCTGCATTGCTGACTTCGGTCTCCGGAATCTTTTCATTAGCGATAAAAATTCCAACGAGCACAATCGCAGCGCCGATTAGTTGAATAGTAGTGAAAGTTTCTTTGAGAAGAATCCATCCAAAAATACCAGCCAGTACCGGTTCGAGCATTCCAATAATGCTGGCTACTTGTGGTGAGAGCGCGTTAACTCCTGCGAGGACGAAAAGATACGGAAGAACGGTTCCAATCAAGATAATAAAAGTGATCAAGAGCCAGCCGGGTAGATGGTGTCCGGCAAAGTGTCCATTCAGGTTAATGCGTTCGCTAAATATGTGGAAGGGAAAAGACCACAACGGCTGAACGAAGGCATAAAGCAGTGCAGTGATACCAAATCCCCAGACCAGCATCGTGTCTGTGCTGCGCCGCCTACCTAGCGCGCGCCCTATTACGAAATACGCGGCAAGGCTTAGGGCATCCAAGAATGAAGAAATCACCCCCAATCCATTGAGGGTTAATCCATTCCATACCTCCCCAACCAAAATCAATCCAACGAAGGCAGCAACTAAACCAATCCACATCGAATTGCTGATTCTGACTTTCTTGAAGAATCGCAGATAGATAACAATCCATATCGGTGCGGTGAACTCAATGATCAAGGCAATCGAGACGTGTAATCGAAGGATCGAAAAGAAGTAAAAGGATTGGACAGCTGCAATGCCGATAACGCCAAAGAGCGCGAGCAAGCCAATCTCTCCTTTTGCCGGCCGGAGCAAGTAAATTCGACCCTTCACAGCTAAGTAGATCAATAGTGCCAAGAGCGACCCAGTGGTCCGGACCTCGGTGAGCCGCCAAGGCGATAACCCAGCCTCCATAACCCACTTTGAGACGATTCCGTTGATGGCGTAAAGGAGCGCTGCGCTAAAGAGAAAGAGGTATGCGCGCCTAGGACTCATTATCCAAACTTATCTGCTCGCGGCGGCTGATAGGGTTTTGACTGTGCTACTAAGTGATCGCGATATTTCCGCAGAAGTTGCTGCTGGCCGGGTAAAAGTTGAACCCTTTAGCGAGGGGATGATCCAGCCTTCCAGTGTGGATGTTCGCCTTGATCGGTTCTTTCGGGTCTTTGAGAACCACAAATATTCAGTTATCGACCCATCTATCGAGCAGGCTGAACTTACTCGCGAAGTCTCGGTGGCCCATGATGAATTCTTCATCTTGCATCCGGGCGAATTTGTCCTTGCAAGCACTTATGAGGTGATCACACTGCCTGATGACATTGCTGGTCGCCTCGAAGGAAAATCGTCCCTGGGTCGGCTTGGTCTGCTCACGCACTCAACTGCAGGCTTTATTGACCCCGGGTTTTCAGGCCATATCACCTTGGAACTTTCCAACGTGGCCAACCTTCCGGTCAAATTGTTTCCTGGAATGAAGATCGGTCAACTTTGTCTCATCAAACTCTCATCTCCTGCGGAACATCCATATGGTTCAGCCCTGTACGGTTCTAGGTACCAAGGCCAGCGCGGCCCAACGCCTAGTAAGTCTTGGATGAACTTCCACCAATCTAATATTCAATAGATAATGTATAGGAGCGGATAATGAAGGTTGTTCTATTAATAGTCGTGGTGCTGGTCATATTTGCTCTTCTCGCAATTATGTCTCGCAACCGCCTAGTGCGCGCCAACATCTCCGTTGATGAAGCATTTGCACAAATTGAAGTTCAACTCAAGCGTCGTTCTGACCTGATTCCAAATCTGGTCGAGACAGTTAAAGGCTATGCGTCTCATGAGTCATCAACCTTCGAAGCGATCGTTGCGGCGCGTGCCAAAGCGACTACGGCCACCACCGTTGCAGATGTTGCGGCCGCTGATGGTCAATTGACACAGGCGTTACGTGGCCTGTTGGCAGTGACCGAAAATTATCCAGATCTAAAAGCCTCCACAAACTTTTTAGCGTTGCAAGAAGAACTATCCACAACAGAGAACAAGGTTTCATTTGCTCGTCAGTTCTACAACGACAATGTCCGCACGCTGAACTCGGCGATAAAGACCTTCCCTAGTAGTCTCTTTGTAAAGTCAGCCGGAGTTACATCTCGTCCATTTTATGAAGTTGATGATCCGCAAGATCGCAAAGCACCGCAGGTTAAGTTCTAAATATGGATTTTCGCAAATTACAGTCAGCGAACAAACTCAAATCCTCAGAACTTTTATTCGGCATGGCGCTCTTGGTTGGCGTTGTTATTTGGGCACTTCTTACCTATTTTGGCAAGACGGGAATCGGAGTAGTTCCTTTTGCTGTAGGCATCGCCTTGCTCTCAGTCTGGGGCTCATATTGGACATCTGACAAAATTGTTTTAACGATGACTGGTGCCAAATTAATCACCGAAGCAGATAACAAACAACTGTACGACTTAGTGACTGAGGTATGTGTTGCCGCGGGATTACCAGTACCAAAGATTGCAATTGTTGAAGATAATGCGCCAAATGCCTTTGCGACTGGACGAAATCAAGATCACGCCGTTATCGCTTTTACGACCGGAATTTTGCGAGTGATGGATCGTGAAGAGTTACAAGGAGTTACCGCTCATGAAATGGCGCACGTCGCCAATCGCGACACCTTGGTATCAGCGATTGCTGCAACAACTGCGGGGGCTCTTGCACTGCTGAGTGATTTCATGTTGCGCATGATGATTTTTGGGGGCGGAAGTCGTCGAGACAACAATAACAACAATCAGAATCCGCTGGCACTCATCGCATCGCTAGTGGTACTTATTCTTGCCCCACTGGCGGCGCTCTTGCTACGTTTAGCGATTTCACGCAAACGTGAGGCGCTCGCTGATGTTACTGCCGTTGCTTTCACTCGAAATCCAACCGGTTTACGTCGGGCCCTTGAGGTGTTAGCCGCTGACAACACCGTTGTAAAACAGAAATCCACCGCAGTAGCTCACATCTGGATTGAGTCTCCGCTTGATGGCAGCAAGACTTCGCAACTTTTCTCAACACATCCACCATTGGCAACGCGAATCGCAACGCTTCGCGCCATGGAGGGGAATGGGTAGTGCGTAAATTAATCCCTGTACTTATTTTTGCCGTACTTTTAACTTCAGTTGGGTTTAGTGAAGCTGCAACGACCCCGCCTTTAGTTGGTTTTGCAGCTAAAGCAGGCGGAACAATTCTCGATGTTCCAATCCCAAAAGAATTGCTCTCAATACCTTTAACTGACGCAGATGGTAAAACATTTACTCTTGCAAGTCTTAAAGGAAAGACAGTTGTACTCACAGATTTCCTCACCCTCTGCAATGAAATCTGCCCAATGACAAGTGTAAACATGCGCGAAATCGGTGATGCTGTGGCTAAAGTTAAGGCGCAAGGAAGCGTTAAGGGTTTAGAACTAACCGTCGATCCCAAGCGTGATACTCCAAAGCGATTAAAGTCATATCAATCTTTATTTAATGACCCGAGTTGGACAATGGCAACTGGTACTGCTACCGGTTTGAAAAATATATGGTCCTGGTTCGGGGTTTACTACAACGTTGTGAAATCCGACGGTGTGGTCATTGATTGGATGACCGGTAAGCCAATTACCTACGATGTCAATCACTCAGATGTCATTGTCATCATTGGACCGGACTTACATTGGCGGTGGCTTGATTTGGGTTCACCCGCCGTCACCAATCCAAAGACTAAGGGTCTAGTTCCCGCGAAGCTTTATACCTATCTATCAAGTGCTGGGAAATCCAATCTGGTAAAGCCAGAGCAGCCATTCTGGTCAACTAGCGCCGTTTATGGTGCACTTGATGAAATTTTCAAAATTAAGGTTGGAAATTAATGAAGAAAGTTCTCGTAGTTACAATTGCGATTCTGTTCACTGTGGTTGGGACGACAGCAGCTTTCGCCCATACTGTTCTTATAGCCTCAACTCCAACAAAAGGTTCAACGGTACAAATATTACCCACCAAGATAACTTTAAAGTTCGCCGACCCATTGTTGACTCTGGGAAAGCGAGCCATAAACCTGGTGATAGTTACAGACCCAAAGAACAAGGTAATAACGACTGGACAAAATCTCGTCAAAGGCGCATTGCTAACAGATCCAATAATCGATACAAAACCGGTGAACGGAATTTATAAAGTAAGTTATCGAGTATCAGCACAAGATGGTCACATTGTGACCGGAGTGTTTTCCTTTAGGCTTCAGAATTAATCGGGAAATGCAAGGTAAAGGTTGCACCGCTCCCAGGAATTGACTCTACCGAGACGGATCCACCATGAGCTTTCATCACAGCATCAACAATCGATAGTCCAAGGCCACTACCTTCTCCGGCGTGGCGTGCGCGTGAGGGATCTACTCTAAAGAAGCGTTCAAAGATCCGGGATTGATCACTCTCAGATAATCCCGGTCCAGAATCCTTAACTGAAATAGTTGTCTCTTTTTCATTACTCATGGCATTTATTTCAATTGGAGTACCGGCCGGCGTGTGCGTTCTTGCGTTCGCTAACAAGTTGGCCAGGGCTTGGTGGATTCGCTTGGAGTCACCCAAAACATATAAGTCATCGGGAACATGAATGGTTATTGGGTGGTCGGGACCAGCTGCACGAGCAGAAGCCGCACTTTCTTGAATTAAATGTGTGAGGTCAACTGGTTCTAAGGAGTGAGGTCTTGCTTCATCCATTCGTGCAAGCAAAAGTAAGTCTTCGACTAGTGAACCCATCCGGATCGATTCTTTTTCAATTCGACCAATAAGCTCTTTGGTATTTGCTTCTCCAGAGACTGCTCCTTGCCGATGTAATTCAGCGAAGCCCCTAATTGCAGTGAGCGGGGTTCGGAGTTCATGCGATGCATCTGCTACAAATCGACGTAACTTCGATTCTGAGGCATTTTTTTGCGTAAAGGACTCCTCAATTCGACCAAGCATGGTGTTCAGTGATTTGGTTAAGCGGCCAACTTCTGTAGCAGGATGTAACTCTGGAAGACGAGCCGACAAATCCCCACCTGCAATCGCGGCGGCTATGACTTCTACTTCGAGAAGTGGTTTTAAGCTCAAGGAAATCAACAAACGTGAAATTAATCCGATCATCAAGAGCACGGCGAGTCCGATGAGAAAGAAGACAAAACTTAACTCGTGGAGCGTCTTTTCAACACTATTGAGCGAAACAGAGATAACTACAGATCCTAAATTTGATGGAAGGACAAAGGCGAGCGCTCGCGTTGAAGAGTTGGGATTATCGGTGTGAACGGTAAAAGGTTTGCCCTTTGTTGCCGCTATCTGGGCGAGTGTCATTCCAGAAAATGTTGCTTGCGAACCACCCGAAGAGATATCGCCACCAAGTTGACCAAGAACGGCGCCGCTGGGATCTAATAGCGTTACTGCTGTCGCTGTTGGAACACCCCGAAGTGGTCTTAAGGTTTGAAATTGTGGTGTTGAACTTTGGGATTGAGCCGTCGACCCATCATCATAATTAGGATCTATGCCGGCTCGCGCCAGTCTTGAGATCGTTCCACCCGCAATATTGGTGAGCTGTGCATCTACCTGCCTAACAAGATAACCCTTTAATTCCGCATTTGCAGCAAAGTCCGATGCGCCAATACCAATTGCAGCCACAACTACCGTGGCTAACAAAAGGCGGTTGCGCAGACTCCATTGCGAGAAGGCGAAAGACTTCATCATAATGAGTGAATTATCTTAGTTTCCTGCTGGGATTCGCATCCGGTAGCCGACGCCACGCACAGTATGAATGAGAGCTGGTTCGTAAATATCAATTTTTTTACGAAGGTATGAAACGTAAGTTTCTACAATTCCGGCATCGCCACGGAAATCGTATTGCCAGACGTGGTCAAGAATCTGTGCCTTACTAACAACACGATCAGCATTGATCATGAGGTAGCGAAGGAGTAAGAATTCAGTGGGCGAAAGGTCGACCAGGTTGCCGGCGCGATGAACTTCATGGGTAGCTTCATCTAGTTCAAGGTCAGCAAAGCGAATTTTCTCTTCATCGACTGTGGCTTCAACGGCCCCAATTCGGCGCAACAGTGCTCGCAGGCGAGCGACTAACTCTTCGAGAGAAAATGGCTTGGTGACGTAATCATCGCCTCCGATAGTTAATCCAGCAATCTTGTCGTCGACGGTATCTTTTGCTGTCAAGAACAGGACGCCGACGCTATGACCTTCTGAGCGAAGTTGACGGCAGACTTCAAAGCCATCTTGGTCTGGCAACATCACATCAAGAATAAGTGCATGAGGTTTAAACTCTTCGGCAATGGTGAGCGCTTGCGATCCAGTGGCGGCGGTGCGGACATCAAAGCCGACGAAACGAAGGCTGGTCGCTATAAGTTCGCTGATCGAACTCTCATCATCGACAACGAGAATTCTCTGCAAGTTGCTATGTGATGTATCTGCCACGGTGACTCTCTCTTTAAGTGCGGTCATTTCCTGATCCTCCACAATGTATAGCTCCTCCCTCTTTGAGGGAGGAGTTTTTTCTCTTCCCCAAGGAGGGGGACAAGAGTGAGGATTCTCTAGTTGGCTGAGCGTTTCCTGAGAAATAGCCGAAGTTTTCCACAGGGTTTATCCACCATGTGGAGAATTACAGCCATGTAATTTAGAGATAACGAGAAGCGTTAAGTGAGGGAATTAGCGCCAGCGGGTGGCCAAGGTGAAGCCTCCAGCGATGAAGGCAAAGCCGATCACCATGTTCCAAGCCCCAATATGAGGAATCGGGTAGCCAGTATTGCTGACGTAATAAATCACAATCCAGACTAAACCAATTAAAAATCCAGCCAACATCGCAGGGGCGAGCCACTTTGGGCTCTCCTTCGGAAGTGGTGCCGCGTTGGCTATCTGATCTGGAATATAAACCGGATCCTTTTTACGGCTGTGCGATTTAGGCATAGGCAAAAGGTACACCAATATTAAAAAACTCATAGTCAGTCGGGTGAGTAGCCTTAGCCAATGAGCACTCCACTCTCTAGCGCCTCTAGCCGTCACACCCCTACCAAGATACTTGTTGTCGATAACTATGACTCATTCGTCTACAACCTGGTGCAGTACCTCGGTCAACTCGGTGCAGAAGTTACCGTGAAGCGCAATGATGAGGTAGATCTTGCCAGCCTTGGAAACTTTGATGGAATCTTGATCTCACCTGGTCCAGGAACCCCAGAAGCAGCCGGTCAAAGTATTGAATTAGTAAATTATGCCGCTGCCAACAAAGTGCCACTATTGGGAGTCTGTTTAGGACATCAAGCGATTGCAGTCGCCTTTGGCGCAAAAGTCTCCCGAGCCCCCGAGCTTTTGCACGGCAAGACCTCCTCCGTTCATCACTCGGGGAAGGGATTGTTGGCAGACCTACCAACTCCATTCCTCGCAACTCGATATCACTCGCTCACTATTCAACCCGAGACGATGCCAGATGAATTAGAAATAACAGGTCGTACTGATACTGGAATTATCATGTCGATAGAACATAGATTGCTTCCGATTTCAGGAGTGCAATTTCATCCAGAATCGGTGCTGACGGAACACGGGCACCAAATGTTAGGAAACTGGTTAGAAATCTGCGGTGATCTCGGTGCGAGGGGCCGCTCTGAAGGGTTATCTCCAGTAGTTAATCGGGCTTAATTCGTTGGCGTTGGCGTTGGTGATGGCGTTGGCGTTGGTGACGCTTGGGTGTTCACTGTAATAGTTACCGTTGATCCAATGGGCTGCGAAGTACCAGCATCTGGAGCTTGAGCTAAAACAACTTGATCAGCCTGGGTAGCATCAAATGACGTTGCAGTGCGAACCAAGAAACCTGCTTGAGTCAAGGTGGTAACAGCTTGCAACTGAGTTTCACCTACGAGATTTGGAACCTGCAAACTTCCACTCGCGATTTGCAGAACAACCCCCGCACCCGCTTGCAAAATACTTCCAGCCGAAGGATTAACACCAAGCACTGTTCCCGGTGCTTGGTTTGAATCGATCGGAAGGGTTTGTGTAACAGTAAGTCCTACCGCGGTTAAAGCACTTCTTGCATCTGCGAGAGATAGTCCAACAAGGTTTATCGGAACGGCGGTATTTCCGGGACCCGAGGACTCGCTCAAACTGATGCTGCTTCCCGGTATAACTTTGGAGTCGGCCAACGGAAGTTGGCTGGAAATTCTTCCCTTAGGAATAGTTGACGATGGTTCCTGCTGAATGTTAATTGTGAAATTAGGAAGCAGGGCTCGCGCCTCTGCTTCGGTCAACCCGACAACATTTGGAACTTGAAGAGGGGGCAAGGTGGCTTTGTGAGATTGCAACGCTAGCGTCACCCCAACTATTAGAATTAGCGCTGCCGCAATTCCACCGATAATAAATGATCGGCGACGCGACTTAATACGCTTTATTCGAGTTGTTACTTCCTCACCTCGGACCGCACGTTGTAAATCCTCCAACATTGCGGAAGCATCTTGGTACCTATCGTTGGCATCCTTCTGAAGCGCCACTTTAATAATAGTTTCAAGATTAGGATCGATGGAAGGATTGATATCTGAAGGGGCCGGAAGAGGTGCCGAGACGTGTTGAAACGCGATAGATACTGGGGTGTCGCCGATAAAAGGAGGTCTTCCAACTAGTAATTCATACATCAAACAACCGACGGAATATATATCACTTCTCGCATCGGCATATTCACCCGTGGCTTGTTCCGGTGACAAATATTGTGCTGTCCCCACAACATTCCAAGTGTTAGTCATTGTGGAACCGATGTCATCGAGAGCACGTGCTATACCGAAGTCCATCACTTTAACTTTTCCGGAGTCCGTGATCATGATATTTCCAGGCTTTATGTCACGGTGAATAATTCCGTGTGTGTGCGAGTACTCGAGGGCTTCTAATATTTCAACTACAATCTGAACTGCTTCGTCTTGGGTGAATTCGCTATCTGATTGCAGAATTTGACGGAGGGTGTGACCCTTGACCAGTTCCATGACGATATAAGAATCGCCACCGTCTTCACCAGAATCAAAAACCGCAACGATGCCAGGGTTATTGAGTGCGCCAGCAGCGAGCGCCTCTTTTTTAAACCGAGCAACAAATGCGGGATCTCGTGCCAGATCACTTCGCAGTATTTTGACGGCAACTTTGCGATGCAGGCGTTGGTCTTCAGCGATGTATACATCAGCCATCCCGCCAGTACCGATCATCACTCCCAGCTCATAACGAGCATTCAATACTTTTTTAATCATCCTTGTGCTGCCCCTAAAAGTTTGGTTGGAGAGTTATCTGATCCTTCGACAATCTCTACCCAGAGGATAGTTACATTATCTGGCGCACCTTTTTCTAGAACTGCATTGACCAATTGATCAACGACTTCGACAGATTCCGCCTTTTTGATGATTGATGTGATCTCATGTTCCGATAAAACTGAACTAAGTCCATCGCTGCACAGGAGAAACTGATCGCCAATTTTTGCCTTATGAAGGTGCAAAATGGGATCAATGCCAGAGTCTCCAATGAGAGCCTGCGTGAGTAGTGATCGTTGCGGATGGCTAAAAACTTCATCCGGGGTGAGCCGTCCCTGATCTAGAAGTTCCTGCATAACGGTATGGTCATAACTAAGTTGAATCAGTTTCTTCCCTTGCCATTGATAACAACGCGAGTCGCCGATATGTAGGAGTTCAACGCTCTCGCCGTTGAGATGAAGAGCGGTGAGTGTCGTTCCCATTCCCTGAAGTGCGCGATCGGCGGTAACCGCTTCGGCTATTTCGTGATCTATAGAAAATGAGATATTAAGCAGTAAATCTTCACGTGACTCGTCATCTAAAGTTGGATCGTTTAAAACATCGCTTAGCGCTTTAACAGAGGTGATTGCGATCTTTGAGGCCACTTCTCCACCAGCGTGACCACCCATGCCATCGGCCACTGCCACGAGGCGAGATGAAATGAGAGCTGAGTCTTCATTGCCATCCCTCATCAGACCTAGCTCGCTTCGAGCAAAAGTTCTGAAGGAGCGATTCATACATTTAGCGTAACGGTGCTAACCTCTAATGAGTAAGCCCGAGTGGCGGAACGGCAGACGCGCACGGTTCAGGTCCGTGTACTCGCAAGGGTGTAGGGGTTCAAATCCCCTCCCGGGCACATATTTCCAGCTCCCTACCTGTAAGGCCCGAAGAAGGGAATTTTCGTGAGGAAGTTACTGATCGCCGGTTCGGTCCTATCCATTTTTGTTATGGCGGCTGCGGTGTGGCCAACGAGCGTTTTTGCAACCGAGGCAAAGGCAAGCATTGTTATTCGAGTCGAACATGTCGGTGGATTTGTCGGGCCAAATTTTTCTAGCGCCAGGCTTCCCGACGTTGTCCTGTATTCCGATGGGCGTGTTCTTGCTCAGGGCAATCAGAGCGGTTCGGTCCGTCAACTGTTTCAGGGTTCAGTGAGCAAATCGATCCTCCAGTTGGAGGTATCTGCTTTTACCAAGGCTACAAAGGCACCTCTTGGCGGGTGGGGCACTCCTTCGGTATCTGATCTCCCATCCACCGAGGTCTCCCTGACCCAGAGTGGCAAGAAGAGCGTTGTGGATGTGTACGCCCTGGGATTTCCCTTAAATAGTTCGGATCTTGCGGCGATCACTGCAAGAAAAAACCTCACTCAAACGATTGCTAAGTTAATTTCACTCGCAGGGAAAACAAAAATTTACGCCCCGTCAAACTACGAAGTCTGGCCTTCATGGCCACTTTCGAATGGAACAGGACAGGGAAGCAATGGTTCAAATCCCGCAGCGTTATTCTGCCTTTCCCAAAATGGCACACTCGTTGCGGGGAAGGTCGTTCTGGATACCCCCACCCCATCGCCAGAATTATCAACTGAATATTGCAATCTTCCAGATGGAAGCTTTGTTGACGAATGGTCATACTTTTACCAAACGAGCAAGACTGGAGTTGTTTGGCCCAGCAACGTAGCGGCGCCAATAGGAATTTGTTCAAGCGTCGCCGCGAAACCTTTCGTCACATTGTTGCAATCGGCGGGAGTCAAACAGTGGTTACTCCCAACTGGTTCAATGATTGATCTAATATTGCGACCAGTTCTTCCTGGCGAGGTTGCCTGCCAGAGGTAGAAAGCGGATTAATCCCCCACTCGGGCACTCGTGCTACTCAGTTACAGTTCGCTAGTGAGTACATACGCCTATCTTGGACCTTCAGGGACATTTACCGAAGCCGCACTTATAGGCATTACCTCTCCTGATGATCAATTGCTTCCTTACGCCACAGTGACAGCGGCGCTTGATGCTGTTAGGACTGGTAGCGCCGAATTTGCGCTAGTACCCATAGAAAATTCAGTCGAGGGAGTTGTCGCTCGCACGTTGGATGAGTTGGCGACTGGAGTACCGCTAGAGATTGTCGCTGAAACAACTATCCCGGTGAGTTTTTCCTTAATGACCTTGCCAGAGAATGTGGGCAAGGAAGTCAAACGTCTTGCCACCCACCCTCATGCGGAGTCGCAATGCCGAGCTTATATCGCTCGTGAATTACCTCAAGCCGAAATTATCACGACCCCCTCAACCGCTGCAGCTGCCGAAGGGTTAAGAGACGGTAATTGGGATGTTGCTATCGCTGCCAAAATTGCTGCAGATAAGTACGGTTTAGCCGTAATCGCCGAAAACATTGGCGATAACGAGGCAGCGGTGACCCGTTTCGTGCTGGCACGTAAACCGGGTGCGATTCCGGTCCCAACGGGGAATGATCGGACATCACTTGTCGCGTATATAGATATTGACCATGTAGGTGCGCTCCTTGAAATATTGACTGAATTTGCGAAGAACGATGTGAACTTGTCTTTCATTCAAAGTCGTCCAACTGGTCGCGAACTTGGGCATTACCATTTCATTATGGATGTCGAAGGGCATCAAAATGATTCTGCCGTGGCGCAGTCAATCTCTGGCTTGCGTTTGATCTGCGAGGATATCCGTATTCTGGGTTCATATCCCAGGGCCGCCAATAGATAGGCTAGTCCCGTGATTGATCTAAAAATTCTGCGTGAAGACCCAGAGCGAGTTCGCCTTTCGCAGCAGGTAAGAGGCGAGAGCGTCGAAATTGTGGATCAACTCCTAGCGCTTGATGAAGCCAGACGAACGGCGATCACAACTTTTGAAGCTCTTCGTGCCGAGCAGAATCTTCTCTCAAAGTCAGTCGGGGCTGCGAAGGGCGATGAAAAAACCGCGCTTCTTGCGAGCGCAAAAGAGTTGTCCGCTAAGGTAAAAGTGGCGGATTCAGCCCGAGCTGAGGCAGAAGTGGCTGCAAATGCCGCACTCTTGCTGATTCACAATTTGATTAGCCCGGAAGCCCCTGTAGGTAGCGAAGCGGACTTTGTTGTCCTCGAGCATTTCGGTACCCCTCGCGATTTCGGCATTAAAGGCCTTGAAGGTTTTGAAGCGAAGGATCATGTAGAACTTGGCAAAATACTTAAAGCCATTGATACAGAGCGCGGCGCTAAAGTTTCAGGATCACGTTCTTACTATTTAACTGGCGTTGGTGCGCTCCTTGAGTTTGCGCTGGTCAACTACGCAATTAGTTCTGCCACTAAAGCAGGATTTATTCCAGTAATTCCACCTGTCCTAGTCAACCCGCCTGCGATGGAGGGGACGGGATTTCTCGGTCAAGCTGCAGAAAATGTGTATCACCTAGAAGAGGATGACTACTACCTCGTTGGCACTAGTGAAGTTCCGCTTGCCGCGTATCACATGGATGAAGTCATTGAAGGATTGCCATTGCGTTACGCGGGTTATTCGACTTGCTTCCGCCGTGAAGCTGGTACTTATGGCAAGGACACTCGTGGGATTATCCGAGTTCATCAATTCGATAAAGTAGAAATGTTCATTTTCTGTGAACCAAAAGATGCGCTCGCTGAACATCAGAAGTTATTGCAGTGGGAGAAAGATTTTCTCAATGCGATGGAAATTCCTTACCGAGTCATCGACGTTGCCTCGGGTGATCTTGGGGCAAGTGCAATCCGCAAATTCGATATTGAAGCATGGATTCCAACCCAAAATGCGTATCGCGAAGTCACTAGCACCTCAAATTGCACAGAGTTTCAGGCTCGACGTTTGAATATTCGTTACCGCGACGGCGACACCACAAAACCAGTCGCCACTCTCAACGGAACACTTGTTGCAATTCCGCGAATGATTGTTGCGATTTTAGAGAACCACCAGCAATCCGATGGGTCAGTAGTTGTCCCGGCGGCACTTCGCCCCTTCTTAGGAGTCGACCGATTACTTCCGGCATAATTGGCTCTCGTCCCAAGGTAATTGCCACAGATCTTGACGGAACGATTGTTTCCTCCTACGAGCGAATCACATCACGAACGATTGAAGCCTTTTGCGCCGCGCGGGAAGCAGGGGTGGAAATATTTTTCGTCACAGGTCGGCCTCCCCGCTGGATGCAGGAAATTAAAGAAGCCTTTGGTTTTGGAAATGCAATTTGTGCAAATGGAGCGATGCACTACGACCTGATGAATGAGTGTGTCATCGAAGAGTGGTTAATTCCACTAGAGAGCCAATTTGAATTTGTAAAGAGAATGCGTACCGCTGTTCCATCCATCTCTTTTGCCACGGAATACGGGGACGAATTTCATCACGAGAGCGCATACATTCCGCGCTGGGATGTGGGCGTTGATATCTTCCCAGTTCTACGAATCGAAGAGAAGCTATTAAAGCCGGCCTTTAAAATGTTGGCGCGTTGTTCGGATTACGAATACACCTCTGATGAACTTCTGGAAATAGCACTGCGTGAAGTTGGTGATTTAGTGACTATTACTCACTCCAATGCTGCAGAGTCCTTGCTAGAAATATCGGCGCTCGGAGTGAGCAAAGGTAAAACCCTTGCCAAACTCACCAGCCGAATGGGTTTTACTTCTAAGGACGTAGTTGCATTTGGTGATAATCCCAATGATTTTTCGATGCTTTCGTGGGCTGACCGATCATGGGCGATGACCGATGGCCATCCCGATGCGCCTAAATATTCAAAGTTTGTGGCGGAGGCGCACCATCTTGACGGAGTTGCCATAGTGATCGAAGAATTGCTTACTCTTCCTATTTAAGCGGAAGCTCCCTTATAGATCGTTTCTGCTACATCAGTTATTGCTGTAGATACTGCCGATGAATTTTGCCTCCCTGCATAAGTGCCAGTAAGTTTGCCCACGGAGGGCTCGCATAGCGGCCGAGTGCACCGGTCTTGAAAACCGGCAAGGGCGAAAGTCCTTCGGGGGTTCAAATCCCTCCCTCTCCGCCATAACCCGTGTTGCAAGGCGCGGTTGTGCACATGGAGGATAGATGGAAAACGCGAGGCGAGTTGTTTTTAACTATGGGAGCGAGTCTATTCCGGACGAAGGCGATATTGTGTTCAATCAGCCAATACCGGAGATCGGACAGATCGTCATGCGAAATGGCAAGCAATGGAAGGTAAGGGATGCTATCGAACGGTATCCGTTGAGTTCGAATGAGCCGCTATTATTTTTGTATCTGAGTGCGGTGGAGTGAGATTACAGCGAAAGCCGAAAAGTCAACGTGTAATACACGTACAACGATTAGCCATTTTTCGAGCTTTGAGCGTTTTTAGCTGCCTTAAAAATCAACAACTTCCGCGCTATCAGTAGGTTGTTTGAAAGCGAATCCCTCTCCCTCCGCCATCCGTTTAGAATCAGTATCTGCTTGAAAAGCGGCCTCACAGCCCTCCGCGGAACCGTCCGAATGAGCGGGCAAGCATCAGCGACATAATCAAGATGCCTGCCCCGAGGACGAGCACGTGGCGGGTGCTACGCAGATTGAAGCTGCCGACACGACAGATGAGCAGGTAGGCGACGGCAAGGTTGAAGAGTCCCCATAAAACATTGACTGTTGAGGAGGATAAGCCTACCCCGGGTGGCGATGCGAAAGGACTCTGGAAAGCATACCCGGAAATCCCATTGCCGAGATGAGGCAGCGTGTTCGCCAGGAATGCGCCCCCAAAGAAATACGCGACATAGTGATACCAGCGCATTATTGCTCCCTCCAAATATCCTCTCATATCCCGTTAAGACACAAGGCAACTTTCCGAAGATCAGCATCCTTCTTGCTCGGGCTTTGGTACTCTTGGGTGCGACCGCGGAATACCGCTATAGGGAGATTCCCACACGCGGACTTTTTGGGCAAGAGATTGAGGATGAGCGATTCCTGGGGGAAGAGCAGATGAGCTACGTAGAGTCGAACTTGGTTCCCGGTGAAGTCGTAATTTACCAGACCCGGCTGCACTGGATCGTGATGTTGGGGCACCTCCTCCTAGGGTGCTTGCTCCTCGGTCTGCAGCGAGTGCTTCTGCTTTATTACGCACTCAGCCGGACCGGGATTGAGAGCG
>PLXJ01000040.1:12988-34760 GCA_003151395.1 Actinomycetota bacterium | reverse complement strand
GCACACGCAATTACCTTTCTGGGTGACATATGAGAATCCTGCTGTCCAAGTGCAGTTCGCATCCCATCCTTGGCTGTTCCTCATGCCGAAAGATGGTTTTTCGACTACAGATCCAAATGGATGGACTGATACGACTTTGAGGTCTTATGTATCAGGCTTGATATTGACATTTGATCCAGAAATGATTTCGCAAGAGATCATTGTGCAGATGGATGCCCTCGATAAGTTAAATCACGTTAACTATCTAACAGGACTGCCTAATTAGTCATGCACTGCAAAGGTACCCCAAAGGCAACCCTAAGATTCTGGAAATTTGCGTGAATCTGATTGACCCTTCAAGTGCTTGAAAGCCCCAAAACAGACGCAAATTTGATCCTTTGACAGAGATTACTGCCGATTTAGACCTGAATAAAAGTACAAAACTGATAGTCCCTTGCGACACCGCTTACTCGGATATAAACCCGACTTGGAGCCGCTTCGAGGGGGGTATAAGGAAAAAGTCCACCCGGCTCCAATAAACGTCCCAACTCCCGCGTATTCGGACTTGTTTTGGGCATTCCAGGGGTAGAGAACCGGACGAGAGTCAGTTATCGAGATGCGATCTCGAAAAGTACTGAGGCGAATCAGCAGTTAGGCGGAAAGGCTTGTTGTCCTGGAGCTGGAGGGAACCAACTACTAATGCATCTGGCACGCATCATTCGTGCACCGTCATTAAAACCGGATTGCCATTCGGCTGAGGACACGTCATTCAGGAGTTTTACAACCACGCTATTGGCCGGAAAACCAATTGAGGTCAATTTGTAACCATGAGGGCAATGACCGTTGCTTAATAAACTGAATTTATCGGCGACGTAGTTCGAATAGGAGACACAGACGGATGAAATTGGGCCTGACGCGACGGTTGGTGCAATACCCACGAAGGTCGTAACGGTCAGCAAGGATGTCAACGTCAACACGAGATTTCTTTTCATAATCTTAGATTTGCCCAAGTCGGAGGCATAGTCAATGACCTTCGTTATACCCCTAACGGGAACCCTAAAGTGTCCTGCTTTGTTTTGCAGGAATTCCGTTATATTTGAACTAAAAGAAGCCAGTCAGACCCCATTTGCGGTGTATTTGTCCGTCTTATGGGAGAGCGTGAGCCCAAACTAACCCTCATTTGTTGCCAATTCAGAATTTGTGCGAAATGGTTTAAGTAGTCGGATGTATAGTCCAGCGCGACACGATTTCTAAAAAGATTTATGATCTTGAGTTGGATCCTTAATGGTTCTTGCATATGGAAAATATGACCAAGTAAGAGGAGAAGTGCCTCCAACTCGCCACTTTTCCTGCCCCTTTTGGGCAGCTAGGGGTATGTCCGAGGAACAGAGTAGTAAATTGCTTGTGTGAAGATGGAAGCTGAAGGGAGTCAGTTCCGAATGAAGGCAGTTGGCAGGAAGAGTCTTTTGATATTGGTGATTCTAGGGTGCGTCTCGATTCGACCCGATCTAGCTATTGCTTCATCCTTAGACACGTGTGTGGACAATCAATCCTTGATCAACTTTCAAAATGGTTTCCAAGCGGTAATTTCTGACGGTGACAAGGCCATGAGGAATAGAACTCAAGCCTCATACGACTTGGTGAACGCGGACTACTTGAGTCTTAAGGTGCAACTTGCAAAAGCAGCTAATGCTTGGGACATGTGCCGAAATCTCAATCAATCTGCCTTAACTTCAGCACTCCGGGCTTTACAAGTGATAACTTCAAATTCTGGCTCAGCCGAAGTGGCTTCCATTCAACTTGGTGAAGCAACCTCACAAGCCGTAGTTGACGGCGGGATTGATCCCTCAACAATGGGGGACCAACTTTCCTACCAATTCGATTGGGATTCTGCACCAAAAACCAACAATGAGTATTGGCCGACCGTTACCCATGCAATTAGTGTGATGAACGGAATGAATCCTTCTGGCGCGAATTTCCATGGTGCAAAGGATCTTCAGATATGTGTTTTTATAGCGCAAATCAAGCCAATGTGCACTCGGGGATTTCCAAATTACTCCTTCAATATATGTACCAATCACATAACTGGGGTGCTATATCAAAGTGAGGGTGCCTACTATTCTCCAGTCATTAAAACGGGGAATAGTTTTGTAGGGGCCAAGAATTCTTCCATTTGTAGTAACAGCAAATTTCCCTACTTGGCGACGGTTTCCGCAAAATTTACGGGGAAGACACCTATAAAACAAATGTCGATTTATTACCAACCGATCTTTACCGACCCTGCAAAGAATGTCTATGTTGATTTCAGGGTGGTCGTTACTCACTAAACATCGGTTGAGTGAAGTGACGATTATTATTCGATTACGATCTTGCCACGTCCGATACTTTCTCGCGTTGGGTCCACGCACCATTCAAATAGCATTTTGGCGCTTAAGATTTGTGTCGCCGTAGTTAGAGCCAATTTCGCACCTGAAGGTTGATTCTTGTATTCCCTTTGAAGCTTCAGAAGCACTGGAACAATAGTCCCGATGAGGACTCCATCAGCAGCCTTAACTCCAATGTCCCATCGGAACTCGTCCAACGATGCCAATTCGAATGCATAAGGCATCGATCTAACTAAATTTCTGTGGAGGATAAACCTCTCCAATTCTTCGTTATTGTGAAAAATTAGTTCTTGCCTTGGGTATACATAAAGGTGGGATTCTTCCCAGCTGACCGTGGTGAAGTTTTGGTCATCGGGCAAGAATTGTGTGGTTGCTTCTTCTTGAGTTTTGTGGGGAAAATGAACACCTTCCACTTGAGTTAAACTCTTGGTGAGACTCTTCTTCAAGGAATTAAAAAATGATCCGAGTGCTTGCATCATTTTCTGATCGTAATCAAACCAATTGTCGTGCAAAATTGGTGATTGGGCTTCAAGCCATCTAGTGAACCAGATGGCGGTCAGAATTTTTGCGCCAGGCAACTTTGTCAAGTCCTCTTCGCTCAACTCCTTCATCCAGTCGGCACGATCCATATGTTGATTAAATGAATCCTTCAAAAGGTCTAGTGACACCAGAAAGATCTCCACTGAATAGTCGAAATCTGATCGTAGATCTACATTGGGAAGAGGAGTGGCGTTTTTCGTTTCTGGCAGCTTCTTTTTGCTAAAGCGCATATTGGTATTATGCTCCAAAATAAAGTCGTGACATAGTGTTTTACTCTAAACAATGGAAACTCAGATATCGATCTGGTTCTATCGGTCAACGCGGGCTTTGTTGGGGATACTAACCAGGAACATTGCCGCACGTTGTTTGCCTCGATTGGTAGTTTTAACTCAAGGTACCGAGATTGGTAGTTTTAACTCAAGGTACCGATTGGGCGCCGATGGCGACCCAATAAATTGCTAAAATGTTATTTCACATGAGCCCGTAGAGGCTCATCCATCATTAAATGCAAAAGACAAGACGGCTCACTTTGGTTCGCCGAGCCTTAAGCGAGGCACATTCTTCAGTTCTCCAGCGCCCCTAATGGCGCACTGGTTCGCTAGAGATACTGTAAGTAAGTACCAATGCTTAATCTAGAATCTATCCTCAACTACTGTATTCAGACTCCAAAGTAGCCGCAGTCAACAAAGCCTTTTTTCTAGTGCTGAATATGTGCACCACGTCGCCGCAACCCCAATGGTGAAAAGAGGTCTTGCCAACTCCTACTTCGCCCAACTTAACCTTTTGACCACATCCGCATCGCCCGATAATCGGTGCAAAAGCTAGGGCTTCACGATTCATTCGGTCATTGTTCCAACAAGCATCTTGAAGGTAGTAGATGTTTTTCTTTCGCTTTCCGGATTGCCGATGTTGATACTTTTTGATGAAACCAAAATCTTCCAGCACCCTTATGCCTCTGATAACGCTCGACCTGCCTCGACCTGCCTCTTTACAGATGAGGGTGATTGAAGGAAATGCCTTTTTTTGGCTTTTACCAAGGTGACTTGTAAGGCAGAGCAGGACATCTTTTGCAATGTGTTCTCCAGCTTCGCCAAGTAACCTGTAGGCCGGGATGGGAAACGCAGAATAAAGGCCCCCATGTCCGATTTGCAGTTTTTCATCCTCACTCTCTTCCATTACTTCTTTCTCCATAACACGGCTCCATATCTGTTACTGGTTTGGATTAACCCAACGTCTTCGGGGCGAGCGCACCTACGGTCCACGCCAAAGGTCCCGATTCGGTGGGCATCTCCTGATTCAGTGGTTGCAAAGTTCAAATGACAGGCGGGGCAAATCTGCTCCTTGTTACGGAGCATTTCGCCCGTCCACTTATTTCTGTGAGGAGGGGTGTGCGATTTACTCATGATCTTTCGCTTGAATCCAGTCATCTAGGTCAGAGATCCGATATCTGTACTTCGTGCCCAGTTGAACGCGAGGCACACCTGCTGATTGCCCTCGTTGATACAGCCAACTTCGACTTACATTTAGGTGCACTGCTGCTTCCTTAAGGGTGATCCAACGTTCCGTATTTACTTCCAACTTCATTGGTACCTCCGATTGTTTCGTTAATTAAGCAATTGACAAGGTAACTATTGTTTGTTATCGTTACCTTGTATAAGGTAGTGTATACTATCACGTGAAGGTTTGCCAGTTAGAGAAGGGATTTATATGGCGTCTGGAGTTGGTAAATGGGCAGCGGTCGAGGGCAATTTTGATGGTCGTCACTCAACGGTGCGAACAACCTTGAAATCCGGCTACGAAATAGATTTCGTAATTGCCAGAAATATCGATGGAGTTCTTATTTGTACTGGCTTGACTATCGAGTATCCAGAAAAATTAGGTTTACCAAGTCAGTCAATCAACAGTTCCTTTTTCCAGAAACTTGGTTTCGGAGAACTTTTGACTCAAGCAAGGGGCAGCTACGTCGAATGGGGCGATATCGTAAATGAAATCTATGAAGAAGAACATGTAGATGAATTACTTTCTGATTGGACCCAGCTTGGACCAGCAGGGTTTCCCGAGCAGAAGTATGCGGCGATAGCGTGGAAATATGAGAAATTTGTAATGCTGGGTTTAGAGAACCCAGTTTCCGCTTTGGCTGAATATCTCAAATGTGACAAAACCACGGCATCTGGTCGAATTCTTGAGGCAAGGAGAAGGGGGTTGCTAACTGCACCCAAGCAAGGAAACTTCGGAGGAACTCTTACAAATGCTGGAAAGAAACTACTAGGAATCGAGGTTCAGAATGCCAAGAAAAAGTAATCGAATCCCTGGAATAGAGAAGCGGGGTGACAAATGGAGAGCCCGCGCCTTTCACTCTGGGACGGAGAAAACCAAAACTTTTGCTACACAAGATGAGGCCGTGAGGTGGAAACGCGAGATAGAGCGAGCGTTGGAAAGGGGAGAGTGGATTGATCCTTCTCTGTCCGGTATTACTTTCGCCGAGTGGGCGAAGCTTTGGCTATCTGCCAAGAACAATATTTCAGCCAGTACGAAACGCGGGTATGAAACTCGCTTGCGCTCGCATCTTCTTCCTGCCTTTGGGAAACACAAACTCACAGCCATCACTAATAACCAGATTGGTCAATGGATTGCCAAGAGCATTTACGCGGGTGAGGGCGCTGTTGTTATAAAGCAGTCCTACGGAGTGATGCGGCAGATCATGGGCGCGGCAGTTCTCGACGGACGATTGACCCGCAACCCAGTGCTTGGAGTAAAACTTCCTAGGACGAAATCCAAAGAAAAGCAGGCTCTCACTATGGCGCAACTACGACGACTGGCATCCGAGTGTGGAGAGTATGAAACTCTCATTCTTTTTGCTGGAACCACCGGTCTCCGTTGGGGTGAATTAGTTGCCCTTGAAGGACGCGATGTAAATGTCCTTCATAAGACCGTCAACGTGAATAAGGCGTATTCAGAGGGCGAGAACTACGAACTAGTACTGGGCGGAACAAAGACTCACCAGAATCGAGTGGTTCCTTTCCCTAAAGAAATCATTGGACAGGTTAGCGACCTTATCGAAAAGGGGAATGCGTCGGCACCACTGTTTCAGATGCCTGGCGGTGGACTTATGAACTATAGAAACTTCATGTGTAGGATCTTTAAACCTGCAGCACTTCGCGCAGAATTGCCCAAAGTGAGTTTTCATTCTCTCCGTCATACCACTGCAAGCTTGCTAATTTCTGCAGGTACACCAATCACTACAGTCGCAGGAATCCTTGGTCATGCTTCAACCCAAATGACTCTCGATGTCTACGGACACCTCTACGAAGATGATGCAACAAAGTACATAGACCGTCTAGGTGAATCACTTTTTAACACTGGAACGGACAAAGAACGGACAAACGCAGTACAAGCAATTGGAATATTAAGTAAGTAAAACCAAAAAGCGATTCTGACCTGCACTTTCTGAGTGCGTTGTGAGGGACTCGAACCCCCGACCCGGTGATTAAGAGTCACCTGCTCTACCAACTGAGCTAACAACGCGGGATATTTGCTTGCGGAGCAGACCCTATCAGCGTCCACAAGGACTAGGCAAAGCGCTCCGCGCGCTCATTTGCCGCTGAAATCACAGTATTAACCGTGTACTTTGTAGCGGCCGTATGAGTTCTTTATCTCTTCTTCAGCGAGTTCGTGGTCAACCCAGTCTCCGCCATGCACTTGCTTGCCAGGTTCTAGAGTCTTGTAGACCTCAAAGAAATGTTTGATTTCATCGAGCTCATATGAAGGCACATCAGCAATATCACGAAGGCCATTCTTTCGAATGTCACCCGCTGCTACGCAAAGTAACTTGTCGTCGCCACCCTTTTCATCAACCATTCGGAACATTCCGACTGCTCGACATGACACGATGCAACCGGGAAATGTTGGTTCATCTAGAAGAACAAGGGCATCAAGTGGATCACCGTCGAGGGAAAGAGTGTGTTTTACAAAACCGTAGTCGTGCGGAAATCTCGTTGCTGTAAAGAGCATGCGGTCCAGTCTGATTTCTCCGGTGCGATGATCAATTTCGTATTTGTTCCGACTTCCAGCCGGAATCTCGATCACAACGTCGAAAATCATCTCGGTCAAAACGGACTCCTGACTATGAACTTCGCTGGCTAGTAATCTGAATCTGTTCTGTTAAAAAGTGGGGTGATCGACGGGGCTCGAACCCGCGACATCTCGGACCACAACCGAGTGCTCTACCAGCTGAGCTACGACCACCATGGATTGCGAATTCTACTGTACTTCCTCAGCAGCCAAATCAGTTTGGAATAAATATGGTCTTTCGGTAGTACTCCAGCTCATCAATCGAGTCTCGAATATCACCTAGGGCGCGATGGTTGCCCGTTTTCTTTGGAGCGGCGTAATAGACATGGGGGTACCAACGTCGGGCCAACTCCTTAACGGAGGAGACATCCACCGTTCGATAGTGCAGATAATCATTGACGGCAGGTAGGAAGCGCGAGATGAAGGTTCGATCCACGGATACCGAATTGCCTGCCAACGGGGACTTGCCAGCCCCAGGTGCGTATTTGTTGAGGTAAGCCAAAATTTGGGCTTCGGCGTCAGAGAGGGAGACTCCAGTGGGGATTTCGGTGATCAGCCCCGAACTCGTATGCATCTCACGAACGAAGTCGTTCATCTGGTCAATTGTATCTTGAGGGGCGTGAATTACTAGATCTACACCTTCGCCCAAGATGTTGAGCTGCGAGTCCGTAACCAAAACCGCGATTTCGACCAATACATCTTTATTGAGATCTAACCCAGTCATTTCGCAATCGACCCAGATCAAATTTGGAGATTCGTTGCCCATGGGCAAACCTTATGGCACGCGCACGCTGAGGGTCGATTTCACCTTCCGTTCACCTGCTAGACACCTTGGCTCCATTCATTGCAACCTAAAAGGGTTAATCATTCCTTCGTGAGTTCAACAATTACCCAGGCTCCGGCCGAGATCCCCGCGAAACGCGAAATCTCTACAAAGCCAAGGCTTTCAGATCGGGTTTTTCGTGGAGTGGTCACATCAGGCGGTCTCTCATCCCTGGTCATTCTGGGATTGATTTTAATCTTCCTCTTATTTAATGGTTACAGCACGTTAAAGAGCCAAGGACTTCATTTTCTAACCAGTAGCAACTGGCAAGCAGCGGTTAATGACGCCGGACAATTTGACGCAAAGAATTCACACTTTGGAATCGCTGCGATGCTAATCGGAACGATGATAGTTGCGGTTATCGCGGTCATCATCGGTGTGCCGATAAGCGTGGGTGCGGCCATCTACTTAACTTTTTACGCACCAGCCTTTGTCAAAAGAGTGATGGTTTCCGCGATAGATCTCATGGCTGCCTTTCCCTCAGTCCTGTTCGGTCTCTGGGGATTTTTTGTCTTGGAATCTTCGGGTGAGTATTGGGCAAAGTTGATCAACAAATTCTTTTCCTGGATCCCAATATTTCAATTGCCGGCTCCGTATGTAAACCGCTCGCCATTCATTGCAGGGTTGGTTTTGGCCGTCATGATTATTCCGATCGTTACATCGATCTCGCGTGAAATATTTTCACAGACTCCACTTGACCGCATACAGGCTGCATATGCACTTGGAGGAACGCGTTTTGCGATGCTTCGAGCTGTCGCGTTTCCCTATGCACGCTCTGGAATTGTCGGAGGCATCATGCTCGGCCTCGGTCGCGCGATGGGTGAGACTGTTGCCGTTTATACCGTGCTAAATATTGTCTATCAGGTTAATTGGCATATCTTGTTTAGCGCAGGAGGAAACGTTGCTTCAATGATCTTGTTGAAGTTCGGGGACGCCTCCCCGTATGAAATCAAAGCTTTGATGGCGGCAGGTTTGGTTCTCTTTATCCTCACGCTAATCGTTAACTCTCTTGCGAATTTGATAGTGGCACGTACCGGAAAGAGTGGTCGCTGATGTCATCGCTCGAAAAAGTAGCCACTCCGCAACCACGCAAACCTTGGGCTCCAACTCCCATAGATCAAGCCAAAACTGCGGGTATTGTCGCTGCGTCAACGCTGATCTCCTTGTTGCTCATACTTGTTTCCCCGCTGAGTGGAAAGCTCGCATTTGTTGTTCTTTTCTCTATTGCATATTTAATTATTGATTTCGCAGTTAGTTATGCAAAAGCTGGTCGTTCGGCGGCTGTCGACAGCCTCTTTCGAGGGTTAGTAACAACTGCGATCCTTATCGCTGTCACTCCGATTGTCAGCATTTTGTTCACGGTATGGATTCGAGGACATAAAGGTCTGCATTGGACGCTCTTCACCAAAGATATGCATAACAATGCATTTACCGATCCAGTCAATCAAGGTGGATTGCTCCACGCTATTATCGGAACTTTTTTGCTCGTCATTTTTGCAATGATCATTAGTGTTCCGATCGGTATCTTGACTGCGCTTTACCTCACCGAAGTTCGTGGCCGATTCACTCGACCAATCGAATTTTTGGTTCAGGCGATGTCAGGCGTTCCATCCATTGTTGCAGGTCTCTTTATTTACGCCGCGATATTAATTCCCTTTACAAAAACGGTTAATGGAATTCAGGGTTCACTGGCGCTAGCTATTTTGATGATCCCAACGGTCGCTCGAACATCCCAAGAAGTCCTCAAATTGATTCCAAGCGATCTTCGCGAGGCGGGCGTGGCGCTTGGTGGAACCCAATGGCGTTCTGTTGCCCTGGTCGTCGTTCCAGCTGCGAGAAGCGGATTGATTACAGCGATGATTCTGGGTGTGGCCCGCGTTGCGGGTGAAACCGCGCCGATACTTTTGTTGACGGGTGGAAGTGGAACCAAGAATTTCAATGTATTTAGTGGTTCGTTGGGTTCCTTGCCTAACTATATTTGGCAGGCATTCGGTGCGGGCACACCTGAATCGATCACGAGGGCATGGGCCGGAATATTAGTTTTGTTGGTCATTGTCGTCATACTTTTCACGGCTGCTCGAATCCTCGGAAACCGAAAAGTAGGTAAGAAGTAATGAGTATTGAGTCAGCAGACAATCAAGGAGATGAAATGGAAACGACGATCCAAAAAAGTTCGCTCTCAGATATTTCCGCGGCGCGTGCTCAAAAGCAGCCAGGAAGTAATGCGCTAGGCGTTGGCCTTGAAGCTCGGGGTGTTCATGCTTGGTTTGGTGAGAAGCATGTGCTGGAAAATGTCTCACTGGATTTCTGGCCAGGATCTGTTACAGCACTGATCGGACCATCGGGTTGTGGCAAATCAACATTTATCCGCACCCTTAATCGGATGCACGAATTCATCCCAGGTGCTGCAATGGCTGGTGAAGTACTTCTCAACGGAGAAGATATCTACGCTGCCGGCGTTGACGTCACAAAAATTCGATTAAAGGTTGGCATGGTTTTCCAGAAACCAAATCCTTTCCCATCGATGACAATTGCAGAAAATGTTTTGGCGGGTCTGAAATTGGCGCAACTTAAAGTAGAAAAGAAAGATGAATTATTAGAAGAGTGCCTAGAGCGTGCCGGTCTATGGTCAGAGGTTAAGGATCGTCTCAATACCCATGGTGGGGCGCTATCAGGCGGACAACAACAGCGGCTGTGTATTGCTCGGGCACTTGCTGTGCGTCCCCAAGTTCTACTCATGGATGAACCCTGTTCGGCTCTCGATCCGGGATCGACGCTACGTATTGAAGAGACGATTTCTCAACTTTCATCCAGCGTAACCATCGTCATTGTGACCCACAATATGCAACAAGCCGCTCGTGTATCTGACTACACCGCGTTCTTCTTGTCTGATGGTGGTCCTGGCCAGATGGTTGAAGTTGGTTCCACCAACGATATCTTCTCCCGCCCAAAGGATCAGCGGACCGAAAACTATGTAACGGGTCGGTTTGGTTAAGCCAATCACTTAACCAGTTGTTCATTTAGAAAGCCCACCCCGTTCACCGAGGGTGGGCTTTCTGTTTGCCTTGCATCTATAACTTTTGTCTCACGACCATACGACTCGTAAGTTCTTGAAAGGAACTCCATGAAGGTTTCAAAGACATTAAAGATTGTTGTAGCAGCCGTAGCCGTCGCAGCTTTCGCTGCGCAGAGCGCTTTCGCTTCAGGCGTGACCATCCAAGCCGGTGGTTCATCATTCGATGCTCCAATCCTCAACACTTGCAAAGTTGCTTGGCAGAACAGCACGGGCAATACATTTACATATAACTCAACTTCTTCTGGTACAGGTCAGTCCAACCAGGATGCAGGAATTTTTGATGCAAACTTCACCGATTCCGGTTATGTCCCAAAGGTTGCAACAGTTATCAATATCCCATTAGTAATGGCTCCTATTGCCGTTATTTACAATTTACCTGGATCAAAGCCGCTCTATCTCTCGGAGCAAACACTGTCAGATATCTTCGCTGGCAAGGTTACAAAGTGGAACGATACAGAAATCGCAGCAGACAATAACCAATCAATCAGTTCGGTTGTTTATGCAAAGAATGCAGATGGATCGGTAAAGAAGGACAAGACTGGTGCTCCAATCGTTCTTCGCACCACTTCAACAAAGCGTTACTACACACTTCCAAACCAGACCATTCACCTTGTAGTTCGTTCTGATGCATCAGGTACAACAAAGAACTTCGTTACCTTGTTCACAACAACAAACAAGGATGTTTGGACAAAGGCAGCGGATAAGACATTTGCTAACACCTTTCCAGGCGCCATCAATGGTGCAGGAAATATTGGTCGCATCCAGGCATATGCCAGCTCAACTGGTGTTGCATCAGGTCTGAATTCAACTCCTTACTCAATCGGATATGCAGAGACTTCTTATGCAACCGGAAAGCTTCGTACTGCATTCCTCGGTAACGCTAACGGAGACTTCGCTGCACCATCCGCAGCTAACACCTCTGCATTCGTAGCCGGTGCAACACTTAGCTCAACTGGTCTTTATCAGTTCAACTACAAAACAACGGCTCCAGGTGCTTACATCCTCGGAATCGTTTCTTATGCAATCGTTGATACTGCAAAGTCCGGTGACAAAGCCGCAGCAATGACAAGCTTCTTGAAGTATGTTGCTTCACCAGCTTGTGCAAACTCAGCCAATGCTTATGCAGCAGAGAGCGGCCCAGTTTCCGCATACGTTGCAACGCTGTTGGCAAAACTTCCAACCAAGTAATAGCGGTTCCTCGCTAACCCATACGAAAACCCGATCACCTCACAAGGGGTGGTCGGGTTTTTGCGCGCCTGGCAGGAATCGAACCTGCGACAACTCGCTTAGAAGGCGAGTGCTCTATCCGACTGAGCTACAGGCGCATATAGGGAAAACTAGAGGGTTACGTGACTTCGGTTCGAAGTCGGGTAATTCTAACCGATAAGGTTGCGCCTATGGCTGAGTTCATTTACACGATGAAAAAGGCGCGTAAAGCGCATGGTGACAAGGTAATTCTGGACGATGTAACCCTCGCCTTTTATCCAGGAGCAAAGATCGGTGTTGTTGGACCTAACGGTGCCGGTAAATCAACCGTGCTTCAGATCATGGCAGGGTTGCAGACCGCCTCCAACGGAGAGGCATTTTTAACCCCGGGATATTCCGTGGGAATTTTGTTACAAGAGCCATCGCTCGATGAGGATAAAAACGTTCTAGAGAACGTACAAGAGGGCGTCGCCGAAACAATGGGGCTGCTCAACCGCTTTAATGAGATCTCCGAGGAGATGGCTAATCCCGATGCCGACTACGACAAGCTTTTGTCCGAAATGGGCACGTTGCAGGAGCAGTTAGATCATCGCAATGCCTGGGATCTTGATTCGCAACTTGAGCAAGCGATGGATGCCCTTCGCTGCCCTCCAGGGGATGCCGATGTAAAAGTACTTTCGGGTGGCGAGCGTCGACGCGTTGCCCTCTGTAAATTGTTATTACAACAGCCTGACCTATTGCTCCTAGATGAGCCGACGAACCACCTTGATGCAGAATCCGTGTTGTGGCTCGAGCAGCATTTATCAAAGTATCCCGGCACTGTTGTCGCGATTACCCACGATAGATATTTCTTGGACAATGTTGCGCAGTGGATCTTAGAACTCGATCGTGGTCGTGCCTATCCTTATGAAGGAAACTACTCCACTTACCTTGAGACCAAATCTTCGCGTTTAAAGATCGAAGGCCAGAAAGATGCTAAACGCGCCAAGCGATTAACCGAAGAACTTGAATGGGTACGGATGAACTCCAANNGCAGAGGCTGACAAAACACGCAAACTTGATTTCGAAGAGATCCAAATTCCGATGGGACCCCGCCTTGGAAATATCGTTGTAGAAATTGAACATCTCAAAAAAGGATTTGGCGATCATCTCTTGATCGACGACCTTTCTTTCACCCTTCCACGTAATGGAATTGTTGGAGTGATTGGTCCAAACGGTGCTGGTAAAACCACCTTGTTTAAGACCATCCTCGGGCTAGAGGCTCCGGATTCCGGTAACGTGAAAATTGGTGAAACCGTCAAAATTTCCTACGTCGATCAATCTCGCGGTGGAATCGATCCAAAGAAAACTTTGTGGGAAGTTGTATCAGACGGTCTTGATTTCATGAAGGTAGGCAATGTTGAAATGCCTTCTCGCGCTTATGTTTCTTGCTTTGGATTTAAGGGGCCAGATCAGCAGAAGCCTGCTGGCGTTCTTTCTGGCGGAGAGCGAAATAGATTAAACCTTGCACTGACTTTAAAAATGGGCGGCAATTTATTGTTACTCGATGAACCAACAAATGACCTCGATGTCGAAACGCTAGGTTCCCTTGAAAATGCTCTTCTGGAATTTCCAGGATGCGCAGTAGTGATCTCGCACGATCGTTGGTTCTTGGATCGGATCGCTACTCACATTTTGGCTTACGAAGGTGATTCACAGTGGTTTTGGTTTGAAGGAAACTTTGAATCCTATGAAGAGAACAAGATCAAGCGTTTGGGCGCCGAAGCTTCACGTCCTCACCGTGTTACCTATCGCAAGTTGACGCGATAATTTTCGAATTATCACCAAAGTAGAAATCACATAAAGGAGTTATCCAATGTCTCTCCCAGTTCGTGAGGGTCGTCCATGGTGGCGTGATTCCGTTACCTATCAAATTTATATCCGCTCGTTCGCCGACTCCAACGGTGATGGCAAAGGCGATGTCGAAGGAATTCGTTCCCGGCTTCCATACCTAAAGACTCTTGGTGTGGATGCAATCTGGATCACCCCTTGGTATCCATCTCCACAGATGGACCACGGATATGACGTTGCGGATTACATGGATATTGAACCGGATTACGGCACTTTGGATGAGGCTAAGCGATTGATTGATGAGGCACATGCAATGGGGATTCGCCTCATTATCGACATCGTTCCGAACCACTCCTCTGATAAGCACAAGTGGTTCCAAGAGGCCCTCAAAGCGGCTCCAGGATCGCCAGAGCGCGAGCGCTATGTCTTTAGAGAGGGCAAAGGAGCGAACGGGGAGCTTCCTCCAAACAATTGGCAAGCCATCTTTGGTGGACCGGCATGGGAGCGAATCATTGAAGCTGATGGAAAGCCGGGGCAGTGGTATTTGCACCTTTTTGCCGTAGAACAACCGGATTTCAATTGGGACAACCCGATCGTCCGTGAACATTTCGAAGAGGTGCTTCACTTCTGGCTCAAGTTGGGTGTTGATGGCTTCCGAATTGATGTCGCGCACGGAATGATCAAGGAGCCGGGTCTTCCAGATGAACTCCTCGCCTCCGATCTGCTCACTGCGCAGAAGTCGCCGTACTTTGATCAAGAGGGCGTCCACGACATTTATCGTGCATGGCGCAAGATCTTTGATTCTTATCCCGGGCACCGCATGGGCGTCGCCGAGGCTTGGGTTTCTAAGGAGTCCCTACCGAAATACATTCGTCCCGATGAACTTGCCAACTCTTTTAACTTTCACTTCCTTGATTCCAAGTGGGATGTCAAAGAACTAAAGAAAAATATTAAAGAGTCATTCGAACTTTTGACCACAACAGGAGCCCCCGCTTCATGGGTTCTAGAAAATCACGACGTGACCCGTTCTGTAAACCGTTTTGATCTTGGACTGCGCGGCGGCGGAGTTGATACACCAGACAAGCGCCACGGTGATACATCTAAATTTGATATTAAGCGCGGAACGAAGCGCGCTCGCTCCGCTGCGCTCTTGATGTTGGCACTGCCTGGTGGGGCTTACATCTATCAAGGTGAAGAGTTGGCGCTTCCAGAGGCGACTGGGATTCCAAAGGATCGCCTGACTGATCCGCGTTGGAAGTTGAGTGGATACACAGATCCCGGTCGAGATGGTTGTCGCGTTCCTATCCCTTGGAAGGCGAACGTCGCTGGTTCTTATGGCTTTTCCAATAACGAAAAATTAGGGGACAACGACTCCTGGTTGCCGCAGCCAAAACATTGGGGAACTCTTTCGGTTGAACTGCAGGAGAAAGATCCAGAGTCGACTCTCAATTTATATCGCGCCGCACTTTCAGTCCGGCACTCTGAAGTTGGGCTCGGCGATGGAACCATGGAGTGGATTGATGCAGGGGAGCATGTCTTGGCATTTACACGTCCAGGTGGTTTCGCTTGCTACGTAAACTTCGGAAAGGCGATCTCGCTCCCAGCTGGGGAAGTTCTAGTGGCCTCAAATCCAATTCAAAGCGATATTTTGGAAACAGATACTGCGGTCTGGCTGCGAATCAAATAAATATGAGTGACAAGACCCTTTACGAAGAACTCGGAGGTCACCAGACTTTCGAAAACCTGGTCTCCCACTTTTATGCCCTCGTCACAATTGATCCAATTTTGCGCCCCCTCTATCCAGACAGCGATCTGGGGGAAGCGGCGGAGCGACTGATGATGTTCCTCGAACAATATTGGGGCGGGCCAAGCACTTATCAAGAAGTCCGAGGTCATCCACGGTTACGGATGCGCCATGCCGGCTTTCATATCGGCCCCGAGCAACATGACGCATGGTTGCGCTGTATGAAATCGGCGGTTGATGAAATTGAGGCGGCTCCAGAACTCAAAGCTCAACTCTGGAGTTATATGGAGTTTGCGGCGGCTTCTTTAGTGAATCAACCCGAATAGCGGCCTTGAAGTCGACTGGTCACCAAAATTTCACCTATTACCGAACACTCTCTCAGGAATTAGTTCGCCAATTCCCTGCAATTTGGCGCGATGTAGGGCAAGATTTCGCCTAACGGCGCGAGCCACGCGCTGCTTTCTAGGGAGCAAGTTCAGTGCCACAAACTTTGGTTCTGAACGCCACCTATGAGCCACTAGGTGTCGTTACAGAAAGACGAGCGCTCATTCTCGTCCTTAATCAGCGCGCCATAGCGGTGGAAGATTCAGAAACAATTTTGCATTATTCGGGTGGAGAAATTGTCCTTCCCGCAGTGATACGACTCCATAAATTTGTGCGAATTCCGTATCGACATGCGGTTCCACTTTCGCGTCGGGCAATATTTGCACGAGACGGTGGCAAGTGCGTTTATTGCACTGCCCCCGCAACTTCAATTGATCACGTCATGCCTCGAAGTCGTGGCGGCGCGCACGCATGGGAGAACGTGGTTTCGGCCTGCCATAAGTGCAACCATCAGAAAGCCGATAGAACGCTCAAGGAAATTGGCTGGCGTCTGCGGCATGTTCCGCGCGAACCAGTTGGCGCAGCATGGCGGATCCTTGGAACTGGTCGCCCCGATGTGCGCTGGCTCTCATACTTGCAGCCATATGGGGTAGAACAGATGCAGAGCACTGCCGCATCTGCGTAATTTTCTGGTCGAGCGTCTAATACACTTTCGCCCATGATCGCCCACCTCCTCAACCACGTCGCAATGGCAACCCAAGAACCGGGTTCAGATCCGGGTTCAGGACTCAAGTGGTATCAAACATTTTTACTTTACTTTGTCGCACCAGTTGGACTCTTCCTCGGAATCACAGCGATCGTTCTGCTTTCCAGCCGCCCAAAAAAGAATTAATTATTGATCGAGCGTCCTGACAACCGCAGCTATAAATTACGCGGGGATCGACAAACCTTGGCGCAAGAGAACGCTTATAAGCGGTCCTGGCCACTCTTTGGAATTCCAGTCGAGGGGCTGATTCATCCAGCAGAAATATTTCCGGAATCAAATAGACACGTGATGGAAATTGGTACAGGGATGGGAGAGGGCACCGCGCTCATTGCGGCAGCTTTTCCAGAGACGGGCTTCATCGGAGTTGAAGTTCACAAACCGGGAATCGGCGCGTTGCTGGGGCATATCGAACGCCTTCAATTAACGAATCTTAAAATTATGGAAGAAGATGCTCACCTAATTTTGCAGAACCACTTTGAAGATAATTCCTTGGATGCTTTTCATCTCTTCTTTCCAGATCCTTGGCCCAAGCGTCGTCATTTGAAACGACGGATAGTGCAACCCGAATTTTTGATATTGATTCATAACAAACTTAAAGATGGCGGGTATATCCATATCGCAACCGATTGGATTCCCTACGCCGATTGGATCCAGAAAGTATTTGCATCAAGTCAACTCTTTAAAGGTGGAAAAATTGAGCGACCCGAGTGGCGTCCACTCACAAAATTTGAAGGTCAGGGAGTCCGAAAAGGTCACATCGTGACTGACTTAAAATATTACAAACAGGGTTAAATCGTTCCAGTTTCTTCGTACTTTGAAATCATCGCAATCCGGCGCACGTGACGTTCATCGTTGCTAAAAGGCGTTGCCAAAAATAAATCCACTAGTGACAGCACCACGTCCTCGGGGTGCATTCGTCCACCGATGGCTATAACATTTGCGTCGTTGTGTTCGCGGGCGGCGATTGCCGTCGCTTCGTTCCATACCAACGCAGCGCGTATACCTTTAACTTTGTTAGCGGCAATTTGTTCGCCATTTCCAGATCCGCCTAGAACAATTCCTAGTGATCCTGGTTCACTCGCGGTAGCTATTGCCGCTGGGATACAAAACTTTGGGTAATCATCTAAAGGATCCATTTCATGTGGCCCGTGATCCACCACATCATGCCCGTTGGTACTTAAATGGGCGACAATTCGATTTTTAAAATCAAGTCCAGCGTGATCGCTTCCAATGTGAATACGCATAACCGTATCTTCTCAAAAAAAAGAGGTCCTTCGCCATTTCTGACGAAGGACCGGCAANNCCGCCCATTCCGCCACCAAATCCGTGACCACGTCCGCCGTGTCCGAATCCGCCAACAGGTGGGGTTGCATTAACAACGGTTGTAACTGCGGCCTGAAGACCAGCAATTAAAGTTGTTGCTTGTGCCGCAGTCAGTGCCCCGGAGGTAACACGAGCGTTGATCTCGGTTGTCTCATCAGCTACAAGTGCACTAATGAGTGCAGGTGCCTTGGCGCCGGCAATTGTTGCCAGCGACTGTCCAGCGGCTAGATCTGTTTGAAGTTGAGCCGCTGTGATTCCGAGAGTGGAAGTGACAACAGCTACATCTTTTTGAAGGTTAATTCCAACTGGTCCAGGACCCTTTGGTCCATTTCCGATTCCACCTTGTGGTCGAACTGGTTCAGCTGCTTGGAGTGCAGCAAGGATTGCTGTTGATTGTGCCTGAGTAATGGTTCCTGCAGTAACGAGCTTTGCAAGTACTGCCGCATCTTGATCTACTTTGGCGACAGTAGGAGTCGTTGTTGAAACTACATGTGCAGAGTGGGTAGATGCTTCTGCAACCCCAATGCTTCCCATTGAAATTGCCGCGATTAGTCCCGCGACGATAAGTGACTTATTCGATTTCATATCTCTCCCTCTTTTGGTTGAAAATTCCTTTCAACCAGTTAGTTACGGAAGCCTTCGCATCCGTATAAGTGCAGATAACTCCAAGAGTCTTAGGAAACTGCCCGATAGCGCTGAGAGTGGCGTGGGAGTTATTATGGAATTATGTAAAGAACCTGTGAGTCATACTCGCATTAAGCGTAAGTAAGCCTCGAAACAACGGTCAGGAGGCAAGTTTTACCTCTTTAGACTGAATAAAGGCGTACAAACTATGGATGCCAAGACCCCGTTAGGGGAAGCAATGAAAAATTTTGGTAGAAAATTGAGCCTCCTTGTTACGCCACTAATTCTGGCAACCCTTTTGATACCAACGCTCCCTACCGATTCCTTTGCCGCCGGTCCCTCTACCTCTAGCGTCGCAAACACGATTCGAAATGGCAAAGGTGCACCGAGTAACACCCTTGGCAAAGATGGTGATTTTTATATTGACACACTCAAATTAAGTTTCTATGGACCAAAAGTGAGTGGACGCTGGCCCACCCCAATTTCGCTGCGTGGACCCGCGGGAGCAAACGGCGCTGCGGGCAAACCCGGGGCGACCGGTTCTAAAGGTACGACAGGGGCAGTGGGTGCAAAAGGAAGTACCAAAGCAAGTACTGGTGCGAAAGGTGCAACGGGCAGTCCCGGTACCCCTGGTCTTCAAGGACCTACAGGATTAACCGGGCTAACTGGCTCGGTTGGCGCAATTGGAAAGCCTGGTGAAGTCGGCGCTGCTGGCAAAACGGGTCCAACAGGTTCCAATGGAGTGGCTGGCTCGTCAGGCGCGAGTGGAACTCAAGGTCCTACTGGAACTCAAGGTGCTACTGGAACTCAAGGTGCCCTTGGTTCAGTGGGAGCGCAAGGTACAACTGGGAATCAAGGCCTGATTGGACTAACCGGTGCAACCGGTGCAGTTGGTTCACAAGGCGCAACTGGCCCATCGCAGGTTGAGGTGGCGCTTATAAGTCCTTGGGATCTGAGTACAACAACTGCAGGAACCGGGAATACAAGTGTTGGTTTTGGAAATCTGGCTCCTTCCAAAACCTACGAATTCATTATGAGCATAAATGGAAAACTTGCGTCTGTTCAACCACCTACATATGCAATTCGGGTTGGATTAGCTCTTCATAGTTCGGATCTAAGTGCAGTACTAAAGTATGGAGTCTCTAGTTCATTTGGTTATACAAATGACGGAGATGCTGTCAGTTACTCAAAAGAATCTTTCGTCATCATGGGAACAATCGCTACTTCCGCAGCGAACCCGTTGTCGACTTTGTCAGTGACAGCTACTGATTCGGGTCCAAATACTGGCGCGGATGTGATGACGCTGAGCGGTTCCGCTTTTATACAACTAGTGGGATCCCTGACCTAAAAAAATGGAGCGGGTGACCGGGATCGAACCGGCATGGCCAGCTTGGAAGGCTGGGGCTCTACCATTGAGCTACACCCGCATTTTGCCTCGGAGGAGGTGCCTGCTAGCGGCGCCTATCTTGGGGGTTGTGCGTTGAGGGGCTAAGGCTATCGGCTCTGGTTGGGAGTTGTGAACTTCTTCCCTTAGACTCCTCACTTACGCCGACGGGGCGTAGCGTAGTGGCTAGCGCGCCTGCTTTGGGAGCAGGAGACCGGGAGTTCGAATCTCCCCGCCCCGACCAGAAATCAGACCTACCTGTTGAAGGGGCCTTCGTGAAAAGCGCCGTAGAAAAACTCAGTGATACCCGTTCAAGATTATCAATCGAAGTTAGCTTTGATGACCTAGCTCCATACCTCGTAAAGGCAAGCAAGGCGCTGGGTGAGAAGATCAACGTGCCGGGATTCCGTAAGGGAAAAGTGCCTGCTGCATTGGTCGAGCAACGCGTGGGACGTGCTGCCGTACTGGATGAGGCGATCAATCTCTCTCTTGGAGATTTTTATAACCAGGCAAAGTCAGAGCATTTAGTCGCTGCGATAGGTCGTGCGCAGGTAGATGTCACTGAGCTGGTCGATAAGGAGAAGTTCACCTTCACCGTCGAAGTTGATGTTCGACCAGAGATAACTCTTCCTAATTTTTCAGAGATGACGATCACTGTTGAAGATATCGTGGTGGGGGATTCCGAGATTGACGAGCAAGTCGAAGCACTTCGCGCTCGCTTTGGAACTTTGACGACCGTTGAAAAAACGATAGAAACCGGCGATTTCATCACGATTGACCTTGTTGCGTCTTCTGGGGGAAATCCTCTTGATGGCGGAACTGCCAACGATATTTCTTATGAGGTCGGCTCAAACAGCATGGTAGATGGGTTGGATGAAGCGCTTATTGGATTAGCTGCTGGTGAAACCAAGCGATTTTCAACCACACTAGTTGGATTGGCGGAGGGGCAGCAAGGTGAAGTTGACGTCACCGTAAAAGCGGTAAAGCATCGCGATTTGCCTCCACTAGATGACTCCTTCGCAAAACTTTCTTCCGAGTTTGACACTCTTGCCGAGCTCAAGAGCGACTTACAAGTTCGCATTGAACGTGTGAAGGCCCTTGAACAAGGAGCGCAAGCCCGTGATCAACTGGTAGAAGACCTCGTCACCTCTTTGACAGTTCCGCTTCCAGAGAATTTTGTTGAGGACGAAGTCAATGCGCATCTGGAGGGTGAAGGCCGCCTGGAGGACGCCGCTCATCGAGCAGAAGTCACAGAACAGACTACAAAGCAACTTACTTACGAAATAATCCTAGATACGATCGTTGCCGCTGAAAAAGTTTCAGTGGATAAGAACGAATTGACCGAGTATTTAGTTCGCCAATCGCAGCGTTATGGCATGAGCCCAGATCAGTTCATCGAGGAAGTTACGATGAACGGCCAAATGGCAACCATGATTNNCCGCGCCAAAGCGCTCGCCTCTGTCTTGGGACGTGTCAAAGTTGTCACCAAATCAGGAAAGAGCGTTGATCTCGAGGCGCTCCGCCCAAAGCCAGCCGTTCCAACGGAAATTGTCGAGTAATACTTCTCTAAGAGCGAACAGCCTGTGCTTAAAAGTGGCTGAATTTGGGAAGCGTTAGCCTCGAAAGATTGTTACTGTCATTACAGGTGTTAATGCTGGGCTTTCAGCGTTGCCGTCAGGAGGAATAGTGGATCCAATC
>PLXJ01000040.1:0-12948 GCA_003151395.1 Actinomycetota bacterium | reverse complement strand
GCGGGTATGGCCATTTATGACACGATGCAATACATCAAGAACGATGTTGCGACCGTGACGATGGGGCTTGCAGCTTCAATGGGGCAATTCTTGCTTACTGCAGGAGCAGCAGGCAAGCGCTACGCGCTTCCAAATGCTCGCGTGCTAATGCATCAGCCATTGGGTGGATTTGGTGGCACTGCGACTGAAATCAAGATTCAGGCTGATCAAATGAAGTTTACCAAGCGAAAGATGGCCGAACTCATCGCGTTTCATTCTGGGCAAACCGTTGAAAAGATTACCGCGGATTCCGATCGCGATCGTTGGTTTGATGCCGAAGAGGCCAAGCAATATGGATTAGTCGATCACGTAGTTCGCTCTGCGGGACAAGTTTCTGGAAGTGGTGGAACAGCATGAAAAACGAGATGAATACAGCGCAAGAAATTACTAACCGCTATGTGCTGCCGACGATTGAAGAAAAGACTTCGTATGGGTACAAACGTCTAGATCCTTACACAAAACTATTTGAAGAGCGGATCATCTTTGTAGGGCAACCTATTGATGACACTGTTGCCAATGACGTTATGGCTCAACTATTGACCTTAGAGTCGATGGATCCTGACCGTGACATCATGATGTATATCAATTCGCCGGGCGGATCATTTACGGCGTTGACTGCAATTTACGACACGATGCAGTTTGTTCGTCCTGATGTTATGACTATTTGCTTGGGACAGGCTGCTTCAGCTGCAGCGGTTCTCCTCGCCGGTGGTGCAAAGGGTAAGCGCATGGCGCTTGAAAACGCCCGCATCTTGATTCACCAACCTTATTCTGAGGGTGGTGGACAGGGTTCCGATATTGAAATCCAGGCCGCGGAAATTATGCGCATGCGTTCTCTCTTAGAAAAGATGCTGGCCAAGAATTCCAAGAAAACGATTGAAGAAGTTTCAAAGGATATTGAGCGTGACAAGATTCTGACCGCCGAAGAGGCCGTTGAATACGGAATCATCGATCAGGTTCTTGCCAGCCGTAAAGCGATTAAATCTTAATTCTGACTTCAATTCTTCTATAAGCGAACAGGCTGGGTGGAAAAAACCACCCCGCCTTTTGCTTTTCCATTTACGATTTATACATGACCACTCGTATTGGCGAAACCGGCGATCTGCTTAAGTGCTCCTTTTGCGGCAAAACTCAGAAGCAAGTCAAAAAATTAATTGCCGGTCCAGGTGTTTACATCTGCGACGAATGCATCGATCTTTGCAACGAAATTATTATTGAAGAACTCAATGAGACTTCTCAACTTGGTCTTACCGAAGTTCCAAAGCCGCAAGAAATTTATTCATTCCTCGACCAATATGTTGTTGGGCAGGATCGTGCCAAGAAATCTTTATCGGTTGCGGTGTATAACCATTACAAGCGCGTTCAGTCAGACGTTACCAGTCGTGAAGATTCTGTAGAACTCGCAAAATCAAATATCTTGATTCTCGGTCCTACAGGTTGTGGAAAGACTTTGCTTGCTCAAACCCTGGCTCGCATGCTCAACGTTCCATTCGCTATCGCTGATGCAACTGCGCTAACGGAAGCAGGTTATGTCGGTGAGGATGTCGAAAACATCTTGCTCAAATTAATTCAAGCTGCTGACTTTGATGTTAAGAAGGCAGAAACGGGAATTATTTATATTGACGAAATTGATAAGGTCGCCCGTAAATCCGAGAACCCCTCGATTACTCGCGATGTATCTGGTGAGGGAGTTCAGCAAGCGCTGCTAAAAATTCTAGAAGGTACAACGGCATCGGTTCCGCCTCAAGGTGGACGCAAGCACCCACATCAGGAGTTCTTACAGATCGACACTACAAATATTCTCTTTATTGTTGGCGGCGCTTTCGCTGGATTAGAAAAAATCATTGAGGGACGAAAGGGCAAGGCCGGAGTTGGTTTTAACGCGACTCTCCAATCTCAATCCGACATCGACAAGATCGATATTTTCGGTGATGTAATGCCAGAGGATTTACTTAAGTTCGGGATGATTCCAGAATTCATCGGTCGCTTGCCAATCTTGACGAGTGTCGAGAACTTGGATCGACCTGCTCTGATGCAGATCCTTACAGAACCTAAGAATGCGCTGATTAAGCAATATCAACGCCTCTTTGACATTGACGGAGTCGAGCTCGAATTCACTCCTGAGGCCCTTGAAGTTGTCGCGGACCTTGCTATCAAACGAGGTACGGGTGCACGTGGTCTACGGGCGATTATGGAAGATACTTTGCTCGGAGTTATGTATGAAGTGCCGTCCCGCAAAGAGGTTGAACGTGTGGTCATTACTCCAGAAGTCGTTTTGAAGGAAGCTGCCCCGACGTACATCAATCGTGGCACCGGTCCAAAGCGAGCTGTTAAGGGCGAGAAACGCGCTGAGGAGAAGAGCGCCTAACTTAATCTAGACTCTCTCCTTATGAACCAGCGCCCGGAACTTGCTCCAAGTTTCTCTCCTGCCGAGATAGAGCCTGGGCTTTATAAGAAGTGGCTAGACGCTGGCTATTTCACTGCAGACGCCACTTCGGATAAACCGCCTTTTACGATCGTTATTCCACCACCTAATGTCACGGGATCGCTACACATCGGCCACGCGCTCGACCTAACCCTGCAGGACATATTGACTCGCATGAAGCGCATGAAGGGCTTTGAGACGCTTTGGCTCCCAGGAATGGATCACGCTGGAATCGCTACCCAAAATCTTGTGGAGAAGCAGTTAGCGGCGGAAGGCATGTCGCGTCACGATCTTGGACGTGAGAAGTTTGTAGAAAAAGTCTGGGAGTGGAAAACCGAATCTGGTGGCTTGATTCTCGATCAGATGAAACGCCTAGGCGCAAGTGTGGATTGGTCACGCGAGCGATTCACGATGGATCCAGGTCTCTCACTGGCGGTCCGCACGATATTCAAGCGACTTTATGACGATGGATTAATTTATCGCGCCGAAAGAATTATCAATTGGTGTCCCCGTTGTCTCACTGCCCTTTCTGATATCGAGGTCGACCACTCTGATGTTGCAGGGGAGTTTGTAACTGTTCGGTACGGTGATGATGAGATTCAAATATCCGTTGCAACAACTCGTCCAGAGACCATGCTTGGAGATGGCGCAGTTGCTGTTCACCCTGATGACCCGCGTTATGCGCACCTTGTTGGCAAGAAAGTTTTGCTCCCTCTCGCCAATCGCTGGATCCCCATCATCGCCGACGAGTTGGTCGATCCGGATTTCGGTACGGGTGCAGTAAAAGTAACTGGCGCACACGATCCAAATGACTTCGAGATGGCTTCACGTCATGGAATCGAAATGCCTATCATCATGAATATTCATGCGGTAATGGAGGGATCCAATACCGAATTTGATGGGATGGATCGCTTTGTTGCGCGCGTTGCAGTCGTTGAGGAATTGCGCCGGGAAGGTCGGATCGTTTCTGAAATTCGTCCATATGTTCACTCAGTCGGACACTGCAGTCGATGCGACACAATTATTGAACCACTTCTTTCTAAACAATGGTTTGTAAAAGTCGGTCCACTCGCGAAGGCTGCTGGAGAGGCAGTTCGCGACGGGCGAGTAAAAATCTCTCCCGACGAACTTGCTCCGCGCTACTTCGACTGGGTAGATGGAATGCATGATTGGTGCATCTCACGTCAGCTTTGGTGGGGTCATCGGATTCCGGTTTTCTATGGTCCAAACGATGAGGTTGTAGTTTGTGGCCCCGACGAAGAGCCACCCGTTGGTTATACGCAAGACCCGGATGTATTGGACACCTGGTTCTCCTCTGGGCTTTGGCCCTTTTCAACGCTCGGTTGGCCAAATGAAACCGTCGATCTCGAGAAGTTTTACCCTACCTCCGTCTTGGTTACAGGGTATGACATTCTCTTTTTCTGGGTCGCTCGCATGATGATGCTTGGCCTTTATGCAATGGATGGCGTTCAGCCCTTTGACACAATTGCCCTACACGGGCTTGTCCGCGACAAATTAGGCAAGAAAATGTCGAAGAGCCGCGGAAATGGCATTGATCCAATCGAATTCATGGACAAGTACGGTTCCGATGCGCTTCGTTTTACTTTGGCTCGGATGGCTAACCCAGGGACAGATCAAGCCCTGGCCGAAGAGTGGATCGCGGGATCTCGTAATTTCGCTACCAAACTCTGGAATGCAACGCGTTTTGCAATCATGAATGGGGCAGAGACTGAGGCGGAACTGCCGGCATTTAATTCACTCAACTTAATTGATCAGTGGATTCTCGTTCGACTTAATGAGACCGTTGTTGAGGTTGATTCGCTGCTCGACTCTTTTGAGTTCGCCAAGGCACTTGAACTTCTCTACCACTTCGCTTGGGATGATTTATGTGACTGGTACCTCGAACTAACCAAATCCACCTTTGCCGGAAGCGACTCGGCAGCGACCCCTCGCGTTCTTGGGTTTGTTCTTGATCAACTTATGCGCTTGCTACATCCAGTCATGCCTTTCATCACCGAAGAGATTTGGTGCAACTTAACGGGTGGAGAATCACTTGTTGTTGCCGCCTGGCCAAAACAGCAAGCATCACACGAAAGTGATGAAGCCCTTAGAGCTGTCGCAGCCATTCAAGAGATCATCACCGAAATTCGTCGTTTCCGAAATGATCAAGGAATCAAAACGTCCGCCAAAGTAGTTGCACGTTTTTCTGGTCTCCAAGAATTGGCAGCGTATGAAGATGCCATTCGTTTCATAGTTCGCGCCGATCGAGCAGAGGGAAAATACAGCGCAAAAATTGAAGTTGGCTCAGTCACCATAGAATTTGATTTAACGGGAGCGATTGACATCAAAGCTGAGCGCGCACGTTTGACTAAAGATCTGGCAACGGCACAGAAAGATCTGGCAACGGCAAAAGTAAAACTTGAAAATGAAGGTTTTATGGCAAAAGCGCCGCTTGACGTTGTTGCCGAAATTCGCGAGCGATTAGAAATCACGACTGCAGATATCGTGCGCATCAACGCAGCTCTGGTTTCATTACCTTCCGAATAGAGAAATCATGACATCAGCCGAAGACGTTGAACTTCTTAATTCAATATATAACGCGCTCTTAAAGCGTTGGCCAGAAACTGAGATAGAACGTTCGCTGGATAGAATCGCAGCTCTTTGTGACGTCCTTGGAAGTCCGCAACTTTCGTATCCAACAATCCATATCGTGGGAACGAACGGGAAAACCACGACTTCACGCATGATCGATTCTCTTCTCCGAGAACTTGGGTATCGAACTGGTCGATTTACTAGCCCACACTTGGAAAGTTTCCTGGAGCGAATTTCGATCAATGGCTTGCCCATATCTGCCGAGGGAATGATCGCAACTTATAACGATATCGCCCTCTACGTGGATCTGGTTGATAGTCGGCAGCCGCACCCTATTTCATTTTTCGAAGCGATGACCGCCCTGGCATTTGTCGCCTTCGCAGAATTTCCAGTTGATGTTGCGGTCATTGAAGCGGGTATGGGTGGGGAATGGGATGCCACTAACGTTGTTCAAAGTCAGGTCTCTGTGATCACTCCGATCGGGCTTGATCACCAGGAGTATTTAGGAAATACCATTGCAGAAATCGCACTTACAAAATCTGGAATTATCAAACCCGAGTCTCATGTAGTCATGGCAGCTCAACCTCCTGAAGCGGCGACAGTTCTTACTGCACGAGTTTTGGAGCGCGCTGCGATTCCTTACCGTGAAGGTGTCGAGTTCTCGATCGCGAAGCGAGATCTCGCCGTGGGTGGCCAACTTGTATCCATTAACGGTGTGTATGGCTTTTACGAAGAGATTTTTATTCCACTTTATGGAGCTCATCAAGCTACTAATGCTGCGGTTGCTCTCGCGGCCGTAGAAGCCTTCGCCGGTGTCAAATTAGATGACGAGGTTGTTCTCCGCGCCTTCGCCAATGTTGACTCGCCCGGTCGCCTCCAAATCCTTTACCGAGATCCAACGGTGATCGTTGATGCTGCGCATAATCCGCATGGTGCTCACGCTTTGGCCACAACTTTGGAGAAGGAGTTCGATTTCGAATCAATTTTTGGTGTCGTTGCGATACTTGGTGACAAAGATGTGCTTGGGGTACTTCAGGAATTGGAGCCAATCATTGATCGGCTCGTTGTAACTCAAAGTACTTCAGGACGCGCACTACCCGTCGATGCGCTTTATGAAATTGCAATCGGAGTCTTTGGAGCGGATCGTGTTTTCAAAGAGAACGACTTGCGCAGTGCGATCACTTATGCAATGGAGCAATGCACACTTATTAATCAGGTGAGCGATGGAGTTTCTGCGGTTGTTATAACGGGTTCAGTTGTAACTGCAGGTGAGTCACTCGCCATTGTTCGTTCCATTTCCGGTGCAGGGGAATGAGAGTTTTAGGCTCTGCCGTTCTTGCAATGGAATTTCTAGTAATGGGCTTTGCACTTTTACTGGCAATGGAAAAACATGGAGCTCTCGCCTTGTCCCTCGGGGGAGCCCTTGCTATTGCCATACTGTTAACGGCCGGAGTGATGAAAAAAATGACTGGTTGGTATATCGGCTCGGTTTTGCAGCTCGGCCTGATCGCCTACGGGGTCGTAGTCCCAGCCATGTATTTCTTAGGAGCGCTCTTTGCTGGGCTTTGGATGAGTGCGTTCTTCATTGGTCGCAAGGGTGAGGCGATTCGTGCGGCGCTTATGGCGAACCCGCCCCTCAACTGACTCGCGTAATTCGGGTTTTTACCTAAATTGTCCAGTAAAAATCCCGGATTCTTTGCCTCGAGAAGTACCTAATACACTTCCCCCATGGAAAGAACCCTGATCTTGGTCAAACCAGATGGCGTAAAGCGCAATTTGGTAGGCGAAGTTCTCTCCCGCGTCGAAAATAAGGGCTATCAAATTACTGCGCTAAAAATGTTGAGCGTGGATCGATCCCTCTTAGTAACTCACTATGCCGAACATGAAGGCAAACCATTTTTTGAACCACTTGTTGAGTTCATGATGTCTGGCCCGATAGTTGCAATTGTCGCGGAGCGCAATCGAGTCATAGAAGGATTTCGCAAACTTGCCGGCGCTACGGATCCAACAATTGCCGAGCCTGGAACTATTCGCGGAGATTTAGCTCGCGATCAAGGAACAAAAGTTGTACAGAACATAGTTCACGGTTCTGATTCACCAGAATCAGCAGATCGTGAAATCAATATCTTCTTCCCTGAACTATCAAAGTAAGTTAAGAAAGGTCTCTTGTGAGCAAACAAAAGCCGAGCCGGATGTCATTTATTGGTCGCGATATGGCGGTTGATCTAGGCACCGCTAATACGCTGGTCTACGTGCGCGGTAGAGGAATTGTTCTCAATGAGCCAAGCGTGGTCGCAGTCAATCAAGATACCGGTGCGATCCTCGCTGTCGGCACCGAAGCTAAGCGCATGATTGGTCGGACTCCTGGCAATATTGTTGCGATCCGCCCCCTCAAGGATGGCGTGATTGCAGATTTCGATACAACAGAGCGGATGCTCCGTTACTTTATTCAAAAGGTCCACCGTCGTCGTTACTTGGCTAAGCCCCGCATCGTCGTTTGTGTTCCGTCTGGAATTACTGGTGTTGAGCAGCGTGCCGTGAAGGATGCCGGATATGCGGCTGGAGCTCGAAAGGTTTACATCATCGAGGAACCAATGGCGGCGGCGATCGGAGCAGGGCTCCCGATTCATGAGCCAACGGGCAACATGGTCGTTGATATCGGTGGCGGAACAACCGAAGTGGCAGTTATCTCCCTTGGCGGGATTGTTACGGCGCTATCGATCCGAATTGGTGGCGATGAGCTAGATCAAGCGATTATCGACTATGTAAAGCGCGAATATTCACTCCTGTTGGGGGAGCGCACCGCAGAGGAGATAAAAATGGCTATCGGTTCGGCTTACAAACTTCCAGGAGAATTGGATGCCGAAATTCGTGGACGTGATCTGGCCACTGGTCTTCCCAAGACAATTTTTGTATCAGCGGAGGAGATTCGCAAAGCGCTCGAAGAGCCGGTAAATCAGATTGTAAATGCCGTTAAGAGCACTTTGGATAAGACCCCGCCAGAACTGGCAAGCGATTTGATGGATCGTGGAATTGTTCTCACCGGCGGTGGTGCGCTTCTTCGCGGGCTTGATGAGCGTTTGCGCGTTGAAACAGGAATGCCGGTTCACATATGTGAGCGCCCACTCCAAGCGGTTGCTGAAGGATCAGGAAAATGCGTTGAAGAGTTTGAGGCCCTTGAAAAGGTTTTGATCTCTGAGCCACGTCGATAACTCGTTTCAAAGGTTAGTAAAGGACTCCTGTGGCAAGAGGCGGCGGTAATCGTTCAAGGTTACTTCTCGTCATCTTATTAGTTACGGCGCTCTTCTTTATTACTTTAGATCTACGCGGAGTAAGTCTTACCAAAGGATCACGGTCGGTGACGCAGACCATTCTCTCGCCGGTGCAGCGAACCGTCTCCACAATTTTCGCGCCCGTCGGTCGATTTTTCGGTGATGTGAAAAATTTTGGAAAGACTAATGCCGAACTCAAACAAGAGTTAGCGCAGAACAAACTTCTCAAAGGCGCTCTTGCGATGGATGCTGACACCAAAGGTCAGCTCACTCAATTAAAGGCGGTACTTGATTTAGCCGGACGAGGTAACTTTAAAGTCGTTGCCGCTCGGGTAATTGCGCGCGGTTCTGCTTCAAGCTTCTCGCAAACTATTACTATCGATGCTGGTAGTTCTAGCGGCGTTCATCCTGATATGACTGTGATCTCGCAGAATGGCCTCGTTGGCTTAATAAAATCTACGACAAGTACCTCTTCCATCGTTTTATTGATGAGTGACCCTAGTTTCAAAGTCGGAGTTCGCATTGCTCGAAGCCAGAGCATTGGCGTCCTGTCGGGACTTGGCTCTACGGAGTATTCATTGGTGCTGCTAGATCCTGCGGGCACGATCAAGGCGGGCGATACTCTCCTCACCAATGGATCTGAAGGTAACAAACCATTTATTCCTGGGGTTCCGGTCGGAGCGGTGGTGGGTGTCGATAATTCCGCTGACTCCTTGACGCAGACCGCAACCGTAAATTCCTACGCCAATCTCAACGATTTGGGAGTCGTTTCGGTCGTTTTAAGCGCTCCAACGACCGCCCCCAGAACGCCGCTGTTACCAAGTCCAAATCCAACGGTGACTGTCTATGTGACTCCGACGCCAGTGCCCGTTATAACGACGGTCCCCACCCCGAGTCCAACCCCAACAAGTTCGCCAAAGAAGTAGCGCATGAGTCCGGTTCGAATCCTTTCTACGCTCGGTTTTTTCTTTGTTTTATTTGTAGTTCAAGAGTCTGCCGTTTCATTGGTTCACTTCCCGATCTCTGGTTTTTCACTCTATCTCGCAATCGCAATCTCACTCATCGCCTTTGAGGACCACAACGGAGCGATAGTTACTGGATTTCTTGCAGGCCTGGTTTTGGATCTATCTCCGACTTCTAATGCACCTTTTGGACAGTGGGCGCTGATTTTGACCGCACTTGGTTTCCTCTTTGCAGTTAATCGCGATTCCATCTCTGATTTAACATCTTCACCAATTACCTTCGTCATCTTCGTCGCGGGAGGCGCAACACTTTCTCTCATCGCCTATTTAGGGTTCGGCGCGCTCTTAGGGGAAGAAAATGGTTCATTTGTACATGTATTAATTGTCTTGCTCGGTAATTTGGTATGGACGGTCATTTTTACTCCGATGTTTCTGCCCGCGCTGGAGCGCGCACGTGAATATTCACTCACGGCTCGAGAGCGATAATGAGCCAACGTTCTCGCCTTAATCTGATTGTTGTCCAAGTTTTAGTTCTTTCGCTGTTGCTCGCCATGCTTGGGCGGTTATTTTATCTGCAAGTTGCATCTGGACTTAAATATCAAAATGCAGCTATAAGCATTCAAAGTCGCGACATTGTCACACCCGCGGTTCGCGGGGCAATAGTGGATGACACCGGCTCGCCTTTAGCAATGGATCGCCCCGGAATGGTCATCACCGTTGATCGAAGTGCACTGGGAAAGATGCCTGCCCTCGGTAAAGCGGTGCTCATTCGAGTGGCAAAACTTCTTGGAATTAAATACCGGGACTTGTATACGCGCACTCGGTTGTGTGGCGAACTTCCCTTAGGTAAACGCACTGGATGTTGGAATGGGACGCTCTATCAACCAGTTCCCGTCACCAAGGAAGCTACGGTTGCGCAAGCGCTCAAAATTCTTGAAAATCCCGACGTTTATCCGGGAATCAGTGCCGCACCAGTACCCATTAGAAGCTATCCATCTCTGGCTGGAGAAAATGCCGCGCATATTCTTGGATACGTTGGATCGGTAACCGCTCAAGATGTTGCAAACAGCAATAAGCAGTATTTTCAGAGTCAGGTTGTTGGCAAGACTGGACTTGAATATCAATACGATCAATATTTACAGGGCACTCCCGGTGTTAAAACGGTTATTGTTGATCGCACCGAAAACGTAACAAGTACAGCTACGGTGACCAATCCGATTCCTGGGAATAATCTCGTTACAAACATCAATGCGAAGTTGCAAGCTGCCACCGAGGCAGCGTTAGCTAGTTCGGTGCTGAGTGCCCGAGCACAAGGTAACGCGGCCGACTCTGGCGCAGCGATAGTCATGGATATTCACACCGGACGGGTACTCGCTATGGCGTCTTATCCCACTTACGATCCAAATATTTGGCAGAAGGGATTGACGACTGCGCAGGCGACCGCGCTATTTAGCGCGACGGATGGCGTTCCCGCTTTTTCGCGGGCGATAGACGGAACTTATGCGCCGGCATCAGCTTTCAAAGTTTTGTCGGTCACTGCAGCATCACACGCCGGATATAACCTTAATGCGAGCTACTCGTGTCCGTATTCAATAAAATTCGGAAATCAAACCTTCCATAACGATGATACAAATGCTCAAGGAACGATGCCACTTCAGACTGCGATTGCGGTTTCCTGCGACACGATCTGGTATCAAATAGGTTATGACCAATGGGTAAAAGACGGGGGACTTACTCCCAAGAAAAATCCAAATGACTACTTCTTTAAGAATGCTGCGCTCTTTGGCGTGGGAAAACCAACTGGTATTGACCTTCCCTCAGAAGCATCTGGACGCCTACCCGATCGCACCTGGAAGTTGGCTTACTACAAGGCAAACAAGAATTTCTATTGCAATTACGCGACAAGGGCCCGGCCATCAGATTTAACGCCATTTTTAATTGCCATCGCAAAAGAGGATTGCACAGATGGCTACATTGTTCGTGCTGGAGACGCAATTAACTTTGCCATTGGACAAGGTGATGTCCTGATGACGCCGATTCAGATGACAGATATTTACGCGGCCATTGCCAACGGCGGAACTTTGTATCGACCAGAGATTGCGCGTGCTGTTGTAAAACCAGACGGGACGGTTCTTCAGGAATTCAGGCCACATGTCAATGGCAAAATTCCAACATCTTCTAGTACTTTGAATTTCTTGCACGCCGCCCTGCGCCAGGTAGCAGCTTCGGGAACGGCGGCGGCTGTATTTTCGAACTATCCAGTGCAGGTGAGTGGAAAAACTGGAACCGGTCAGGTCCAAGGGCGTAACGCGAACGGCACGGCGAAGGACCCGACTTCTTGGTTTGCCTCCTACGCTCCTTCAAATAAGCCAGAATACGCTGTGGTCATGATGGTGAGCCAAGGCGGATACGGTGCCTCAACCTCTGCCGTGGGAGTTAAAGAGATCTATAACGCGCTCTTTGGGGTCACGGGCAACACAGTCGATCCAAAGACAGCAATCTTCCCGACTGGTGCGCCGCCTGCTGCACTTCCCACTATCGATTTAAAGAGTACAAAAGTGCGAACGCCATGACAATCTTCCGCCCGCAGAGTCGAAGTCATCGAATGTTGCGTAATGTTTCTGGGTATGACAAGTGGTTGACACTCTCCGTTGTCGCGCTTCTCGCATTTGGAACTGTGCTCGTGTACGCAGCGACTAAGAATTGGTTTGCTTCGCAACATCTAGATCCTCAGTATTACTTGAAACGTCATGTCATTAACATCGTCATTGGTTTGGTGTTGGCATACGGAACCACACTCATTGACTATCGATTGCTTCGCGCCTATACCCCGATTGTTTGGGGGCTAGGAGTTCTGGGTTTAATCGCTGTATTAGTACCCGGAGTTGGGTCGACTGTGAATGGCGCCAAAGCTTGGATTGCCTTGCCAGGAGGCTTTCAAATTCAACCCGCAGAACTTGCGAAAATTTCTATCATCTTAGGAATTTCTATGCTGCTTGCCGAGCGAAATGGTGTCGGTGCAGATCCCTCGGATCGCGATGTCCTCAAAGCGTTAGCAATTTCTGCGATTCCAATTTTGCTCATCATGCTTCAACCTGATCTTGGAACAACACTGATCATCAGTGCATCCATCGTCCTCATGGTTGCTGTCTCGGGAGCACCATCACGGTGGGTTGCAGGGCTCTTACTTCTTGCCCTCCTCGGTGGATTCGTGGCGGTAAAAGCGGGAGTCGTGAGTCAATATCAAATCAAACGGCTGCAATCTTTTGTTGATCCGAACGCGGATCCTCAACAGAGCGGTTATCAATTGCGCCAAGCCCGAATCACGATTGGATCTGGGGGAGTACTAGGTCGGGGCTTGTTCCACGGTCCCCAGACCAATGGGCGATTCGTTCCAGAACAACAAACCGACTTCATCTTTACCGTGGCGGGGGAGGAGACTGGATTTCTAGGTTCCGGATTGATGCTCCTACTCTTCGGGCTCTTCTTTTGGCGAGCCTTTTTGATTGCGCAACGGACCAATGATCTCTTTGGCAGGCTGGTCTGCGTAGGGGTAATCGCTTGGTTTGCCCTCCAAACTTTTGAAAATATAGGCATGGCCATGGGACTAATGCCGATGACCGGGGTACCCCTGCCCTTCATCTCCTATGGGGGTTCA
>PLXJ01000017.1 GCA_003151395.1 Actinomycetota bacterium | reverse complement strand
CCAGCCTCCCTCGCTGGGGCGGCCGTTACGCCTGCGCAAGCCGATGCCGACATCAAAGGGGCGGCGTCAGATCCAATTTATGCGCTTGAACGTTCGATCATCTCGATGGCCCGGGCTAAATCCCACGCCTAAATCTTCGCCTGGATCGTGGATCTGCTCATTTGAGAGTAGTGGTCGCTCGCTGGTAGCCTTCACCCCTGCCGGTCACCGTTGTGACCAGCTTACGGACCTTTAATTAACGAAGAAAGCAGTCAAATAAGTGGCAAATATCAAGTCTCAGATCAAGCGCATCAAGACAAATGAGAAGTCTCAGGCTCGTAACAAGTCTGTCCGCTCATCGATCAAGACCGCCATCCGCCGTTTCAAGGATGTCTCAGCTGGGACAGATGCCGCAAAGACCGCCGAAGAACTTCGTGCGGCATCAAAGGCGCTCGACGTTGCAGTCTCAAAAGGCGTCATACACGCTAACGCTGCAGCAAATAAGAAGTCTGCAATGGCGAAGGCTGCCAACAAGACTTCTGCTAAATAATTAGCTGCGCCCGGCGCAAGGCCTAAGCCATGCCAGCGATACCACTCTCTAAAGCGCCACAACCTTCAGAAACAAACCCTGCCCAGATTCGCAATTTCTGCATTATTGCGCATATTGATCATGGAAAATCAACGCTTGCCGATCGCATGCTTGGAATCACCGAAGTCGTTGAGTTGCGCAATATGCGAGCGCAGTACCTCGATCGTATGGATATCGAACGCGAACGTGGGATAACCATTAAGTCGCAGGCTGTTCGTCTTCCCTGGCGGTCAGGGCTAGACAATCAGGAATACATCCTCAATATGATCGATACCCCGGGTCACGTAGATTTTACTTACGAAGTTTCGCGCTCGCTCGCTGCGTGCGAAGGCGCCGTTTTGCTTGTCGATTGCGCTCAAGGTATCGAAGCGCAAACTTTGGCGAACCTCTACCTGGCCATGGAGAACAATCTCACCATTATTCCGGTCCTCAATAAGATCGATCTGCCTGCCGCACAACCAGAAAAATTCGCAGAAGAACTCGCAAGGTTGATTGGTTGTGAGCCGGAGGATTGCTTACGTGTCTCTGGGAAAACCGGCGTAGGAGTTACAGAGCTACTAGACCAGATCGTGAAGCAGATTCCGGCTCCTGTGGGAGATGCTAACGCTCCAACTCGCGCGCTGATCTTTGACTCGGTCTATGACACTTATCGCGGGGTGGTCACCTACGTGCGAGTAGTCGACGGCCACCTTTCCACTCGCGATCAAATTCAAATGATTTCAACCGGTGTTCGCCATGAAATGCTAGAGGTTGGCGTAATCTCACCTGAACCAGTTGTCTCTAAAGGACTTGGCGTTGGCGAAGTGGGATATGTCATCACTGGCGTGAAGGATGTTCGGCAATCTCGAGTCGGGGACACAATTACGACTTATAACAATCCCGCAAAAGTTGCGCTCGCAGGTTACAAAGATCCACGTCCGATGGTCTTTTCAGGTCTCTTTCCAATCGATGGCGCAGATTTTCCGATGCTTCGCGAAGCGCTCGACAAATTGCAACTCAATGATGCCGCTCTTGTTTATGAACCCGAAAGCTCCGCTGCCTTGGGCTTCGGTTTCCGCTGCGGTTTCTTGGGACTCTTGCATATGGAAATTGTGCGTGAACGGTTAGAACGCGAATCAAACCTAACCTTGATTTCGACTGCGCCTAACGTGGTTTACACGGTTACAACGGGTGACGGAACTGTGCTCACCGTCACCAACCCTTCTGAATATCCAGAAGGTAAAATCGAAAAAGTAGAGGAACCAATAGTTCGAGCGACAGTACTTGCACCTGCGGAATTTATTGGAACCATTATGGATTTATGTCAAGAACGTCGCGGCACTTTGCTCGGCATGGATTATCTCTCAGAAGACCGAGTAGAAATTCGATACACATTGCCACTTGCCGAAATTGTCTTTGATTTCTTTGATCAGCTAAAGAGCCGTACCCGCGGATACGCCTCACTCGACTACGAACCAATCGGCGAAGCCGAAGGAGATCTCGTTAAAGTAGATATCTTGTTACAAAGTGAGAAGGTTGATGCTTTTAGCGCGATCGTCCACAAAGATAAGGCATACGCTTACGGAACGATGATGACCGGCAAATTACGTGAACTCATCCCAAGGCAACAGTTCGAGATTCCCATTCAAGCTGCCATTGGTGGACGAATCATCGCCCGCGAGAGCATTCGCGCAATTCGCAAAGATGTTCTAGCAAAGTGTTACGGCGGAGATATCTCACGAAAGCGCAAACTCCTCGAAAAGCAGAAAGAGGGTAAGAAGCGCATGAAGATGGTGGGCCGCGTTGAAGTGCCGCAGGAAGCCTTCGTTGCAGCTCTCACCACCGATGCCGATATTGATAAGGCAAAGGCTAAAGCCAAAGAACGCGAATGAGCACGCTCGCCTTTTATATACATATCCCATATTGCGTACGTCGCTGTGGTTATTGCGATTTCAATACCTACACTCCAGCCGAGTTGGCCATAAGTGCTGACCTGTCGGTAACGTCGCGCTCCTACATTGATTTGTTACTACGCGAAATTGAATTTGCTCGTGAGACTTCTACCGCGACCACGGTTCCCACAATCTTCTTCGGTGGGGGAACCCCGACCTTGATGGAGAGTCAAGATTTGGGCAGGGTTATAAGGGCAATTGGGTCGCGCTTTGATCTGGATGACCGCGCAGAGATCACAATTGAAGCAAATCCAGATTCCGTGACGAAGGGAAAGTTAGCCGCATTGCGCGAGGTCGGATTTAATAGAATTTCTTTCGGAATGCAATCTGCCGTAACGCATGTATTGGCCTCACTTGACCGGACGCATAATCCCGAAAATGTTGTTAAGGCAACGACATGGGCCCGTGAAGTGGGATTCCAAGAAGTAAGCGTTGACTTGATTTATGGGACTTCGGGTGAGTCCATGAAAGATTGGGAGAGAACCGTAGATACGGCGTTAGCTCTTCCAATTTCTCACATTTCGGCTTACGCGCTCATCGTAGAAAATGGAACTAAGTTAGGCGCTCAAGTAAAACGCGGGGAGGTAATCATGCCCGACGATGATCAGACCGCTGATAAATATTTACTGGCTGATGAAAAATTTATCGCTGCGGGTTTTAATTGGTATGAACTGAGTAATTGGTCAAAACCAGGATCGGAATGTCGCCACAATATCGCCTATTGGAATGGTGATAATTGGTGGGGCGCTGGAGCAGGCGCGCATTCACATATTGATGGTCGTCGGTTCTGGAACGTTAAGCACCCCGCGGCTTATGCGCAAAAAATTGGAGAAAACAAGAACCCGATGCATGAGCAGGAGACCCTCACCGCGGAGGAAATACGCGCCGAAGAGATTATGCTGCAAATTCGACTATCAACCGGTCTAGATCGCGCTTCACTTTCCCAGATTCAAGAGCAACCGCTAGTTGGCTACCTCACAACTCATCACCTCCAAGCCGATGCTTGGGCTAATGGACGCGTAGTTCTGAGCAACAGCGGCCGGCTAATCGCCGATCGAATCGTGCGCGAAATACTGTTGTAGTAGATTTAGGGAATCATGCAAGACCGCCAATTAGAGATCCTTCGTGCCATCGTTGATGAGTATGTCGCGACCCAGGAACCTGTCGGCTCTAAGTTAATTGCAGAGCGTCACCCAATGGGAGTTTCTCCTGCGACCATACGAAACGATATGGCCATTTTGGAGGATGCGGGACTTATCACCCAACCTCACACAAGTGCGGGGCGAATTCCGACTAATAATGGGTACCGTCTTTTTGTCGATAAGTTGGCCCAGATTAAACCTCTCTCTAGCGCGGAACGTCGCGCGATCGAAACCTTTCTCTCGCACTCTTTTGATCGTGAAGATCTCTTTATTCGTACGGCAAAAATATTGGCTCAACTAACCAAATTAGTAGCGGTCATTCAATACCCAGATGAAAATAAGGTCGTGCTCGCGGGAACTGCTAATTTGGCCCGCAGTGGTGCTCAAGAAACGGCAGCCTCTATCTTCCCAATTCTTGAAGCGCTCGAGGAGCAAGTAATTTTGCTCCGCCTCCTTGCCGATTCAAGCGCGCTGGTTCAAGTTCGCATCGGGGATGAACAGGCAGAGAAGAATTTGCAAACCACCTCCGTCATAAGCGTTGGGTATGGGATAGATGGACATTCCACCGGAGCCTTGGGAGTTATAGGACCAACCCGGATGGATTATGCACAGACAATTGCCACGGTTAATGCCGTAGCACGTTACATCGGACAATTTCTTGGGAGAAATACAAATGGCTGATCTCTATGAAACTCTTGGAGTTCATCGTGACTCGTCATTTGATGACATCAAAAAGGCGTATCGTAAATTGGCTCGCGAATATCATCCAGATGTGAATCCCGATCCCGAGGTGAAGGACAAATTTAAGGATATTACGGCGGCTTATGAGGTCTTAAGCGATCCCACAAAACGTCAGAAATATGATTTAGGTGGAGATCCATTTTCACAATTTGGCGGCGGGCAGAATTTCGGATTTGGCGACATCATGGATGCCTTCTTCGGTGGGGGAGGGTCGCGTGGCCCACGGCCCCGGGCTCGTCCCGGCCAGGATGCGCTAATCCGAGTAGAACTTGATTTAGAAGAGATCTCTTTTGGAACAGAACGAGAGTTGACTGTTGAAACCGCTGTGCGTTGTGACAAATGCGGAGGATCGGGTTGCGCCGATGACTCCAAGCCGCAAACCTGTGGAATTTGTAAAGGTCGAGGTGAGATTCAGCAGGTAACTCGTTCGTTCATTGGCAATGTAATGACGAGTCGCCCCTGCAACAATTGCGGTGGTTATGGCTCTGTGATCAAGAACCCATGCAGCGAATGTGCCGGAGATGGTCGAGTGCGATCACGCCGGACTCTCAATGTAAAAATTCCTGCTGGCGTCGAAGATGGAAACCGGATTCAGATGAGTGGCCAAGGTGAGGTCGGACCGGGAGGTGGTCCTGCTGGCGATTTGTACGTTGAAATCATTGAAAAAACCCACGAATTCTTAATCCGTGATGGCAATGATTTACATATTTCAATCTCAATTTCGATGGCAGCTGCCGCGCTTGGCTCAAAAGTTGTCGTTGATACCTTGGATGGACCACAAGAAGTCGAGGTTCGAGCAGGGACGCAATCGGCGGATGCAGTAACCCTGAAGGGCTTTGGGGTGGGCAAGTTGCGTGGCGCTGGCCGTGGCGATCTCATTGTGCATGTTGAAGTCGTAACTCCGCAGAAACTCTCCAAAGAGGAGCAGGAGTTACTCGTGAAATTCGCCAAGGTTCGCGGTGAAAAACCTGGAGCATTTGAAAGGCACAGCCGCGACAAGGGCTCACATCACAGTGGGCTATTTGGTCGCGTTCGCGACGCGTTCAATAGATAGTCATACACTTAAAGAATGCTAACCCTATTCTTTGTTCCAACGCTTGGAACCAACACCACCATAGAAGTAACGGGAGATGAAGCTCACCACGCGATCAAGGTAATTCGTGTTGAACTGGGCGAGGAACTCTTGTTGGCAGATGGTGGCGGCGCATGGGTACGAGGCAGCATTGAAGTGATAGGTAAGAAGAGTTTTACCGTCGCTGTTTTAGAACGTGGGATTGAAACTGAGGTACTGCCCGAATTGATAGTTGTCCAAGCGCTTATGAAATCTGAACGGGCAAAGGAGGCGATTGAACTCCTCACTGTTGCAGGCGCAACCACAATAATTCCTTGGCAAGCTGCGCGCTCTATTGCAAAATGGCAGGCTGGTATTGGAACAAAATGGTATGCGACTTCCGTGGCAGCAGCCAAACAATCACGCAGGCTCACTTTGCCAGAAATTGAGAGCCCAATAACCACCTCACAAATAGCTAAACGCTTTGGTCGTGAATCCAATCTCCTGGTTCTGCACGAGTCGGCGACAATTAAATTATCTGATGCCGCCAAGGAATTTTCTCGAGGTCCAATCGTTCTAGTCGTTGGACCAGAAGGCGGTCTCACAGAAGAGGAACTCAGTATTTTGGGCGCAGCCGGGGGCAAGATTGTGCTTTTGGGAAGTGAAGTATTTCGATCCGCACATGCGGGTTTTGCCGCCTTATCGGCGGTATCTGCCCTCATCGGTCGTTGGTAAGTAATAGGCTTTCGATATGTTTGAAGAGTGTATTTTCTGCAAAATTGCTCAGGGCGATATTCCAGCGCACTTTCTCTATGAAAGTGAAAAAGTTGTTGCATTCAAAGACCTTGATCCTCAAGCGCCTTCCCATGTTCTGGTAATACCTCGCGAACACTTCGAAAATGCCTCCGAGTTGGCGGCAGCCGATTCCGCGACCATGTCGGAATTGTTTGGGGCGGCTCGGTCAATTGCAACGTTGCTAGGACTAGACGGTTATCGAATCGTTTTTAATACTGGAGCAAGTGCAGGTCAGAGCGTTTTTCACGCTCATTTGCACCTGATGGGAGGTCGAGCGTTCGCGTGGCCCCCAGGTTAACCGTAAGATTTGTAACTAATGGATAGACCTTTGATAACAGTCCCCGCCGCCATCGCTATGGTCGCGCTCACCGGACCCCAGGATTCTTACCTTCGGATTTTCGAAGCAACTTTTCCCAATTTGCTCATTACCTTTCGCGGCAACGAGATCTTCGTTAAAGGGGCAGCCTCAGAAGTTTCGCAATTTGAAGTCCTTGTCAAGGAATTGTTGGTCCTCATTCGCTCCGGTCAATTATTGAGCCTTGATGCAATCCACCACGCGATCGGTATGGTCAAGCATGTTCCTGTCGATCATCCGGCAGAAGTTCTCTCACTCAATATTTTGAGTAATCGCGGCAAGACGATTAGACCGAAGACCGCAAATCAAAAGCGGTATGTCGAGGCGATCGATGAAAATACAATTACTTTTGGTATCGGTCCCGCTGGAACTGGTAAGACTTACTTGGCCATGGCTAAGGCGATTCAATCACTGCAAGCCAAAGAAGTTAATCGCATAATCTTGACTCGACCCGCGGTAGAAGCAGGGGAGCGACTTGGCTTCCTCCCTGGAACTTTGCAAGAGAAGATTGATCCTTACCTCCGTCCGCTCTTTGACGCCCTGCACGACATGATCGATCAAGAATCGATTCCACGTTTAATGCAATCGGGAATTATCGAAATTGCACCGCTTGCTTACATGCGCGGTCGGACTCTCAACGATGCCTTTGTGATTTTAGACGAAGCTCAAAACACGTCGGCAGAACAGATGAAGATGTTTTTAACCCGCCTAGGATTCGGTTCCAAAATGGTTATCACTGGCGATGTGACTCAGGTAGATCTTCCAAACGGGACTCCCTCGGGGCTCAAAGTTGTAGGGGATATTTTGGAAGGCGTAGATGACATCTGTTTCATGTACCTCACCGCTGAAGATGTGGTCCGTAATCGGTTGGTCGGGGATATCGTAAGCGCTTACGGTCGCTTTGATGCCGCGAAGACAGCAAACTTTAGACCACTTCGAACTTCTGGCACTGGTGATCGCTAAACTCGTAAGAGCGCATTCATGAATATTGAACTTTCGAATGAATCAGGCGTTAGCGTCAACGAACCCGAAATCGTGAGCGTTGCCGAGTTTGCGATGCGCTATTTGGGATTGCATGAAGATTGCGATTTGGCAATTTCCATCGTCGATGAATCTCGTATGAGTGAATTGCATGAAGAGTGGATGGATCTCAAGGGACCAACTGATGTTCTCTCCTTTCCGATGGATGAATTAGAGCCACACTCGCCGCTACCAGGGATAGTTGGTGACATAGTCTTGTGCCCGCAATTTGCGGCCGCCCAGGCGAAGAACGGGCTTGATTCCGAACTCCACCTTCTGACCATTCATGGCGTCCTGCACTGCCTCGGCTATGACCATGCTGAGCGGGCGGAAGAAATAGCGATGTTTGAACTACAGGACTCAATCTTGTCGAAGTGGCAGTCGCGTTAATGTTGACCAAAATTCTCCGAACCCTAAAGCGTTACGGCATTACGATTCCCATCGTCTTTAATGATGAAGCTGACCTACGCAAGTTAGTTGACCATGCTGGTGAACGTTCAATCATCGCCGATTCACAACGCGAGATGATTCAATCGGTACTGGATCTTGGCGATACCCTCGTCCGAGAATTAATGGTTCCGCGTACTGACATTGTTTGGATTGAGGGCAATCGCACCTTGCGTCAGGGATTATCGCTCGCGTTGCAATCAGGTTTCACCCGGATTCCCGTCATCGCCGAGAATTTAGATGATGTCATCGGAATCGCTTACGTTAAAGATTTAGCTCGTCGGGTACACGAGCATCACGACTCCGAGCAGAGTGAGACCGTTGCGGAACACTTACGTCCAGCCTCCTTCATTCCCGAGAACAAGACCGCGGCGGATCTCCTTAAAGAGATGCAACGTGACCAAACGCATATGGCGATTGTGATTGACGAATATGGCGGAACCGCAGGACTGATCACTATTGAGGATATTTTGGAAGAAATCGTCGGCGAAATCGCAGACGAATACGATGACGAAACCGACGATATTGAGTGGCTCTCGGATAGCCAAGCCCGGTTGTCTGCGCGACTTAACATCGATGACTTCGCAAGCGCCTTCAAGATTGAACTCGAAGATGGCGCGCGAGAGGATGTCGATAGTGTTGGTGGTCTTCTCGCAAAACAGCTAGGCCGTGTTCCAATCCCAGGCAGTGAAATATCAATCGCTGGCTGGAATCTTGTTGCTGAACGTCCAGTAGGCAGACGTCACAGAATCGCCACAGTACTCGCAACAAAAGCCCAACCAACTCTGGATACAGAACCCGCTATATAAGCAGGTAGGGTTGGCTTATGCGTATCGTGCGTTTCACACCTAACGAATCGATCGGAATCGGCACCGATCCCCACTTTGGAGTCTTGAACGACAAAGATCAGATTTTGGTCCTCAAGGGGGACCCGATTTATTCAGGCATCATCCCCACCGAGACTAAGGCGGATCTCGCGGATGTCAGGTTGCTCGCCCCCGTAATTCCTCGTAGCAAAGTTGTCTGTATCGGCAAAAATTATGCGGATCACGCGGCCGAAATGAACTCAGCGGTCCCAGAGGAACCGATTATTTTTCTAAAACCAAATACTTCCGTGATTGGACCAAACGAGACAATCCAGTGGCCGCGAATGTCAGATCGGGTTGATTTCGAGGGTGAACTGGCGATCGTTATCGGTCGAATTTGCAAGGACGTCCCTAAAGAACGCTATAGCGATGTTATTTTCGGTTACACGATTGCTAATGATGTCACAGCCCGTGACCTACAAAGCAAAGACGGACAGTGGACCCGGGCTAAAGGATTCGACACTTTCTGCCCGATCGGCCCTTGGATTGAAACCGATTTCCTTCCAGCCGAACAATTGCTTGAAACGGCTCTCAACGGAGAAGTTAAACAGTCAGCGCCACTGAGTTTGATGATCTTCAAAGTCCCAGAGATAATCGCTTTTGTGACTCAGGTGATGACACTTCTACCGGGTGATGTGATTCTCACCGGAACCCCATCAGGGATCGGACCGATGCCCGCTGGTTCAACTGTCGAAGTAAGTATTGAAGGACTCGGTGTTTTGACTAATAAGGTGAGCGCGAAAAATGACTAGTTCTAATGTGGTAGCCAATAAAGGGGTGCGAGTTCGTTTTGCGCCCTCCCCAACGGGGGATTTACATGTCGGAAACATCCGTACCGCGCTCTTTGATTGGGCCTACGCCCGACACACCGGTGGCAAATTTGTCTTTCGCATTGAAGATACCGATCGTGAACGCGTCACCGACGAATATATCGCTGCCGCCATTGACACGCTCCGTTGGCTTGGGCTGCAGTGGGATGAGGGCCCTGAAGTCGGCGGTCCCAATGGCCCCTATCTACAGTCACAGCGCTTGGATATTTATGCCAAATACGCCCAGCAATTCCTCGACGATAAATTTGCGTATCACTGTTACTGCTCCTCCGAAGAGCTCGAAGCAGTTCGCGAAGCACAGCGCGCCGCAAATGTTGCTCCCGGGTACAACGGGCACTGTCGGAACTTAACTTCAGATCAAATTGCTGCTTATGTTGCCGAAGGACGCAAACCTGTAGTTCGCATGCTCATGCTAGAGGGAAGCACAACCTTCACAGACTTGATCCGTGGTGAAGTCAGCTTTGATCATAATTTTGTCCCGGACTTCGTACTGGTGCGCGCCGATGGATCACCGCTCTACACCCTTGCAGTATCAGTCGATGATGTGCTCATGAGAATTACCCACGTTTTGCGGGGTGAAGATTTACTTTCTTCCACACCGCGCCAGATTCGGGTCTATCAAGCAATGGGAGTCGCTCCCGAGGACTATCCACTTTTTGCGCACCTGCCCTTCGTGATGGGTCAGGACAATGCCAAACTATCAAAGCGCAACGGTGAAGTATCTATCGCCTGGTATCGCGATGCTGGTTACCTACCTGAAGCAATTTGTAATTACTTGGCACTACTTGGTTGGTCACCAGGTGAGGATCGCGAAGATGTCACGATGAAGGAGCTCACAGAACTCTTTACCGTGGAACGCGTTCACTCAAGTCCTGCTCGTTTTGATATGAAAAAGCTTGAGGCCATTAACGGCGACAAAATCCGCGCGCTATCGCCTGACTCCTTCTTTGACTGGGCGATGCCATTCTTGACTCGCGCGGCAGTCGTCAACGGCACTCCCGCAGAAATTGAGGTGGTGAAGAAAGCACTTCCGATAATTCAAGAACGCATCACTACTCTTTCGGAAATCCCACCGATGCTCAAATTCCTGTTCACGCAAAATTTCGTCGTCGAATCGGGTTCCGTGGCAAAGATTGCGGATGAGCAGAGCAAAAAAGTCTTGCAAGTATCCCTTGATCGCTTGACCGGACTTGCCGAGTGGAGCCATGACTCCATCGAAGGTGCTCTTCGTACCGCTCTCATCGAGGAACTTGGCCTTAAACCACGGATCGCTTTCGGAGCCGTTCGAATCGCCGTCACCGGCAGTCACATTTCGCCACCACTATTTGAGTCCATGGAACTCTTGGGAGCGGCCGAAAGCTTGGAACGGATCAAAGCCGCTCTCTAAACTGAGGTAATCTTCGGGGCGTAATTCAGGTTATCCTTCTCCTCTGGCCCGCAAAGGCCACGTAGTGTGGGGCAAATGGGGTATGGGGTAATTGGCAGCCCTTCTGATTCTGGTTCAGCGAGTCTAGGTTCGAGTCCTGGTACCCCAGCGCAGTAAATGCTCCGATGTTGTACGAGTAGAGAGATGTACAAGTAAATAGCGCGGCCCCGTCGTCTAGTGGCCTAGGACTCTGGCTTCTCAAGTCAGCTACGAGGGTTCGAATCCCTTCGGGGCTACCACTTCCGCGCTAAGACTGGAGAGAGAACCCATGCAGTGGTCATCTCTGGTCAATATCTGCGACCTCATCGCCACCTTTGCCTTTGCCACAGTGGGCTCACGAGTGGCTGCTGCCAAAGGTATGGACTATGGCGGAATTATCTTGATCGCCGCGGTCTCCTCCCTCGCCGGCGGAACTTTCCGAAACCTCTTCCTGGTCCATGAACCAGCTTGGGTGCTCAACCCATGGCTCTTCGCCTCTGTCTTGGTGGCCGTTGGTATAACAATCGTGCGCAAAAGTTCTGAGCCCGTCGGCAGATTCATGTTGGCGCTGGACACCTTTGGTCTAGCGGTAGCAACGGTTTCAAGTACCAATTACGCCCTGGGATTTCATACAAATGTCGTGGTGGCTGTGGTTCTCGGAGTCGTTGGAGCGGTTACGGGCGGACTTCTAAGAGATGTGCTCTCACAGACCGAGCCAGTTCTATTGCATAGAGAAACTATCGGCACATCGGCGCTCGCAGGCGCGGTTGTTTATGTCCTCCTCAATGAGGTTCATATGAACAAAGCAATCCCAGCGATCATTGGGGGATTGGTCGTCGTTATTGTTCGTGAACTATCAATCAAGTACGAGTGGAATTTGCCTCGAGTGACTCGCTAGTTGCGAAAGGACAAATCTTGTTTTTTCATTTCTGCCACCAAAATTCGGATGGCATTCGGGCCCATTCCATGAAGATCCTTAATTGCCGCCACTGAAACTTTGCGAAGGTCACTGAGTTGATAGAAGCCTTCGTCTATGAGTGCTCTCCTTGCGGGTGCTGCTAAACCGATTGCTCGCCAATTTCCATCGTGTTCGAAATAGTCGTCCTCAGGGCTTGAGATCAACGTCGTGAGGTTTTCCTGTACTGCTTTCTTGAGGGCTCGTTTCGCCGCCGCCTCCTTTTTAGCCTGAGAAGCCAGCATTTTTACTTTGGCCGGAGAGGGTTTTGCCATAACAGAAGTTTAATAGGTGTCCGTGTTTGGAGAGGGGGGTCTTCCCGAAAATGAAAATTGAGCGTTAAACGACCATTCTATTTATGTTGTCATGCGGGAAACAAACCTTAAAATGGTTTTGATTTCTTCTCAATGCCTTTAAGCGCTGATCAATTGGTTGTGGATGAATCAAAATATGGCGTTGATGCCGCCAGTCCTGCCATCCGAAGGATCCGCCAGATCGTAGAGAGTGCCGGAACATGCAGTCCTACCTCCCAAAGGTGCCAAGCGATCGAAGCAGGCCCGAGATCAAAATCTTTAGCCAATTGGCCAGTTTGATGCCTGATAATCTCCCTCGCAACTGATCGCTCAGCGCTCTGTCTAATGTGTACCCGATCTGGAGCACTGAGTTATATGAATGAGGCGGACGGTTGGTACTGTTGAATTTCGATTGCGTTGTCTCATTTATTGGATCAAAAGTTCATTGACTGTGCGGAGCGAGACCAGTTAAGTTTGCCATCTACTTACACTATCGAAAGGTATTTAGGAGTCATGCAAAATCGAAAAATTATTGTTGCGTTGGTCATCACTTCAATTTTTAGCCTCGACGCAACTAGTTCAGCGTACGCGTCCGACTCATCTGCAAATGTCCTGCCTAGCGGAGTGACTCAGCCTGACGCGCAGCCCAGCGCAAGTGGGCCCGTGCTGGTGCAATCTAGAAGCTTAATTTCTGCAACTAATCCCCAGTCCCTCGCGGCTGCCGCAACTACTTATGGGCCATGCACGTTGATTCCTCAAAATATTTATCTCCGCCAAAGTTTTGGTTACCTAGGGGTGGGATCTAAAGCCACCACTAGTTGCACCGTACCTGTGACTTCAATTTCCCTAACAATTTCCATTCAAAAATTGGGATTTTTTGGTTGGGAGGGGGGTCAATCTTGGACCAGTTACAATAACAACTCTGCGTCATTGACTGAGTTAGCGGCTGGAATTAATTGCACAAACTTTAAACAGACTATTTGGTCTGCGTGGATGTATACCACTGTCGTATACTTGGGTGTTACTTACACAGCATCGACGACAGCTGCAAATGGAGCCCAGCAATTTGCATGTGGTACATGACATTTTGAAGGCGTGTTATAGATAACAGGTAACTCGAGGAGTGAAACTTTGAGATTGATAGATCCAGAAGACGATAGTTTGCCTAGATTCATTGTTTGGCATTATCACTATGTTGAAAAACACCACGAACGTAAACTTGAGGCAATTTCTGCATATAGCACTCGGGCTGAAGCTGACCAAGAATTTAGTTCGAAATCGATCGATCTCCTGAAAAGACAAGAAGACGGTCTTGCAGATCCAAAAGAATACTTCAGTTGCGGCTATCGAGCACCTGGAGTTAGGGAGAAATCGAGACTGGCACGCTTGGGAATACGAAAAATGCGCTCGGGTTGGACTGCTCAAGGCCTTTCCAGAGAGCAAACTTCTGGCAAACCTGACTCCCAAACCGAGCGACCCAAATAGAACTCTAAACGTTTGAAATCTCCCTGGTATTTGTTCAATGCTTTACTACTGAGGGTGGACATGTCTTAAAACTCTCTGTTGGCGAGTTATCGGCGTGATAGTAACCATGTCCGCTGGTCATTTCTTTTCAGGCAAGTTAGATGGATTGTTAGAGCGAAAGACTTGGCTTACATATAAATCTCGACGTTAACCCCGGTCCAAGTGATTGACCAAAAATGGGTTCCGATTTTATATCGCAATAGCAGCTAGAAGTGTTGTTGAATTCTTTTGGGGAAGAGGTACTCATTTTTTTCGGCGAAACCGCTCAGAGCGGAAGACGGGAATCGAACCCGCACTTTCAGCTTGGGAAGCTGACGTGATACCACTTCACCACATCCGCAGTGCTCTAAAGGCTAACAGGCCAAGGTTATGTAATCTTCCATCAACTAGCAAGACGGCGCCGGGGATCATCGTTAGTCGATTGTTGGAAGGGCGAGTTGATCTAAGGAGCAGAGAATGTGCTGGTACTGCTTGCCGGTTGCGCGGGACATACCGATTTCACACGTTCTATTGGTGGAAAGGTTAGCATCGAATTTTTGATCTGTTAAGGACGCAGCCTCTCGGGCGGTTGCACTTGCAGTTAACTCGGGGTGCAGCATGCCGCGGTCGCCTGCAAAGGCACAGCAGCCCCAGTCAGTCGGAGTTGTTACAGAAGTTGCAATTGCTGTAGCTAAACGTTCCAAGTTCGCATTGGAACCGAGGAGCGTACTGGAGCAGGTGGGATGCAGCGCTACGGAATTCAATTTATTATCGATCTTTAGCTGAGGGAGTAAGAAATCGACCGCGAAATCAATGGCATCAATGATCCGCATTGTTTCCCCTGATTTAGTCTTTATCGCTTTGAGTAAGCCTTCTGTGCATGAGGAGTTATCAGAAACAATCGGTAAGCGCCCATTGTCGCTAGCGGTCAGCAACGCCACGTAAGTTTTAGTGACCATTTCTGAATATCCGTGTTCGATTCCTTTAGAAGCCCAAGGTGTTCCGCAGCAAAGATCTGCGATAAGAGCAGGTGTAGTAAATTTCAGACTGGCCTTGTGGGCCAAGGACTTTATCGATTGATCTGTCGTGGACTCAAACATCGATCCAAGACATGAGGTGAACAGCACGAAGTCGGCATCGCTATTAACGTCGGGTTTTCTGGGCTCTCCACCAGCAGGCAAATCTTGAGTCCATAATGGGATTTGCTCGTGGCCAAAAATAGAGCGCACCCCTTCATTGATTGGTTTTACTATAGATTTTGGTAAGCGAGGCGTGAACGTTAATAGTGAACCAATGGCCTGCGTGGTATTTGACCACTGCCCAGCCGCGCGATTCCAAACGAATTTGTTGAATCCATGGGATCTAACTGCCCGGAGTTCTTTTACCAGCGAACCCGTATTGATTCCCACTGGACAGGCGCTCTCACATAATCCATCGACCGCGCAGGTCTCCTCAACGCCGTAACGAGATTCCGCTTTCAAGGATTTAACGAGCGCCTTGTTGTTCTCGTTTTTAGCGCTTTCAATTGCTCTGCCCAGGACGATCCGCTGCCTTGGCGTTGTCGTTAAATCTTTACTCGGACAGACGGGTTCGCAGTAGCCGCACTCAACACAGTTGTCAGCGACCGCGGAGATAGGAAGATTGATCTTTATATTGTGGAGGTGAGCTAGCGCATCCTGCGAAATGATAACGCCGGGGTTTAATACGTTGAAAGGATCAAAGGCAGTTTTAATTCGAACCATTATTTGGTAAAGCTCGGATCCGTATTGGCGTTCCACGAAAGGCGCCATCATTCGACCGGTTCCATGTTCGGCTTTTAATGAGCCTCCCTTTGACAGGACAAGAGTCACCATATCTTCGGTGAAGACTCGGTAGCGCTCTGCACATTTTGCATCTTGAAAATCTTCATTAATCAGAAAGTGGATATTTCCATCCTTGGCGTGCCCAAAAATCACAGCGTCGTCATATCCATGTTTCGCAAATAGTGCCTGTAGTGAAAGGCAGGTATTCGCCAATTCTGCAACAGGAACCGCAATATCTTCAAGGAGCGCGGTTGTTCCAGACCTCCGTGCACCCGCGACGGTCGCATAGAGGCCCTTACGAATATGCCACAACTCGGCTCTCGTGTACTCGTTGGTGGTTAACTGAGTTTCATTCACGGTACCCAGCCCGTAGTGCACCTGTGCCGCTGGTGACATTAAATCAAGTAAGGCTTGCTTGTCGGCTGTTTGGTATTCGACCAAGAGGGCTGCGTGCTCCTCTAATTCGATCTGTCCAAGATCAACTTTACCTGCTCGTAGAGAGACGCAATCCATAAGTTCGATGGTTGTTGGATTGGTTGCGATAAGAGCGGGAAGTGCATCAGTAGCTGAAATCAGATTTTCGAAAATTAAAAGAGTGGTTGCCGCATATCTAAGTAGTGGGACAGTCTTAAAGACCGCTTCGGAAATGAATCCAAGTGTTCCTTCGCTTCCAATAAGAAGGTGAAGGAAGATATCGACGATTGATTCAAAATCTACGAATGAGTTGAGACCGTATCCCATAGTATTTTTAATACTGAAGTTGCTTTTTATTTTCGAAATAAGTTCAGGTCGACTGTCGATCTCCTCCTTTATTGAACTGATTTCTCTATAAAGTTCTGGAGCAACGCTCATCAAACGCTCATCGCAATCGGAATCCGCGGTATTGATTATCGCTCCGTTGCACAAGACCACGGTGGCACTTTCAAGTGTGCGATATGTGTTGTCAGTGATTCCACATGCCATACCGCTGGAGTTATTAGCAATGACGCCACCTATGGTGCATGCAATTTCACTTGCAGGATCGGGACCCAATTTGCGCCCAAATCTTGCCAAGCGAGCATTCACCGCACGAACCGTCGCACCTGGTTGTACTTTGACCAATAGTCCATCATTAAGAACTTCAATCATGCGAAAATGTCTACGGGTGTCAATTAATATTCCATCACTTACTGCCTGCCCAGAGAGGCTCGTTCCACCGCTTCGAAATGTGACACTGGTTTTGTGAGCGCTGGCGTAACTAAAGAGTTGAGCAATTTGGTCGACGCTTGTCGGAGTTGCCACTGACTGTGGAATTAAACGAAAATGTGAGGCATCTGATGAGGTGCGATACCTATCTATAGAGCGAGACGATACAAACTCTTCTACGGTTGCACTTTGACTAATGAGATTCACGACTTACTGCGTCTCCACTGGATCCAAGTAAGAAATCCAAATCGGCACCGGTATCAGCGCCTTGCACGTGATCGACATAGAGTTTTGACCAACCACGTTCCGGAGAGGCGTAAGCAGCCACGCTCTCCGGACTGGGTTTGCGCTGACTAAGTTCTAGCGCATCGATTTCGATATTGAGGGTCCTGTTGGGAACGTCCAACACGATGATGTCACCGGTTTGAACCAAAGATAATGGTCCACCTGCTGCTGCTTCAGGCGTGACGTGTAAAACTATGGTGCCATACGCGGTTCCACTCATACGTCCATCGCTGATTCGCACCATGTCTCTCACACCTTGTTCCAAAATCTTCTTGGGTAGCGGCATGTTTCCGACTTCGGGCATCCCTGGATATCCCCGCGGACCACAGCCGCGCAAAATCAAAATAGTATCGGGAGTGACATCTAACTCCGGATCATCGATTCGATGATGGAGGTCCTCCACGCTATCGAAAACCAGCGCTGGACCTCGGTGTACTAATAGAGCAGGCGTTGCCGCACTTGGCTTAATGATTGCGCCGTTAGGGGAGAGATTCCCTTTAAGGACTGCGATCCCAGCGTTCTCCATAAGGGGTTCCGCAGGACTTTTAATGACCGAAGTATCAAAGACTTCGGCGCCGCTCAAATAACTCACCAAGGGTTGTCCGGTTACGGTTATGGGGAGCGATGAAAACTTCTCTGAAATTTGGCTAAGTAGCGCCAGCAGTCCGCCTGCTCGGTACAAATCATCCATCAAGAATTCTCCTGACGGCGCCAGATTGGCGAGGAGCGGTATATCGCGCCCAGCCCGATCAAAGTCTTCTAGCTTTAAATCAACTCCAAGACGACCGGCGATCGCAAGAAGATGTACAACGGAATTGCTCGAACCGCCGACCGCGGCAACTGCAATGATGGCATTGATAAAAGATTCCTTGACCATGATCTGCGACGGTCTGCGATCTTCACGCACCAATTCAACGATCAGACGACCCGTGTCATGAGAAAGAGCGAGTAATCGTGCATCTGGCGCAGGAGTACCTGCAAAGCCGGGAATCGTCATACCAAGTGCTTCTGCTACAACTGCCATTGTGGAAGCAGTACCCATCGTGTTGCAATGACCTTTGCTGCGGATCATCGAGGATTCGGATTTGAGAAATTGTTGATTTGAGAGTTTGCCGCTACGAACCTCTTCGCTGAGGCGCCACACATCTGTTCCGCAACCCAAAGGTTCCCCGCGGAATGTCCCGGTCAACATCGGACCACCAGGAACGACGATCGCAGGAAGATTCACTGATGCCGCTGCCATCAGAAGTGCGGGGATCGTTTTGTCGCAACCTCCTAGAAGAACAACTCCATCAATTGGGTTCGCGCGCAACATCTCTTCGATGGCCATGGCAGCCATATTTCGCCAGAGCATCGCAGTAGGTTTTACTTGAGTTTCACCCAAAGAAACCACAGGAAGATTGTGCGGAATTCCACCGGCCTCCCAGATTCCCTTTTGAACGTGCTCGGAAACCTCGTTGAGGTGGGCGTTGCAGGGTGTTAAATCTGAGGCAGTATTTGCGATTGCAATATGCGGCTTCGTGCCGTCAAATGCATCTTCTGGCAATCCGCGCCGCATCCACGCACGATGAATGTAGGTATTGCGATCATTCCCGCCATACCATTGCGCACTTCGTAACTCGCTCATCGATACTCACTAACTATTCCAATAGTCGGAATTTCAAATTAGTATGTGGGTGACTATAACACGAGGTAATCGGCCACATTGAGGTTACTTGAGAGGCTGGTTCAATAATTGAAAGCACTTCGTGTTATCGCTCCGCATCAGATAGAAATCAAAGAGGTTCCTGACCTCGTCGCTGATATTGGTCAACTATTAGTGGATGTTGAAAGGGTTGGAATTTGCGGTACGGATGTCGAGCTATACGCCGGCGAAATGGCTTACTACCGATCGAGTCGTACCACCTACCCAGTTCAACTGGGACATGAGTGGGTTGGCACGGTTGTTTCGGTTGGAAGTGGCGTTTCATCGGGGTGGATCGGCAAACGGGTTACCGGTGACACGATGCTGGGTTGTGGAAAATGTGAACGTTGTCTAACCGGTAAAACATATTTATGTGACTCTCGAATAGAAATTGGGATTACCGACGGTTGGGGTGGCGCGCTTGCATCTCAAATCTTGATTCCGGAGAAATTTGCTTTTGAAGTGCCTGATTCGATTTCTATAGCGGCCGCCGCCATGATCGAACCGGCAGGTAATTCGTTGCGCAGTGTTGAAGCAACGGGTTTAGTTGAGAATCAGAAGTTACTAATCTTAGGCGCGGGAACTATCGGACTACTTGCAGCACAATTTGCGCTGGCAAAGAAGTTAGAAGTGCATATCGCGGGAAACCGAGCAACAGCGCGTGAGTTGGCTAAAGAATTAGGCGTCCATCACATTTATTCGATCGATGAAGTCAAAAGCAATTCCAAACGGCAATTCGATGCGGTGATAGATGCATCCAACGACGACTCAATGCCCAACCTGGCCATCGACCGGGTTTATCCTGGAGGTCGAGTAGTTCTGATTGGATTGTCTGAAACGCCAAGTTTGATTGATACTCGAGTTCCGGTGTTGCAAGATCTGACTATCGTCGGAATTCTTTCGGCGTCACCAGGCTTGCAAGGCGCCATCAATTACTTTGCTAGTGGTGCCGTCAATCCAGAGCTCCTTATAAGTGAGGTTATAAGCCTGGAAGATGTTGCCGATCGACTAGAAGGCAATCGTGGTGAGAACGCTAAACCAGGTCCGAAGATTCATGTGGATCCCAGACTTTGAACGAGGAGACCCAACTATGAATCCAAAGGTGTGGGACACCCGCAAATGCCATGTTGGTGAGGGACCTGTAGCTACTGGCAGTGATCACAACTTGATTTATTGGGTTGATATATTAAATGACCGAGTGTTGTGGCGGGATCTAACCAAGGACGCTTCGGGGGAAATTGGTACTTCAGAGAATGTTAGTTTTGCTTTGCCACGGAGTAATGGCGGATTGATACTCGGCACCGCCCACGGCCCAGTTGCATGGGATAGATCTGGAAATATTGAACTCTTGCCAACTCGGTTAGATGCTGATGGTTCTCCAGATCCGATACCCATGCGTTGGAACGACGCCAAGGTTGGGCCGCTCGGGGAAATATGGATGGGAACAAGTGCCTACAGCGTCGAGACTGACCGAATCGGCTTGCATCGATTGAGTGCGGATGGCAAGCAGAATCAGCGGATTTTTTCTGGCATGAAACTAAGCAATGGGATGGATTGGAGCCCAGATGCAAAGACCTACTACCTCATCGATACAGTTGTGCTGACGCTCTTTGCTTTTGATTATGACAATGGTGAAATATCCAATCAACGAGTAGCTCTAGATTTTGATCCAGTTTCCGGTGAATATCCCGATGGTATGACCGTCGATAGCGAAGGTTCTCTTTGGATTGCTTTTTGGAATGGTGGATGCATTCGCAAGTACTCTCCGGAATTTCAATTGATTCAATCAATAAATTTTCCGGTTCGTTTTGTTTCGAACTGTACATTTACTGGAATAGATCTCAAGACGCTGATAGTTACCACTGCAGTCGGTGACAACGGGTGGCATGACGATCACGAACTTGCGGGAATGACATTCATCTTGCAAACGGATGTGGAAGGAAAGGCACCTTATGTCTTCCCAAATTAATATGAATGGCGAGCAGGTGGGACGCGTTGCGCTAGTGACCGGTGGTTCAAGTGGAATTGGCCGAGGTGCTGCTAACGAATTGGCGAGACAAGGTGCATCGGTAGTTGTCCATGGGCTGACGATGGAGGAAGCGAACTTAGTCGTTCAAGAAATCCGTGTCGCAGGTGGCACTGCAACATCCACTCATGGTCCGATTGATGACCCAGAAACTTCGAAGTTGGCGGTTTCATTAGCGCTTGCCGAATACGGTCAACTTGATATCCTAGTTACATCTGCAGGAATTCAACGTTACGGTACTGCGATAGATACTCCGGTCGAAGTGTGGGATGAAGTGTTCAAAGTAAATGTTAAGGGAGTTTTTCTAGCCTGTAAGGCTGCGCTACCAGAAATTCGAAAGAGCCAAGCGGGTAGTGTTGTGATTATCGCCTCCGCGCAAGCAACTGCCACCCAAGCAAATGTTGTTGCCTATACATCGAGTAAGGGAGCTCTGGTCTCTTTGGCTCGCGCGATTGCCGTTGATGAAGGTCCATATGGAGTGCGAGTAAATTCCATTAGTCCAGGCACTATTGATACTCCGATGCTGCGCAACACAGCCAGATTGCTCAGTGACGGTTCACCTGCGGGCATGCAGGCACTAGTTGACGATTGGGGATCTGCTCACGCACTGCGTCGCACCGGAACCATTCAGGAAATCGGTGCCGTTATTTCTTTCGTCACAAGCCCTCGAGCCAGTTTTATGACTGGGGATGATATTCGTGTCGATGGTGGATTACTTGCGATGCTCGCCGCTGCCGCGCCTAAGAGCAAATGACAGAAGTGCCAGCCCACTTGCAATTGCATACCCCTAGGGGTATACTGATTTCATAAGGTCAGAGGTTCTGACTTAGAAACAGAGGCTTGCGATGGCAAAAGTCGTCATTCTTGGAGCTGGGGTTGCTGGTCACACGGCCGCACTTCATGCGAAGAGGATCCTAGGCAAGAGCCACGAAATTATTGTGATTTCGCCAAACTCAAAATATAACTGGATTCCGTCGAACATCTGGGTCGGCGTTGGCAGGATGTCAGCCGATCAGGTCACCTTCCCCCTTGCGCCCGTTTACAAGAAGAAGGGAATTACCTTCCATCAAGCGCTGGCCCAAGAAATCCACCCAGAGGGAGACTCCACGACTGGTTCAGGTTTTGTGACTGTTACTTATACCGAAACCAATCGAAGTGGCGAGGTTGCAAAGATCGAGTACGACTACTTGATTAATGCCACGGGTCCTAAATTGAATTTCGCGGCGACTTCCGGCCTTGGACCAGATGGTCATTCGGTTTCTGTCTGCACCTTTGGCCATGCAACGGAAGCTGCGAAATCACTTAAGGATGTGATTGCCGCCATGAAAGCTGGCAGGCGTCAGGCTCTGGCAATCGGGGTCGGGCACGGGACATGCACCTGTGAGGGCGCAGCATTTGAATATACCTTTAATGTCGAACATGAAATCCGAGCCGCGGGAGTTCGCGATCTAGCGGATATAACCTACATAACTAACGAGTACGAGCTAGGCGATTTTGGGGTTGGGGGGTTGGTCTTTACCCAATCAGGATTTCAAACGACCAGCAAGTTATGGACCGAGTCGCTCTTCCGTGAGCGTGGGATTAAAGCGATCTTAGGGGCCCATGTGGAGAAAGTAGATCCGAATGAAGTTCACTACGAATTGGTGGACGGAACCAAAGGTGTATTGAATTTTGATTTTGCGATGCTACTTCCGCCCTTCAGAGGAGTGGATCTCAAGGCGTTTGATAAGACAGGGAATGATATTTCTTCGGCACTCTTTGCGCCTTCGGGATTCATGAAAGTTGATGGTGACTATTCGGGCAAGCCTTATGAAGAATGGCTCGCTTCTGATTGGCCAAAGACATATCGCAATCCGCTGTACCAAAATATTTTCGCAGTGGGGATTGCTTTTGCTCCTCCTCATCAAATTTCTAAACCTCGTAAATCACCGAATGGAACGTTAATTGCACCATCGCCTCCACGTACTGGAATGCCCTCTGGAATAATGGGCAAACTCGCAATCATCAGTATTAACGAGTTAATCAAAAACGGTCCATCTGCTCAAGTGGGTACTGCCTCCATGGCCGAGATGGGCGCCGCATGTGTGGCCTCAGCAGGATCGGGGTTACGGGTCGGCTCGGCTGCATCAATGACGATGTATCCAGTCGTTCCCGATTTCGTGGCATATCCAAATACCGGTCGCAGTATCGGTGACACCTTTGGTGAAATTGGGTTGGCCGGCCATTGGATTAAGTTGGCACTCCATTACATGTTTATTTATAAGGCAAAGGCCCGCTTCGGCTGGTTTTTGATTCCGGAGTAAGGGAGATGGCTAAGGAAAATCCCAACGAAAGCATTGCTCGCGCACCGCTTCCAACGGAAAAGACGCTGCGGCAACGGAAGAACCTCGTGATTCAATTTATAAGGTTCTGTGTGATAAATATGAAAATGATCAAAATGATTCGTAAGGGCCATCATCCAATGGAACGAAAGGTTAAATAGTTTATGACAACTGCCAAATCCGCTACCCATGTTCTTCAAAATGAAGAGACCGTTGCTGCACTTATTACTCGCGTTAAACGCGCTCAAGGGCAACTTGGTGGAATAGCTCGCATGTTGGAAGAGGGTCGCAGTTGCGATGAAATTGTGACGCAAATGTCTGCTGTGAGTAAAGCCATTCATACCGCGGCTTTCACATTAATCTCTACGAGTCTTGAAGAGTGCATTATTGAAGGACGTAGCGATCAAAAGGCGGTTTCTCAGAAACTCCAAAAACTATTTTTAAGCTTGGCGTAACATGAAACGATACGTTGTTATAGGTGGAGTAGCCGGCGGAATGTCAGCAGCAGCAAGACTTCGCCGTTTGGATGCTGAATCGGAAATAGTTGTGCTCGAAAAGAGTGGCCACGTTTCTTACGCCAATTGCGGATTGCCCTATTACGTAGGGGGAGTGATTCACAACGAGGAGGCACTCCATTTGCAAACCCCAGATAGCCTATGGAAGCGATTTAGAATTGATGTACGAGTGGGCGCTGAGGTGACGGCGATCGCCTCGTTTGCGAAAACTATTACATATGTGCAGCGTGGAATTATCCACGAACTAACATATGACAAATTGATTTTGAGTCCTGGTGCTGCTCCAATTCGACCAAATATTCCAGGAATGGAACGGGCGTTATCCCTTCGCAATATTGAAGATGTTGAAGCAATGGCAAGCGCAATTTCGAGGCTTCCAGAATCTGTTGCCATCATCGGTGGGGGATTTATTGGGATTGAACTTGCCGAAAATCTAAGACACCGAGGTATATCGACTTCAGTTATTGAAGCCCAAGATCAAGTTCTTGCTCCACTCGATCCCGAAATGGCTACTTTCGTCACGGCGGAACTTCAAAGACATGGCGTGAAACTCTATTTGGGTGCGGCCCTTGTCTCAATTGAGGACGAAACGGTGACCCTTGCCGATGGCGTGGTGGTCCCAGCCGAAGTGTTAATTATGTCTATAGGCGTTAAACCCGAAGTCGTCTTGGCGCGGAGCGCTGGACTTCTGATTGGTGAACGAGGTGGTATCGCAGTTAATGATTTTAACATTACGAGTGATCCTGATATCTACGCGATTGGCGATGCGGCCGAGAAGTTGGATGCGGTAGATGGCTCCGCAACCTTGGTGCCGCTGGCAAATATCGCCAATAGACAAGGTCGCGTAGTCGCCGATCACATTGCGGGGAAGAAAATTCGCACTGTTCCATCGCAGGGAACCGCGATCGTTAAAGTATTTGATCTTACGATCGCAACTTCTGGTTGGAATGAGAAGCGACTTAAAGCCGCTGGGAAGGAATATGTTGTTATTCATAATCATCCCTCCTCGCATGCGGGTTACTACCCGGGTTCGCAAGGTATGTCACTCAAACTCCTAGTCGATCCGATTAGCCAAAATATCCTCGGGATTCAAGGTGTTGGTAGGGAGGGTGTTGATAAACGGATTGATGTCGTGGCTACCGCCATGCGCGGCGGTATAACAGCTCCAGAATTGGCTGACCTAGAACTTGCCTACGCACCGCCTTTTAGTTCTGCCAAAGATCCAGTAAATATGCTCGGATATATCGCAGAAAATGTACTTTCAGGACTGACCCCCACGGCTCAATGGCACGAAGTCGAGGAAAAAATGGCTGAAGGCTATTCGATTTTAGATGTCCGCAGCGTCGGTGAGGTCAATCGAGGAACGTTACCGGGGGCCTTAAATATCCCAATTGATGAAATTCGAGAGAGAAGCAGCGAACTACCTACTGGAAAAATTCTCGTCACTTGCCAGGTCGGGCAACGTGGGCATGCAGCAACGCGATTGCTTCGTGAAATGGGGTATGAGGCAATAAATCTTGATGGCGGTTATATGACATGGAGCAATTCTCCAGCTAACAAACAACTAAGGGAAAAGGTAAGCAAATAATGTGCAGTAGAACTACATGCCGTAAATGTGGAAAAGCATCATGGTCTGGCTGCGGCCAACATGTGGAACAAGTCATGCGTGGCATTCCAAAGTCACAACGCTGTCAGGGACACCAGAATGATCCAAAAGAACCTGGTCTCTTCTCGAGACTTTTCGGCAAGAAGTAAGGGAGCCAATTATGTGTAGCGCAGTTCGATGCGAACGTTGCAGCAAGGCAACCTGGGCTGGATGTGGACAGCATGTCGAAGAGGCACTCGCTGGATTTCCAGAAGAACAACGGTGCCAGTGTCACTCTGATCTTTCAGCCTGGCTTCCGGGAAAGTAACTTAAATGGCGACTGTTAACGTCACCAGCTCAGAGTTTGAAGAGTTGGTACTTAAAGACGGAATCATCTTTGTGGACTTTTGGGACGCTTGGTGCGGACCGTGCCGGATGTTTGCTCCGATATTTGAAAGCGCTTCCAATCGCTTTCCGGAACTCACCTTCGCAAAAGTTGATACTGATACGGAAACCGATTTGGCCAACGTAGCTAGCATCACTTCCATACCGACGCTCATGGCTTTTAGGGATGGAATTTTGGTATTTCGGCAGGCAGGAGCCATGCCCGGTCCAAGTTTTGAGGAACTTATCCAGTCGGTAAAGAATCTTGACATGAACTCCATTAAGGAAGAGATCGCAAAAGAAGAAGTTCAACGACTTGCAGACTAATTCCGGTGACCGCTGGCGTGAAGAATTGGCAGAGTGGGCGATACCCCAATCCATATTAGATCAAGCACCAGAGAATCCGTGGATCCATCCACCAGTTATGTTTCAAATTCCTGCCAAGATCTCGGATTCGATTTCGCATCTGCGAGCTCGTGAGGTGGTTCCAACGGGAGGAACAGTTTTAGATATTGGATGCGGTGGCGGATTTGCGGCGTTCGCATTAGCACCGCCAGCAACTCGCGTCATTGGCGTTGACCACCAAATTGAAATGCTGGAGATGTTTAGCGAAAATGCTCGGAGTCGAGGAATCTCCTCAGAGGTCTTTGAAGGCTTTTGGCCCGCGATCGCCGATCATATTCCTGTGGCAGATGTGGCAGTGGCTCACCATGTCGTCTACAACGTCCCAGATATCGAAAACTTTTTGATAGCGATGAGCAATCATGCTTCCAAACGGGTGGTCCTTGAATTGCCACAGCGTCATCCGTTGTCTGACGCCAGTTCGCTCTGGAAGCACTTTTGGAACTTAGATCGCCCTTCTGAACCAACTTCGACGGATCTCCTTAATGTATTGAATGAACTTGGATATATGGCACACATCGAACTCTGGGAGGGGGCCATGAGGAGCGAAATCAATATTGAGCAAAGCGCTCACTTCTCTCGAATTCGGCTTTGTCTTCCGGAGGACCGGGAGCCGGAAGTTTTGGAGTTTCTCAAAACCCAACCGACCGTTGACACTAGAAGTTTGGCGACAATTTGGTGGGATATCTATTGAGTATCCAGTCAATTTCACCCCAATTGCGCGGACTTGTAGCGAGGAGTTTGGTTGGAATTCAGTTCCTGATGCTGTTTATTATTGGGATTAATGCACTTTCACAATTTCATAAAGGTCCGCATAGTTATATGCAATTTGAAGTAGTTTCTGTGAGCTTAGGAGTGCTCGTTATTGGCGCGGCCGGGTGGGTGCTTCGTCCCTCCCTCCGTATCTCTCCTATTCCGATACCGGGCGCGCCACTTATAGCAACTGGCATCTACAAGTTTGTCCGCCATCCTATGTATTTGGGAGTAATTTTGATCGGTTTTGGTATGGCGGGGTATGCAGATTCCTGGCTTGGTTGGAGTTCGGAAATTATTCTGATTCTTAACTTGAATGTTAAAGCTCGCTTTGAGGATGCACTTTTGCGCGAGATACATCCAGAATCTCTCCACTACCAGTTACATGTTTCGCGCCTAGTGCCGTGTGTAGGCAGTAGTTGCCGAACAAGCTGCGTACTTAAAGAAGATTAATTAGAAGCGACGAGCTGCTACAAACTTTTCGCCACCGAACCAAGCACCGAAAGTCTCGATGCGGACTCGGGCTCCTGAATGTGGAGCATCGACCATCTTGCCGCCGCCAAAGTAGATTCCTACGTGAGAAATTGGTTGGCCAAAGAAAACCAGATCTCCAGGACGAATTTGACTGAGCGGGATCGATCTTCCGTACGAAGTTTGTGCCGCTGCTGAATGTGGGACCGATATTCCTGCTTGTTGAAGGGAGCGCATGGTCAGTCCCGAACAATCCCAATAGACCAGGCCGGCGCCTCCAAACATATAGCGAGAGCCAATCTGACGAAGCGCGTACCTGAGCGCAATTGCAGCCGCGCCGGTTGCCCCAATTTTGCCCTTAGCCAGTGCCAGTGAGCGTTTTTGGAAAGTGTAATCCTGAGCAGCTTGAAGCGCCGCCAATCGTGCCCGTTGTGATTTGGTCAGACCGGCCAATAGTTTTTCGGCTTGTTTTAACTTTGCCTGAGCTGCAACCTCTTGCGCCTGGTATCTCGCTTTGGCAGCCGCAACCAGCGCCACCTTTTGATTCAGGGTTAATGCCGTGCTTTTGAGGGCAATATCCGCCGCCGCAAGTTTGCGCATCTTGATTGCATTTTGGGTTTCTACAACGCTTAATGATTGTGCACTGTTGAGATATTGAGTGGGATTAGAGGAGAACATCAAGGTCATGCCCTGGCCCAAAGCACCATTCTTGTATTGCTCGGTGGCCAAGATTCCGATCTGCTTGTGGAGTGCCGAAAGGCTCGTTGTCTGAACGCTATCTTTTGCTTGCACGGAATTGAGCGAACGAGTGAGTGCAATCAGATCAACTTGAGATTGTTGTGCTGACTCGGCAATCGCAGATGCTTGAATCTGAAGCGCCGTCACTTGGGCTTGAACCGAAGCAATTGATTGGGCCGCCTGGGCGGCGGGAAGGGCCAGAAGAAGTGAACCGGATGTTGCTGCGATGATAAGTAGAACTGTGATGCTGCGCCTACTCGATCGCCTAAAATTCATTGTGTTAGGTTACCGTAAGGTATCTTGGGATAGGCAAGCGGGAATGGCACTAATATTGCACCTGTTGCGTCAGAATTACCTGAGAATGCGCAATTGACCAGGAGTTGAACGGGTAATGAAATACCTGCAAGCCATGCGCGTCCAGCAGTGGAGCAAGAATTTACTGGTACTAGTGGCGCCTTTTGCCGCAGGTGATGTTTTTCACAGTCGAATTTTGAGCAAAATATTATTTGCCTTCTTGGCTTTCTCTTTCGCGGCTAGTTTTAATTACATTATTAATGATCTCAAGGATGTTGAGCGGGATCGGACCAATCCGAAAAAATTGAACAGGCCAATTGCCTCTGGAAGGCTCGCCTTGAAAGCGGCTCAAATATTGGCAGGGCTGAATCTCATCGCCGCGGTTGGATTCACTTTGCTCCTTCCGTGGGCCTTTGCCCTAACTCTTGGAATATATATCCTCCTCACCTTGGCGTACTCCTATGGGCTTAAGCATGAACCGATTGTTGAACTGCTCATTGTTGCCTTCGGTTTCGCTCTCCGCGCAATCGGGGGAGCTACCGCCACTCATACTCCTAGTTCAAGTTGGTTCTTGGTGGTTGCGACTTTTGGACCGCTAGTAATTGTTACCGCAAAGCGGATCGCAGAAAAGCAGAGTCAGTCGGCAATTTCAGTTCGACCCGTTATTGCGCAGTACACGACAGAGTTTCTACGACTGGTTTTAACGGTTGCGAGCGGCATTACTTTGACCGCTTACAGTTTGTGGGCATTCTCGCTCAATAGCACCCATCCCTTTGCTGAATTTTCGGTCATTACCGTTACCTTTGCGCTCTTTCGATATATCTGGGCCGTTGAAAAAAGCAGTGGTGAAGCGCCAGAGGAAGTTATGTATGGCGATTGGTATTTCCTAGGAGCAGGTGTGGCAACGGCTCTCCTACTAGTTCTCTCGGTATATGCGCATCACTGAAGCCCAGATGGTCTCCGGGTGGGGAAATAATTTCCATTCGCTTTCAACTCGGGTTGTAGTGACGACCCATGGGGAAGCAGAAGAAATTGTCTCGATGGCTACATCAAATCGCGGACTCTTACCGATTGGAGCGCTGCGAAGTTACGGAGACTCAGCTCTCAATTCCGGTGGAACTTTGATTGATGTCACCGCGTTGAAGTTTTTAACGATTGACTCAGACACAGCGATCGCCACAGTTGGAGCTGGCGTCACAATCTCAGAATTGGAGCACGCGGCGCTCGTTCACTCGTTGTTTCCGCCGGTTGTACCTGGAACTGGATACGTAACCATGGGTGGAGCGATTGCCGCCGATATTCATGGCAAGTCACACCATAAAACTGGATCATTTTCGCAATCGGTTCTGCAGATGACTCTCCTATTAGCAAATGGGCATCAAGTGACTTATACGCCTAGCGATCCGGAATTTTGGGCAACAGTGGGTGGACTTGGATTAACGGGTATCGTCATCGAACTACATATCCAACTTCGAAGTGTTCAATCAAATTCGGTAGAAGTAACCGAACACCGCGTTGCCAACTTGGCGGCGATGCTAGATCTCCTCGGTAGATCCGACAAGGACTATGAGCACACCGTTGCCTGGATTGATCTATCCGGTGATTATCGAGGTCGAGGAGTCGTCAGTCTTGGAAACTATGGGACAAAGTCAGTAAAAGAAAAGTCTGTAACTGGTGGACTTTCGCTGCCCGATATTGGTGGCAAGAATTTAATCAATCGGTCGACGGTTAAGGTCTTTAATGAAATCTGGTTCCGCAAACCTTTAAAAAGCGGTCCAGTTGCTCTTACTAAATATATGCACCCCCTAGACGGCATCCAGAAGTGGAACCGCATTTATGGCGCACCTGGATTCTTGCAATACCAGTTTGTAATCGATGAAGGGCGCGAAGAGATTTTCGAAAGCCTATTCACTGGACTTCGCGGCTTAAAAGCTTCTTCTTTCTTAGGTGTCTTGAAGAAGTTTGGTGCCGCGACACAAGCCCCATTGAGTTTTCCTCGCCCTGGTTGGACTCTCACTTTAGATTATTCGGTAACGGTTCCTGGCCTCGAAAAGTTTTTGCAGGAATTTGATGAAGAATTGGTTGCCGCCGGCGGTCGGGTTTATTTAATTAAAGATTCTCGAGTATCGCCCGCGCTCATCCCAGCGATGTATCCAGAATTAGAAAAATGGCGCGCTATTCGAAGTTCAATGGACCCGCAACGACTTTGGCAATCCGATCAGGCCAGGAGGCTGCAACTATGTTAAATGGATTTAAGAACCCCGGACGAGTTGCCCTTATTGGGGGAGAAAGTGAGATTGGATTATCGATCGTTGCTCAGCTCCCGCCCGATAAGTCTCGTCAAGTGATTTTGGTCGGCCGTTCTGGTGAATACGCGCTTGACGTTACAAAGAAAGATGCCCGAGAAGAGATGGTTGAAAAGCTCTTTTCTGGGAAGGATCTAGACCTCGTCATCATTGCTGTGGGTGTACTGGGAAA
>PLXJ01000013.1 GCA_003151395.1 Actinomycetota bacterium | reverse complement strand
AAAAACAAGCCCCATTAAGGGGACTCAAGAATTACGGGAAAGCTCCGAATTTGGTGCGAAGGATCAAAGCGAGAACATAATGATCGTCGATTTGATGCGAAACGATCTTGGCCGTGTCTGTGAGACTGGCTCTATTGAGGTTACGGATTTTCTCCGTACAGAGAATCATCCAGGCGTCCGGCATTTGGTATCAGATGTCCGTGGACTACTTCGAGGTAATATTTTGTGGAGCGATATTACGGAAGCCCTACTTCCACCAGGTTCTGTCAGCGGAACTCCAAAAAGTTCTGCCGTGGAAATCATTTTACAAAATGAACCGGTTGCGCGCGATATTTACTGTGGCGTTTTGGGTTGGATCCACGGAAGTCAATCAGCCCTGAGTGTCGCTATTCGAACTTTTTGGCGGAGGAACCAGACTCTTTACTTTGGAACGGGCGGTGGAATTACCTGGCCAAGTGATCCACGCGCTGAGTGGCGTGAGACGCAGTTGAAGGCAAATCGGTTGATTGGAATTGCGGGGGGAACTGATGCCGAAGGTTGGCAGTTTGGATCAGGAATATTCGAGACCATCCTTCTGGAGGATGGTAAACCGTTACTTTTTGATAAACATATGGACCGTGCAGAAAAATCAGGTCGAGAATTATCCATACAAATTCCATCGCGCAAAGAAATTCTCGAGGCGATTTCGAAAGTTGAACAGATGCCGTTAGCGCGATTGCGACTCACTTTTGGCAGACAATTTTCTTTAAATACCGCCCCTTACGACATATCTGGCACTCCGCTTCGGGTTACTTTAAAGCGCGATCAAGCAAAGGCCGGAATGGGCGAGCACAAAGTATTCCCATATTGGGAGAATCAAGACCTCCTGTATCGGGCAAATCAGGAGGGGTTTGATGAAGTTCTGCTTACGGATTTAGAAGGCGTTGTTGGCGAAGGAGCGACTTGCAATTATCTTTTTAGAATAAATGGTGCGTGGATTACCCCTCCACTCTCGAGCGGAGTTTTGCCGGGAATCATGCGGGCGTTGGTGCTGGAAAAGGAACTTGCAACGGAACAGGTGCTTTGCGTAGCGGATTTGAATGACATTGAGTCGATGGTGGCGTTGTCGAGTCTTCGAATTTGCACCCCCGTTGCTTCATTGGGGGATAGGAAATTGGTGATCGACGAGGAAATTCAATTGCTTTTTGATATTTTGTGGGCTGCGGCGCAGGCGGATTCGGTAGGCTGAAGGTATGTCTTCTCTTATCACCGTCACCGTCGATGGTCAGCCGCGTCAAATCGAAGAAGATCAGCGACCGACACATTTATTTTCGGATCAACCCTCTGTGGTTGTTGCCCGAATTAATGGGGAGATACGAGATCTGTGGACTGAACTAAAGGACGGAGACTCCGTTCAAAGGATCGAAATTAGTTCACCTGAGGGATTAGCGGTTCTGCGTCACTCGACCGCTCATGTGCTGGCCCAGGCAGTGCAAGAAGTCTTTCCAGAAACAAAGCTTGGAATTGGTCCTCCGATTACTGACGGCTTCTACTATGACTTCGACCCGGGCAAGCCTTTTACCCCGGAGGATCTCGAAAAACTTGAAAGTGCAATGCGTAAGATTGTTAAGGCTGGGCAGCGATTTCGCCGTCGGGTTGTTACCGAAGCCGAAGCCCTGGAGGAATTGAAATCCGAGCCCTACAAGTGCGAGCTGGTCGGCCTCAAGAGTGGTGATGAGGAATCCTCCGTAGAAGTTGGAGGAGCTGAATTAACAATATATGACAACTTGGGACGTGACGGTCAACCAGTTTGGAAGGATCTTTGTCGCGGCCCTCATCTACCATCTACCAAATTGATCCCGGCATTCAAACTGATGCGCTCCGCCGGTGCTTATTGGCGTGGTTCGGAAAAGAATCCAATGTTGCAGCGCATCTATGGAACTGCGTGGGCTACACAAGAAGCGCTGGATGCATATCTTGCGTTACTGATTGAAGCAGAAAAGCGCGATCACCGTCGCCTGGGGAGCGAACTGGATCTCTTTTCATTCCCAGAAGAAATCGGTTCCGGCTTGGCGGTTTTTCACCCGAAGGGCGGAATTATTCGTCGCGCGATGGAAGATTATTCGCGTCGGCGCCACGAAGAAGAGGGATATCAATTTGTTTACTCACCGCATCTAACGAAGGCTGCACTTTTTGAGACCTCTGGACACTTGGATTGGTATTCAGAGGGTATGTATCCACCGATGGTCATGGACGAGGAACTGCACGCCGACGGGACAATAAAACGGCAGGGTCAGAAGTACTACATGAAACCTATGAACTGTCCGTTCCATAGTTTGATCTACAGATCTCGAAGTCGCTCGTATCGTGAATTGCCATTACGTCTCTTTGAATTCGGAACTGTCTATCGCTACGAAAAATCCGGAGTTATCCATGGGCTGACTCGCGCTCGAGGCTTCACGCAAGATGATGCCCATATTTATTGCACCAGAGAACAGATGATGGGGGAGCTAGATTCCCTGCTGACATTCGTCCTTAATCTCCTCCGTGACTATGGCCTTGATGATTTCTACCTCGAACTTTCTACTCGCAACCCCGCTAAATCTGTGGGTAGTGCTGAGGCATGGGAAGAAGCTACTGACGCCTTGCGGCAAGCAGCTGAAAAACAGAAACTTGAATTGGTGATGGATCCCGAAGGCGCAGCTTTTTACGGTCCCAAGATTTCGGTGCAAGCCAAAGATGCAATTGGTCGAACATGGCAAATGTCCACAATTCAGGTCGATTTCCAGTTGCCAGAGCGTTTTGAACTTGAGTATCAATCGGCAGATGGAACGCGACAACAACCAGTGATGATTCATCGCGCGCTTTTTGGTTCCATCGAACGTTTCTTCGGAGTTTTAACGGAGCACTATGCCGGAGCGTTCCCTCCATGGTTGGCCCCAGTGCAAGTCCGAGGAATTCCGGTTGCTGAAGCCTTCTTGCCGTATCTGCAAGACATTGCCGTCCAGATGCGCAAGGCAGGTATTCGCATTGACGTGGATACCTCTGATGATCGGATGCAAAAGAAGGTGCGCAATGCACAGATTGAGAAGATTCCTTTCATGATGATCGCAGGAGAAGAAGATCAAAATAATGGGGCCGTTTCTTTCCGTTACCGCAACGGTGATCAGAAAAATGGAATCAAGATTGCTGATGCAATAGCTGAAATTACCTCGGTTGTTTCCAACCGAACTCAAATTTAATTGGTTGTGGCCAATATGGATGAAGAACAGACCGGCGGGGCTGGAATTCCTGATGGCTGGGCCAGGTTGTGGGCACCACATCGAATGGAATATCTGTCAGGGGAGAACCGTCCGCTACCCGACAACAATGTCCCCTGTCCATTTTGCAGAATTCCCACTCTGGATGATGAAGCGGGATTGATCGTTGCTCGCGGAACACATTGTTATGTAGTGATGAACCTTTATCCATACAATGCTGGCCATCTACTAGTTTGTCTCTATCGCCACGTTGCTGATTTAACTGATTTGGACCCCGCGGAACGAAATGAGATTCTAGAAATGTCTGCTCACGCGATGAAGGTTTTGCGTAAAGTTTCTGGTGCGCAGGGATTTAATCTCGGAATGAATCAAGGAGCGATTTCTGGTGCAGGGATTGCGGAACATATTCATCAACATGTGGTTCCACGTTGGGGTGGCGATTCAAACTTCATGCCAGTGATAGGGCAGACAAAAGTCCTTCCCCAACTATTGAAAGACACCCGCAACGCTCTAGCTGCTAGCTGGGACCTGGTCTAAGTAGAGAAGAATTTGTTCGATTCCCATTCTGGTTCCTTCAATCCAGGGCAGTGCAGGAAAAAGTAGACCGGCTACAAAACTATCTTCGCCGGCGTCTTCAATGGCTTCTATATATTCTTCTCGGAATTCAGCCACGAGTTCGACATGTTCTGGATCTGCTTTTCGTTCTGCAACTGAACCTGTTGTGTAATCGAGAATTCGGAGTGTTTCCAAATTGATAAGGGCGGCGGGTTTCCCGTCGTCGCTATGGAGAACGAGGAAGGGCGTGACCACCGGGTCAAGCATTTTGCTGGCAATTGCTGACATGTCTTCAAAGTCGATTTCGTTATCGAGGAGATCGCAAATAACCACCAGTGATGGGATATATAGCTCGCGTGCGATTCGCCACTTTGCTAAATCGGCTGAAACAATTCCATCGCCCGCGCTCACCAAAAATAGCGCGGCATCGGCCGACTCAAGATCGGCGCTAGAAAGACCCAATTCAGAACCCAGTAAGCCAGATTTGGCCCCAATGATCGCAATTTTCGGTGAGTTAATTAGGTTTGGCATAGGAACCGAGCCTACGATGTAATCGTGATTTCAGCCTCGATTAAAGCCCCCGTGACGAAAGTGGTAACTCCGCTCTGTCGCTGGCTGTTGAAAATCGGGGTGTCGGCTAATCTTCTGAGCGCTATCGGGGGACTTGGTGCGAGCGTAAGTGCGATCCTATTTTTTATCCATGGAATTTATTTTTGGGGAATGGTCGTTACGCTTTTTTTCATCCTCTTTGATCTGCTCGACGGCACCCTCGCGCGGATGAGCGAGAGTGGTGGTTCGCAGTGGGGTGCGCTTCTGGATTCAACGTTAGATCGAATTTCCGATGCTGCTGTGCTGGGTTCTGTTGCCTATTACCTAATGAAGAGCCACGATCATTTGGTACCTGTCTTGCTGATTGCACTTGTTGCTGGCGGATTGGTTTCCTACATTAAAGCCCGAGCAGAGGGGCTGGGAATTCCGTGCAATGGCGGATTGGCTGAACGGACTGATCGCCTCATCATCATCTTTGTGGCACTTGGCTTTGCTGGCTTAGGAGTTCCCTATGTGTTAGCCGTTGGTGCTTGGATTTTGGCGATTGCAAGTGTGTACACAGTTTGTGAAAGGTTGGCGATCGTCTATCGCGCAACGATGAGGGCCTAAATTTGTCGCTCACCTATATCGGCTATTACTGCGCTTGGAAACTTTTGGGCCTACTTCCCGAAGAACGCGCTTACGCCCTTATGGAATGGATTGCCGATCAAATCACAAAACGAAATCCCTCGGCGGTACAGCGACTTCGCTCTAATTATCTGAGGGTCCGCCCAGACTTGGTCGAACCAGAATTGCAAGCAGCGGTCAAAGCTGGCATGCGTTCATATCTTCGTTACTGGTGCGACACTTTTCGTTTACCGCTCTGGACGCATGATCAGATTGTTGATCGGGTAACCGTGATCAATGACCACTACCTGCGTAATGCACTCGCCGCTGGCACAGGAGCAATCGTTTCGCTACCACATGCAGGAAATTGGGACCATGCTGGCGCCTACTACTGTGAAACCGGTGCTCCAGTCGTCACCGTCGCAGAACATCTAGAACCCGAGCGATTGTTTAAGAAGTTTTTGGCTTACCGCGAATCTCTAGGAATGGAAGTCCTAGATGCCAGCGCTCGTTCTTTAGCCCTCTTATCACAACGGCTTAGACAGGGTCGTTTGATAGCTCTCGTCGCGGATCGAGATCTATCAAAAAATGGCGTTGATGTAACGTTCTTTGGCCATCCGGCGCGAATGCCCGCTGGACCTGCGGTATTGTCGATTCAAACAGGCGCGCCGCTATTAACGGCCTTTGTTCGCTACAAAAACGGTGGAATAGAGATTGCTTTTGAAGAAGCGATCAAAATCCCTGTTGAGGGAAAACAATCTGAAAAGATCGCTCTCATGATCCAAGAGAGCGCGACTAGGCTTGAAAGACATCTGACGCTTCATTTCACGGATTGGCATATGTTGCAACGAATCTGGATCGATGGAGATTTTAAGGAACACGAATGAGACCGTCCCCTTTGCGAATCGGAATGGTCTGCCCCTATGGTTGGGATATCCCCGGTGGAGTTCAGATCCANNGTATCTGATGATGAATCGATAACCGATTCTTGGCTTGTGAACGCCGGTAGGCCAATTCCCATTCCATTTAATGGTTCAGTCGCCCGGGTCCTCTTTGGTCCGATCGCAGCTTCAAGAGTGAGGCAGTGGATCGCTCAAGGAGATTTCGATATCTTGCACATGCACGAACCAGGGATTCCATCTATATCACTACTCGCTTGTTGGGCCGCTGAAGGCGCAATGGTGGGGACCTTCCATGCATCAACTCCGAAAATGCGCGCCATTGCCTCCGTGAGTCCACTTATAGAACCAATGATCGAAAAATTGAGCGCACGCATCGCCGTGAGTGAAATGGCTCAGGCGACTCTTAATAATCTTTACGGGACCGAGGCGGTGGTCATTCCAAATGGAATTGATTGCGCAAAATTTGGTCGCTCTCCCAAAATGGCAGAAAAAAATTCTTTTACCCGCGACAAGGTTTTAAGAATTGGATTTTTAGGTCGTTATGAGGAGACGCGTAAAGGGCTCCCACTTCTCCTAGAGGCACTGCCCAGAGTAATTAGAGCGCTACCCAACCTTGAATTGATCGTTGCCGGTCCGGGAGATCCTGAAAAAGTGTTGTCGAAATTAGACCCTGCGTTAAAAAAACACATTAAATTTCTTGGTCGCCTCACTGAAGACGAAAAGGTTGATTTTCTATCAAATTTAGATCTCTATTTAGCGCCAAATACCGGTGGGGAATCTTTCGGAATTATCCTTGCCGAAGCGATGGCATCAGGAACCCCAGTCTTGGCCAGCAATATTCCGGCTTTCGTAGATTTACTATCGGTCGGAGATTGCGGCGAGATATTTACTTCACAGGATGCTGCAAATTTAGCTCGTTCAATTATTGATCTTTTGAAGAATCCAGTCCGACTGAAGCAGCTTTCTGAGAATGGGCTTAATTCGGCGATTCGCTTCGACTGGGGGAGTGTCGCAGGACAGATAATGGGCGTCTATGACCTTGCCATGACGGGCCAAGGCAAAGTCGCCGTCGGCTCTGAAAATGCCAGTTGGAAGAAGGGTAGAGATCGATGACCTTTATTCTCGTTGCCCTCGTCATTTTACTTTTCGTTTGGTATCTGTCCTTCTCTGCCTCACGATTAGATCGTTTGCACCATCGAGTTGAAACCTCATGGGAGCATCTCGATGCGTTGCTTCAACGTCGCGCCGCGCTTGCACTCGAAATTTCACACAATGCGGAGTTAGATCCGGCAACAGATTTAATTTTAACTCAATCGGCTTATGTCAGTCGAGAGGAAGCGATTGCAGATCGAAGTGATGCTGAAAGTTCGCTCTCTGAATCTTTAAAGTTTTTGCGCGATTGCGCCGACATTGGAGAAGTATCAATTTCAGTTCCACTCCTCGACGAACTTACGACGTTAACGGAGAAAATCAATTTGGCGATCGCGATACATCTTGAAGGAGTTAATTCGGTCGCAAAATTACGTTCAAAATTTATTTACCGATTATTCCATCTAGCTGGTAAGGCGAAGTTGCCACGGATATATTCGTTTGAAGAGGATGCACTATGAATTCCGCAGTAGCTAAGAGTTCGCGTGCAAGGAGAGTAGTTGGAGCAACTAGTGCAGTTGCACTGACACTTCTACTGTTCGGATGTGGCACGATCACGAAAACACCACCGAAGCCGGTTGTCGTCATTCCAACAAATGCATTGACTGGATTGCCAGGGATAAACGGACCGGTACTCTTTGTAAAGGTCGATGATACCCAACCGGCTCATCCGCAGATTGGCCTTGATAAAGCAGATGTGGTTTATATCGAACAGGTAGAAGGCGGTCTTACGCGACTTGCAGCTGTATTCAGTAATAAACTTCCTCCACTAATCGGCCCGGTACGTTCCGCTCGGATAAGTGATATCGATTTGATGGCTAACTATGGTCGCGTAGGAATGGCATACAGCGGTGCGCAATCTCTCTTTCTACCCGTACTGCGCGCAGCAAATATTGAAGATATCGGTGCGGATACCGAACCTGCCTCCATTTTTTCACGAGATCCCGCTCGACAGGCGCCGACTAATTTAGTGGTGAATCCAAAAGCGCTTCTCAATAAATCGATCAACGTTGAGCACCGACAAATAGCTACAGCAAAATCAGTTGGGTGGTCCTTTGGGCTCCTGCCAGCTGGTGGGGTAGCGATCAAGAGCGCGGAAGTTAAATGGCCAGCTGGAAAATATAAAGCGGTCTGGTCAACCAGTTTGAAGAAGTGGAATCTCGTTTATGACGGTTCTCCCGACATTGCTGCCGATGGAGCTCAATTGGGATCTCCCACCTTCCTTATCCAAGAGGTCAGCATTACCCCGTCGATTTACCATGACCATAACGGTAGTTACACGCCATTTAGTAACACAATTGGATCGGGGACTGGCTTCTTGTTACGGGATGGACGGGAAATTCCGGTCTATTGGAATCGGGCGACGGCGCTTGATCCGACCACGTGGACGCTTAAGGACGGTTCCCCCGCATTATTCGCAAGGGGTCAAGTTTGGGTTGCGCTCACGGATCAACAGCCCACTTTTGTCTTTGCTGGCATCAGTACGCCAGCACCTACTCCTACAAAGTAGACTAGGACTCTTGCCCCAAGGGGCACTAGCCCAATTGGGCGCAGTATTCGTGCGAGGAGAAGAAATGTCCGAGAACACAGCAAAAGTCACCGGAACTGGTCGCGTCAAACGCGGTATGGCTGAAATGCTCAAGGGTGGCGTCATCATGGACGTTGTAAATGTTGAGCAAGCTAAGATTGCCGAGGATGCTGGTGCCGTCGCGGTAATGGCCCTTGAAAGAGTACCTGCTGATATTCGCGCTCAAGGTGGTGTTGCTCGGATGTCTGATCCTGACATGATTGAGAAAATTCAAGCCGCCGTATCAATTCCGGTAATGGCTAAGGCTCGTATCGGGCACTTTGTTGAGGCGCAAATTTTGCAGAGTCTTGGCGTGGATTACATTGATGAGTCTGAAGTGCTTACTCCAGCTGACTATGAAAATCACATTGATAAATGGAATTTCACAGTTCCCTTCGTTTGTGGAGCCACCAACCTAGGAGAAGCGCTACGGCGCATCAACGAAGGCGCAGCGATGATTCGCTCAAAGGGCGAAGCGGGCACTGGTGATGTATCTAATGCGACAACCCACATGCGCAAAATTTCCCAGGAAATTCGTCGGTTGGGCTCGATGCGCGAAGATGAGCTTTACGTCGCCGCTAAAGAGATCCAAGCCCCGTATGAGTTAGTCAAAGAGGTTGCCCAGACTGGCAAGCTTCCAGTTGTGCTCTTCACGGCTGGTGGAATTGCTACTCCTGCAGATGCCGCAATGATGATGCAACTTGGAGCAGATGGCGTATTCGTCGGGTCGGGAATTTTCAAATCAGGTAACCCTGCGGCACGGGCCAGCGCCTGTGTAAAGGCCGTCACGTACTACACGGATGCAAAAGTTATTGCTGATGTTTCGCGAGGCCTGGGAGATGCCATGGTCGGCATTAACGTCGCGGATATTCCGGTACCTCACCGACTGGCTGAGCGCGGCTGGTAACGGCACCGCGCCTTTAAATGTTGGTAGGAGTGTTAGCGCTGCAAGGTGACTTTCGTGAGCACCTTCTGGCCTTGGCGGAGTGCGGGGTGGAGGCGATCCCGGTACGCCATCTAGAGGAAATTAATCAGATAGATGCATTAGTCATTCCTGGCGGGGAATCAACGACAATTGCCAAATTAGCCCGCTCTTTTGGGCTATTTGATCGAATTTCAGAGCGAATTCGTGGTGGAATGCCTACTTATGGTTCTTGTGCGGGCATGATTCTTCTAGCCGATCGACTTACTGAAGAGGCCATCGGGCAAGAAAGTTTCGGCGGATTGGATATTACCGTTCGACGCAATGCTTTTGGGCGTCAAGTGGATTCATTTGAAACCGACTTAAGTTTCAAGGGAATTACCGCCCCGCCCATCCGAGCAATTTTTATTCGGGCTCCCTGGGTCGAAGCAGTTGGATCGGAAGTTGAGGTTTTGGCTTCTGTTGAAATTGATGGAGAATTGCACCCTGTTGCAGTTACACAAGGGAACTTGCTAGCGACCTCCTTTCATCCTGAGATTACTGGAGACAACCGCGTACACCGTTATTTTATTGAGAATGTTTGCAAGGCAGCCGTCGCGTAACAGTGCGCGTGGCATTTTAGAATGAGATCAAGGTTGGTGAATTAAATGTCAGGCCATTCCAAGTGGGCAACGACAAAACACAAAAAGGCCGTCATCGACTCAAGGCGCGCCAAAAATTTTGCGAAACTGATTAAGTCAATCGAGATAGCGGCTCGAAATGGCGGACCAGATATTGACGGTAACCCAACACTCTTTGACGCAATCGCGAAAGCAAAGAAAAATTCGATGCCTGCCGACAATATTGAGCGTGCCGTAAAACGTGGTGGTGGGCTTGAATCAGGTGGAGCGGATTGGCAGACCATCATGTACGAGGGGTACGCCCCTGGCGGAGTCGCGTTGATGATCGAATGTTTAACCGATAGTCGCAATCGTGCTGCCTCAGAAGTTCGTGTGGCGGTTACTCGTAATGGTGGAACCATGGCCGATCCGGGATCCGTTTCTTACATGTTTAATCGAAAAGGCGTTGTTCTCGTTAACAAGGTTGCAGGTGTTACCGAGGATCGAATCCTCGAAGTAGTGCTGGACGCGGGCTGTGAAGAGGTTAATGATTTAGGGGATTCTTTTGAAATCGTCGCCGAACCAAGTGATCTAGTAGCGGTTCGATCCTCCTTGCAAGACGCTGGGATCGATTACGAATCTGCGGACACGTCATTTTTACCAACTTTGTCTATTCCACTTGATGCCGAAACAGCACAAAAAGTTTTCCATCTCATTGATGCGATCGAGGAACTCGATGATGTACAGAACGTCTATGGGAACTTTGATGTGTCTGACGAGGTAATGGCCAGCCTCGACGATTAGGCTAACTCGCATGAGAGTGCTGGGAATCGATCCGGGATTGACCCGCTGTGGGTTAGGGGTTGTTGAGAGTCGGGGTTCGCAGATTTTGACCATGATTGAAGTGGGAATGATTCGAACAAACGTCGATGCGCCTCTTGAGATGCGGTTACTGCAACTCGAACGTGAAATTTCGGAGTGGATCATCCGCATACATCCGGATGTAATCGCAGTCGAGCGAGTTTTTTCGCAACTCAATGTACGTACCGCAATGGCTACTGGGCAAGCAGCGGGGGTGGCGTTGCTCTTAGCTGCGAAGGCGGGTATTCCGGTGGCGATGCATACCCCATCCGAAGTAAAAGCTGCAGTTACTGGCTCCGGCCGAGCCGATAAAAAGCAGGTCGCTTTAATGGTCCAGAAACTATTGCGCTTGGATTCCATCCCTAAGCCAGTCGACACGACGGACGCTTTAGCTCTGGCTATTTGCCATCATTGGCGCGGGATGGGCGATTCAAAGATCCAAGCCGCTTTAAAATTGGAACAAACTCGCCTTGCTACTAGGAGTGCGCACGTGAGTCGGGTGGCAACTAAGTGATTGCTTCGATCTCGGGAACCATCAAATTGATCCGCCTGGGAACGTTGGTAGTTGAAGTAGGTGGGGTGGGGTTGCTTGTGAATGTCTCACCTCGAATATCAGCAGCACACGCGGTGGGAACTTCAATTTCACTTCACACTGTTCTTGTCGTACGAGAAGATGCGTTAACGCTTTATGGTTTTGAATCGCATCCTGCACTCCAAATTTTCGAACTTTTGCAGACAGTAACGGGAATTGGACCCAAGGTGGCTCAATCAGCGCTTACGGTGTTTGATACTCCAGAATTGGTCAGTGCCATCAAGAATCAGCAGAGTGAACTTTTGGAGCGGATTCCAGGTTTAGGAAAGAAGGGTGCACAACGAGTAGTTCTGGAGCTTCACGAAAAAGTCGACGGTTTTGACCAGAGCGAAAGAGATCTTATTAGCACTTGGCGAGACCAGATAACGAGTGCACTTTTGGGATTGGGATTTTCTTCTCGCGAAAGCCAAGAGCGAATTGATCTTGTCGCAACTCAATTCAAAGATGTTGCAAATGAACCAATTTCCGAACTCCTTCGTGCCGCCCTAGCCGGAGGCGTACCCCGATGAATGAGGCGCTCTCAAGCGATTATTCCGATGATTCTGAACGAGTTCAAGAACTAGCGCTTCGACCAAAAAACTTAAGAGAGTTCGTTGGGCAAGAGCGGGTTGCGACTCAGGTTGATCTTTTGCTCACCGCAGCCAGGTCTAGACAGACTCCGGCTGACCATATTCTTCTTTCGGGACCACCAGGATTAGGCAAAACGACTCTTGCAATGATTATTGCAACAGAGATGAACGCGCCTATTCGAATAACCAGTGGTCCAGCGATTCAACATGCGGGAGATTTAGCTTCTATTCTCTCTTCGTTGGTTGAAGGTGAGATTCTTTTTTTAGATGAAATTCATCGAATGTCGCGACCCGCGGAAGAGTTGCTTTATATGGCGATGGAGGATTTTCGGGTAGATGTGATCGTCGGCAAAGGCGCGGGAGCGACGGCCATTCCACTCTCGCTTCCTCATTTCACTTTAATTGGGGCGACAACTCGCGCCGGATTGTTACCAAGCCCGCTTCGGGATCGATTCGGATTTACAGCCCAACTTGATTTTTATGGGGATGACGAGCTTTCTACGATAGTTAGGCGAAGTGCAGATCTGCTTAAGGTTCCCATCGTTGATGACGCGGTTGTTGAAATTGGGTCACGCTCACGTGGAACTCCACGAGTAGCCAACCGCCTCCTTCGGAGAGTCCGTGATTACGCAGAGGTTCACGGAAATGGCACGATCGACCAAGGTTCCACCCAAGCTGCCCTCGCGATGTATGAAGTGGATTTACTGGGGCTGGATCGCCTCGATCGAACCCTTCTCGAAGTATTAATAAGAAAGTTCAATGGAGGACCGGTTGGACTAACCACTTTGGCGATGTCTATGGGGGAAGAAGCTGAGACGCTCGAGTCACTAGCTGAACCTTTTCTCCTTCGCAAAGGGCTTCTCGCCCGTACTCCAAGAGGGAGAGTGGCGACTGCATCCGGTTGGGCGCATATCGGTCTCAAACCTCCGCAAAGTGAACTCGGGATTTTCGACATGCCACCGCTTGATGCCTAGACTTGTGTCTTATGTCTGCCAACATTTCAAAATCGATTAAGTCCCAGGCTAAGCCCGGACGTACCCTCGCGATCCTGGCTCTGGTTTTGGTTGCCTTTTCGGCGCTGGCCTTTATCCAGAATGACAAGGTGAAGTTAGGTTTAGACCTTCGTGGGGGAACAAGTGTGACCCTCCAACCTCGAGTGGCTAAGGGTGGTTCGGTTTCTTCCGCCGCGATCTCTCAGGCGGTCGCGATTATTCGCCAGCGTGTTAATTCACTTGGTGTTGCAGAGAGCCAAGTAACCGCACAGGGAACTGGGAACAACCAACAGATTGTTATCTCGGTTCCGGGTGACACTGGAACACGTATTGTTGATCTTGTTGGACAGACCGCCGAGCTTCGATTCCGCCAGGTTTATGCGGTTGGAGCTGGTAGTGCTAAAACGACTGCTACTGCCACCGTCCAAACGACGACAGTGACCGTGCCAAAACCTGGATCGAAGGCGACCCCAAAGCCGACTCCAACACCCTCAGCGGCGGTACCAACTTTCCCAACGGGAGTAACAGCAGCGCTTGACAAGCAATTTGGTGCGCTCGACTGCACGAAGGCTGCGAACCGACAGGGTGGAAATATTGATAATCCAACTGCCTCCTTGGTTTCCTGTAATAGAGATGGAACTGCCAAATATATTCTTGGGCCTGCAGAAGTTGTTGGAACCGATGTCTCCTCAGCTAGTTCGAATTTAGATCAAACCAACGGAAACGGTTGGATGGTTCTTTTGAATTTTAATGGTTCGGGGACTAAGAAGTTTGGTAACTTGACGACGCGGGTTGTGAAACTTGCCTCTCCACAAAATCAAGTCGCTGTCGTCCTGGATGGACTGGTCTATACAGCACCGCAGATTAATAGCGCCATTACAGCCGGAAACGCACAGATCACCGGTAATTTCACTCAGACTCAATCCTCTGATTTAGCAAACGTCCTCAAATACGGTGCACTTCCGCTCTCTTTTGACCGCGGAAATGTGCAACAAGTTTCGCCCACTCTTGGTTCCAATCAACTTCACGACGGTCTGTTAGCCGGGTTATTGGGGTTGATTCTCGTTGTTTTGTACTCCGTCTCTTATTACCGCGGTCTTGGAATCGTGAGCGTGGGCTCACTCTCTATTGCGGGCGGAATTACTTATCTCCTCTTTATCTTGCTTGGTAAATGGATTGGATTCTCGCTCTCCTTGGCGGGTATTGCGGGTGCAATCGTTTCCATCGGTATCACCGCCGACTCCTTTATTGTCTACTTCGAGCGATTACGGGATGAAGTCCGCGATGGTCGTTCGCTTCGAACCGCCGTCGATACGGGTTGGACTCGAGCACGTCGCACAATCATTGTTGCCGACTCGGTGTCATTAATCGCTTCAGCTCTGCTCTATTTCTTCGCCGTGGGAGATGTTCGTGGCTTTGCCTTCACCTTGGGATTGACCACGATTGTTGATCTTCTGGTTGTCTTCTTCTTTACCAAACCGTTGGTAAGTATCCTCTCGAAAATGCACTTCTATTCGAGTGGCCACCCACTCTCCGGCTTCTCGGCCAAAAGCTTGGGTGTAGAAACAGGAAAGGACGTCGCCTAAATGTCACGTTTATCTGGAATGGGCGGCCGGCTCTATCGCGGCGAGAAGTCATTTAATATTATCGGCAATCGTCGACGTTTCTATGCCTTATCCGGAATCGTGATTCTTATTTCTGCAATTTCTTTGAGCGTGCAGGGGTTACACCTGGGGATTGAGTTCAAGGGGGGCTCGCAATTCACGCTTTCGACCCCGGATGCATCAGTTCTTTTAGGACAAAAAGCCGTGGCCGATTCTGGAGTTACTTCGGAAACCATCGTTCAAAAAATCGGTACCAACAAAATTCAGATCACAACCAAAGTGCTCTCGAATGCCGAGAACGATGCTATGGAAAATGCGATAGCAAAAGATTTCAAGATTGCAATTGGTAACATCAACGTGATGAGCATTGGTCCATCATGGGGTAAAGACATTACTCACAAGGCTATTGAAGCTTTGATCGGATTTTTGCTGGTCGTCATGCTTTATCTTGGACTTGCCTTTGAACCGAAGATGGCCCAGGCGGCAATTATCGCGGTAATTCACGACATATTTATTACCGTTGGAATTTATGCGCTTGTCGGCTTTGATGTTACTCCTGCAACGGTTATCGGCTTCTTGACGATTTTGGGCTATTCACTCTACGACACGGTAGTGGTCTTCGATAAAGTTCGAGAGAATACCCGGTCGATTACAAGCACTGGAAAATATACTTATTCGCAGGCTGCTAACTTGGCCGTCAACCAAACGTTGGTTCGTTCTTTCAATACTTCACTCATAGCGCTCCTCCCAGTTGCATCGATTCTCTTTGTCGGAGCTGGACTTCTAGGTGCTGGAACTTTGAAAGATCTCTCGTTGGCACTCTTTATTGGGCTAGCCACTGGTACTTACTCTTCGATCTTTATAGCGACACCGATATTGGCGAGTCTACGTGAGCGGGAACCCGCCATGCAGGCGCTTGCTAGACGGGTAGCGCTACGTGGATCCCAGGCCACCGGTGAGCCGGTAGTCATTAAGGGCGATGCTGAGATTGCAAACATTGTTACTTCTACTCACTCCAAAGAGAATCGCGCACGCGGTCCTCGTAACCAACCGAAGCGCAGAAGTCGTCGATAATTAGAAGAGAAAGGGGCTAACAGCGATGAATACGCTCTTGGCTCCGCTTGCGCAGACACTCGCTGCGAACCTCCTAGATTTCAAAGGCGATGAATTAGAACGCGCCTTCGCAGCCGCAAAACTCGCTCACGAAGGGCAATTTCGCAAATCCGGAGAGGAATACATAACGCACCCAGTAGCGGTTGCGGAAATTTTGGCAGAGCTTGGGATGGATCAAGCAACCATTACGGCTGCGCTTTTGCACGACACCGTGGAAGACACTCCTTACTCGCTCGCTGCGCTTCGCGAAGATTTTGGCGATGAAGTCGCGCAATTGGTTGACGGTGTAACAAAACTCGACAAGCTCACCTACGGACCAACCGCGGAAGCCAAAACACTCCGCAAAATGGTTGTAGCCATGTCAAAAGATATCCGGGTTCTAGTCATCAAACTTGCCGACCGTCTACACAACGCTAGAACTTGGCAATACGTTTCATCAGAGAACGCAATTCGCAAAGCTCGCGAGACCCTAGATATTTATGCACCGTTGGCTCATAGACTGGGCATGAATGCCATTAAATGGGAGTTAGAAGACCTTTCGTTCAAGGTTCTAGAACCGAAGAAGTACGAAGAGATAGAACGTCTTGTAAGTGAACGGCAGCCGCTTCGGGAGAAATTTACCTCCGAAGTAACTGATCAAATTCAAAGTGATCTGGCTTCTGAAGGAATTAAAGCCACCATCAAGGGTCGGCAAAAGCATTTATATAGCGTTTTCCAGAAGATGATCGTACGCGGTCGCGAATTTAGTGAGATATATGATCTAGTAGGAATCCGGGTCATCGTTGAAGATGTTCGAGATTGTTATGCGGTCCTTGGGGCAATACATGCGAGGTGGAGTCCGGTTCCGGGTCGTTTCAAGGATTACATTGCGATGCCCAAGTTTAATTTATACCAGTCGCTTCACACTACGGTCATCGGTCCGAACGGTAAGGCCGTTGAAATTCAAATCCGGACCGCCGATATGCATGCACGAGCCGAGTTTGGTATCGCAGCCCACTGGAAATACAAGTCCAAGAGCCAGAAGGGCGTCGAGAGCGACCCTGGTGTTATCTGGCTTAAACAGTTGCATGAGTGGCAACAAGAGAGTGAAGATGTCAGTGATTTTCTAGACACCTTGCGGTATGACCTGCGTACACCGGAGGTCTTTGTATTTACACCAAAGGGGAGTGTGGTTGCTTTGCCCGCTGGGTCGACCCCAGTTGATTTTGCTTATGCAGTGCACACTGAGGTCGGGAATCGTTGTGTCGGTGCTAAGGTCAATGGAAAATTGGTCCCTCTCGAATCTCCACTCACTAACGGAGACGTGGTTGACGTATTGACCAATAAAAATCCCAACGCTGCTCCAAGCCGAGACTGGCTTAACTTTGTTAAGTCCCCACGGGCAAGATCCAAGATCAAGGCTTGGTTTTCAAAAGAACGTCGCGAAGAGGCGATTGAAGCGGGTCGGGAGTCGATCGCTCGACAGATGCGAAAAGCAGGTCTGCCACTTCAAAAAATTTTTGCGGGACAGGCAATCCTCGAATTAGCGCACGAGCTTCACTTTCCGGATATCGAGGCTCTTTACGCTTCCGTAGGCAATGGACATGTCTCTGCCGCTTCGATCATCGAAAAACTTTCACATCAATTAGGAAGTGATGAGGCTCAAGCGGATGAAAATATTGAGCACCTCTTCAGACGTCCCTCCGCATCAAAGCGCAATTCCTCGGGTGTAGATGTAGCCGGGTCTGATGACCTCCTCGTGAAGTTGGCACGTTGTTGCACACCAGTTCCGGGGGATGAAATTACCGGATTTGTAACCAAGGGAAGTGGCGTGAGCGTTCATCGCGCGGATTGCATTAATGTCAATGATCTTAAGGAGCATCAGGGAGATCGCATTGTTGATGTCACTTGGAATAACAGCGCGCGAGCCCTTTTCTTGGTTAACATCCAAGTTGAAGCGCTCGATCGATCAGGTCTGCTTTCGGACATCACAAGAACTTTGGCCGATCAACACGTGAATATATTGAACGCCGCTGTAAGCACTAGTAAAGATAGAGTCGCGCTCTCACGATTCACTTTTGAAATGGCCGATGCGCTTCACCTGGATATCGTTTTATCTGCGGTACGTAGCGTCGAAGGCGTCTACGATGTGTATCGCGTAACAAACAATTAAAGACCAAATTACGGTTTAAAGTCGGCTAGCCCCTTTTGGGCTTCAGCGAGCCAGGCTTTTCGCGCTGCCGCTGATTCGCGAGCGACTAGCGCTTTTGCAGTCTGGCCAGCAGCTTCGGCCTTCGTAGCTTGCTTTTCGTAATTTTCGATCGCGTCCAGTAATCCCTGCACCACGCTGTTGGCATGAGCGATTGCCGTTGGATCACTTCGACGCGCAACTTCTTCGTGTAGCGAGTCAATTTCGGTTTTGACCTTTTCAAGCCGCGTTTCAAGTGCAGCTCGCTTGTTTCTCTCGGTCATACCAATTCGATCCCACTTATCTTGCAAGTCATGTAATTTCTTCTTGGTTCCTTTGACGTCAGTGACGGGCAAAAGCGCTTCAATTTGCGTGATTATCTCTTCGCGCTTGGCCAGATTTTGAGCCATAGTTCCTTGACGCTTCTCCAGATCAGCCTTTTTTGCGGCAAAAAAAGTATCTTGAGCGGTTTTGAACTCATCCCACAACTTGGTATCTACGTTCTTTTTCCCACGTCCAGCTGCTTTCCAAGCATCCATGAGCTCTTTGAATCGGTTTGCCGTCGCAAGCCAATCCTTGGAATGAGCCAATTGTTTTGCTTCTTCAATAATTGCGTTCTTTGAATTTGCGACTGCGGTGCTCAAATTCTCTAATTGAGCAAAGTGTGTCCTCCGACGCTTATCGAACTTATTGCGAGCGCTAGAAAACCTCTTCCATAATTCTGCATCGGCCTTCTTTTCCAGCCGAGGAGCGCCTTTCCATTCGTCCAACAAAATTTTAAGACGGTCACCAGTAGATTTCCAACTTTCGGATAACGCTAGCGACTCTGCCTCCGTAACTAATTTTTCCTTGACGGCTGTAGCTTCGGCGCGCTTAGCTTCTTTGACGGCTGACTCGGCTGCTTTGCGAGCTTCATATGCCGCTTTGTGACCCTCTATTAATTCGGGAATTTGTTCTACAGATTTTGCCAAGGTAACTAAGTCACCCACGCCGTTGAGATTGGCAATCTGCTCTTTCAATTTAGAGACGGCTGCGTGCGCGTCGCTAGGCACCATGGCACCGCTTTTGATACGTGCGGCCAGAAGTGCGACTTCAGAAGCAACGGATTCGAATTTTCTTACAAAGTAGCCAAGTGCTTCCTCTGCGCTCTTACCTGGGTAGGATCCAACTGGACGCTCACCTTCGGGGGTACTCACGTAGACAGTGCCATCATCTGCAACTCGACCAAATTTTGCCGGGTCTCCGATTAAGGCTGATGCTGCACTGAGATTTTCTTGTTCTGACATATTCGCTCCCTAGGTTGCGCGTCAAGTGCAGTACCGAGGTGACCACACTTTTTCGTTAACGATAAATTTTGGCTACCACCCACCGCCACCGGTGGATTTGGCCATTCTGATCAAATTTAATCAGGGCTTAACGGTACCCTTAAAGCCACACCTGGGAAAATTCAGCCCAGAATGAAGGAAATTTGGAGCAATTGAGTGATTCTAGAGCTAGTTCGAGCCCCCTATTTTGGAACTAACTGCTGGATCCTTGCCACCGGGAAAAATTCAGAGTGTTTCATTGTGGATCCGGGAATGGCTATTCCACACCTAGTTTCGGATATCACCGAGGTTATAAATCGTCATAATCTCAAGCCGATAGCCACAATTGTGACCCACGGCCATGTCGATCACACCTTCTCGGTCCGCGCCTTTGATGATAAGTATGGAGTGGCTACCTACGTCCACCCTAAAGATCGGCCCTACCTGGCGGACCCAAATGGAATATTGACCCCCGGCGGTCCAACAATCCCGATTCTTCGCGAAATGGGCGTGACCTCTTTTAGTGAACCTTCCGATGTCCGTGAACTCGTTGATGGCACCGTCATCGATATTGCTGGATTTTCGATCAAGGCTCGTTATGCGCCGGGGCACACCCCAGGATCTACAGTTTTTATAGTCAATGACGAATACTTGATCAGCGGCGATGTACTTTTCCAGAATTCAATTGGGAATACCTCAATGCGCATGGGGTCAAGCTCAGATATGAAGAAGACCCTACGGGGCGTAATACTTCCATTGCATGATGATTTAATCGTTCTTCCGGGGCATGGGGCGGAAACTACAATTGGTCGTGAACGCAGGAATAATGAATATTTACAAGAGCGATTTTTAAGGAGCGCAGACTAGTGGCAAGGTTTCAAGCACCTAAGGGGGTCAGCGAGTACTTCCCCGATCGATCGACCTACTTCGACTATGTCCGCAGCACCATTATTGAATCCGCGCGAGTTGCTGGCTATCAATTAATGGAACTTCCTGCTTTCGAAGATACTGAACTCTTCTCTCGCGGGGTGGGGGAGTCTACGGATGTGGTGCGCAAGGAGATGTACACCTTTGAAGATCGGGGTGGCAGGTCGTTGACGCTCCGTCCAGAAGGCACCGCAGGTGTTATGCGCGCCGTCATCGAACACAATTTAGATCGTGGTCAACTTCCAGTGAAGGTTTATTATTCGGGAGCTTTCTTTAGAGCAGAACGTCCGCAAGCCGGTCGCTATCGCCAGTTTTATCAAGTAGGGATAGAGGCAATAGGAGTTGCTGATCCTCGAATCGATGTCGAGGTGATCGCAGTCGCGGATCGGGCATTTAAGGAGCTCGGATTAAGTAAGTATCAATTAGAGATCACCTCATTAGGTGATGTTTTAACCCGACAGAACTATCTCAAAGAACTCCGCGCTTATATCGCGACCATTTCGTTGGACGACGAAACCGCGGCCAGGGCAGAACTAAACCCACTTCGATTATTTGACGATAAAAGAGCAGAAGTGAAATCGCTAATGAGCGATGCTCCAGTTTTGATGGATTTTTTGACCGAAGAAAGCGCCAAAGATTTTGCAAAAGTTCAAGAGCTGTTAAGGCTTCTGGGAATTGATTTTGTGATCAATCCCAGAATGGTGCGTGGCCTGGATTACTACACGGGCACCGCCTTTGAATTTGTGCATAGCGAACTGGGGGCACAAACTGGTATTGGTGGTGGCGGTAGGTACGATGGATTGATGGCACAACTTGGTGGCCAAGAACTTTCGGGAATCGGATTTGGTTTGGGAGTTGATCGCATTCTTTTGGCTTGCGAAGCCGAAGGAATTGCCCTCCCCGAAGGATATGGACTCGATCTCTTCATCGTTCCGCTTGGTACAGGGGATGCCGCCCTCACAATCGCGGAAGAACTAAGAGGCCGTGGAATCCATGTCGATCTCGCTTTTGGAGATAAAGCCCTCAAAGGTGCCATGAAATCTGCTGATCGTAGCGGTGCTACATATTCGATGGTTCTTGGAGCGGACGAACTCGAAAGTGGGGTAGTTGCACTCAAGGAGATGAAAACAGGGGAGAGTAGTTCCGTTACTCTTAGCGCTTTAGCCCACGAATTGATTGAACGTATCTCAAACTTTGGAGAACACTCTTAACATGTTACGTACCCACGATGCTGGTTCGCTTTCCAAACAAGATATCGGATCGACAGTTGTCCTCGCTGGCTGGGTAGCGCGGCGTCGTGATCACGGCGGTGTTGCTTTTATCGACATTCGTGATGCCTCCGGAGCTGTTCAAGTTGTTCTAAAGGATGAAATTGCAGGTGCGCTTCGTGCTGAATGGTGCGTGCTCATCACTGGAACGGTCAAGGCGCGACCAGCAGGAAATGAAAACCTAAACATTGCCACAGGTGAGATCGAAATTGATTGTGAGAATCTAGAAGTTTTAAGTGAAGCCGCGCCGCTGCCATTTCCCGTGGATAGCGGTGATGTTTCCAATATCAGCGAAGAGATTCGGTTGAAATATCGGTACCTCGATCTCCGTCGTGAAGGCCCCGCCAGGAATTTACGGCTTCGTTCTAGCGTAACTTCAACTATTCGAGGAACAATGGATCGTTTAGATTTCCTCGAAATCGAGACTCCCTATCTCACGAGATCTACCCCCGAGGGTGCTCGTGACTTTTTAGTTCCAGTGCGGTTACAACCTGGTAGTTGGTACGCGCTTCCACAATCTCCCCAATTATTTAAGCAGTTATTGATGGTTGCGGGAATGGAGCGGTACTACCAAATAGCCCGCTGTTTCCGCGATGAAGATTTTCGCGCAGATCGTCAGCCAGAATTTACGCAGTTAGATATTGAAATGTCGTTTATTGATCAGGAAGATATCTTGCTTGTAGCCGAAGAAGTTCTTGAGGAAGTCTTTCTAAAAACGGTTGGGTACCAGATCCCGCGTCCGATTCCACGAATGACGTATGCAGAGGCAATGCGCCGTTTTGGCTCCGATAAACCCGATCTACGTTTCGGACAGGAAATAGTTGAAGTTACTGAATTTTTCAAAGAGACCTCATTTCGGGTTTTTCAAGCGAGTTATGTAGGCGCGGTTGTTATGCCAGGAGGGGCAGCTTCAGCACGGCGTGAATTAGATGCCTGGCAGGATTGGGCGAAGGCTCGCGGCGCGAAGGGTCTTGCCTACATTTTGGTTCAGGAGGATGGAACTCTTGCAGGTCCAGTTGCAAAGAACCTTTCAGAAAGCGAAGCCGCTGGTATTGCGGGACGCGTTGGCGCAGTTCCTGGAGATGCAATTTTCTTCGCCGCCGGGAGGAAGAGTAGTTCCCAGACTCTGCTCGGTGCCGTGCGCCTAGAAATTGCGGTTCGTTGCAACTTGATCCCTCCAAATTCTTGGGAGTTCGTCTGGATAGTAGATGCTCCAATGTTTGAACCGGTGGACGTCGAAAACCCCGCGGCTGGTTGGACCGCCGTGCATCATCCTTTCACCGGGCCGAAACCAGAATTCGCTGCGACCTTCGATTCGGATCCCGCAAGCGCTCTTGCGTATGCCTATGACATCGTCCTCAATGGAAATGAAATTGGAGGGGGATCCATCAGGATACACAAACGCGAAATGCAACAACGCGTCTTTAACGTGATCGGATTGACTCCGCAAGAAGCACAGAGCAAATTCGGCTTCCTTCTCGAAGCCTTTAATTACGGACCCCCGCCTCACGGTGGAATTGCACTGGGAATGGATCGACTTTGTGCGCTTCTCACCGGTGCCGAGTCGATTAGAGAAGTAATTGCCTTCCCTAAGACGGCAAGCGGTGGCGATCCGCTGACCGGAGCGCCCACCCCGATCACTCCAGCGCAGCGCAAGGAAGCGGGCGTTGATTTCGTGCCCGAGATCAAGTAGTTCAAAAGGTAATATAAATCATTTCGGAGTTAAAGTTCAGGTAGGCTGGTACTTATGGGTCCTGGTGGGATAGCAACAATTATCGCGGCGTCAGCGTTGCTGGTGATCGCTTTTGCTATTGGCTACACGATTGTACGAGTTGGACAGTTGTTGGATGAAGTTCACGAAACGGTAAAACATGTGAACCGCGTTGTTGCCTCCGCCGAGAACCTCACTGAAAAGGTGACGGGTTCTGTCACGCACTTGATTGAAAAAAATTCAGGATTGCTCAAAATCATTGGTTCATTAGTAGGAGCTTTCGCTACCAAGAAGTTCTCCCGCTCCGAACGGGAGCATGAGTAGTCGGTGGATTCCGCAGAAATTAGGGCGCGCTGGTTGCGCTTCTTCGAGTCTGGCAATGCCCTCGGGTTAAACCACACAGTTGTACCATCCGCTTCACTTATTGCTGATGATCCCAACCTTCTCTTGGTTAATGCAGGGATGGTTCCTTTTAAACCTTATTTTCTCGGGGAGGTAAAGCCGCCCTTTGCACGCGCTACCTCGGTGCAAAAGTGTGTCCGCACCTTGGATATTGATGAGGTCGGCAAAACAACTCGTCACGCTTCCTTCTTTCAGATGTGCGGAAATTTTTCTTTTGGGGACTACTTTAAAGAGGGCGCAATTTTGATGGCCTGGGAGTTGCTTACCAAGCCAATCTCAGCAGGTGGTTATGGTTTTCCCGAGGAGAAACTCTGGGTGACCGTTTATCTCAACGATGACGAGGCAGCTGATATTTGGCATAAAAAGGTTGGGGTACCGAAAGAGCGGATACAACGCCGGGGCATGGCGGATAATTTTTGGTCCATGGGCGTTGCGGGACCGTGCGGTCCTTGCTCAGAAATTTATTTCGACCGCGGCCCCGCCTATGGACGAGAGGGCGGACCCATCGCCGATGAGGACCGATATCTTGAGGTCTGGAACTTAGTATTTATGCAGAACATCCGCGCTGACGGCGGAACGAAAGATGATTATCCAATCATTGGTGAGTTGCCCGCCAAGAATATTGATACCGGACTGGGATTGGAACGCACCGCAGCCTTGTTGCAAGGAGTCGAAAATATTTATGAAATTGATACTACGATGCAAATTCTTACCAAGGCTTCAGAACTCTCGGGCGTAACCTACGGCAAAGATTCCAAAGCCGATATCTCCCTTCGGGTTGTTGCAGATCATGCTCGGACCTCCATGATGTTAATAGGTGATGGCGTGCAACCCGGCAATGAAGGTCGAGGCTACGTTTTGCGCCGAATGATGCGTCGCACAATTCGTAATATGCGAATTCTTGGGGCACCCGATCACAATTCCAAAGAGTTACTCACCGCTGCAATCAAGGCGATGTCACCCCAATATCCGGAGTTACTTGAGCGAAGTTCACATCTTCTCGATGTGACTGAAGCAGAGGAAGAGTCATTTCTTACCACCTTGAAGAGCGGTACTCAGATTTTCGATTTGGCTTCTAGCGATGCCAAGAGTTCTAAAAACTCCTCGCTCAATGGCGACACAGTTTTCAAACTTCATGACACCTACGGTTTCCCCTTCGATCTCACCCTAGAAATGGCCGCTGAAGCCGGACTCAAGGTAGATGAGGATGGCTTCCGCCGCTTGATGAAAGAACAGAAGGATCGTGCCAAAGCCGACGCCAAGGTTAAAAAGAGCGGCCACACAGACCTATCTCTGTATCGCACAATCGTCGACGCGAAAGGCAAGACAGAATTTATTGGTTATGAACACCTCGAAGGTGAAGCAAGGGTGGCAGCAATTCTTGTCGACGGAGAAAGTGTTTCCGAAATGCATGAAGGCGATGTTGAGATCGTCTTAGACCGTACTCCCTTTTACGCCGAAGGCGGGGGACAACTTTCTGATGGTGGAGTATTGGTGCTCTCCAACGGAGCGCGTATTGAAATCGAGGACGTTCAATCACCCGTTCCAGGGTTATACGTTCACCGTGGCGTAATTGCAGTTGGATCGGTTTCGTTAGATCAAGAAGTATTTGCGAAGATAGATCAGGATCGACGCAAGGCAATCTCCCGCGCGCACACCGCCACTCACATGGTGCACAAAGCCTTCCGCGAGGCGTTAGGCGAAAGTGCGACTCAAGCTGGTTCCGAAAATGCCCCAGGCCGTTTCCGGTTTGATTTTCCGTCCAATGGAGCGGTGCCATCGAGTGTCCTTAACGAAGTTGAGAGTCGTGTCAATTCATTATTGATCGAAAATTTGGAAGTGACCGCACAGCAAATGAGTCAGGCGCAAGCAAAAGAGATCGGTGCGATGGCGCTATTCGGTGAAAAGTACGGCGAAGTAGTCCGTGTGGTGAGTGTTGGGGATTGGGCTCGTGAACTTTGTGGCGGGACCCATGTCCATTCCTCCGCTGAATTAGGTGTCGTAAAACTACTTAACGAGTCATCTATTGGTGCGGGAGTTCGACGTGTCGAAGCGCTCGTAGGCGCGGATGCATACTCATTTCTAGCTCGGGAACATATCCTTCTCAACTCCCTAACGGATATCATAAAAGGTGCCCGCGTAGAGGAACTGCCGGAGCGGATAGCCGATCTGCTTGGCAGAATGAAGAGCATTGAAAAAGAATTAGCAACGTTCAAATCGGCCCAGGCTCTGGCTTCGACGGGCGATCTCGCAAAGAATTTTGAAAACATCGGGACTAATTCGGTCCTGATAACACAAGTTGCAGATGAGATTTCGATTGATGACCTGAGAGTCATGGCAATGGATTTGCGCAATCGCGCTTCACAGAGTGTTGTTGGATTGATTTCTATTTCTTCGGGTCGGGCAGTGCTCGTCGTCGCTGTTTCCAGCGCCGCAACGGCTGCAGGGGTTAAGGCGGGAGTCCTTGTGAAGTTGGGTTCCGCGATACTGGGCGGCGGCGGCGGCGGTAAAGATGACTTTGCCCAGGGCGGCGGGAGTGATCTAGGAAAGATACCTGCGGCTATCCAAAAACTAAAGGCCTCGCTAGGTTCGAACTAGTTCATGAAGAGCGGGCGACGGATGGCATTTGACTACGGCCAAGTCCGCATAGGTGTGGCAGTGAGTGATTTGTCTGGGCTCATCGCCTCACCGGTGGCAACTCTATTAGCGGAAAGTCCCGAACTTGTCGCCGAGATATCCAATTTGCTCTCCGAATACGAACCAATCTACTTAGTCGTTGGCGAACCCAAACACCTTTCTGGTGCCTCAAACCCTTCTCTTCTCGCCGCACATGAATTTGCGAATCTAATTCGATCAATCTCCAAGATCCCAATTCATTTCATTGATGAAAGGATGTCAACGATCTCTGCGGCTAGAAACCTTCGGAGTGCTGGACACAATGCTAAGTCGAGCAAATCCAAAATCGACGCAATGTCCGCTGTTACCATTTTGGAGAGTGCGCTTTATCGGGAGCGAATTGCGGGGCACCTTGAATAATTTATTTATGCGGAATAGATGGCTGACGATTTTAGGTGTCACCGCAATAGTTGCGGTCTTGCTTGCCGTTGTGATCACAGTTACCAAGCCGAAGGACTTTCCCGCGGGGCAACCTAAAGCCCCTGTCCTGATTACCGTCTCCAATGGCGAATCGGGGACTGCAATTGCGCAAGACCTTGCCACAAAGTTGGTGGTGCTTAAAGCCGCAACGTTGATTTCGAAAATTATTGCGAGCAGTGTCGCTGTGGGTATAACACCTGGGATTCACCGTATTGATACCCACATACCAAGCGAATTGGCTATCACCGAGCTATTGGACCGGAAACGAATAGTAGATTCCATCAGCGTATTGCCCGGATCTACCGAAGCGGACGTTTTGAAATCATTGCATGCAACCAGTTCCCTGAAACAGGCGGATAATCTTGCGGCGATCGTGCCCGTCTTTGGAAATACGACTAATTCACTTGAGGGACAGATCGCTCCTGAACAATATTCATTTGCCCCAGGAACAACTACCGGCGAGGCTTTAGCAAGCATGGTCAGAAGTTTTGCAACGGAAATCACTGGAACAAAGATAAGAGCCGGCTACCAGCACCTCAATGCCTATCAAATACTCGTAGTCGCTTCACTCCTACAAATTGAGGCTGATCCACAGGATTATGGCAAAGCGGCTCGTGTTATTTATAACCGATTGCGAATTGGAATGCCGCTCCAACTCAATTCCACCGTAGCCTATGCACTGGGGCTGCGTGGCCAGATTGGTTTAAGCACCAACGCGACCAAAATTGCTTCGCCCTATAACACTTACTTAAATGTCGGACTTCCACCCACACCAATTTCTAACCCAAGCGTGGAAGCGATAAATGGAGCGCTTGCGCCTGCTGCTGGAAATTGGCTTTATTTCATCACCGTAAAGCCACATGACACGCGATTCACTAATGATTTCGGGATATTTGAAAAATGGGTTGCCCTCTACAATCACAATGTTGCTTTGGGACTTTTTAAATGATTCGCGCTGCAGTTTTGGGCTCACCGATCAGTCATAGCCTTTCACCCGCCCTTCATAATCGCGCTTATGAATTCCTTGGAATCCCTGGCCGTTATACCGCTGGTGAATTGACTCCAGAGTCGGCGTTAGCTTTCTTTCAAAAGGCTCGTTTCGAGGAATGGACCGGTTTTTCGCTCACTATGCCGCTCAAAGAAGCAATCTTTGATCTCCCATTTCAGTCGAACTTTGAAATCGATCCGATTACGCTCGCAATGAGGTCAGCAAATACACTTTTAAAAGTCGATGAAATTTTTCAGGCCACTTCCACCGATCGAAGTGGCTTTATCCGCCTCTTTGCGGGAATTGAAAAGCGAAGGGTGGCAATCATCGGCGGGGGAGGAACGGCAAGAGCTGCTCTCTCTGCTTTAGATGGTACTGTCGAGTCGATAGATTTTCTCTTAAGAACTCCAAACAGGTCCTCCCTTCTCTCTCAAATTGCTACAAAAAGCGCCGTGAACTTCTACACCATGGATCACTCGTTGCGTGGTTATGACTTGGTTATATCAACGGTTCCAAGTGGAGCCGGTGATGCAATCGCCCAATCACTGGATTTTAGAATTCCAGTCCTTTGCGAAGTGCTTTATAATCCTTACCCAACTCCATTGCTTGCGAAATCTCAGTCCCTTGGAAGTCAGACAGTCGATGGAATGGATCTATTAGTTGAACAAGCGATGGACCAAATCTCGCTATTTTCCGGGATGAAATTTGACCTGGACGAGATGCGTAACGTGTTACAAAAAATTGGACGATCGCTTCTGCACTAAAGGTGTGGATAACTTCTTCTCCGACCGTGATTTCTGGCTAGATTCAATGAGTGATCGCTTGCACCCCACTTCTTTTTGTCGCACCTTGGATTATGTTTTCCGATATCAAGTCCCGCCGAATTCCTAATCTGGCGCTTCTTGTTTTATGGGCACTTACAGAAATATCTCATATTGGTGAGAGTTGGCGAACCCAATTCGATTCACACGGCTTGGCGATTTCGCTACTCCTGGGCGGAGTTCTCGTTAATCTGGTTACCCAAGACGCAATAGGAATGGGAGATGTAAAACTTATTTCGCTCATCGGGCTAATGATTGGTCGGACGGATTTTGTTGTTGAAGCCCTCACTTATTCTGCGATCCTCGGACTTATTTGGGTCGCCGTGGCTAGAAAGCGCTCAATCCCATTCGCTCCTTCACTCATTATTGGCGCCTTATTAGTGGCAGTTAGTCTTTAAAGGGGAATAGACGACAGAGGATCCGAAGTTTCTGACACAATACGCATATGTTGAGATGGCTTACTGCTGGTGAATCACATGGTCCTGCACTCTCCGCCATCTTGGAAGGTTTGCCAGCACACGTGCAGATCACGACCGAGATGATCGATGCAGATCTCCGGCGTCGTCGTTTGGGGTTCGGTAGAGGAGCGCGCCAGAATTTCGAAGCTGACCTCGTTTCTATCTTGGGTGGTGTCCGACATGGAGAGAGCCAGGGAGGTCCGATTTCGATTCAAGTCGCGAATTCTGAATGGCCTAAATGGGAAAAGGTAATGTCCGCAGATCCCGTTCCAGCCGAAGAACTTGCTGCCTTGGCACGAAACGCACCTTTAACGCGTCCAAGGCCAGGTCACGCCGATCTCGTCGGAATGCAGAAATATTCATTTGATGATGCTCGGCCGATTTTGGAGCGCGCTAGCGCCCGTGAGACCGCTGCCCGCGTTGCTTTAGGTGCAGTGGCACGCGCATTCTTAGAGCAGAGCGTTGGCATCAGGATCATGAGCCATGTGCTTTCAATTGGTGGCGTTGGTAGTGGCGAGAATTATCAACTGCCCTCCTACGCAGATCGCGATTTAGTAGATGGTGACCCGGTCCGCTCCTTTGATCCCGTTGCCAGCGCTGCAATGGTTGCTGAGATCGAGTCGGCACATCTCGCGGGGGATACTTTAGGTGGGGTAATTGAAGTCTTAGCTTTTGATCTTCCACCAGGATTAGGTTCGCATACACACTGGGATCGCAGGCTAGACGCTCGTCTTGCGGGAGCGATGATGGGGATTCAAGCGATCAAGGGAGTCGAAATTGGTGACGGTTTCACAACCGCCAGCCGTCGCGGCTCAGTGGCACACGATGAGATTGAACGGGATACGAGTGGCAAGATCACTAGAAGAACGGACCGCGCTGGCGGGACTGAAGGTGGAATGTCTAATGGTGAGATTTTACGGGTTCGCGCTGCAATGAAACCAATTTCTACCGTTCCAAGAGCTCTAGACACAATCGACACTGCCACAGGGGAAGCAGCAAAAGCTATTAATCAGCGGTCAGATGTCTGCGCCGTTCCCGCCGCAGGAATTGTGGCTGAGGCAATGTGCGCACTCGTCTTGGCCGATGCGATTATCGAGAAATTCGGTGGCGACTCGGTTGCAGAGACAAGAAGGAATTATCTCAGTTACCTAGAAGCGCTCGAAATTAAATAGATGTCTCGAATTATTCTCATAGGCGCACCCGGTTCTGGGAAAAGTTCGGTTGGAAAAGCTCTAGCTCGAGAACTTGGAATCTCCTTTGAGGATACCGATGCCACGATTGTTGAGGTGACTGGGAAAACTATTCCCGAAATATTTGCGGAGAGTGGGGAGATCGGTTTCCGGGCGATCGAACGCTCGGTCGTTCTCGCAGCGTTGAGTTCGGAGACCGAAATAATCTCTTTAGGTGGTGGTGCAATCCTCGATCCAAAAGTTCAGCAGGTGATAAGTGAACCTGGTCGAACGGTGATCTATTTACAAGTGGGCGTTCGAAATGCGCAACATCGAATCGGAATTAAGGGAGATCGACCATTGGTAGCTGATGATCCAGCGAAACAGTGGAGCGCTCTTTTGAAAGTTCGCGAGCCAATCTACAGATCTTTGGCATCATTGACGGCCTTTACAGATAACCGGAAACCCCATGAGGTAGCGCACGATTTGGTACTAAAAATGGGAATCACACATGGATAACATCAAAGTAACTTCTGATATTGATTACGAGGTCTTTGTCGATTCTAGTTGGCGAGGTTTCATAGAAGGAATTCTGGAAACTCATAAAAAAGTTCTTGTGATAGCCCCAACCTTCGTAGCTGATCGTGCTCAGCTAAAAGAATTATGTGCTTCGTCTAATCGTGTTCTCTTTATTACCCCAGATGGAGAAGCGCAGAAGGATTTTGCGACGGTGGAACGACTGTGGAGTATTTTAGGAGAGCAAGAGTTTGGTAGGACTGACGCCATCGTGGCTGTTGGAGGAGGCGCTACGACAGATCTTGCAGGTTTTGTTGCAGCTACTTGGTTGCGCGGTATTGCGTGGTACGCAATACCGACGACACTTGCTGGAATGGTAGATGCATCGGTGGGTGGAAAAACAGGAATCAATACCCTCTCCGGCAAAAACCTTGTTGGCTCGTTTTATTCACCTAGAGCGGTTTGTGCTGATATGGAATGGCTGGTTTCCCTCGGCGATCGAGACTTTTCTGCCGGATTGGCGGAAGTCATCAAAACCGGTTGCATCAAAGACCTGTCGATTCTGGATTTACTGGAAGGAGTATCCGGGATAGCGGAAGCTCGGACACTCTCCTCTGAATTGGTGAGTAGAAGCATTTCGGTTAAAGCACAGGTCGTTTCCGCCGATTTTAAAGAGAGCAAATTCCGCGAAATTCTCAATTTTGGGCATACTTTTGGCCATGCCATTGAAAAACTTTCCGGCTATTCACTTCGTCACGGGGAGTCAGTCGCCATTGGGTTGCACTACGCGGCTCGGCTGAGCGAAGAAGTCTTTGGCTTTTCGCAGACGGATCGAATAACTCAAACCCTTTTAAAGTTTGAACTTCCCATTTCAGTTGGACGCGAAGAGTTTTCTTGGCCAGACCTTCTATCGTTGATGGCTGGAGATAAAAAGAGCCGAGACGGTCGAATTAGATTTATCGGTTTAAGGGCCCTTGGCGAACCCGATTGGATCGAAACGGCGAGCCCCGAACTCTTATTTGCGACGTATGAGAAGATTATTCGGTGAGTAAGCCACCTAAGATTTTCATTCTCAATGGCCCAAATCTCGGTCGATTAGATCTTCGGGACTCCTCGATTTACGGGACGATGAACTTTGCACAATTAGCGGAGTTCATCGAGGCGGAAGCTACAAAAGTCGGCCTGGAGGTCGAAGTGCGACAGAGCGATTCTGAGGTGGAACTTATTTCTTGGCTCCACGAAGCTGCAGATGCTAAATTTCCGGTGATTTTTAATCCCGCGGCTTTTACCCATTATTCATACGCCATAAGAGATGCGGCGGCGATGCTTACCGCCCCCTTAATTGAGGTCCACTTGAGCAATCCACTAGCACGGGAGGAGTTTCGCCATACTTCTGTAATTTCTGGAGTGGCGCACGGCACTATTGCGGGTTTTGGTCCTGATTCATACCGCTTAGCGCTCTTGGCGATGAAAGAGTTGCTCTAACCTTCAGGTATTCTGCCCCAATGGCTACAACAAATGACCTTAAGAATGGCATGACCCTCGATATTGAGGGCAAGCTCTGGACCGTTATCGAGTTCCAGCATGTCAAGCCGGGCAAGGGCCCAGCCTTCGTTCGGACAAAATTGAAATTGGTACCAGGCGGAAAGGTCATCGAACGAACTTTTAACGCAGGCGTCAAGGTAGATATCGCTCAGCTTGAGAAACGCGACATGCAGTTCCTCTACCGCGATGGCGATGGCTTCATATTCATGGATACCCAAAATTATGATCAAATGTCGATCAGTCCTGAAGTTGTCGGAGATGCCGCCGATTACATGTTGGAAAATGTTGAAGCCCTCGTGGCGGTTCATGAAGGGAACCCGCTTTATATAGAACTTCCCGCCTCCGTGGAGCTTTTGATCACCTACACCGAGCCTGGACTACAAGGTGACCGTTCTTCGGGTGGCACTAAGCCAGCGACCGTTGAGACAGGGATTCAAATCCAAGTTCCACTCTTCATTAAACAAGATGAGAAAGTGCTCGTTGATACTAGGACTGGCGCCTATCTCGGTCGAGCAAATTCCTAATTTTTCTCCTCACGCTAGCTGCCCGAAGCTATGACCGCTAGACGCAAGGCTCGAAAGCGCGCCTTAGATCTGCTTTTCGAGGCGGATCTGCGCGAAGTAAAGGCCAGCGATCTGATCGACACTCGGGGGATTGAAGAACTCTCCCAAGGCGATTACGTGAGAACTTTGGTTCTAGGGGTAGCAGAACATCAAGTCAAAATCGATGAACTGATTCATACCTATGCCGAAGGATGGGATATGGATCGAATGCCAACTATTGATCGCAATCTGCTTCGGATCGCCCTTTATGAAATTCTTTGGAACCAATCTGTAGATGACAAGGTTGCGGTTTCAGAGGCGATAGAAATTGCTCAGGAGCTCTCCACAAAGGATTCAGCCGCCTATATAAACGGCGTCCTGGGGCGGGTTATCATGCTGAAATCAGTGATTTCACTCTCTTAAAGAGACTGCTATTCTTAGCGAGCGGGATAACCCGCACTTCCTTTAACTGACGTCCTGTGAGGCGGCAAAGGAGAACTCATGAGTATTGTGTTGGAACAGAGCGAGATTAGTCGCTCCTTAAAGCGTATCGCCCACGAAATAATTGAACATAATCATGGGCTCGATTCTGTAGTTTTGCTTGGTATCCCAACGAGAGGGGTCACCCTCGCTCAAAGGATCGGTGCGTTTCTCGCATCAATCGATTCCCCAGTGCCCGTCGGAGTACTGGATATAACAATGTATCGCGATGACCTTCGGCTACGCCCTCCTAGGCCGTTAGTTCCCACTCAGATTCCTTCTGTGGGAATTCAAGGAAAAGATGTCGTGTTGGTTGATGACGTGCTCTTTTCAGGAAGAACTATCAGAGCAGCGCTCGATGCGCTCGGAGAATTGGGCAGACCCAAGACAGTACAACTTGCCGTTCTGATCGATAGAGGGCATAGGGAGTTACCTATACGGGCTGATTATGTTGGAAAGAATATTCCGACAAACGCGCGCGAAACGGTTCGGGTTCAATTACTGGAAGTCGACGGGACTGACCAAGTCGAAGTGGGAAATATCGAAGTGGGAAATATCGAAGTGGGTATTTAATGCACACTCGAAACTTATTATCAATTAAAGATCTAACTAGAGTCGAGGCTTTTGAACTTCTCGACACCGCTCATGAACTCTCGCGTATCACCGATGGAGCGATCAAGAAGTTGCCCACTCTTCGAGGCAGAACCGTTGTCAACTTATTTTTTGAAGATTCCACTAGAACGCGGTTAAGTTTTGAGGCGGCAGCCAAACGATTATCAGCTGATGTTATTAACTTTTCCGCAAAAGGTTCCAGTGTAAGCAAGGGCGAATCCCTTAAAGACACTGCGCAGACGCTCGAAGCGATGGGAGCCGAACTCATCATTATTCGGCATGGCGCATCTGGTTCGGCACAGCGATTAGCTGAATCCGGGTGGATTAAGGCCCACGTTGTAAACGCAGGCGACGGAACTCATGAGCATCCCACGCAGGCGCTTCTTGATGCATTCACTATAAGGAGCCATTTTCCGGCCCACAAAACAGATTTCCAAGGGCTACGCATTGGTATCGTGGGAGATATTCTTCACTCACGTGTTGCTAGAAGTGATGCATTACTACTCACCATGCTAGGCGCGAAAGTGACTCTCATTGCACCGCCGACCCTAATTCCAATCGGCGTGGAAAGTTGGCCGGTCAACGTTTCTTATAGTTTGGATGAAGAGATTCCGGCGCTCGACGCCGTCATGATGTTGCGAGTCCAATCAGAGCGTATGGATGACGCATTTTTCCCTACAGAACGTGAATATTCACGAGATTACGGTCTGACTACCGAGCGGCTACGAGCGCTAAAAAAGAGTGCAATCATTATGCACCCCGGACCTATGAACCGCGGTTTAGAAATTTCTGCGGCCAGCGCTGATAGCGAGCAATCTGTAATACTTGAACAAGTTGCAAATGGTGTCGTAGTTCGAATGGCGGTTCTGTATTTACTTATGGGCGGGGCACCGATTCCCACGGAAGGAGTTCTCGTTTGAGAAACAACGACTTTCTGTTAAAAAATGCGGTCTTGGCTGACGGAGTAGCTGTGGATGTCGAAGTCCGATCTGATCGTATTTCACGAATTTCTCCCGGAATTACCTCTGAGCTTCCTAACATTGATGTCAAAGGAAATTACCTACTTCCAGGGCTGGTGGATCTTCATACTCACCTGCGAGAACCTGGGAAGGAGAATTCCGAAACTATTGCGACTGGCAGCAGGGCCGCTGTGATTGGTGGCTACACGGCGGTGAGCGCTATGGCGAATACCTCTCCTGTTGCTGATACGGCTGGGGTAGTGGAACAAGTTGCCAGATTGGGCAAAGCCGCTGGATTGTGCGATGTTTATCCAATTGGTGCCGTGACCGTGGGCCTTAAGGGCGACTCATTATCCGAAATTTCGGCAATGGCTCAATCTGCCGCACGGGTTCGGATTTTCAGCGATGACGGAAATTGCGTGAGTGATCCGCTCTTGATGCGTCGCGCCCTCGAATATGTAAAAACCTTCGGAGGAGTTATCGCTCAGCATGCGCAGGAGCCTAAGTTAACCGCAGGTGCTCAGATGAACGAAGGGGCCGTCTCGAGCCGTTTAGGTCTAAAAGGCTGGCCAGCAGTCGCAGAAGAATCCATCATTGCCCGCGATATTTTAATGGCTCATTATGTGCAGAGCAGATTGCACATCTGTCATTTAACTACAAAGGGTGGAGTAGAACTCGTTCGCTGGGCCAAGAGTCAAGGAATTTCAGTTACCGCCGAAGTGACTCCACATCATCTTTTGTTAACAGATGATCTAGCCGAGGGTTACGATCCAATTTACAAAGTTAACCCGCCACTCCGCACTCAGGCTGATGTAGATGCGCTTCGAACCGGCTTAGCGGACGGCACTATCGATATCGTCGCAACAGATCACGCACCGCACCCCTCTGAAGATAAAGATTGTGAGTGGGCAGCGGCGGCCTTCGGAATGGTGGGTTTAGAAACCGCGCTCTCAGTTGTAGTGCAGTCACTGATTAAAACAGGTCTCATGAGTTGGCCAACGCTTGTGAATCGGATGTCCACGACTCCAGCAAAAATTGCAGGATACGAAGATCATTACGGAATCGAAATAGGAAGTTTCGCGAATTTTATCGTGGTTGATCCGAACGCAGAGTGGAAGGTAAACCGTAATCAATTACATTCCAGGAGTAATAACACACCATTTGCGGAGATGGTATTGCCGGCAACCGTTGTGCATACTTTCTATCGTGGAGTGCACGTTGTTCGGGATGGCCAATTGACGGGAATGAAATATGAGTAGGGCCTTTCTCGTCTTGGACGATGGCGCCATATTTGAAGGAACCAGTTGGGCAACCCTTGGGGAAACTTATGGTGAAGCGGTTTTTTCAACGGGCATGACTGGATACCAAGAGACCTTATCCGACCCTTCTTATCACAAGCAGATCGTGATCATGACAGCTCCCCATATCGGCAACACCGGTATGAATGATATGGACATGGAATCGGATCGGATTTGGGTATCGGGTTTTGTAGTCCGAAATCCGGCACCTCGGGTCAGTAATTGGCGTTCTCAGTATTCATTGGAAGACGCCTTACTTCAGGCGGGTGTGGTTGGAATACAAGGAGTTGACACCCGCGCAATTACACGTCACTTGCGTGATCGGGGAGCAATGCGAATGGGTATCTTTTCAGGTACCGAACTTACTCGCGATGAGATGGTCATACGAGTTCGTGCCACGTCCGCGATGACAGGCGCTTTCTTAGCCAATGATGTGACAACGAAAGAGAAGTATGTGGTCCACCCGCCTGCCGGGACTCCTACTAAATTTCGAGTGGCAGCCATAGATTTAGGTATAAAAAATGCAACTCCACGTTCAATGTCGCAACGCGGAATGGAAGTCACGGTATTCCCCCTTGGCACGACTGCCGAGGAGATTATGAAGATGAGTCCCGATGGGCTCTTCATTTCAAATGGTCCTGGTGATCCAGCAACTATGACCTCAGTTGTTGCTCTCGTGAGAGAATTTCTGCTGAATGAAATTCCGATATTTGGAATCTGCTTTGGGCATCAGATACTTGGACGTGCCCTAGGTTTTGATACGTATAAATTGCCCTTTGGCCATCGCGGGATCAATCAGCCGGTCAAAAATTTGCGCACAAGCAAAGTAGAAATCACGGCCCATAATCACGGTTTTGCAGTTGCCGCACCGGTTGATAATAATTTTCGAACGGTATTTGGAGCTGGTTTTGTGAGCCATATATGTCTGAATGACGGGGTGGTTGAGGGACTAGAACTACTTGAGCGACCCGCTTTTAGCGTGCAATACCACCCGGAGTCTGCCGCGGGGCCTCACGATGCGGCCTATCTCTTCGACCATTTCGCAGAACTCATGAGCAAGTCTCGGGCCTTCAAGAGCCATAAGGTCGAAAATGCCTAGAGATACTTCGATTGAAAGCGTTCTAGTCATTGGTTCTGGTCCAATAGTCATTGGTCAAGCCTGCGAATTTGATTATTCAGGTGTGCAAGCCTGTCGAGTTTTACGAGAAGAAGGAATTCGAGTTATTTTGATTAATTCGAATCCCGCTACGATCATGACTGATCCCGAATTTGCGGATGCGACTTATATTGAACCTATCACTCCAGAATTCATCGAAAAAATTATGGCTATTGAAAAACCTTCGGCAGTCTTGGCTACTCTCGGCGGCCAGACCGCCCTCAACGCTGCGATGGCGCTTCACTCCCGAGGATCATTTGAAAAATACGGTGTCCGTCTGATCGGTGCAAATGTAGAGGCAATCTCACGCGGTGAGGATCGTGAAATATTCAAAACCATTGTCGCGAAAGTCGGGGGTGAATCCGCACGATCTCGGATCTGCCACTCAATGTCAGAGTGTCTCGGCGCAGCTATTGAGCTCAATTATCCGGTTGTAATAAGACCATCTTTCACAATGGGTGGTCTGGGTTCTGGTATCGCCTTCAATCAAAGTGAACTCGAGTTAATCGCTGGTGCAGGGCTACGCCACAGTCCAACTAATGAAGTACTTCTCGAGGAATCTATACTTGGATGGAAGGAATTCGAACTAGAAGTCATGCGGGATGTACAAGACAATGTTGTCATTGTTTGTAGCATCGAAAATGTTGACCCAATGGGAGTCCACACGGGTGATTCCATCACCGTAGCACCTGCGCTGACGCTGACGGATGTTGAATATCAACGCCTTCGTGATCTCTCGATCTCGATTATTCGAGAAGTGGGTGTTGAAACCGGCGGATGCAATATCCAATTCGCAGTCAATCCAATAGATGGTCGGATAATTGTGATCGAGATGAACCCGCGAGTTTCTCGCTCTTCAGCACTTGCTTCAAAAGCTACCGGATTCCCAATTGCAAAGATCGCTACCAAATTGGCCGTTGGCTACACCTTGGATGAAATTGAGAACGACATCACAAAGAGCACACCCGCTTCATTCGAACCAACTCTGGATTACATTGTTGTGAAGGTTCCACGGTTTGCCTTCGAAAAATTTTCAGAAGCGGATCCCCGGCTAACAACCACCATGAAATCGGTGGGCGAAGCTATGGCGCTGGGACGATCCTTTGCAGAAGCGCTTCAAAAAGCTTTGCGCTCACTCGAGAAAAAAGGAAGTACCTTTTCCTGGAAAAACGCTGGGGAGTCTCTCGAATCGCTCCTCGCAAAAATCGGAACTCCGACAGAATGGCGGCTGCAGCAGGTGCAACGGGCTTTGTGGCTCGGCGCGAGCATCGAAGAGATTTACTCCATTTGCAAAATTGATCCCTGGTTTCTGGCTCAAATACAGCAAATAAATAAAATCGCGACCGAGATTGCAAAGACACCGACACTTGATGCGCTTCTCCTTCGCCGGGCAAAGTTAAATGGTTTCTCGGATATACAAATTGCCGAACTTCGAGAAGTATCAGAAGTCGCAATTCGAACCGAAAGACTCTCTCTGAATATTCGGCCGGTCTTCAAGATGGTGGATACGTGTGCCGCAGAATTTGAATCAAATACTCCGTATTACTACTCCTCATACGATCTTGAATCCGAAGTTTTACCTCGCACCAAGCCCGCTGTAATCATTTTAGGGAGCGGCCCTAATCGCATCGGTCAAGGATTGGAATTTGATTACTCGTGCGTGCACGCTGCCTTTGCACTTCGCGACGCCGGATTTGAAACAATTATGATCAATTGCAATCCAGAGACGGTTTCGACTGACTACGACACCTCTGACAGATTGTATTTTGAGCCTCTTACGTTGGAAGATGTTTTAGAGGTTATCGCGGCTGAGTCCTCAGCTGGTCCGGTATTAGGTGTCATAGCTCAACTCGGAGGACAGACTCCGCTTGGGTTGGCGCGCGGTCTACTCAACGCCGGAGTAACGATATTAGGAACTAGTCCACTTGCAATAGATAGGGCCGAGGATCGAGGTGAATTCGGTCGCATCCTTCAGGAGAACGATCTCCGCGCTCCGAAATTCGGATTAGCACGCTCATACTCTGAAGCGGTCAATGTAGCTGCTGAAATTTCCTATCCAGTTCTAGTTCGGCCATCCTTCGTTCTTGGTGGGCGTGGTATGGAAATTGTTTATGATGATGAGTCCCTCAAAGGTTTTATTGAGAAAGCGACGGAAATTACACCTAATCAACCGGTTCTCATCGATCGATTTCTTGATGATGCGATTGAGATAGATGTCGATGCGCTTTTCGATGGAGACCAGTTGTATATGGCTGGAATCATGGAGCATATTGAAGAAGCCGGAATTCACTCGGGCGATTCCGCTTGCGTTCTCCCAAGTATGTCACTGAGCTCAACGCAACTGGCTGAAATTAAAATTGCCACCGAAAAGATTGCTCGTGGCGTTGATGTTCGCGGGCTTATCAATATCCAATTTGCCATCTCTCGGGCGGACGGAATTCTCTATGTTTTAGAGGCCAATCCTCGAGCCTCGAGAACTGTTCCATTCGTCTCGAAAGCAACGGGGATTCCGCTTGCAAAGGCCGCGGCGCTCATCTCAATTGGAAGAAGCATCAAGCAATTGCGTGAAAACGGATTATTGCCAACTTCGGGGGATGGGTTGCCATTTGGGGTCTGCGTTAAAGAAGCAGTACTGCCGTGGAATCGTTTCCGGCGCATTGATGGAACGGGCGTTGACTCGGTGTTGGGTCCCGAGATGCGTTCAACCGGAGAGGTCATGGGGATTGCTGAAACATTCGGCGAGGCATACTCAAAAAGCCAAACTGCTTCCTTCGGAGCGCTCCCTAAAAGTGGAAGCGTCTTTCTCTCGCTTTCAGAGCGAGACAAGAGAGCGAGCATTCAACCAGCGCGCGAACTTGTTCAATTGGGATTCAAACTCTTCACGACGGCTGGTACCCACCACCTACTCAATCTAAATGGAGTTCCTTCTACCCTAGTCCGAAAAAATTCAGAGCCAGGCGAGGGTTTATCGGCCGTGGATATTATTAACACCGGGCAAGTTGATTTGGTTATTAATACTCCCTTAGGCCGCGGAACTCGTCACGATGGGTGGCTCATTCGCACCGCTTCAGTTCAACGGGGAATTCCTATTATTACGACGATCGCCGGGTTTAAAGCAGCGGTTTCAGGCATTACAGAATTGAACGATCATGAAGCATCGATTCGTTCCCTGCAGCAATGGCAGAAACTAGTCGGCCGATGATCAATTCAAAAGCGGTTCAAATGGATGCGGAAATAATTTCGAATAAACGCATCGGTACTTACAACCACATGGTCTTTTCGGTCGACGAGATGGCTAACGGTTGCCGTCCTGGAAATTTTGTTGCCATAGCAGTCGGCGGTCCTGCCTCTTCCATGGTTTTGCGACGTGCCTTTGCAATCTACCGGGCAAGTATGCGCGCCGATGGAACGGGACTATTGGAATTAGTAGTTGCTCCACTGGGAAATGGAAGTAAATGGTTGGCTTCGCAGGTTGCGGGCCAGAAGGTAAATCTCATCGCGCCACTCGGCACCGCCTTTGGAATTCCTACGCAACCGGTCAATGCACTGCTGGTCGGCGGTGGTTATGGTTCCGCGCCGCTTTTTGCGCTGGCTGAAACCCTCAAATCCCGTGGCTGTCGTGTCGATATGGTGCTAGGCGCCAGCACTGCTGGAAAGATTTACGCACCACTAGAGGGTAAACGCTCCGTGAATTCTTTGACGATTACAACTGATGATGGAAGTGCTGGAACTACTGGGCGCGTGAGTGATGTGCTTCCTGCCCTAATCCAAGAGCACGAGATAGATCTTATTTATTCTTGCGGACCGATGGCAATGTTGGAAGCGATAACCGCAATCACCCAGCAGGTGGGAATCGTGCATCAATGTTCTGTTGAAGAGGCAATGGCATGTGGAATTGGAGTTTGCATGACATGCGTACTCCCAGTCGAGGGAGATGACGGCGTAATACGAATGACCCGTACCTGCGTAGATGGACCGGTCATGAACGGTAACAAAGTCTTATGGAGTAAATCACGGGATATTCCTGATGGTGTGTGGGGAAAATGAATTTTAACTTTGGCACCGATATCGCAGGGACTACTTTCCCCAACCCAATTTTCACCGCTTCCGGCTGCGCTGGTTCTGGAAAAGAGTTAGTTCACTTCTTTTCATTGAGTGATTTGGGTGCCATCGTTACTAAGTCCATAATGCTCAAGCCACGAAGTGGGCGTGCTACTCCACGAATGGCCGAAACACCGAGTGGAATGCTCAACTCAATTGGGTTGCAAGGACCCGGAATTGACCTCTTTTTAGAGAACGATATACCTTGGCTCCGCGACCAAGGGGCGCGCATCATCGTCAGTATTGCCGGCGAAACCGTCGAAGATTACGCGGTATTGGCCCGTAAATTGCGGACCGTTTCAGGCCTCAGCGCCATTGAAGTGAATATCTCGTGCCCGAATGTAGAAAATCGCGGACAAGTTTTTGCGTGCAATCCAGAGACCGCTCGAGACGCTATCGCAGCTGTTCGTAGAAATATTGGCGGAGAGTTACCCATCATTGCAAAACTTTCACCAGACGTTACGGATATTACGGCGATCGCGCAGAGCGTTGTGGAGGCAGGCGCAGATTCATTGGCGTTAATAAACACCCTTTTGGGGATGGTTATAGATACAAACACTTTGTCACCTAAGCTTTCACAACGCACTGGCGGACTTTCCGGTCCGGCGATTAGACCAATCGCGGTGCGGGCTATCTACCAGGTGAGAGCAGCATTACCTACAATTCCAATTGTCGGAATGGGAGGCGTGGCTAATGGACGCGACGCATTTGAACTAGTTCTTGCCGGAGCGAACGCGATATCAGTTGGGACAGCAACTTTTGGAAATCCGATGGCGGCTATAACCATCAAAAACGAATTAGAGGAACTATGCATAGCTAGAGGATTCAATTCTTTTGTTGAAGCAGTGAGTTATGCGCATCGAACGGAATCCAAGTGAAAGTAGGCGAATTGAAAAGAGAGATCTCACCCATAATCTTGGCTCTTGATACCAGCGACTTAGAAACGGCTGTTAATTGGATAATTGCCACTCGAGATTCAATTGATATCTACAAAGTAGGTTTGGAATTCTTTCTTAAATTTGGCAAGAGTGGACTACAAGAACTTCGCGATAACGGTGATTTTGATATCTTCCTAGATTTGAAATTACATGACATTCCTCACACAGTTGCGGGAGCGGTAAATTCTATAAAAGATTTAGAACCAAGATTTTTAACTGTTCACGCAGCAGGTGGATCGGCGATGATTCGCGCCGCGGCGGATGCTGCACCGAATATTGATATCACGGCCGTGACTGTATTAACCTCCCTTGATCCAACGGAGTTATCACACATGGGAATTGATATAACCCCAATTGACTTTGCCAGGGCGCTAGCTACTAACGCTGTGAATTCTGGTGCACGCGCAATCGTCTCTTCCCCACTTGAAGTCTCCGCGATTCGAGCTGCGATCGGCCCCGATGTAGTGCTCATCACTCCAGGAGTTCGCCCTGCCGACTCGGAGTTGGGGGACCAAAGCCGAGTGATGTCACCGCAAGATGCCATGAACGCAGGTTCCAATTTCATCGTCATCGGGCGACCGATTACCTCGTATTTCAATAAATCATCTGGGGCAATGCGAGATCGCGCCGCTGAGATTTTGGAGTCCATAAGTTGACCCAAACTCCACCGCC